>NZ_VDFV01000033.1 GCF_006152145.1 Rubellimicrobium roseum | reverse complement strand
GGCTCTGCTAATCGGCCGCGAGCCAGCCGCTTACCCCAGCCTGTCCTCGGTCAGAGTTTGCAACGGAGCCGGCACGGGCCAGAACCGGGAGGTGGAGCCCCAAGATCTCGAGGCGGCGCTCGGGCCGGACGTGCTGGAAGACCTGACCGAGGCTACCGGACTGTCGCGCGAGGAACTCCTTCAGCGGCTCTCGCGCGAGCTGCCCAGGGCGGTGGACCAGTACACGCCGCAGGGGCGGATCCCCCAACCGCACGAGTTTGGCTGAACTCGAACGGATCCTGGGAGTGGACCTACTCTGGGTCGCAGGATACGGGCGGCGGCCTGTCCGCCGCCCTTCGGTCGCTCCACCGAACTCAGGCGTCCACCCCGCGTGTGTGCAGTGGAACAGATACGCCTGAAGGGTGCAGGATTGGCCCCGGCGGCAAGACGTCACTCATTTGAGGGACATACGGGTCTGCCGGCAAACGCCGACGAACATCGCTTCTAGGCCCACAGTGAGGGTCGTCCAGTGCGGCTTCGGTGAGCCTACGAATTGTCGGCTTCAGCGTTGAGGAGCCCCTTCAGTTCCCTGGATGTCTCAGGGGTTGATGCTGTCCTTGAGGGCCTTGGCGATGGTGACCTTGATCACCTTGTCGGCGGGCTTCTGGATCTGCTCCCCCGTACCTGGGTTCCGAGCCATGCGCTCGGACCGCTCGCGGCAGGTGATCTTGCCAACGCCCGGCAGGGTCACGGCGCCGCCCTGGGATACCGTTTCCGTGATGATGCCGGTGAGGGCGTCGAGCATGGCGCTGGCCTGCTTCTTGTCGCCGCCGGTCCGTTCGGCGAGGGCGGCGACGAGCTGCGTCTTGGTCATCTGGTTGGCCATGGGTTTCTCCTGTGGTGAGCATCGGGGCAGGTTGAAGCTCTAGGCTGCACCGCAGTTCGCTAGGCTTGTCCAGAAGAAAGCAGCTCTTCAGGCACACCGCGCAGACCTCAGGCCCATGCTCCTTCCACGTGCGTTTGCAGCCACTGACACCTCTCCAGGCTAGGGGAGATGGATCACCCGCGAGAGCGTCGGCCTGCCGTAGGATCCCCCGGCCGACACTGCAATGGCGCGGCCCCATCAGCTTTGCGCCTACATCGTCCCGGTCGGCCCCCTCGTCCCGCCGGGCGTCACCTCCGAGCGGCCCGTGGCCAGCAGGTTGCGGATGTCGGTCAGCAGCTCCTCCTGGGTCGGGCCCTTGGGCGCCGAGGGCACCTCCTCGCCTTTGCGGACTGCCCGGTCCTTGATGCGGTTCACCGCCTTGACCAGCAGGAACACGACGAAGGCGATGATGAGGAAGTTGATGATGGCGGTGATGAACGAGCCATAGGCGAAGACAGCGGCCCCCGAGTCCTTCGCGGTCTGGAGGCCCGCGCCTTCCGGCACGCTGCCGGACATGACATAGTAAAGGTTCGAGAAGTCTACCCCGCCGATGATGAGCCCGATGATCGGGTTGATGATGTCATCGACGAGGCTCGAGACGATGGCCGTGAAGGCCGCACCGATGATGATCCCCACGGCGAGGTCCATCACGTTGCCCTTGGCGATGAAGTCGCGGAACTCCTTGATCATGGCTGTCCCCCTGCGCTGTTTGTCGCGCCCGCTCCCGTCCGGTGGCGCAGGGTCAGGGTGCGCGGGAACGGCTCGCCGCGCCAGAGGTTTGTTGGACGCGCCTCACGCCGGAGGCGGTCCCAGGATCTCCACCCCGAACCTGGCCGCGACCGCCACCACCTCGTCGAGGTCGTCCTCGCCCCAGTTGCCCTCGGCGACCTCCTGGAAGAAGCGCTCCAGCCCTGCGGGCGTGATGACGGTCAGAAGGCGGGCCGTGGCGGAGCCTACGTTCTGGAAGGTGTGAGCCTGATCCCGGGGCAGGAGCGCCACCCCGCCCGGACCGAGGTCGAATACCTCCTCGCCGCGCCAGATGCGGAAGGTGCCCTCGATGACGTAGGACACCTCGTCCTCGCGTGAATGGCGGTGCCAGGGACCAGCCACGCCAGGCGGCACGATCTCCTCGATCACGGAGGCATCCAGCGGCGCCCCCAGGGGGTCGCGGCGGACGATGACCGTCTCGCCGAAGACGTCGAGCACCTGGTCGCCCGTTCGGATCTCAGGGGTCCCGGCTTCCGTCATCTCGCCCTCTCCCGGCTGCTGGCGTGCAGCCTAGCGCGAGCCGGGCGTTCCGGCCAGACGGCGCCTCGCGCGCGGGCGCCGCCCTGCCGGGCGGCACGGGCGAGACCAGCGTTTAGGCGGCCCGCCGCAGCGGGGCCGCGACGTAGACGTCCTCGTCGGCCATCTCGGCCAGCCAAGCCGGGAAGCTGAATCCCGGAACGTGGAAGGACGAAAAGATGCCCTCCGCATCCTCGGCCGAGATCAGGCCGCGGTCGAAGCCGCGCACCACCTCGATGAGGGCGCAGGTGACGGCTTCCGCGTCCATCGCGTTGAACGGGCTCACCGGGGCCGCGGCCAGAAGGGACGACAGCCGGCCCTCCAGCTCCTTGAGATGAGCCTGGTTCGCAGGATTGTGGAGGTGAAGCATCCGCGGCCGACCTTCCAGTCTGGGGAGGAGAATGGAGGTCCTCTACGGCCGCATGGATGCGTCAGCATAGCTGACACATTGACGCATGGTCAGTTTTGCTGCGGTCGTGCTGACCTCGCGTTGCCACGGTGGCCAGAGCGAGAGGGCCGCGTTGGCCCAGGCCGGCATCCCCGAGCTCGAGGTGCCGCTGCACGCCGTCAACCGGGACGGCAGCAACATCGGAGTGGTGCTGGGTCTCCTCTTTGCCGACGGGGAGACCACCCCGACGGCCCTCCTCGCCATGTCGGACCGTGTCGCCCCGCCCGCCCTGGCCGGGCTCGCCGCCCGGGGACTACGCGTGCCGCAGGACGTCTCCGTCATAGGCTTCGATGGTGTGCTGGAGGCGGCCAGATCGCCCCTGCCGCTCACCACCATGGAGCAACCCTTCCGCGAGATCGCCGAGCGGGCAGTTACCGCCATCCTCGAGGGCGCCTTGCCAAACGGGCGGGAGTTGCTGCCCCTCAAGCTCGTGGTGCGCGGGAGCACGGAGCCGGCGCCTGTGTAACCCCGCAGCGCCTAGGCCCGGCACGAGAGAAGAGGCGGGAGACCCAGCCCACTGGGCATTCAATACTCCAAGATGACGGCCGATCCACCCTTCCGTCCACCTCTAGGAGGACAAGCCAAACCCCTTCTCGGCTGAGCGGGCACAAGGGCTCAAGCTCATGCGGTGGCTCCTCTGGTTACAACAGGACACAAGGGAACCGTACGGGCTCATGTTCGACATGCCCGAGGTTGACAGAACACGTTGAGAAGGAACATCGAAGACCCCTGCAGCGGCGCAGGGGTCTGGAAAGAGGGGGGCTGTCTATGCTGCCACCGCCTGCTCAATGTCAGGGTTTGGGCCGCACCGCTCCGTGATGAGGTCCACCGCCTTCTGCGCTTCGCTGGCCGCCCGGAAGATGGCTTTCTTGTCCTCGGCCAGCGCCTTTAGCCAGCCCTCGACGTAAGCCGCCGACTGGTCGATGGATGGGGTGAGGCCCAGCGTCGCGAAGAGAAGGCACTGCCCAATCTCGGCCACGAGTTCCTCGAACGCATAGGCCTGTCGGTCCTTGCACCGAGTCAGCCGGTCCAGCCGCGCCGTGCCTCCCGTCCAGTGCACCGCTTCGTGGCCCAGGGTCTCGTAGTAGCCCTGGGTGGTGTAGAAGGTGGCAATCGGGGGCATGTGGATGAGGTCGCGGACGGTATCATAGTAGGCTCGAGGGTCGGGACCAGTCTCGACCGTGGCGCCCAGCCGGGCGAAGTAAGCCTCCAACGCCTCGTCGGGTCGGGTGCCCAGGTCCTGGGGGGCTTCGACCTCGCGGGTGAAGCTCTCCGGCAAACGGTCAATCTGATCGGCGTTGAAGACGTGGTAGGCACGCAGATAGGGCCGGCGCACTTCGTCCCCCGCGTCGCCTTCCTTCTCCACCACGCCATACTTCACCACGAGGGTGGAGCGCTCGCCCTTGCGGACCTGCCCGCCCAGTTCACTGGCTTGCTTGTACGTCATCCAGAACGGCGACGCGTAGCCCTTCTCGGCCGCCTCCAGCCAGAGCATGAGGACGTTGATGCCGCGATACCGCTCGCCTGTAGCCCGCAGCGGGAAGGCCGCGCCACCTTTCTGCCCCGTCCACGGCTTGCGCCACGGGGGCGTACCCGCCTCCAGAGCGGCGATGATCCTGTCCGCGATCTCGCGCTCAGGGTCAAAGGTTTTGGGGGTCTGGGATGCCATCATTTATCTCCGCGTGGTGGTGTTTGCGCGGCGTGTGTGGGTCTTGGTGCCCTGTTCGCGCCGCCTTTGGGCGGAGCCGTCCTGGTCTGCTGTCTGAAACAGGCCCCGCATGTTTCGGACGGCAGAGCGGGGCGGGCGACAGCCCGGCCCGCGGCCCGGGGCTGGGCCGTCAGAGGGGGCGGAGGGGCCCGGTGGTGCGGCCCGCAGCGAAGCGAGGACACGGCGGGCGCTGGAGCCGACGACGTCCTCGGGCGGCGGCGCTCGCCCCTTGACGGACCGGACCCGGGATGCGTGGCGGCATCACGAGACAGCGAAGGCGTCGCGCGGCCCGCTCCGGCCGCGCGTCCGTCCCCGACCGGAGCCCGGCCCCTCGGGGACGGGCTCGCCGCCTCCTTCTCGCGGCAGGACCCTGACCCGGTGCCTCCGACCTGCTAGACGGCGCCCATGACTCGTCGCCCGCGCCACACCTCCCGCCGTCGCTCCCCATCCCGCCCCCGCAGCCGGCGTCCCCTGGCCTGGCTCGCGGCCCTCGGGGCCGTCCTCGTCGCCCTGGGCTGGCTCGACCCCGCGCGCCTGCCGCAGGGCTGGGACGCCTGGTGGCCGGGCAGCCTCGCCGAGTGGCTCCCCGGGTCCACGTCCTCGGGTCCGGTCCCTGACCCCGCCCCGACTCCCACGTCGCGCGAGACCGAGCCCCCTGCCCCGCCCCGCTCCGCCAACTCGCTCCAGGGCCGGGTGACGCATGTGCGCGACGGCGACACGCTGGAGGTGGCGGGCGTGCCGGTGCGCATCGCCAACCTCGACTGCGCCGAGCTGGGCACCACGGAAGGCGAGAGCGCCCGGCTCTTCCTGCAGGACCTCGTGCGCGGCCAGACCCTCGCCTGCGACCTGGAGGGACGCAGGAGCTACGACCGCGAGGTGGGCACCTGCGCCCTGGCCGGCGAGGACCTGGGCGAGATCCTGATCGGGGAAGGCGTCTGCGCACGGTGGAGCGGATGAGGCGTTGGCGGCTCCTCTGGCGCGAGCTGGTTCGCGAGGCCGCGCAGGTGAGCGGGCCCGAGCGGGCGCTCCTGCTCCCCACGGGCCTCGTGGCGCTCTACGGCCTGGCCCAGATCCCCCGCCGCGTGACGGACGTGGCGCGCCTCCTGGGCTGGTAGAGCGGTCGCGCCGGGCGTTGTCCCACCCAGGGCAGCGCCGCCCTTTCCTGCCCTCCGCCGGAACGCCTCGTCGGGACCGGGCCCTCCGGGTTTCTATTCCGGTGACAACCCTGGACAGACGCAGAAACCCCGTTGCCACCGCTCGCTCCTGCGCTACACGTTCCTGTTATGTTCCTGCTGCGCCACCACGAGTTCGAGTCGCAGGCCGAGGCCTGGTCCCTGCCCTTCGTCCTCGAAGGGCTCTGCGCGGGGTTCCCCTCGCCCGCCGACGACCACCTTGAGCCCGACATCAACCTCCTGGAGCTCCTGATCCCCAACCGGCCCGCGACCTTCCTGTGGCGGGTGGATGGACACAGTATGAAGGACGCCGGCATCTTTCATGGCGACCTCCTGATCGTGGACCGGAGCCTCACGCCCCGGCACGGCGACGTGGTGGTGGCGGTTGTGAACGGCGAGCGCTCGCTCAAGCGCCTCCTCCTCGACGGGCCGCGTCCGCGCCTCGCGCTCGAGAACCGCGACTTCCCGGCCTTTGCCGTCCCGGAGGCGGCGGAGGTGGAGATCTGGGGGGTGGTGCGCTGCAACGTCCACTGGCTGCGGGGCCGGCGGTGAGAGACCCCCGGTGACCGTCTTCGCCCTGATCGACGGCAACTCGTTCTACTGCTCCTGCGAGCGGGTGTTCGACCCCACCCTCGCCAAGCGCCCCGTCATCGTGCTCAGCAATGGCGACGGCTGCGCGGTGGCCCGCACTCCCGAGGCCAAGGCCTTGGGCATCCGCATGGGGCAGCCGTGGTTCCAGATGCGGGATCTGTGCCGGACCAACAAGGTGGCGGTGTTCTCGTCCAACTACGCCCTCTACGGCGACATGAGCGCGCGCATGAACGAGGTCTACCGCCTCTTCTCGCCCGCGATCGAGGTCTACTCGATCGACGAGAGCTTCCTCGACCTCTCGGGCCTAGGCGGAACGGACCTCGTGGCCCACGCCCGCGAGCTGCGCGCCACCGTGCGGCAGTGGACGGGCATTCCGACCTGCGTGGGCCTCGGGCCCACGAAGACGCTCGCGAAGCTCGCCAACTGGCTGGCCAAGCACGACCCCGAGCGGGGCGGGGTCTGCGACTTCCGGGAGGCAGGTCCCCGGGAGGCGGCCATGGCGCGCATCCCCGTGGGCGAGGTCTGGGGCGTGGGCTCGGCCTCGGTGGGCAAGCTCGAGGCGCTCGGCTGCCGCACGGCCGCCGACCTCGCCCGCCTCGACCCCTACCTCGCTCGTCAGCTCCTCACGGTCGTGGGCGAGCGGATCGTGTGGGAGCTGCGCGGCACCTCCTGCCTCCCCCTGGAGGAGGTGGCGCCCCCGCGGAAGGGCTGCGCAGTCACGCGCAACTTCGCGGGCCGGGTGGAGGACCTCGCCACCCTGCAGGAGGCGGTGGCCGCGCACACGACGCGACTCGCCGAGAAGCTGCGCCACCACGGGCTCGCCACCGATGCGCTCACCGTGTTCTTCCACACCTCCACGCACGACGCGGGGCCCCAGCACGCGGCGAGCCGGACCGTGACGCTGCCCGAAGCCACGAACGACACCCTGGCGCTCCTTAGGGCCGCGCGGGCAACCGTGGCGGCGATCTGGCGCGAGGGCTTCCGCTACTCCAAGGCCGGGGTAATGACGATGGGGCTGATCCGGGCGGAGGAGGCGCCCCGGCCGCTCTTCGACGGGCTCGACCGGGAGCGCTCGGCCCGGCTCATGGGCGCGCTCGACGCCGTGAACGCCCGTTGGGGGCGCGGCACCCTCGTGCCCGCCAGCACGGGGCTGACACGCGCATGGGCCACACGCTTCGAGCACCGCTCGCCCCGCTACACCACGCAGCTGGACGAGCTGCCGCTCGCGCGTGCCTGAAACAGCTCAAGGGCAGAGCCCGAAGCCGGGTCAATCGGCGGGCGCCTGCCGTCGCGCATTCGTCACCTCCTGGAAGCGGGCGTACTCGGCCGTGACCTCCTGCCCCTCCTGGAAGACGCGGGCCCGCTCGGCGTCGAGGCAGCGCAGATAGGTGCCGAAGTCCTGGATGTAGGCCTCGAAGTCTTGCCGCAGGAGGTCCGCGTAGGCTTGGATGTCCCGGGGGTCGGTGGGCAGGAAGGGTCGGATCGGCGGAATGCAAGGTTCCGCCTGAGCTTGGATGCGGCTTGGGAGGACAAGGAAGGTGACCAGGCAAGCTGTCAGAATGGCCAGCGGCAGGACGCGCATAACGTAACCCTTTGTCTACTCAGCTTTTCTAGGACGTGCGGGCAGCGGCGTCGAAAATCCTTGATGACAGTCCTAACGAATTCGTGAACTCATCATAAGGGTTTGTTAACGATTCGGTTTTTGCCACCAACGGTTGTGGGTCGCTGGTGCATGTCCCCTCAGAGCACACGCTAAGCTTGTAACCAAAAATATAACATCCTATCGTTTGTCCATGACCTAGAAACGGGCTGGACGCGGTAGCAGGTCGAAGGACCCGAGATCGCACCATGCCAAAGTTAGGTCCCGATGTGGTCACCGAACTCGGCTTGCGAGAGCTTTTGGAATTAGGTCACCGCATCGTGGTGATTTGCCTCAAGCCGCCTGTCAAGAAAGGCACTGTCTTTTATGGGCTTTGGGGCATCCGATGCGTGTCCAGGGATGGGGAGTCCGACCGAGTCCTTGTTATCTCGATGCGGAGCAGCAAGACCCCCGACCGGCCACGCGTGTTCAAGACGCTCAACGGGGTCGCGAGCTTCCTCTACTCCCTGGACTTCGGCACCGTCTGCATTCCCATGCACGAAGGGCAAAGCGCTACCCACACACCTCCGCGAGACCGGAAGGCGGAGCCTTAAGGCCGCCCTCCTGCTCGGGTGGGCTCTGGCGACCGAGGCCACGGCCGATGGCTTGGTCATGGTCATGGGCGCGGACGGCTCGCTCACGTCGAGCACCGACACTAGCTTCTCGAAGCACTATGGCGAGGCCGCCCAGGAGGACACGGGCGCCGTGGTCCTGTTCCGCCGCGAGCCGGAAGCGGCTGAGGAGGTCATCGCCGCCGGGGGGACGCTGGTGGGGGCACCCGCCCCGCAGTCCCGCACGCCCTCGCCCGAGATCCTGGCCAGCATCGAAGCCACCGCCTTGCGCTACGCCGGGCACGGGGCGCTGCGCGGCGCAGGCCTGAGCCCGTCGGACTGGCTGCTTCTCTACCAGGCCAACATTGAGGTCGAGAGCGGCTACAACCCCCGTGCGGTGAGCCCAGTGGGGGCCATCGGCTTGGGCCAACTCATGCCCGGTACGGCCTCCATTCTCCAGGTCGATCCGCACGACTGGCAACAGAACCTGGACGGATCGGCGCGATATCTGCTCACGCAGATCGGCCGCTTCAATTCGGCGGAATTGGCGCTCGCGGCCTACAACGCCGGCCCCGAGGCGGTCGCGCAATACGGGGGCATTCCACCCTACGAGGAAACGCAAGGGCACGTGTCCAAGGTGCTCGCCGTATTTGGTCGGCTCAAGGAGGAAACCGGGTTATGAAACTGCAAAACGTACTTATTGCCGGCCTTGCGCTGGTTCTCGCGCTGGTTGAACCAGCCCTGGCGCAGACGGTGGACCTGTCGCCGGTCCAGAACGTGCTCCAGGGGATTGTGGACGCGCTCGTGGGTCCCTTGGGCCTCGTGGTGGGCACGCTGGCGCTGATGGGTGTCTTCCTCGCCTGGCTCTTCGGCTACATCGATTGGTCGCGCGCCATCATGGTGCTCGTCGCCATCGTGGGCGTCGCCTCGGCGCCCGTCATCGCTGCCACGATCTTCGCCTGAGGCAGGCGGGCATGGCGGATCACACGCGGCTCTTCATCGGCCTGATCCGGCCCGCCAAGCTCCTGGGCCTGCCCGTCATGTACGCGGCCGGCTGGCTCTTCGGATCGGCGCTGCTGTTCCTGTGGGTCCAGCACTGGGCGGTCGGGGTGGCGGCCCTGCTCGCCTACCCCGCGATCTGGAAGGCGGCGGACTGGGATCCGCACTTCCTCGACGTCGTGCGCGTGGTGATGCAGCACACCCCGCCGCGGCTCCCCCGCTCCGAGGACGGAGAGACCCACTATGCCCCGTGACGGCGTCGAGGAGGCCGCTCCTCTCGATCTGGCAAGCCTCCTGCCCCGGCCGCGCCGATCGGACCGGCACCTCGCGCGGATGCTGCCCTATGTCAGCCTGGTCGACGACGTGACCGTGCGGACGCGCGGCAACGAGCTCTTCCAGTGCGTCCGCCTCGACGGCCTCAACAGCGCCACCGCCGAGGACGAGCTCTTGGACCGCACCAAGAGCCTGTTCGCCCAGCTCGTGGCCCAGGTGGGCGCGGGCTACGCCTTCTACGTCCACAAGGTCTCGAAGGGGCTGCGCCACGAACTGCGCCCCATCGAAGGCTGTGATTTTGCGGCTGCCCTCGACGCCCGCTGGCGGGCGCATCTCGACACGATGGGGATGCGCGACAAGACCCTGACGTTGACGGTAATGAAGCGGCCCGAGCTGGGCGCCAAGGTTCCGTTCTTCGCCCGGCGGTCGGTGGACACTCTGCGCGCCGAAACGGCCGAGAGCCTGCGCAAGCTGAACGAGGTCACGGGCTTCATTCTGTCGAGCTTCGGGAGCATGCGCCCGCGCCGGCTCCCCGCTTCGACGGGAGAGCTGCTGGGCTTCTTGGGCGGCCTGAACACCGGCGAGGAGCTGCCCCTGCACCGGGGCTCGCGCTACGGCTTCTTGGCCGAGGACCTGGCCAACACCCGCGTCAGCTTCAAGGGGGCGCGCTTCACCCTCTCGGAGGGGGTGGTGGGGCGGAAGTACGGGACCACCTTCGCCATCAAGACCTACCCGGCCAAGACCACGGTGGGCATGTTCGACGGGCTGAGCCTCCCCGTGGACATGGTGGTGACGCACAGCTTCGTCCCGGTGAACTCGAACCTCATGGCCGAGCGCATCAAGCGTCAGAAGCGCCTGATGCGGACGGGCGAGGACGGGGCGGTGTCGCTCCTGGCCGAGCTCGACGAGGCGCACGACGACCTGGAGTCGCGCCGCCTCATCTTCGGCGAGCACCACATGACGGTGACGGTCTTCGCCGCCACCCCGGGCGAGCTGGACAGCCTCGCGAGCGAGGTCCGCAACATCGCGGCCGAGCAGGGAGTGAGCCTCGTCAGCGAGAGCTTCGCGGGACAGACCCACTACTTCGCGCAAGCTCCCGGCAACGCCGTCATGCGGAGCCGCAAGGCGCCCCTCACCAACCGCAACTTCGCCGACCTTTCGGCCTTCCATCGCACGCCGCTTGGCAAGCGCGGCCCAGAGACGCCCTGGGGCACGCCCCTGACCATGTTCCCGACGCCGGAGCGGTCGGGCTTCTGGTTCTCCTACCACGAGGCGGGCCGCCCGGACCGCGAGCCCACCTCGGGACACACCCTGATCCTGGGCCGCCCCGGCTCGGGCAAGTCGGTGCTGTCGGCGTTCCTGATGGCACAGGCGCGCCGCGCGGACGCGCGGATCATCGTGTTCGACTACCGGGCCGGCTTGGAGATGGCGGTGCGTGCCTTGGGCGGCTCCTACGCCCCGGTCCGGCCCGGGGTGCCCACGGGCCTCAACCCCCTCTGGCTCGAGACCGACGAGCGCGGACAGGCGTGGCTCGCCGATTGGCTCGTGGCGCTCCTGACCCGCCCCGATCGGCCGCTCTCGCCCGTGCAGACGAACCGAATCAGTGAAGTGGTCCGGCAGAACGCCGAGGCGCCGGCGCACCTGAGGAACTGGACGGACCTCGCCTCGCTCTTCGCCTCCGCGGACGACGGGGGCGACCTGCACGAGCGCATCCACGAGTGGACCGAGACGGGGCGCTACGGCTGGATCTTCGGGCAGACCCGTCAGGACACCTTCTCGCTCGAGGGCGAGGTGGTGGGCTTCGACCTCACCGGCATCCTCGACAGCGAGAGCGAGCGCGAGCGCATGGCCGTGCTCTCCTACCTGTTCCGCCGCGTCGAGCGGCTGATCGAGGACCGCCGCCCCACGATCATCGTCGTGGACGAGGCCTGGAAGGCGCTCGACACCAGCTACTTCGCCGAGCGGCTGTCCAACTGGCTCGTCACCGCCCGCAAGCAGAACGCCGTCGTCGTGATGATGACCCAGTACGCGAGCCAGCTCGAGCACACCCGCACGGGCCGCACCATCGTGGAAGCCGTGCCGACCCAGGTCCTGCTCCCGAACCTCCGCGCCAAGGCCTCCGACTACGCCCTGCTGGGCCTGAACGCCAAGGAGTTGGCCATGCTCCTCGACACTGGCAGCGGCTCGCGCCTGGCGCTGGTGCGCGACGACCGGGGCTCCACGCTCGTGGACGCCGACCTCAGCGCCCTGGGGCCGCTCCTCACCATCCTGGGCGGCCTGGAGAAGGGCGAGCAACTGGCCGGTCCCGATTGGCGGACCCGCCCCGACTTCTGGAGATTGTGACGTGGGCTGGCGGTTGTCTCGGATCATCCTGCTGCTGGGGCTGGCGGTCCTTGGGCTGGCGGGGTGCGAGCCCACCTCCGGTCCCACGGCCACCTGCTTCAATCTGGTGGAAGGCCAGGGTCCGTGCGAGTTCCGTCCTCTCCCGGAGAGCCCGAACGAGGATGCGTAGCGCCGCCGCCTCCGCCGCCCTCCTGCTCGCGCTCGGCAGCCCAAGCGCAGGGGAGGCGGGCCTGTTCGGCGGGCTCTTCGGAGGCCTGTTCGGAGGCTTTGGGGGAGGCGCCGTCTTCGACGTTGGCGCCTGGGTCCAGCGTGAAGCGATCCTGGAGCAGGGGACCCGCGACCTCGCCGTGCAGGCGGATCGGTTGTCGAACGCGGCGCAGGCCCTGGAGATCGAGAGGAGCCAGCTCGCCGCCCTCGACCGCATCCTGGCCTCCGTCTCCGCCACAGACGGCTCCGGCACCCCGGCCGCGATCGCGGCGCTCGAAGGTGACGGCGTCACGCCCGCCTCGGCCAGCGTCCTCTACGGCGCCGAGGACCCCAACCCCGCCGCCGCGCGGCTCTTCGGAGACGCCAACGTCACCGTCGAAGAGCTCATTATCCAGGTCGCTAAGGACACGGCCGGCTACCCAGGTGTGGCGGCAGCCGGACTCTCGCCCGTACAGTGGCGCTGCCTCTTACAGGCGCTGATCTGGCAGGAAAGCCGTTTCCAGGTGGGCGCGCGCTCCCCGGCCGCGGCCTTCGGGCTCACCCAGATCATCCCCGGCACCGCGCAGCAGCTCGGCATCTACCCCGAGTACTACGAGGACCCCTACCTCCAGGTCGAGGGTGGCGCCCGCTACCTCAGCCAGCAGCTCCAAGCCTTCGACGGCAACGTCGTCTTCGCGCTGGCGGCCTACAACGCCGGGCCGGGCGCGGTGGAGAAGTACGGGGGCGTGCCGCCCTTCGAGGAGACCCAGGGCTACGTCAAGGCGATCCCGGCCAAGTACAACAGCTACCTGGGCCTCGTGGGCGGCATCGACGCCACCGGTACCATCGACCCCGTGCTCCTGGCTGGCTCGACCCTCTCCCTCACCGCCGACGCCGCCCTGGTCTACGCCGGGCACATGGAGGCCCAGATCGCCTCCGCCGCCACCCGGCTCCGCAGCATTGTCACGCGCATCCGGGCGACCGCCGACGCCGAGGAAGCCATGAGCCTCAACACCTACGCCCGCGCCGAGATCGCGCGGCTGATGGTGATGATGGTCCGCCTCCAGGCCGCCCACACCCAGCCTCTGAGCGCCGAGCAGGTGGCGATGGCGGCCACGATCGCCGCCGAGCGCGACTACGCCGATTTCACCCTGGAGACTCTGCCATGAAGCACCTCCTTCTCCCGACCGCCCTGGTGCTGGGTTTGGCCTCGTCGACCGCCGAGGCCGCCATCCCCGTCATCGACGTGCGGGCCATCGCTCAGGCGGTCGCCCAGCTTGACCAGATGCTGGAGGACTTCGGGATCCAGACCGACCTCCTCGACAACGCGCTGGAGCAACTCCAGACGCTGCAGGACCAAGTCGCCAAGCTCACCGAGACCTACGAGGCGCTGACGGGCGAGCGGGACATCATCGAGCTCGTCATGGGCGGCGAGCTCGACAACCTCCTGGGCGGCAACTTCACCGACGTGGTCGCCTCCATCCAGGCCGTGCAGCAAGGAGACTGGTCGCAGCTCACCGGCCCCAACGCCGGCCGGATGCGCGAGGGGATCGAGTCCGTGCTGAACGAGGCGGGGTTCGACTCCGAGACGCTGGAGCGGCTGGCCGCCGGCAACCCCCGGGGCGCCGGCCCCTCCGACCCCACGGGCATGCCCGGGGACGGCGTGGGCACCGACGAGGAGGCGCAGCGCATCGCGACGCGCGCGACGACCGGCGCCACCATGTCGGCCGCAGCCGAGATCAGCCACGAGAACGCCGGCCAGGCGGCCGAGCGGATCGAGGCGCTGGTGGCCGGCATCGGCGATCAGGCGGACCTCAAGGCCTCCATCGACCACAACACCCGCGTCACCGCCGAGATCGGCATCATCATGCTGGAGATGCTCCGCCTCCAGTCGGTCGCGACCATCGGCGCGGGCCAGGCGGGGGTGATCGACGCGGCCACCATCGCGGCCGAGCGCGAGTACGTCGACTTCACGCTCCCGGACATGAACTGAGACCCGCCCCATGAACAGCATGAGCGAGATCATCGAGGAAGAGCTGATCTACGGGGCGCGCCGGCGCGAGCGGGTCTGGAAGGCCATCGCCGGCGCGGGCGCGCTCTTCGGCGTGGCAGGCTGCCTCGCGGCGGCCGCCGTCGCCATCCTCGACGTGGACCCAGCCCCGGCTCTCGTCGCCTATGACCCGGACACCGGCTTGGCGCTGCCGGAGGCCAGCGTCCAGGCCGTGTCCCTGGCCGAGCGCCCGGCAGTGATCCAGGCCCAGGTGTTCCGCTACGTGACCGACCGCGAGACCTACAACCAGCTCGACAACGACCTGCGCGTGCGCCGCCTCCTTGCCATGAGCGAGGGCGGGGCCGCCGACACCCTGCGCGCGCTCTGGACATCCGGCCACGACGCCTACCCGCCCGAGGCCTACGGGCCGAACGCCCGCATCGACGTGGAGGTGCTGAGCATCGCCCTCATCACCAACAACCGCGCCCAGGTGCGGCTCCGCAAGCGCCTGACCGCGCCGGACGGCGCGACCACCGGGCTGTTCACGGCCACTCTCCTCTTCGGCTTCACGCCCGAAGAACGCCGGAGCATCGACGAGGTGTGGGGCAACCCCCTGGGCTTCGTGGTGCGCGAGTATGCCATCACGTCCGACCGGCTGGAGGAGTGACGATGGGCTGGATGCGCTGTCTGGGGCTTAGCTTGGGCCTGATGGGAGCCCTGGCCTCAGTGGCTGAGGCCGAGGTGACGCCGGGGCGCGGCGGCCATGACGAGCGGGTGCGGGTGGCCTCTTACGTCGACGGGCAGGTCTACCGGATCAACACCACGCTTCTCAACGTAACCACCGTGGAGTTCGCCCCCGGCGAGACCATCACTAGCATCGTCGCCGGCGACACCGCCGGGTTCCAGTTCGACGGCATTCCGGGCGGGCAGGCCTTCGCGGTCAAGCCGACGGCCTCGGGCGTGAGCACCAACATCAACGTCTACACGAACCTGCGCTCCTACTACTTCAACGTCGTGGAGGGGGGACCCACCTACTACGTCGTGCGCTTCGCCTATCCGGGGGCCTCGGCGCCCCCGAGGAACGCGGTCGTGCCTCGGGCCACCACCTATCGCTACGGCGTGAGCGGCGAGGCCGAGTTCGCCCCCGTGGCGGTCTCGGACGACGGCACCTTCACCTACTTCCAGTTCGCCCCGAACGCGCCCCTGCCCGCCATCCTGAGGGTCGGGCCCGAAGGCGGCGAGCGCACCGCCAACAGCTCGACCCGGGCCGACGGGGTCGTGCGCGTGTCCGGCATCAGCCCCCGCTGGGTGCTGCGCCTGGGCGACGAAGTGGTCTGCGTGCAGGCCGCCCGGCCGGAGGGGACTTCATGAGCGACGGCACGAACCGCGAGGACGACGGCCCCGACTTCACAGCGCTGCAGGACCGCCTGGAGCCGGGCGGCGGCCGGAGGGCACGGGAGTCCCGCGCGGCCCTGCCACTTGGCAAGGCCTTGGCCGGGCTCACCGCCATCGGCCTCGCGGCGGCGCTCCTGGGCTACGGCATGAGCGAGATGCGCGGGGACCGGGAGGAGCCGCTGGCGACGGCGGAGCCCGACGACTGGCAGGGCCCAGGCCAGGGCTTCGAGACCATGGCCACGCCGCAAGCGGCGACGGTCCCAGAGCCCATCCCTGTCGCCGCCCAAGTCTCCCAGGCCCCGGTCCTGCCGCCTGGTCCCTCCGCGACCGAGCAGGCCCTCTTGGATCGGCTGGCCGCCATGGAGGCCCAGCTCGACGCCATGCGCGACAGCGCCGCCCAGGCGCCGGCAGGCAACGACGCCGCCCAGGCGCAGATCGCCGCCCTGAACCAGCAGCTTGAACTGTTGAGGACCCAGACCGACGCGCTGCGCGCGGAGGCCCGGGCCTCGGATCGGCTGGCCCGCGAGCGCGCCAATGAGATCCGGGGCCTGGAAGCGCGACTGGAGGCCGCGCAGTTCGGGGACGGGACCGTGTCCCCCCTGCCACCCGAGGGTCTGGAAACGGGTCCGGGAACGGGCGGCGAGGCCGCCCGACTGGCGGCCCTGGAGGAGCGCCGCGCCCGGGCCGAGGAGCTGCGGCAGGCGCGCATTGAGTCCCCGATGATCGCCTTCGGCGGATCAGCCTCACCCTCGAACGCCGCAGGCGCTGGCGGGCCCTCGGGGCTCGGGTCGAACGAGGACTTCCTGCGCCAGGGCGCCCGCCGGGCCGAGGTCGAGCAGGCCAGCGTCATCGCCAACCCGTCCAGGACCGTCATCCAGGGCACGGTCATCCAGGCCGTCATGGAGACGGCCATCGACTCGGATCTCCCCGGCGCCATTCGCGCGGTGGTCTCGGAGGACGTACACAGCTACGACGGCACGCGCGTGCTGATCCCGCGCGGCTCCAAGCTCATCGGCCGCTACAACAGCCAGATCGAGGCCACGCAGCGCCGCCTGATGGTGGCCTGGGATCGCATCGTCACGCCGGACGGCCAGTCGGTGACCATCGCGGCCTACGGCGCGGACGAGCTGGGCCGCTCGGGGACGGACGGGAGGATCGACCGCCGCTTGGGCACCCGCTTCGGCTCGGCGGCCCTGGTGTCGCTGATCTCCGCCCTGCCCTCGGCGGCCGCGGCCTCCGTGGACGACCCGCTGGCAGCAGAGCTCGCCGAGGAGCTCGGCGGGGACGTGGAGGACGCGAGCCGATCCGTCCTCGACGAGTACCTCTCCGTGGCCCCCACGATCTACGTCGACCAGGGCGCCCGCATCACCGTCCTCGTGGACCGCGATCTGGAGCTCCTCGAATGACCGCCGGCCCGACCCTCGTCCCCTCCCCCGCCGATCCCGTGGCGGACTCCTATCTCGCGGCCTCCCTGCACCGCCTCGGTCCGGCGGTGCGCCGCGACGACGTGATCGAGATCGCCGTGAACCCCGACGGCCGGGTGTGGGGCGAGTTCCAGGGCGACCACTTCATGCGCCCCCTGGAGATCACGCTGGGATCGCAGGAGGTGCGTGACTTCGCCGGCCGCATCGCCTCGGCGGCGCGCGCGCAGCTCTCCGACAAGCGGCCCATCCTCAGCGTGTCGATCCTCTACAACGGCCGGCCCATCCGGGCGCAGGTGGTCACCGCCCCGGCCGTGGCCGGCGCCGCGCCCGCCATCTCGCTGCGCTTCTTCTCGGCGGTGCCGCTCGACGCCATCGCGCTCGACTGGCTCTACGACCAGCCGCAAAGCCTGGAAGCGCGCCGTCACGCCCGGAACGCCCGGCTGTGCGAGGTGGTGGCTTCGGGCGACCTCGACGCGGCGCTGGCCTTCTGCGTCCACCACAGGCTCAACCTCGTGGTCTCGGGCGGCACCAACACCGGCAAGACAGTGGTGCTCCGCAAGGTGCTGGACCAGGTGCCCGCCACCGAGCGCATCGTCACCATCGAGGACGCGGCCGAGCTGCACCCCCGGCAGCCCAACGTGGTCACGCTGCTCACCGACCGGGACGCCGCCGAGCGCAGCCCGGACCGGCTCCTGACCTCGACGCTGCGGATGCGGCCCGACCGGATCATCCTGGGCGAGGTGCGCGGCGCGGAGGCCATGAGCTTCCTGGAGGCCATCAACACCGGCCACGGCGGCTCGATGACGACGCTGCACGCCGAGACTCCCCAGCTCGCCGTCAAGCGCCTGGCCATCGCCGCGCTCAAAGCGCAGCTTCCCATGACCTATGCCGAGGTCCTGGCCTACGTGAAGGGCACCATCGACGTGATCCTGCAGGTGGGCCGGCACGAGGACCGGCGGGGGCCGACCGAGTTCTACCTGCCGGGGTCGGATGCCGAGGACGACCAGGCGGCGGGAGCGCCGCGGAGGAGGACACGATGACGAACACCACGACGCGGATCGGCCTGACCCTGGCCTTGGCCTTGGTGGGGCTCGGGGGAGCGGGACGGGCACAGGAGGTCTCTGGGGAGCCGCCCACCTCCGAGGCAACGCCGGAGCTGATCACTCCCGAGATCGACGCCCCGGCCCTGCCATCGATGACGGAGGAGGCCGCCCAGGAGCCCACGTCGGGTGCGGCGGGATCGTCCGCCTTCAACGACCTGACCCCGCCCGACATGAGCGCGCCCCGCAGCGCGAGCGAGTACCGGACCTGCCCGGATCGTGAGGAGCGACCGGCATGGGCAGAAAGACTTGAAGGAAGGGAAGCCGTCAGAAGTTTGCTGCTGTCAGAAATCTACAAGGCGCGCAGCTATGAGCAGATCGTTGCTACCGGCGACTGCTCCTGCGCCGTCAAGGCCCCATCCTGGGCTGCGGCCGAGGCCGAGTATCAGGAGAACTATGCGGCATTGGACCTTGTCGCTGTGCGCGAGGCCCGCGGTGAGTTCCAAAGGCTCTCGGGCAGCTTTCACCATGAAGCCAGGCGTATCTGCCGGGCTCAAGGCAACTGGTAGGGTGGCTTTGTGGGACCTGTTGCGTGGATGGTGAACCAAGTCGAGGGCTTTCTCGACGGTGCGGCCGAGTCGAGCTTCGCCGCCGTGGCGGGATCCCTCGGCGGCATCCTCATGGTAGCCTCGACACTTCTGATCGTCCTGGTGTTCGTCAACCTCGCGCTCCAGATGCGTCCCATGGACGGCAGCACCGCGGTCGGGCTCGTCGTGCGGCTGCTGCTGATCAACGCCTTCGCCCTCAATTGGGTGCAGTTCAACGTCGTGGCCTCGGCCATCATCGACGGTCTCGATGACCTCGGCGCCGGCATCGTGGAAGCTGTAGGAGGCGTGGCCCCAGCCGATGGTTTTGCTGAGGCGTTCGACCAGATAATGTTCGACTTCGCCAACTACTTAAACGCCATGACCGAGAACATGGGCTGGATGGGCGGGGCCGTCGCCACGACCTTCGGCATGGCGATGATGGGCCTCCTGGGCGCGCTCGCGGGCGCGGTGCTGATCTTTGCCAAGGTCATGCTCACCCTTCTCATCGGCATCGCTCCGGTGATGATCGCCACCACGCTCTTTGAGGCGACCAAGGACTACTTCCACCGTTGGCTGTCGCTGTTCGTAGGGTTCGCCATGTACCCCCTCGTCATCGCCGGCATCATGTCCACCGTCATCGGCATGGCAGACGCGATGGCGGATACCCTGGGCGACCCGGCCGAAGACGCGACCTTGGGCGCGCTTCTACCCTTCTTCGCCATGATGTTCCTGGCCGCCGGCATAATCGGGGTGATCCCCTTCCTCGTTCGCACCCTGTCGGGCAACCTCGTCATGCCGGCGATCAGCTCGGTGCTCGGCGGGAATGCCCTCAACGCCGGGGCGGGCGCGCTCGGTGGGGCCGCCTCGCAGGCCCGCTACGCCTCGGCCGGGCTCCTCAACACCCAAGGCTCCCAAGCGCGCGCCCGGGCGGGCAACCGGGGCGTCACCGAAACCTTGGCGGCCGGGGTCGGTGCCGCGGCGCGGGCCAACGTCCGCAGCGGCACGCAACTGGCCGACACCATGGCGCGCATCCGCCGCCTGGAGGATGCGGGGGTCATCCCCACCGGCCTCAAGCCCAAGGGGCCGAAGACGTCGAACTAAGCTCCTGTCGGGCAAGAACGGGGGGTCAAGGGGTCCCGCAGCCGCCCGGCAACGGGGGGAGAGGACAATCCTTGAGGCCCCGGACTGTCCCACGCTTCGGCCTGCTTCCTGCGAGGTGTCATCATCGCAGGGAGCTGCTCCAGCGGCGAGCGGCCTTTTGTCCCGCCGTCAGGCTATCAAGGCTTCGTCCGATGAGGACCAGCGCCGCCCGAGTCGGTCAGCTCCCGGCGCGACCTTGTCTCTGTCTTCATTGTTGATCATATTGAAGACAGACGCGGAGGAGCCCTCATGCCCCACACCACCACCATGACCGTGCGCCTGAGCGGAGCTCTGAGCGAGTTCGTGGCCTCCAACGTGGGCGAGCACGGGGCCTACGAGACCACCAGCGAGTACCTGCGCGACCTGATCCGGCGCGACAAGGAGCGGGTGGAGCGGGAAGCGTTCGACCGCCTCAAGGCGGAACTCGCGCGCGCCTTCGCGGCTCCCGAGGACAGCTATCGCCCCCTGACCGCGGCCGAGGTGATCGCCCGGAACCAGGGCTGACCGAGGTGCCCGTTCGCGTCCAGGAGGCCGCCTCGCTGCGGCTCGACGAGATCTACCGTTACACCCGCGACCGCTGGGGCGCGGCTCAGGCGGAGCGGTACATCACCGACCTTTTCGCCGCCTTCGACAAGATCGAGAGCCATGGCGTGATCTCACGGCCGATCCCGGCCGAGTTCGGCGTCGAGGGTTTCTATCTCCGGCAGGGGCACCATGTCGTCTACTGGCGCCGGCTGTCGAACGGCGACATCGGCATCGTCACCATCCTGCACGAGGCCATGCACCAGATGGACCGCTTCCGCGAGGACCTGGGCGGCTGATCGGCGGCCCCGACACGCGCCCTCCTCCTACACGTCTGGCCCCTCTTGGGTGGGGGGATCGTCCGCCTCATCTGCCTCGTCGGTCACCAGATCCTCGAGCCGGATGACCTGCGCGTTGGCGCGCCGAAGGGCGGCCTCGTCCTCCGGCGTCCCGGACAGGTCGCTGGGCTGGATGAACAGGACCGTCTTGGCCTGTCCGATGCTCGCGCGGCGCGCGGACACGACCAGCTTCCGGGTCTTGGTCCGCGCCCGACGGGGGCGGAGAATCGCGTCCGGCGTGGCAAGCAGCCCTTCGATCCGCCGAATGGCCTGGCGCAGGGCCGCCGCATCCTCCGTCCTCACCACGGCCTCGAGCGGCTGAATGGCGGAAACGGGTCGCGCCTCCGTCACGGCCACCCGGCGAGCGGACGGCACCAGCCGCACAGGTGCAGGAGGCTCGGCCTCGTCTCGGGCCGGCGCGACGGCGCCAGGCCCTGGCTCCGTCGGTTCCGCCGGACGGGGCAACGCGGGCGGACCGGCGTCCTCGGGTGCGGGAAGGGCCGGCAACGCCGGCGCGGCCTTGGGGAGCGCGGGGGGATAAGGCAGCTCGCCCGCTTGCGCGTCAAAGACGGCTCGGAGGATCAGGTCCTCGTGGAACACGAGGCGTTGCGCCCGGATCGGCATCTGCGCGTCGATGGCGAGGATCACGTCGCCGAGGGGCATCCGGCGGACCTGGTCCTCGGACATGAGCGGGGCCTCCTCCGTCCGCTCGCTCACCGTGCGGGCGCGCAGGGGGCTCAGGCCCAGGGGACGCGACTTCGAGATGACCCGTCGCGTGGTCTTGCCAAGCGTGGCGCTCACCTCCCCGACGGTCTTGGCGTCGGACGGGGTGAAGTAGAGCTTCACCCCGGCCCCGGCCTGAAGCGACAGCCGCACGTTCTCGCCGTAAAGCTCGTCGAGCGCCGGAATGCTCTGGGTGACGATCGCCAGATGCGCGCCATAGCCGCGCAGCGTCTTGATGGACTCCGCCACGATCGGCATCCGCCCCAAGCGGTCGAACTCGTCGAGCACGATCATGACCTTCCCGGGCTCGTCCGCACCGGGCCGATGGGATTGGAGCGAGGCGATTAGGTCCGAGAAGAACAGCCGCGCCAGGGGCGCGAGCGTCTCGATGTCGTCGGGCGGCACCTCGAAGTAGATGGCATGGGGCTTGCGCCGGATCTGGCTGAACGAGAAGTCCGACCGGCTGGTCACGGCGTGGATGGCCGGGTTCGCCCATAGGCCCAGGCCCGAGGTCAGGAGAACGGACAGGTAGGAGGTCAGGGTCTTGTCGTTGATGGACGCCAGGTTCGCGAGCATCCGGCGCGCAGGCTCGTAGGTCACCTGACAGGCCAGCTCGGCGTAGGCCTTCTGCTTGTTGCCGCCCCCCGTCGCGAGATCGTAGATGGCACCGATGGTCGGCCGGCCCTGCTCGAAGGCCAGAAGGCCGCAGGCCACAAAGATGTCGATCCCGCCTTGCAGGAGCCCTTGCGTGCTCTCGGTGGACTGCAGGAACAGGCGCGCCGTCTTCTGCAGCGCCAGCATGCGCTGATCGGGATGCGGCAGCTCGTGGATACGCTGGAGCGGGTTGTAGCGGTGCGTGCGGCCAGTCCAGTCCAGCGGCGCCACGCGGATGACGCGGTCCCCCATCGCCGCCCGGTTCCGGGCGGTGTTCTCGAAGTTCTCGCCTTTTACGTCGAGCACCACGACCGAGCCCTTGAAGAGAAGGAGGTTGGGCGTCACGAAGCCCACCCCCTTCCCCCGGCCCGTGGGGGCGATCATGAGGGCGTGCGGGAAGTCCCGCGACACCAGGAACGGCTCCTTGGTCTCGGGAGCGCCGAGCTTGGCCAGGACGAAGCCGTGGCCGGGCTCGGTCAGGAACCCGTTCCGGCGGATCTCGCGGCGGCTCTGCCAGTGGGTGACGCCGAAGGTGGTGAGCCGTTCGTTGAGGGTCAGCATGGTCATCATCCCCAAGGGGGCAAGGACGCCGGCGCCGACGAGGAGGGCCGCCACCCGGAACTCCTGGGGCGCCTGGCGGTAGAGCGGGACCACGTGGCGGGCGAGGTAGCCGAAGTCGATGCGCTCGAGCGAGCCCCCGAAGCGGACGGTGAGGTAGGCGGAGGCCGCGACGTAGCCCACGACGCCGCCGAAAAGGGCGAAGACCAAGCCGCCCGCCATGAAGCGGCCCGTCGAGTCCGTGGAGATGCCGCTCTGCCGGGCGCGTACGGCGTCCTCGCGGAACCGGCGGGTGGCGGTCAGGAGGGCGGGAAGCGCGAAGAGCGCCAGGGCCGTCAGGACCGAGGCCGCGAGAATGGCGACCGCCGTCCAGAACTCCCGGGGCGCGCGCTCATAGATCGGGAGCACGTTGCGGGCCAGGAACAGAGGAGCGAAATGGGTGGGCGAGCCCCCGAAGCGGACGGTGACGTAGGCGTTGGCGAGGACGTAACCCCCAGTCGCGCCGAACGCGGCGAGGGCCAGGGCGGCCGGGAGGGTGCGGGCGCTAGCCATGCGTGGGTCCCTCCTCCTCGTGGCCTCGGGCCAGGCGGCGTTCGTCCACCTGATCGCTCACGATCTGCTTGAGCACGCGAAGATGGGCGGGGCTGTTCCGCGTGGCCGCGTCGCTCTCCAGATAGGCCTTGGCGAGAGCCAGCCGCTCCAGCCGGTCGCCCGCGAGGCGGGCGAGGGCCGTCTCATCCCCCTGGCGCAGCCGCCGCAACTCCTCGGGCGCCAGCGCGCGCTCGAGCGCGGCGTGGAAGACTTGGGCCTGGGTCCCGTCGCGGAAGGCGGTCTCCGGCGCGGCCTGGTCGCGCAGCCGCAGGGCGGTGGCGGCGATCAGGGGATGGCGCGCCGTCCGCCCGGTCTCGTCCGCGATCCCGGCGCGCGTGTCGGCCCGCGGCGCGGGAACGTCGAGGGCGGCCGAGGGGAGGCTGCGGGTCACGACCGCCTCGGCGCGCTCGCGGACCTCGTCCGCCACGCGGGCCTCCCGCAGCACCCCCACATTCTGCAGCACGGTCTCGATCCGGTCATAGACCTCGTCGAGGCGGTCCAGCGCCTGCTCCTTGGCCGGCCCCGTCAGCTCCCTAGGCCGGTCGGACCCCGGCGCGCGCGCGCCATCGGAGGCCGCCACGGCCTGCAGGTCGCTCGCGTGCCAGTGGTCCTCCAGCGCCGCGCGGTCCGCCCCCACCTTCACCCGCGCCAGGATCTCGCTGGCCGAGAGCCCCGTGCCGCGCACCGCGGCATCCACCGCCGCCCGGACGGGCGGATCGTCGAGGCGGTCGAGCGCGTCCCGCGCGATGCGCGCCTGGCTGTAGACCCCGAAGGGGCTGGGCGCCTCCCGAAGCGAGGCGCTGCGCTCCCCCAGGGGGTTGAGGGCGGCGACCTGCGCCAGCGCGTCCGTGAGCCCCCGCTCCAGGCGGGGCCTCTGCGGGGGAGACGCGGTGGCGATGCGCTCCTCCAAGGCCTGCACGTTTCGTCCGAACTCCCGGAGGAGGCCGTCGAACGAGCCCTGTGTGTCAGCCATCTCGATCTCCCGTGTTGGTAGGACGACGCCGTTGCGGGCGAGCGTCAGGCTCGCCCGCTGGAGAGCCTGGCTCACCCGCTCGAAGCCCAGACCGCTCGCGAGACCCGCCAGCCCCTGGTAGGTCGAGGCAGCCAGAGCGATGTGCCGGCGGGCGTGCTCCAGATCACGCCCGAGCCGGGGACGCTCGGATGTGTCCAGCCCGGCCGCGCGGGCCTGCCGGACCTCCGTGGAGCGCGCATCATACGTCACGAGGCCCCGGTCGAGCCGCCGCGTGGCCTCCAGGCGCACGCCATGGCGCTCGCCATGCGCCACCATCGCCTCACGGAACAGCTCGTAGCTGAAGTGGTGACCCGACCGCAGATAGAACATCTCGCCATCGGGGCTGTGGCGGTTGAGGATGACATGGGCGTGGGTGTGCGCCCGATCCTCGTGGACGGCCACGAGGTAGTCGAACTGCGCGCCGTCCCCTTGGAAGAACTGCTCCACGACGCCGCGCGTCACCTCCCGCACCGCGTGAGCTTTCGTGCCGATGGGGAAGGACAACAGGAGGTGCGACGTGTGCCCGAGCTTGGTCGGCCGCGCGGGATCCCAGGTCCGGGCAAACCGCTCCGTCACCTCCCGGACCTGCGCGGGCGTGAGGACGCGCTGGCCGTCATAGGCACCCTGGGCGTCGAAGACATGGCTCGACTTGGTGCCGACATAGGCGATCTGGCGCGCGAGCTCCGTGCGGCTGTGGCACCCGCCGTGGCGGATCGCCTTGAACACCGCCGCACGGGCGCCGGTGGCCGCCCGCGCCATCTGCCCCGCCCGGCCCAGGGACGCTCCGGGCCCCTTGGACCGGGGCGGTGACGCCCCCCCTCCCCTGCCCCGGTTGCGGCTCCAGCCCTCCTCGAGAAGCGCGGCCGCCGGCCCGAGGCTACGCGGGCTCACCGCCGCCCTCGTCTTGCAGCACGCCCGCCACCACCACGTCGAGCTGCCGCCGCTGCCCGCGCGCCAGTTGCCCGACCTGGGCCACGGCCTCGAACACGACGGCGATGGCTGCCCGCACCTCGGCGTGGGACTGCGCCGTATAGGGAAGGGGCTCCCCTCTCAGGCGGGCCTCGTTGCAGGCCCGGGACAGTTGGTTGAGGTTGCCGCCGACGCGGTTGATCTCGGCGCCGAGCTGCTTGAGCCGGGCCGCCACCTCGTCGTCGGGGGCGAGAAGCGGGACCGCCGACCGCATCAGCCGCCGCAGGGCCTCTGTCTTGGAGAGCCCGAGCCGGCCGACCGCTGCCTCGAAGTCCCGCGCCTCCTGGTCCGTCACCCGCAGGCCCAGCACGGAGGTGCCTCGGCCCTGGAAGGACGGCGCGTCGCGCAGCTCCCGAACCACGGCGTGAATGGTTTGACGGCTGACCCCGAACCGGGCCGCCAGGTCCTTCGCCTCCACACCCTTCGCCCGCTCGCGTGCGATCTCAAGCCGTTGGCCCTGGGTCAGGCGGCGTCGGGGGGAGGCGGAAGGCGCGGCGGAGGCCATGGTGTAAAGTTAACATCCCTATTTCCCGCCATCTAACCCTACCGTCGAGCGACTCGTCGCACAAGCGGCGCGGAGGTCGACGGTAGACATTATCGGGCGGGCTCTCGGACCGCCCCGGCGCGGCCCGCGCCGCCCAACTTTGACGGATAGCGGACGCGAGATGGTGGACGATGGACGCCAGACGCGCGACGCTTGACGACGGACGGCAGATGGTGGACCAGAGGCGACGGATCATTGATGAAGGATGGCGGACGGCTGATGACGGACGGCGGTTCGTCGATAAAGTTCGACGGACACCCGTCGACGGATGAACGATCATCGACAGTAGGGCGGCGAACACAGCCCACAGACGATGGTAGAACTACGAAAGATCACAGATGACGGACGACAGACGGTGGATTGCTGACGCTGGATGGCGGACCACGGCCTGCGGACGACGGACGCCGGATCGTTGTAGGCTTACGACAGACGACCGACGAACGGCAGCGGACGAGCGATCAGCGATGCAGGAGGACGGACGACGGATTACAGAGGATCCATCAAGCCGGCGCGGATCGGCAAGGCAAGGAGCAGGACGACAGGTATGGCGAACGCAGACATGAAGGTGGTGGCGCTGATGGCGCGCAAGGGCGGCTGCGGGAAGTCGTCGCTCGTGAAGGCCCTGTCCTCGGCCGCCCTGTCCAGCGGTCGAACCGTTCTCGTGATCGACACCGACCCGCAGGGCGACGTCACCCTGTGGTTCCGCAAGCTCCAGGCGCGCGGCGCCGTCCCGTCCGGCGTCAGCTTCTATGGCGCCACCACCAGCACCGATCTCGAGGACACCATCATCGCGGCGCAGGAGGCCGGCCAGACCGACCTCGTGTTCATCGACACCGCCGGATCGGGCACGGAATGGTCTGACGAGATCGCGATGGTGGCCGATCATCTGGTGACGCCGGTCCTGCCCTCGGACGCCGACATGGCCGTCTGCGCCCAGACCGTGGACTGGTTCAAGCGCCTCCGGGGCCGCGTCGCGGAGCCGGACCGTCTCCCGACCCACAACGTCCTCCTCACCCGGTTTCCGGCGCAGGCCAAGGCCACCAAGGTCCACCAGCGGATGCTGCAGGAGGCGATCAAGCGGTTTCCGCTCGTCGGCATCGTCGTCCAGGAGCGGACCGCCTACGTGGAAATGGACGAGCAGGGCTTCCTGGGCGACCTGGTCGCCAGCTACCGCAACCACGCGGACCCGCTCCAGCGCTCGCAAGCGCGCCGCTTCGAGGAAGCGGTCGTGGAGTGCAGCGAAGTTCTCACCGACATCCTCAGGGGGTAATCCATGGCGATCCGCAGGATACAGCCCATCCTCTCGCGCGACACCGAATACACCAAGCCCTTCCCCGGCGGCGGCGCGCTGGGAGCCCCGCCCGCGCCGGAGGAGGCGGCCGCGGTCGAGGCGCAGGCTCCGACGCGCGAGCCACTGGCCCCGGCGGCGGAGCCGACCCCCGCTGCGGTCGCGCCCTTGCCCGTCGAGCCCCAATCCATCGAACCCCAGCCCGTCGAGCGGCGACCGGTCGAGACCCCCGTGGCGGCGCGGACGGCCAAGGCCCGCGCGCCGCAACCTCTCGCTCCCGCCCCCTCACCGGCCATCCCGGCCGCGCCCGCGCCGACGAGGAAGGCCCGAGGCCAGGAGGCCAAGACGATGTTCTCGATCTGGGTCCGGCCGCTCCTGGCTCAGGTGCCCCGGATCGATGCCACCGGCTTGCCGCCCCAGCGGGTCCTCAAGGCGGCCTGGCAGAGATGCGCGGCCCGCTACACCCTGGCGCCCGGCTACGTCGAGCCGCTCGCCGTCGAGCGCTCGGAGGGCCGCGCGTACGGGTTCTCCACCACCCTTCGGCTGAACGCCGAGGCGCTGACGACCTTGCTGCACGAGCACGACCCCCTGCGGATCACGCCCTACTGGTCCCTCATCCGGGGTCAGGTCGAGCCGCTGTTCTGGCAGGCGCTGGACGAGGTCCTGGCCGAGCTGGACGACGCCAAGACCGCGAAGTCAGGCCGGGGGCGTTCGTGATCCCGACCGGCCTGCGTCGGCAGCCCGGCCACAGCCGCGCGGGAACGGACGGTCCGACTGGCCGGACACCCTGTCCAGCGCCACCCTATCTCTCAGCTCCGGGGCAGTGAGCCGCCAAGGTCCGAGCCAAGGCACGAACAACCGAGCCGGACCGACAAGGGGGGAGGAGTTTCGACTTCCTCCCCCCCAAAGCGAAATAGACGGGGCCGTGTCCTCGGGCTTCGCCCTGCGGGCCGCACCACCCCCGTCGATTTCGCTTTCCCCCCCACCTCTCGTCGCTCGCCGCTGGGCAGAGGGTCAGGCGCGCCTGACCCTCGCCCTCCAGTGTGAACCAAGCAGGGTCCGGCCGTCGCACGAGGCAGCGACAGGTGGATCATGACAAAGCGAGCCCGCAGGTACGGCACGGCCATCGGGGCCATCACCCACCCGGACACGGGCCAGGTCGAGGCGCTGATCTATCAATGGGACAACGGGGACACCTCGCTCGTGGAGGCGATGCCGGGCCCGCTGGGGCAGGAGACCTGCCAGAGCGGCGAGCCGGCAAGGGCCGTTCCCGGCCCGGGGCGTCCGGAACCCCGGTCCTGAGCGGCGGCGAAAGCCCAGAAAACGCGGCCTCCGCCCTCCACGACATGGGGAGGGCGGGGCGTCGCCCGCCTCGCGCCCGTCAGGCGGGCGCGAGCGCCTTGGGAGCCAGCAGGTCGAAGTCGTCGGCCGCGAAGGTCACGCCGTAGACGGTCTGGCCGTCCTTCTCGTAGCGGGTCTGCCGCACGGTGCCGCGGGCGTGCACGAGGTCGCCGGCCTTCACGTTCTCCTTGGCCCAGGCCACCAGCCGCTCGCCGAACAGCGTGACCTCGTTCCAGTAGGGGTTCGACCGGAACTCGCCCGTCTCGTCCTTGCGCCCGTACTCGGCCGCGATGTCCACGCGCAGGGTGGGACCGACCGCTTTCACCTTGCCGACATGGCCGATGATCTGAAACTCGCTGAACGTCCGCATGATCTGTCTCCTGACGCTTGGACCACCGTCCAAGTACGATGATGTTATATTTTCATTGACATGGTGGCAACGACGACGAGGGAAGCCGCGCCTCCTGTCCGAACGGGTCGCGTGACCTCGCGCGAGGCTGGGTCGGGAAGAAGGGCCCCGCACGGGGCGAGGCCAGGTGGTCCTTCCCACGAAGGAGGTCGGGCGCGGGCCGGGGAACGGGACCGCGCGGGGGTGGGGCAGGGCGCTCGCGCGCCCTGCTCCTCGAGGTCAGGCCAGCTCCTCGGGCAGCCACTTGGCGATGCGCGTGGCCTGCGCCTCGGTGACGCCCCGCACCGCGCGCGGGTCGGCGAAGAGGTGTTCCAGGCGCTCGGCCTTTTCGCGCTTCTTGAGCCGGGCAAAGGTGGTGGCGGTGGGATGCTCGGGGGCGAGGTCCAGGAGGTGCCGCCACAGGTCGTCTAGGATGGCCCCGCTCACGCGTCCGAAGAAGTTCTCCGCCGTGGGCGTCCAGACGGCGCGGATCGTGGTCTTGGCCTCCTTGTCGAGAAGGTGCCCCAGCGCCTCGTCCTCCACGTCGACGAGCGACGCCAGCGCCCGCGCGAGGTCCGCGCGCACGGCCTCGGGACCCTGCTTGCGGTAGGCCCGGAACGCCTTGGCGAGGTCGAGGCGGAAGGGGTCCTTCGGGCCGTCCGGCGGCGTCGTCAGGCGCGCGTCCAGGACGTAGCCGGTCCCGGTGCTGGGCTGGGTCTCGACCGTGTCGGCCTTCACGCCCAGGGCGCGAAGGAACCCCATGCGGCCCCCGATCTGGAAGGCCAGGAGGTCGAGGAGGAGGTCGGGCGTCTCCAGAAGGGCGTTCTGCCGCGCACCCCGCGCGATGCGGCGCAGGTCCTCCCTCAGGGTCGCGGACAGGGACGGCTTGGCTGCGGGCGCGGTCGCCCCGGGGGAGGGGCGATGGCTGGAAGGAGCCAGGACGCCCGCCTCCTCGGCCCCGGCGCGGTCCTCGGATCGGACAAGGCCGGGGGTGGCCCGGCGTTCGCCCGTGCGGTCCACATGGACGAGGACGCCCGCGTGGGCCTTCTGCTCGGGGGTGTAGCCGCCCTCGGCCAGGGCGCTCAACGCGTCCAGCAGGGCCAGGCCCGCCTCGTCCAGGACGTCGGCGTTGGCGAGCTCGGCCAGCTCGTCATGGCGCTCCTGCTCCTCCTCCGTGAGCTCGCCCGGCACGGGATAGAGGCGCCCGGCGGCCAGCCGCTCGATCTCCGCGTAAGAGACGTAGTCCTCCAAGCTGATCGCGGCCCATCTCCACCCCTCGGCCTGCCGCAGGACCTCGGCCTCGGCCCGGAGCTTCGCCTCGAAGGCGCGGTCGAGCACGTCCGGGCTGTCGAACAGGTCCTCGTCGGCGAACAGGTCGCCCCCGATCCGGCCCCCGGCGGCGAGGTAGGCGTCCCGGCCCACGAAGACGGCGCGCCGGTCGCTGCCACGGATGCTGTCGGGCTTGAGCATGCGCTTGATGTGGGCCTCGCTGTAGGCGTGGCCGCGCACCCGGGCCAGCACGTCGAGCGTCACCGCCTCGTCGTCGCTAATGGTGAAGGCGGCGGCCTGGCCCAGGCTGAGAACGTCCTCCCGCAGCGCCTGGAGGACGGGCTCGGGCAGGCCCGCGAGGGCGAGGCGGCGCTGGACGTGGCGCTCGGTCACCCCGAAGGCGATGGCGATGGCGGGAAGGTCGACCCCCCGGGCCGCCAGCGCGCCGTACTCGCGCACCTCGTCGGCGGGATGGGGCTGCTCGCGCTGGTGGTTCTCCGAGGACGCCCACACGGCGGCGGTGGCCTCGTCGGGCGCGAGGCGCACGGGGATGGCCTGGAAGCGCGGGTCGTCCTGCAGGAGGGCCAGGGCGCGCAGCCGGCGGCCCCCGGCGACGATGCCCACGCGGCCTGTTCCGTCCCGGAGGCCCGCGAGGTTCTGGATGAGCCCCAGGTCGCGGATGTTTTGCGCCAGGGCGGTGACGCTGGCCTCGGGAACGAGGCGGCGCGGGTTGAGGGGGGACAGGTAAAGGTCGGCGAAGGCGACAAGCTCGGGGGCCTCGGCGATGAAGGTTTGGGCGTTCATGGGGACGGTCCTCGTGGGATGATGGGAGGGGAGGGGGCCTTCGGAGGCGGCGTGAGACGCTCCGGGGCGAGGGGGAGGGGGCGCGGCTCGGGCACCCCCTCCGGCGCTCACCACTCCTCGGGAAGGAGGAGGGTCAGGACGCGGCGGGTCCGGTCGGGGTCGTCGGGGGCCTCGGACCCGAACCGCTCGTCCGCATCGAAGAGGTCGATCTTCCAGTAGAGCCGGACGGCGCGGCCCTCGGCCTCGATCTCGAAAGCGCCGAAGTCGCGGAGCCCGAAGGGATCGTTGTCCTCGGTGAAGTCGTCGAACCGGATGAGCGCGGTCATGAGCGGGACCAGCGCCGCCGCGCCCAAAGCTGCGACGCCCTGGGTGATGACGATCCGGCCCGGCAAGGTGGGGTCCGCGCCGAAGCTCCGGCGGAAGCGGTCGTTCTGCTCGGCCACGCGACCCCCGTGGAACGGGCCGGTGGCGAGGGGTTCGGACATCTGAGCCAAGTTGGCCTCCTGTGATGGGATGACCCTTCGGCTTGGCCCTCTTCCAGAATGGGGGCGGCGTCCGAAGGGGCGGCGCTCTGGGCGTCGCTGCTTCGGAGGCTGCCTCCCGGCGAGGGCAGGGGGGGGACCCGGCAACAGGAAAATCCAGCGGACCAGCCGGAGGCTCCGTCTGCACAAGCCGCCTCTCCGGGCGGCGCGGAAGATGGAGGTGGCGCCGGCCGCGCCGCATTTTCGTGTTGACGGGGGGACCGGCGGTCCCCGGTCCTTTCTTCCTGTCTTGGGCCTTCCTGTCTTCGGCCTGTGCGCCCGATCGGGGCAGGGCGGCCCTCAGCTAGGCAATCGCGGCCCGTCCGGCCGGGCCCGCGTCAGGGATCGCAACCCGTATGGGCGGAGACGGGCCGCCCGGCCCAGCTCCGGTCCCGGCCGGCTGGACGGGGCTAGAGCCCGGCCCCCGCAGGGGGCGACGCCCTGCCGATCCTCATGACGACCCCTTCGGACGCCGTCCCCGGAGCGGAACCCCTTGCCCCTTGAAACCACTTGGCATTGTCTAGGTTGGGAACGGCGGACCGCCGAAGGCCCAGGATCATGAGCAACGACCTCCTGTCCACCCCCCTGTCCCCGCAGAAGCTGCATTCCATGAGAAGCGCCGTCGAGCGCGAGCTCCGGGAGCGCGAGGCGCGCCACAAGGCCTTGCTCGACCTCCGGGCCACCATCGAGATGGCGGTGAAGCGGTGGGATTTCACGCCCGAGGAGCTGGCGCTCCCCGAACGGCGCCGGACCTTCGGGAAGAAGCTCCCCCCGAAGTTCCGCGATCCCCGGGATGGGACGCGGGTCTGGTCGGGTCGCGGCCGCGCGCCGCAATGGTTCAAGGACGCCCTGGCGACCGGGCTGACAGCGGAGGACCTGACAGTCCCTCCGGAGTGACGGAGGCGCCCTGTCCCTTGGGCCCGAGCGGAGGGGGCTCTGGCCCGTTCATCCCGGAGGCGGGTCCTCCCGACCAGGCGCTGCTCAACGGACGTGGCCAAGGCAGTGGTCGCAGTGCAGGTCCGCCCCGCCTTGAGCGCGCTCGCCGATCTCGGGGTGCCAGGGACCCATCGGCCTGGTCCGGGGTTCCAGGAGAGTCGCGTGGACAGGATCGGAAGGGCCCCGATGTCGGACGAAAAGGACCTGTCCTCGCTGACGCTGACCGATCTGCTGCTTCTGCGGCTGCAGGTGAACCAGGCCATCCGCGAAGCCCTCACGATCCAATTGGCGCAGCGCTCGACGGACGCCAAGGCCGAGGTCGTGGCGCTCCTGGCGTCCTTCGGCCTCAAGCCCGAGGATCTGATCAAGCGCCGCCGCTCGGTGATGGCCGGGCAGAAGCTTCCGCCCAAGTACCGGGACCCGGCGAACCCCGCGAACACCTGGACGGGCCGGGGCGCGAAGCCGCGCTGGTTCCGCGAGGCGCTGGAGGCCGGCACCCCCATTGAAGCGATGGAGATCCGCGAGGCCTAGAGCACCTTGGCATCTCGCAGACCCGCACGGGTGTCCGACCCGTCGAGCAGGGGAGCCGTCTGTCCCCCTCGGCCCGACGGCCTCACCCTCCGAGGATATTTGAGGAAGGTGAGAGGCAGGGATCGGTGCTGATCCTTGACCGCCGAATCGGCCTGCGGCACCTTGGAGGGGCGTCACAGCCGGGGACGGCGATGGACGCGAAGGTGAGGCCGGGTGGTCCCGAGACTGCCCGGCTTTCCTCTGGGCCCAGCGAGCGGCGCCTCGCTCGGGCGGGCCTTTACCATCCGTTAGCGGGTCCGGGTGTAGACGTGGGCGCGTCGCTGTCCGGGAACCAGGAGGTGAGGGGTCACGAGGGACGGGCGGTGTCGCCGGGCCAAGGGGTCCAGCCCCGATCGGTCGGCTCCCGGCCGCGGCACCCCGCGCGAGGCCTCCGCGCCGGGACCGTGTCCTGGGGCGAGTGCGCCTCTCATGCGGACCTTGCCCGCTCGCGCTCCACCAGCCCGATCAGGCTGCCCGCGAGGTTGAGCTTGCCGGCCATGGCCAGGCGCGCGAAGGACCGCAGCGCCCCTCCGGGGCTGCGGATGGGGCGCACGGGGTCGAAGCGGCGCGCGTCGATGACGATCACCGCGAGCGCGGCGGCGAGGTCCCCCATAGCCTCGCTGGCCTCGTCCCAGGCGCTGGGGTTGATGCCGAGGTCGGGCAGGATCATCACCGCCGCGCGCACCAGGTCGAGCTCGTTGGGCAAGGTCCGGCTTCCTTTGGTGGCGTCGAGGTACATCCGCATGTCCTCCGAGCACGCCGCGTAGAGCCGCCGGGGCGTGAAGGTCTCGAGCCAATGGGGCTTGTGCCCGCGCTGGAAGTCGCGAGCCTGTGGCTCTCTGCCTTTTTCGGCGCCGGCAGGCGCCGCCACCAAGCGAGCGTCAGCCGGCGTGCCGGCTGGCCGCGTCCCGTCGGCGGAGGCGACACAAGATTCAAGGTTTTTTTCTGTTGTAACTTGTACTGATAGGCGGAAGCCGCGTTCCGGCTGACCGGAAGAATCTGCGCGCATTTCGCGGGCAGCCAGGCACTTCTCCACAGCCTCATCCAACGTAGCGAGGAGCGTGGCGAGCGCGCTGGCGTCCATTCCGTCGTAGCGGCGGGGCAGCTCGGCGTAGAGGGTCAGGGCCTCGGCCGTCATGGGCGCCTTGGGGGCCTGCTCGAGCAGCCGCTGCAGAGCGCCCTTGAACACCCGGCGCGCGGCCGAGCATTGGCGACGCAGGCCCTGGACGTGCAGACGGCTGGCCTCCTCCTGGGCGGCGAGGGCGAGGAGCTGGGGCACACGGGCCGCCAGGGGGCTGAGGTCCAAACCCTGGACGACCTGACCACCGGCGAAGCGGCCGCGGCTGCCGTTGGCGGCGGTGGTCTTGACGAGGAGGCCCGCGCGCTCGAGCCGCATCTCGTCGTAGCGGAGCGCGCGCGGGGTCTTGCCCAGCCGTTCGGCCAGGCTTGCCTGACTAGCGTAGCACACGGGGCTCGCGCCGGGGTCGGTCCAGTCCGATGGCCGGGTGGTCTGGATGAGCAGCAGGAGCGTCAGGGCGCAGGCGTCGGAGAGCGCGAAGGCGCGCCGGAGGGTGGGCAGGAGGCGCTCGACGTCGCTGCGTGTCGTGCCTGAAGGCAGCACGGGACGGGAGGCCTCGCCCGCAGGGGGGCAAGCAAGTTGGAGCATGGTCCTCGGTTCCAAATGGGTCGGAGCGAGGCAGCACCGGGCAAGGCTCATCCGGTCGCACGGATGCGCTTTTTGCTTGCTTCGATGGGAGGAGATGCTAGAACCGGACCTGAAACTCTTACTGGCCGTGAGGGATTGGCGTCCCTTGGTCTTGCATCCCCCCCGTTGAGGTGCCCACCTCGCGGGGGTTTTGCTTTTCTAGGCTGCTGCCGGCGCCTCCATGGCTGAATCAGAGTCTCGGGGCGCAGCGTTACACGCGCCCAGCGAGCGGCACAAACAGTCCTTAACGGAGCGTCGCTTTGCGGCCGACAAACACTTGTCGATCCACCAGCTCGTCCTGGAGGTTGGACCGGCGCTTATCGATGACAAGGGGCGCAGGTGAAGCGGCCCTGAGTTGAGCGGCAGGACCATGAGGGATGGCTCCAAAGCGGGACTGCTCTATGATTTTATAAAACCATAGAGTGGAGCATGTCTATCTTCGATTGTGGGACTTGGCGAGGCCTCGCGCACCGGCTGCGCGGCACCAAAGGCTGCTGCTCGTCGGCGTCGTGTCTCACCCCCGATGCGAGGTCAGCATAATCGACGTAATTTGTGATGGGTGAAAACGGCTTGCAGTCGGGCACATTCCACCCTGGACGGCGTCAATGAGGAAGGCGGCTTGCAAGGTTGATTGCACTGCAATCACCTCCTATCCTTCCCGTGTCCAGCCTGGGAGCCCGCCGTCATGGCCAGCCTGACCATCCGCAACCTCGACGAGACCGTGAAGCAGGGCCTGCGCCGGCGCGCGGCCGAGCGGGGCGTGTCGATGGAGGAGGAGGCGCGCGCCGTCCTGCGCGCCGCAGCCCTCAGCTCCCCGGGCCCGCGCGACCTCGGCGCGGCCATCCGGGCGCGCTTCGCTCCCCTGGGTGGCGTCGAGGTCGGGGAGACTGTCCCGCCGCGCGAGCCCGGGCGCACCGCCCCCACCTTCGACTGACGTGGCTCGGCCGGGGGTGTACCTGTTGTGATCGTTCTCGATACCAACGTCGTGTCCGAGCCCATGCGGCCCGTGCCGGACGAGCGCGTCCTGCGCTGGCTCTCGGCGCAGGACGCGAGCACGCTCTTCCTCACGGCCGTGACCGAGGCCGAGCTCCGCACCGGTCTGGCGCTCCTGCCCGCCGGCCGACGGCGCGAGGCGCTCACGACCGCGCTCGAGGCGGTGCTCGCGCAGGACTTCGCCGGCCGGGTGCTGCCCTTCGAGGGCGGGGCCGCGGCCCGGGCCTACGCCGCCATCCAGGCCGAGCGGCGCGAGGCGGGGCGGCCTATTTCCATGGCTGATGCGATGATCGCCGCCATCGCCCGGAGCCAGGGCCTGCAGGTGGCCACGCGCAACACGGGCGATTTCGAGGGGACGGGGGTGGAGGTGGTCAACCCGTGGGCTTGAAGGTTGGCCGCGGATCGTCTGACCGGGCTTTCAGCAGCAAGCAACGGAGATCCCGTTTAGGGGCGACCAGTGCTTCTGAACTGCGACGAGTGCATTTGACTCAGGGTGCCACCTGAACTGTCCGATACCCTGCCGGTTAGATGGCCGAGGACATAATGTTTGTTATGCGACTTTGATTTGTAGCCGGGTGAGCGCTACCCTGAAGCGCGACTTTCGAGTCTTCTCAATCCTCTGACAAGGCCCCGGTGCTTAGGGGTCATGGCCCGGATAGGTTTGAAGCAAGCGCACAGTGCCGACGCACACAGCATCGGTGCTCGATTGGCAGCTTAGGCCATCTCGCTCAGCATGGTCAGGTGGCGGATCTCCACGGGCCGGGCGAGCAGCCGGTCGAGCTGGGAGAAGAGCGGCCGCAGATGCGGCATGGCGAGATGCGCGTCGAGGTCGGCCTGGCTCCGCCAGTTCTCGTAGAAGACGAAGGTACAGGGATCCTCGGCGTCGGTATGGAAATCGTAGTTGAGGCAACCGGGCTCGGCCCGCGTGGGCTCGACCTGCGCGGCGAGGAGCCTTTCGAGCTCCTCGCGCGTCTCGGGCTTGGCCACGACTGTGCCGATAATCGTGACGTGTGCCATATCAGGACTTCTTCTGGCTGAGCGCCACGGCCAGGATGATGATCCCGCCCCGCGCGATGAGTTGCTGGCTGAAGTCGAGGCCCATCAGGATAAGCCCGTTGTTGATGAGGCCGATCATCATCGCCCCGACGATTGTGCCGATCACGGTCCCCATCCCGCCGAACAGGCTCGTGCCCCCCAGCACAGCGGCCGCGATGACCGACAGCTCGTCCCCCTCACCGAGTTGGAATCGCCCGGATTGGAGGCGGCCGGCGTAGAGCATCCCGGCGAGCGCCGCCGCCATGGAGGAGATGACCAGGACGCGGAACTTTACGGAGCGCGTGTCGATGCCCGAATAGCGCGCGGCCGTCTCACCCCCGCCGGTGGCGAGCACCCGTCGCCCGAAGCCCGTGCGGCGCAGCACGACATGGCCGATGACGCCCAGCACCAAAGTCCAAAGAAGAAGGACCGGGACGGGACCTAGGGAGCCCCCGCCGAAGACCCAGGCATAGCCGGGCGACAGGATCGGCACCGCCGCCGTGTCCGAGATCCACATGGCGACGCCCTTGGCGATGCCCATCATGGCGAGCGTGGTCAGAAATGACGGGATGCCGATCCGCGTGGTGAGCCAGCCGTTGAACATGCCGACCGCGAGCCCCGTGGCCAGCCCGGCGAACACGCCCGCAACCGGCCCCGCCGCGGCGATGGCCATGGCCACCGTCACCGTGGTGAGCCCCGCCACCGCGCCCACCGACAGGTCGATCTCGCCCGCCGAGAGGACGAAGGTCATCGCGATGGCCATGACCGCAATCATCGCTGTCTGGCGGACGATGTTGAGGAGGTTGTTGGGGTTCAGGAACCCCTTGTCGTTCAGCGTCGCCGCGAAGACGAGGAAGATGACGACAAAGCCGATGTAGATGATGTACTGCCGCCAGTTGGCGAAGAAGCCGGTCGAGCCGGTCGTCCGGCGGGTGGCGAGAGAGGTGTCAGACACGGGGTTCCTCCTGTCCTGCGATGAGGGCCTCCTGGATGGCGGCTTGCAGCTTGCGCTCGGCGGCCTGGAGCCGGTGCGCAGTGTCCTCCTCGGGGACCAAGGAGTCGTCGAAGGCGGCGCGCGGCTGGTCCGCCCAGGCCTTGCCATCGGCCATGACCACGATGCGGTCACAGGCGGTCAGGAGTTCGGAGAGCTCCGACGAGATGAAGACGATGGCCTTGCCCTGCGCGGCGAGGTCTCGGACGAGCCGGATGATCTCGGACTTCGAGCCGATGTCGATGCCGGCCGTCGGCTCGTCCAGCACCAGGATGTCCGGGTCGGCGGCGAGCCACTTCCCGATCACCACCTTCTGCTGGTTGCCCCCCGAGAGGGTCGAGACCGCTACGTCCCGCCCCGCCGTCTTGATGGCGAGGCGCTTGATCTGGGCATCCGCGATCTCTCGAATCCTGGTGCGGTCCTCGAGCCCCCCGCGCGATAGGCGGTCGAGGATACCCATGGTAAGGTTCGAGGCGACGGAATGCGCCCCGATCACGCCCTGCCGGGCCCGGTCCTCGGGCACCAGCGCCACGCCCGCCCCGATGGCCTCGCCAGGCGTACGGATCGGGACCGGGTAGCCCTTGATGCGGATCTCACCCGCGACATGCGGCTCGATCCCTGCAATCACCCGTGCCGTGGCCGACCTACCCGAACCGAGTAGGCCCGCGAGACCCACCACCTCGCCCCGGTGCACCGTGAGGTTCAGGTTGTCCGGCTTGTGCCGCCCGGTGACGTTTCTGAGTTCAAGGAGTACCTCGCCCCGGGACACATCCCCTCGCGCCACGTCGGCCAGCCCCTTGGACCTCTTGCCGACGATGTGCTCGATCATGGTGTCGATGGGCAGCTCCGAGAGCGGCGCGGTGATGACGTGCCGCCCGTCGCGCAGGATCGTGGCGCGGTCGGCGATGCGCGCGATCTCGTCCATGCGGTGGCTGACATAGACGATGGCGACGCCCTTGGCCTTGAGCTTGCGCAGGAAGACGAAGAGCCGCTCCACGTCCGACACGGCGAGCGCGGTCGAGGGCTCGTCGAGGATCAGGACCTTGGCGTCCTTGCTGATCGCCTTGGCGATCTCGGTCAGCTGCCTCGAGCCCGCGCCGAGGTCCCCCACCCGGGCGCGAGGATCGACCCGCACCTCGAGCAGGTCGAAGATCTGGGCCGTGCGCCGCTCGGCCTCCTTGTCGTCGATGAGGCCCCGCCCCGTCCGTGCCTCGCGCGTCAGGAAGACGTTCTGCGCAACGGTGAGCGTCGGGATCAGGCTCATCTCCTGGTAGTTCATGGCAATGCCGGCGGCGCGGGACTCCTCAGGCGTGTGCGCCTTGAGGACCCGGCCGCCCACCTCGACGGTCCCGGCGTCCGGCTTGTGGACGCCGTTCAGCACCTTGAGGATCGTGCTCTTGCCCGCGCCGTTGCCGCCGAGCAGGGCGTGGACCTCACCCGGAAGCACCTCGAAGTCCACCGCATCGAGGGCGCGGACGCCCCCGAAGGACTTGGAGATGCCCGTCATGCGGACGGCCGCGGGCGTGCTCATGCGACGCGCTCCTGGGCCCGGGCCCCTGCCGACCCCTCGACCCGCTCCCAGTGTCCGGTCTCGCCGGACCGCAGGAGCGCATCGGCCACGTACTCGGTCCTGAGGCCGTCCTCGAAGTTGGGCGAGGGCAGCTTGTTCTGGGCGATGGCGGCGAAGAAGTCCCGGCACTCGACGATCTTGGTCTCGGAGTAGCCGATGCCGAGGGCCGGAATGGGCCAGAGCCCCTCGCCATAGGGATGCGCCGGGCCGGTGTAGACGGTGCGGAAGCCCCGCGCGTCCGCTGGGTCGTTCCGGAACATCACCTGGAGCTCGTCGCGACGCTCGTAGTTGAAGTGGATCGAGCCCTCGGTGCCGTGGATCTCGAGCGTGATGAAGTTGTTGCGGCCCCAGGCGTTGCGGGACGCCTCAAGGGAGCCCACCGCGCCATTCTCGAAGCGCAGCATGGAGATGACCTCGTCGTCCACGTCCACCTCGCCCCGTTCGGCGGCGGCCGACTTCTCGGAAGCGCCGAGCTTGTCGACGCCGCCCTGCTGGATCGGCCGGGTCGTGACGTAGGTATGGACCATCGAGTTCACCTCGGCGATCGGCCCCACGAGGTAGTGGGCGAGGTCCACGACATGGGTCGCGATGTCGCCCGTCGTCCCGGACCCCGCGATCCGCTTCTGGAAACGCCAGGAGAGCGGCCCGTCAGGGTCGGCGGACCAGTCCTGGAGATAGGTGCCGCGGAAGTTCAGGATGCGGCCGATCCGGCCTTCCTCGATGTACTTCTTGGCGAGCGCCACGGCGGGTGTGCGGCGGTAGTTGAAGGCGACCATGTGGATGACGCCCGCCTCGCGCACGGCCTCCGCCATGGCGCGGGCCTCCTCAATGGTCCGCGCGAGCGGCTTTTCGCAGATGATGTGCTTGCCAGCCTTCGCGGCGGCGATGGCGATCTGTCAACGGCGGAGCAATTTCCAGCCAAAGGGCGACGCGATAGTCGGCCACTTGGCGGATGGAGCCTGACGCTGGGAATGGGGCATCGCCTTGGCCCGTGCGCTTTCCACAGAGCTGGCGCGGGCCGAGGCGCTTCGGCCCGTCAGGGCCGACGGGAGGGCGCGGGTTACCTGTTCGTCTTCGCCGTTCGGGAGCGGCTCTGGCCGAGGCGGTAGCTGTCGCCGTTCATCTCGAGGATGGTGACGTGGTGGGTCAGCCGGTCGAGCAGCGCCCCGGTGAGGCGCTCGGAGCCGAAGACCTCGGTCCACTCGTCGAACGGCAGGTTGCTGGTGATCAGCGTGGAGCCGCGCTCGTAGCGCTGGGAGATCAGCTCGAACAGCAGCTCCGCCCCGGTCTTCGACAGCGGCACGAAGCCCAGCTCGTCGATGATGAGGAGCTTGTGGCTGGCGAGCTGCTTTTGGAGGCGCAGGAGCCGGCGCTCGTCGCGGGCCTCCATCAGCTCATGCACGAGGGCGGCGGCGGTGGTGAAGCCGACGGAGAGGCCCTTCTGGCAAGCGGCCAAACCGAGGCCGAGGGCAACGTGGGTCTTGCCGGTGCCGCTCGGGCCGAGAGCGATGACGTTCTCGCGCCGCAGGATCCATTCGCAGCGGGCTAGTTCCAACACCAGCATCTTGTTCAGACTGGGGATCGCCCGGAAGTCGAAGCTGTCGAGGCTCTTGGTGGCGGGGAACTTTGCCGCCTTGATGCGGCGCTCCACCATCCGCCGTTCGCGGTCGATCAGCTCGAGCTCCACGGTAGCGTCCCCGGAGGTGGTGGACTTTCCGGTGTAGGCGGGGGTGGCCATCGGGGTGTGCGGCTAAGGTGGAGTTGTCCGACTTCACCCTAAGCCACGAGGACCCGATGACCGACGACAGAATGGCGCTTTTGGAGGCGCTGCAAAAGGCCGACGATGGCAACTTCCTCCGCAGCCTGGCTGAGACCGTGCTCCAGATCCTGATGGAGGCCGATGTGGAGGGGCTGATCGGAGCGGCACGATACGAGCGCAGCGGCGAGCGCTCGACCTGGCGCAACGGCTATCGGGACCGCTCGCTCGACACCCGGCTCGGGCAGCTCAACCTGCGCATCCCCAAGCTCAGGACGGGGAGCTACTTCCCGCCCTTCCTCGAGGCGAGGAAGACGACGGAGAAGGCGCTGGTGTCCGTCATCCAGGAGGCCTGGATCGCGGGCGTCTCGACGAGGAAGGTCGACGATCTCGTCCAAGCCATGGGCCTGAGCGGCATCTCGAAGAGCCAGGTCTCCAAACTCTGCAAGGAGATCGACGAGCGTGTGGGCGCCTTCCTCAAGCGCCCGCTGGAAGGCGAGTGGCCCTATCTCTGGCTCGACGCCACCTACCTCAAGGTGCGTGAAGGCGGGCGCATCGTCTCGGTGGCCGCTATAATCGCCGTGGCTGCCAACCGGGACGGCCGGCGCGAGATCGTGGGCCTGCACATCGGCCCCTCGGAGGCGGAGACCTTCTGGGCCACGTTCCTGAAGGACCTCGTCCGGCGTGGCCTCAGAGGCGTGAAGCTGGTCATCTCGGATGCGCATGAGGGCCTCAAGGCGGCGATCCAGCGGGTCATCGGGGCAACCTGGCAGAGGTGCCGCGTGGGGCTGTTGAGAAAGTCCTCTGCCCGTGATTCCCTCCGAGTTGTCGGCTTGGGAGGCGGTCCATGCTGGGCACGACGCGGAGCGAGCAATACGAGTTCTTCGTCGGCAGCCTGCGCGATCTGATCCCGGACGAGCACGTGCTGGCGCGGGTGGACCGGGTGCTCGATCTCTCGTGGCTGCGCCCCGAGGTGGCCGATCTCTACTGCCCCGACAACGGCCGGCCTGGCATCGCGCCCGAGGTGGCGGTCCGGCTGATGCTGGCGGGCTTTCTGCTGGGGATCGTCCACGACCGCCGGCTTCTGCGCGAGGCGGCCGTCAACATCGCGATCCGCTGGTTCTGCGGCTTTAGGCTGACCGAGCCGTTGCCTGACCATTCCACGCTCACCCGCATCCGCCAGCGCTGGGGGGCGGAGCGGTTCCGGCGCATCTTCGAGCGCACCGTCCAGGCTTGCGTCGCGGCCGGCATCGCCAAGGGCGAGGTGGTCCACATCGACGCCTCGCTGATCCGCGCCGATGTGAGCTGGGAGAGCCTGGCTGCGCAGCATGTGGAGGCGGTCACGTCCGCCAGCGGCGGGGCCACGCCGGATGCTGAGCCGGACCGGGACCTGCGGGACTCGAAGAAGACCGGTCGGTTCAAGAAGATCTGCACCACCGACCCGGACGCTTCGATGGCAACAACGGGCCGCAACCGCCGCCTGGAGCCCTCCTACAAGCAGCACGGGGTGATCGACGACCTCTGCGGGGTGGTGCTCGACGTCGAGGTCACCACCGGCGAGGTGAATGAGGGACAAGTCGTGCTCGATCGCCTCGACGCGACGGCCGCGACCACCGGCGTGGCGATCAAGACTGCGACCGCCGACGCAGGTTACGCCTACGCCAAGGTGTTCGGCGGACTGGAGCGGCGGAGGGTCGAGGCTGTCATCCCGCCCAAGGCCGAGCCGATCCGCAGCCCGGTGCCGATGCGGCGCTTCCGGTATGACGCCAAGCACGACATCCTGAAGTGCCCGCGGGGCAAGATCCTGAAGCCCGGCCGACCGGTGAAGCACGGCCGCTTCTTCACCTCCCGAGCCAACGACTGCAAGCGATGCAGCCTCGCCCCGCTCTGCCTCTCCAAGGGACGCGTCAACAAGGCGGTGGTGCTCGGGGACGACTATCCCGCGCTCTTGCGCGCCCGTCGGCGCCGGGAACGCTGGTCGGAGGAGGACCATCGCCTCTACCAGCGCCACCGCTGGCGGTCGGAGGGCTATCACGGCGAAGCCAAAACCTGGCACGGCCTTGCGCGGGCCGTCCGGCGGGGCCTGGGCAACATGAAGATCCAGGCCTTCCTGACGGCAGCGGCCGTCAACCTGAAGCGGCTGGCCGCAGCCTTCGCTGCCCTGCTTTGCGCGCTCGCTCACATCCTCGCTCAGATCGCGTT
>NZ_VDFV01000032.1 GCF_006152145.1 Rubellimicrobium roseum | reverse complement strand
GATGCTGCCCGCCCTTGTCATGATCACCGTTGGTCCGGTCGTTATCCGTTACATGCGATATTTCGGCGGGTAACACCGATTGGATCTGCATGGCGTTCAATTCCATGAATATTTCGCTCAATAATTCTCCCCTGAGTTGTAAATTGTGGCTACTGTAAGGAAATAGAGACATTTTCTTGACGGGATGTAGCGGTCCCGGCAGGTTGGACCCAGGGGAAGTCCGCAAGAGCCATCAGGAAACGTTTGGCGCGCCTTCGAGGGCTCGCTGCGGAGTATTCTTGCTTGGAGTGTGTGTAACATGTCGAACGCCGCCGTTGACGCGGGTCGTTTTCTGGGAAATCCGGCGGCTCCGGCCGCCAGCTTCAACTACATCGAGGCCATCGCGAAATGGTGCGAGGGTCTGCAAGGGCGCCAGCCCCTCGTGACGGCTCTCCGACAGGTGGCCATCGCGTTGGGTGCGCAGTCGGCGTGCCTGTCGCGCCACGCGCGCGCGCCCATCCGGGCCGCGCAGGTGGTGGCGTTCCAAGAGCCCGAGGTCTTCGCCTCCGGTCCGGAGGCAGGCCGGTCCTTCGCGCATTGCGTGCTGGGGGCCTATGTCGACCGGCCCCGACCGGCGTCGGTGTGGCTGTCCTCCCTGGCCGACGAGCGCAACGATCCGGCGCTGCTGGTCTTCCAGGAGAAGGCGGGAATCGCGGAAACCGTGATCATCGCCCTCGCGCTCGAGGAGAAGCGGATCGACTATCTGGAGCTTCACTTCCAGGCGGCCCTGGACGCGGCGACCATCGAGCTTCTCGACGCGGTCGCAAGCGCCCTGAGCCGGATCTGGATCACGCGGAAGCCGGGCCTCTTCGCCGAGGCGATCCTGTCGGGCCGCTCGAAGCGCGCGGTGTCCCCGGTGCAGGGACGGCTGCTTTCGACCGCGAACCCGGCGCGCCTGAGCCGGGCCGAGTTCCGCATCTGCCTGCTCCTCAGTCAGGGGCTCAATCAGGTGGGCATCTGCAACGAGCTGTCGATCAGCCCCGCGACCTATCGGACGCACCTGCGCAACGTCCTGAGAAAGACGGGCGTGTCGACGCTGCCCGAGCTGCTCTATGCGCTCCTATCGCCGGTGCGCCCGGAAGAAGATTTCGTCCCTCTGGCCCGATCGGCCTGAGCGATGCAGATGGTTCCCCTTCTGCTGGCGCTCCCGATCCTGCTCTGGATCGCCTGGACGGACGTGATGGCCCTGCGGATCCGCAACTCGGCCGTGGCGGCCGCGGTCGCGCTCTTCGTGGTGACCCTGCCCCTGGTGGGCTGGCCGGAGGCCGGATGGCGGCTCTTGGCGGCGGCGGTGGTCTTCCTGACCGGCTTCGCCCTGTTCGCGGCCCGGCTCATGGGCGGCGGGGACGTGAAGATGGGGGCGGCGTTGATGCTCTTCGTGCCCTCGGGCACGCATTCGCAGTTCGCCCTGCTCTTCTCCGCCGCCATGCTGATGGGCATCCTGGCCCTGGAGATGCTGCGCCGCCTGCCCGCCCTGCGACGGGCCGGGCCGGTGTCGCTGCGGGCCAGGGGCACCTTTCCCATGGGTCTGGCCTTCGCCCTAGGGGCCGTGCTGCACGTCCTGATGCTGGCCGCCTCGGCCTGAGGTCCGGCCCAGGCACCGGCGGCCCGTTGTCCGATCACGTCTTCGGGCCCGAACGCGTCCCGTGCGCCTTGGAGCGACGCCCGACGGAGTTCGCCGCCCTGTGCGAACATCGGCGGGAGCCCGGCGCAACGGTCATCGACGGCGCCGCCGGCGTGTCTGGCCCGGGCCCCTGCGCCGGGCCGGGTGGCATCAGCTCCGTCACCGGACTAGGTTCTGGATTCCGGCAGGCAGGCCGCGACGCTCGTCACCAGGACCGCCCATGCGCTACTACTTCGATCGGTTCGAGGACCGCATCCCCCCTGAGCCGCTGCCGTACTCTGCGGCGCGGGAGCTGCTGTACCAGTTCCTGGCCACGATCAGCCTCGTTCTCGGGGCCTGGTATCTCTGGTGGCGCTGGACCGAGAGCCTGAACCCCGAGGCGCTGTGGTTCGCCATCCCGCTGGTGCTGGCCGAGACGCTGGCATTCGTGGGGCTGATCCTCTTCACCGCGAATCTCTGGCTCACGCGCGACCCCGCCCTGCGGCCGCCCCCGGCGTCCCTGCGCGACTGCGTGGAAGGGTTCGACGCGCCCGATCGGCCCGTCGCCGTGGACGTGTTCTTCACGACCTACAACGAGGACGTGGAAATCGTGCGCCGCGGCGTGCGCGACGCCAAGGCGATGCGCTACCCCCATGCCATCGACCTGCAGATCCATGTCCTCGACGACGGCCGCCGCCCCGAGATGCGCGCCATGACTGAGGAGGAGGGCGTCGGCTACATCACCCGCGACAACAACGTGGGCTTCAAGGCCGGCAACCTGCGCAACGCCATGGAGAATAGCGCGGGCGACTTCATCATCATCTGCGACGCCGACACGCGCCCGATGCCGACCATGCTGGAGCGCTGCCTGGGTTACTTCCGTGACCCGGACGTGGCCTGGGTGCAGACGCCGCAGTGGTTCTACGACCTGCCCGAGGGCACGCCCTTGCCCGAGGCGATGGGCCGCCGCCTGGGCGGCATGGGGCGTGGGATCGGCCGTGCGGTGGAGGCGGTCTTCGGGCCCATCCGCGTGGGCGAGGACCCGTTCCTCAACGACCCCGAGATGTTCTACCAGATCATCCTGCGGCGGCGGAACTGGGCCAACGCGAGCTTCTGCTGCGGGGCGGGATCGATCCACCGGCGCGAGGCGGTGATGCAGGCGGCGCTGGGCGCCTACGCGGACGACGTGCTGCGCCGCGCGGGCGAGGACGCCGTCGCGGTGCGCAAGCTGACGCGCGAGAAGCAGCTCGGTCCCGAGGTGCAGTCGGCCCTGGTGGCCGGCGCCTTGGAGGAGCAGGAGTTCACGCCCTACAAGTTCCACGTGTCCGAGGACATTTACACCTCCATCGAGCTGCATGGCGACCCGGCCCGGCGCTGGAAGTCGGTCCTGCATCCCTGGGTCGAGTGCAGGATGCTCTCGCCCCAGGATCTGCTGAGCTGGACGGTGCAGCGCTTCAAGTACGCGGGCGGCAGCCTCGACATCCTGTTCCATGACAACCCGCTCTTCCGGGGCAGGATGTCGTTCTGGCAGCGCGTCATGTACGGCGCGACCTTCTGGTCCTACCTCGGCGCGATCTGGAACGTGGTCTTCCTGGTGGCGCCGCTCATCTACCTGCTCACCGGCATCGCCCCGGTCGCGGCCTACACGGCGGATTTCTACAAGCACATCCTGCCGTTCCTGATCCTCAACGAGCTGGCGGCCATGGTGGGGACCTGGGGCATCTCGGGCTACCGCTCGAAGCTCTGGTACATCTCGTTCTTCCCCATCAACCTGCGTGCGCTCTGGACGGTCCTCCGGGGCGAGAAGATCAAGTTCCCCGTCACTCCCAAGGTGCGCCAGTCGGGCAACTTCGCCCGCCTCGTGTGGCCGCAGATGGCGGTGGTGGGGCTGACGCTGTTGGCTCTTCTGTATGCCGTCACGTCCTATGCGCTGGGCTGGGGCGATCACACGGCTGGGGGGCTCGTCGCCAACGGCTTCTGGGCCGCCAATAACATCCTTGCCATGGGCGGCATGATCTTCGCCGCCTTCTGGAAGCCGGATGAGACCGAGGACGACCTGGAAGGAGTACCGGCATGACGACCCGCAACGGCTGGCGCAGCGCCCGGGGCCACATCGTCTTCCTCCTGGCGCTCGTGACCGCCTTCGCCATCGTCTATGCGCTGGAGCAGTGGGAGACGGGCGAGGACGCGGCGGCCTCGGCCTGGGTGGCCGATCCCGAGGCGCTGGCTCCGCCGCCGCCCTATGCGGCGCTGAGCGCCGGGCAGCGGGAGGACGCGCGCGCCGCCTGGGCCTACTTCCTGGGCAACACCCAGCCCGACACCGGGCTCGTGAACACGATCGCGGGCTATCCGGCGACCACGATGTGGGACACGGGCGGCTTCCTCCTGGCCGCCATCGCCGCCGAGCGCCTGAGCCTGCTGCCGCGCGACGAGTTCGACCGTCGCGTGGGGCAGGCGCTGGACAGCCTCGCGCGCCTGCCGCTCTATGACGGCAAGCTCCCGAACAAGTCCTACGACACGCGCACGCTCGCGATGACCGACTACGCCAACGAGCCGACCGAGACCGGGATCGGCTGGTCGGCGCTCGACATCGGGCGGCTGCTGGTGCCGCTCCATGTCCTTCTCACCCGCTACCCCGGGCAGGCCGAAGGCGTGCAGGCGGTGCTCGCCCACTGGGATCTCGGGGCGGCGGTGCAGGACGGGCGGATGGTCGGAGCCCTGCCGCTCGAGGACGGGGAGGGCCATGAACTCGTGCAGGAAGGGCGGCTGGGCTACGAGCAGTATGCCGCGCGGGGCTTCGAGCTTTTCGGCTTCGACATGGGCGAGGCCGACAGGGTCGAGGCCCAGCTCGACTGGGCCGAGGTCCATGGCGTCGAGGTGCCCGTCGACCGACGCGACCCCGAGGCGTTTGGAGCCCACAGCCATACCCTGAGCGAGCCCTACCTCCTCGCGGCGCTCGAATACGGCTGGGACACGCGCCTGCGGGACCTCGCCTGGCGCGTCTACCGGGCGCAGGAGCGGCGCTTCGAGGACACGGGCACGCTCACCGCCGTCACCGAGGACCACCTCGACCGCGCGCCCTTCTTCGTCTTCAGTTCGGTCGTCGCCAATGGCGAGCCCTGGGCGGTGCTGACCGACACCGGCGAGAACGTCGAGGCCTACCGCATCCTGAGCACCAAGGCGGCGCTGGGCTGGCATGCGCTCTACCGCACGGGCTACACGGAACGGCTGGCCGGGGCCGTGCAGGACCTGCGCACCCCGGACGGCTGGCAGGCCGGGCGCTACGAGAGCCTCGACGAGCCCGACGCGGCGCTCGCGGCCAACACCAACGCGGTCGTGCTGACGGCGCTGCACTACTGGGCCATGGGGCCTATGCTGCATCCCCGCACGGGCCGGCGGACGGACGAGGCCGCCGCAACCCCCTGAAGGAGGACCACGCCATGGATCAGGCCAGCCCCGGCATATCTGGACGTTCCGTGCCAGGGCCCGACCTGACCTCCCTCTACGGACGGCACGGCTATCCACCGACCCCCGGCGGGCGCGACCTGCGCTTCGACTTCCTGCGCGGCTTCGCCATGCTGTCGGTCGTGGCGGCGCACTTGGAGATGTTCTCGTGGTTCAACTTCCTGTTCTGGGAACGGCTGGGGATCATCTCGGCGGCCGAACTCTTCGTGGTCGCCTCGGGCCTTGTCCTCGGGCTCGTGAACCGGCGCGTCATCGACAAGGCCGGGCTTGAGGAGGCGGCGGTGCGTCTGCTGCGGCGGAGCTTCGTGCTCTGGCGCGCTCTTGTCGTCACGGTGGCCCTGATCGTCCTGATCGCGCGCCTGGGACTGATCGACATGACGGCGGTGACGACCTTCACCGATCGCTGGGCCGCCCAGACCTATTCCCTGATCCCCTCCGCGGACCTGCCCTGGAGGCGGCAGGTCGCGCTGGTCCTCACGATGCGCGCCTCGCCGCACCAGATCCAGATCCTGAGCCTCTACATCATCCTGCTGGCCTTGGCGCCGCTTCTTCTCTGGATGCTCGGGCGCCGCCTGTTCGGGGCCTACTTCGCCCTGACCTGGGTCCTTTACTTCCTGGGCAGCCTGCGGACGGAGGGCGACACCCGGCTCTTCGGGATGCAATTCGAGTACGCCTTCCCGATCCTCTACTGGCAGGTCTACTTCACGCACGCCCTTGCGGTGGGCTACTTCCGAGCCGAGATCGCGGGCTGGCTTGCGGATGCGGCCCGGCGGCGACTGGTGGTCGGGGCGGCCGTGGTCCTGGCTCTGGCTTTCTTCCTGTTCGCGCAGACCACGGCCAACAGCACCTTCCCCGCCTGGTCGCGCCTGAACCTCATCACGCCCGAGCGGTTCCAGGGCCTCTATGACGTCTACTTTCAGAAGGGCCGGCCCGGCCTGCCGCGCCTGCTGAACGTGGCCGTGTTCTTCATGGCCTTCTATGCGCTGCTGACCTACTTCTGGCAGCCCATCCACAAGGCGCTGGGCTGGCTGCTGATCCCGTTGGGCGAGGCCTCGCTCTACGTCTTCCTCATGCACCTCGTCTTCATCGTCCTCATCGACCAGATCCCCGGCTATTTCGACGTCATCCCCGACTGGCACGAGGTCTGGCCCGGTCGCATCTGGATCAACACGGCGCTCTATCTGGGCACCATCCTGGGCCTCTGGGCCTTGGTCAGGAACAAGGTGCTGTTCGAAGTGGTACCGCGCTGACCGCTGCGACTCTCTGTCTGCTGCGGGCGGGCGAGCCCGAGGAACCCGGCGGGCGGATCGTCTCGGACTGGCCTGCCGGCCAGTCCTCGTGCCTCGCCTGGTCGCCCGCGAACGTGCGTCCCGCGCCCGACGGCAGGATCGAGCTGCACCTGGGGCCTGCGCCCCCGGACGCCGACCGTCTTCGGCAAGGCGGCGAGGTGCAGTCCTGCGCGGTGGCGGCAGAGGGACTCTGGGAATGGGAGGCCCAGGCGCCGGCCCTGGTTCCAGGGGCGGTCTTTGGCCTGTTCGCCTACCGGGCCGACCACGCCGCCCAGCCCTGGCTGGAATTCGACATCGAGTTCGTGGGGCCCGACACCCGCCGGGCGCGACTCAACATACACATGCAGGCCTCTTCGGCAGCCCCCGTCACGCTGGAGGCGGCGCGGGGCGGTCCCGTCCTGGCGGAACTGGGCTTCGACGCCGCGCGGGGGCTGCACCGCTACGGCATCGCCGTGACCGGGCGGGAGGTCGTCTTCACCGCGGACGGGCGGGTGCTCGGCCGCTTCAGTCCTTCCGACATGCCCGGGCGGCTTTGGGCCGGGGGACTGCTCCGGGGCTTCGCCAACCTCTGGTGCGTGGACACTACCTTGGAGTCCTGGGCCGGGTCCTGGCGCGCGTCCGGCCAGCCACGCTGACTGCCCCGAAGGCGCTTGGGCCCGGCTGCGTCGTCGCCTCAGGGCGCCGGGATGACGGACAAGGGCAGGCGGCAGGTTCCCCCTTCGCCGTTCAGGGCCGGGCCGAGCGCCCCGGGGCGTGCCGTCCGGGGATAGAGCCGCCCGAAGCGCCGATGAGCGATGGCCTCTAGGACGAAGGCGTTCGTCAGGCTGGTACGGGTCGTCTCGTAGGCCCCGCTGCGCTCGTAGCGGCCCTCGTACCAGCCGAGCGTCGGGTCGTAGAGATCGCGGGTCAGGAGCATGAGGGTGTCCGCCAGCGGCCCGTCGAAGAAGGCGTCCAGCCCGAAGGCCGCCCGTGTCGAAACCAGCGCTAGGCTCGGCCGGGAGCCGCCGTCCGGCACGATGACGGTCCAGGGATAGCCGTTGGCCAGGATGGTGCCGTAGATGCTGAACGGCTCCTCCGAGCGACGGAAGTCGGCGCGCGCGGTCGGGATGCCTTCCTCGGCCATCCGCTGCGCCTGGAGGCCGTGGACGGCAAGCATCAGGTCGCGCGACGAGCGCCCGCCGGCCACGACCTCGTCCGAGACCGGCCCCAGCGTCAGGAAGTCGAACTCCAGTCCCATGTAGGCGGGCGGCGTGGTCATCACCGGGCCTTCGGCGGTGATGTCCTCGGCCAACGGAAAGCGCAGGCCGTCCACCTCGATCTCGAAGGGTGAAGGGCCTTCGACGGGAAGGGGAATGTCGAGCCCCCAAGCTCGGTAGCCCTGAACCGCATAGGCGTCGTAGCCGCGCGGCGTCTCGGAGGCGTAGTCGGGCCCCTCCTCGCCCGACCGGGCCAGCCGGAGCCGGCCGTCGGGGGACATGACGTCGCAGACGCTGAACCGGCCCACGGCGCTGCGGATATAGGAGGCGAACTGGGGATGCTCCTCGGCCGCGATCCTGAGCCAGACGAGCAGCCGCCCCATGTCCACCGCCGACCACCCGGCCAAGCCTTCCTGAAGGTCCTCGCCCAGCATCGCGCCCGTGGCGGTGCTATAGAACCGGTTGGGCAACGCGCCAAAGGCGAGCGGCGCGCTGTTGAGCCAGGCGACGAGGCGGGTCAGGCGCTGGTCGAGATCCCGGTCGTCGATGAGGCCGAGCCGGCGGGCCAGGACCGTCGCCGCGAGCTGGTCACCCACCGACCACATGGTGGCCACGGGCGACCCGGCCCGGAGCGGCACGAGGCCCGGCGGATTCGCAGGCGGCACAGGGGGCGGGGCCGGCGCATCGGTCCCGCCGTTCCGGCCCCCTGCGCCGCAGCAGCAGTCGCACCGCACGACCGGCGCGGGTGTCCGTGGCGGGGATGTCGACGGGGCGGCGGGCGGCCCTGCGAAATAGGCCCAGGCCGCCCGCGCCCATGCCAGCTCCTGCTCGGTCAGGGGCGGATCGAGGACCGGGCCGGTCGCGACCTCCGCCTGGGCGGGGACGAGCCGCGCCACGTCGGCGGGATCGGATGCCACGACCGCTCCGGCGCTCCACGGCCCCGAACGCGTCGCCACGGCCGACGCCGTCGGCAACTCGGCCACCGCCGGTGCCGCCGCAAGGAGAAGCCCCGTCAGGAGGACGCTTCGCCGGACTCGCCCGCCCAGGCCCGGAGGGCTTGCTTGTTCAGTCGCTGCCATGACCTATGCTCCTCGTCGGGCCGCGCGTGGTCCCATCCGGAACGGGCCTGTGGAACCTTCTGTCTTGAACAAGATCGTCTCTCCGCCGCTCGTGGCAATCGTTCTCGCGCTCGGGCCGGGTCCGGCCGCCCCGCCCCTGGCCGCCGAAGGGCACTGGCCGGACCGGCCCCTGTCCACCGTCGAGCCCGTCGCATCGCCCCGACGCGGCCCCCTGACCGAAGCCGAGATGGCGATGGCGCGCAATGCCTGGCGGTACTTCGAGGCGAACTGGCAGCCGGACACCGGCCTCACGAACGCCGTCAACGCCTTCCCCTCCACGACGCTCTGGGACACCGGGTCCTATATCGCCGCCCTCGTGTCGGTCCACGGGCTGGGAATCATCGAGGAGGACGAGGCGCGTGAGCGGCTCGACCTCCTGCTGGGCACGCTGTCGCATCTCCAGCTCTTCCGGACGGAATGCCCGAACAAGGTGTACCATACCCAGACGGCCTACCCGACCGACTACCGCAACGAGCCTGGCCAGATCGGCTGCTCGGCGCTCGACATCGCGCGGCTCATGGTCTGGCTCAAGGTGATCGAGCAGCGCTACCCCGAGTTCCAGCCGGACGTCCGCCGCACGCTGCGGCGCTGGAACTGGTGCAACCTCGTCACCGAGGCGGGCGTTCTCCAGGGCTCCGCGGTGGCCGAGGACGGCAGCACCCGCTACCTGCAGGAAGGGCGCCTGGGCTATGAGGAATACGGCGCGGCGGCCCTGGCGCTCTGGGGCTTCGGAGTCGAGGCGGCCTACGACCCCGAGCCCTACAGCACGATTTGGCTTTACGGCGTCGAGGTCCCCTATGACAGCCGCGACCCGCGCACCCTGGGGGCGCACAACTACGTCGTGACCGAAAGCTACGCCCTTCTCGGGTTGGAGTTCGGCTTCGCCGATCCGGAGGGCGCGGGCATCCCGGCCTGGATCGCCCGGGCGGCCCAGAACGTCTACGAGGCGCAGGCCCGTCGCTTCGACGCCACCGGCGTCCTGACCGCCCGCACCGAGCACCAGCTTCTGGAATCGCCCTACTTCGTCTACGACACGGTCTTCAGCGACGGCCGACCCTGGGCGACGATCACCGACACGGGCCGTTCGGTCCCCGAGCACGCCGCCGTGGCGCTCAAAGGCGCGCTCGGGCTCTGGGCGCTGTGGGACACCGCATACACCGACCGCCTCTTCGAGCACATCGCCCCGCAGTTCGATCCCGGGAAGGGCTATGTCGAAGGCATCTACGAGGACGGGCGGGGGCCCATCGCCCAGTACACGGCCAACAACAACGGCATCATGCTGGAAACGCTGTTCTTCAAGGTGAACGGCCCGATCCTCCAGCCCGTCGAGAACCCCGCCGCCTGGGTGGAGACCGCCGATTCGTCCCAGAACCGCTGCCTGCCGGGCACCGCCGAGCCCGTCGCTAGCGGGGGCTGACGCGGGGCAGGTCACCGAATTCCAGCCGGGCGATGATGCCCACCACCTCGTCCGCCAATTGCGCGAGTTCCGCCCGGTCGCCCGGCGAGAACTCCCTCGGGCGGACGTCCAGGACGCAGAGCGCACCCAGCCGTATCTCGCGCAGGTAGATGAGCGGCGCGCCGGCGTAGAAGCGCATGAACGGCTCCGCGATGACCAGCGGATGGTCGGCGAAGCGGGGATCGGCCTGCATGTCCGGAATCACGAAGACCTTATCGGTCCGGATCGTGTAGTCGCAGAAGGCGAGCGAGCGGGGCAGCTCCTCGGCGTCGCTGCCGGCGCGGCCCTTCACCACCAGCCGGTCGCGGTCCACCAGCGTGACAAAGGCGATGGGAACGTCGAACCGTTCCCGCGCGGCACGGCAGATCGCGTCGAGTTCGGGCGGGGGCGCTGCGGTCAGCAGTCCGGTGTCGAGCAGGGTCCGCAGGCGGGCGGCCTCGCGCTGGCCTTCGTCATCCGTCATCCGCGCACCCTGACCTTTCCGTTCGATCCATCCGCCTCCAGTCTGTAGCGAAATCGTCTAAGATCAGCTTAACGCGCGAAGGGGTGTGCCGGCCAGCCCGGGGCGGGTCGGCGCGGCAAACGCCCGTCGGGATGGAACCTCGGCCGCCCCCGAGCGGTTTGTCGCGACGGCACAGGGGGGCGCTTCCGGGCCGCCCTTCGACGATTGCCCCTTGATCACAGGCGAGGTTCGGGCCCCATCGCCGAATGAGCATCCGTCGGACCCTCATCACCCTGTTTCTCGCGCTTGGCGCAGCGCTCTGCCTCGCGGTCGCGGTGCAGCTCCGGTCCTCGCTGGGCGACTACCGGGAGGCGGTGGATCTTGCGCGCTCCAATCTCGCGCGCGAGCACATCAGCCGTGCCGCCTTGGCTCTCTACCAGGAGCGGACGGAAACCTACCTGGGCCTTCTCGGGGCCACCGGGGCCCCTGTTCATGCCAGGGAAAGCCGACGGCAGAGCGAGGCCGTGCTGGACGAGGCCGCTCGTGCCCTCGCGAGGCTGCGCGACAGGGATGCCCTCGCGGCCCTCGCAACGCTGCGCGACCGGGTGGCGGCGCTGCGCGGGCGGGCGGAAGCCGCCGAATCGGGCCCGGCCGGGGCCGCCGTCGCCGGCATCTTCGACGGCTACACCGCGGTGGTCAGCGATCTGCGCTCGCTTCGCCTCGTCCTGCTGGGGCGGGAGGCCGGCGCCGATCCCCAGACCAGCGGCGCCTTCCGGCTGCGCACCCATGTGGGCGTTCTGCTCGACGATCTCGCGGTCACCCGCGCCCTGATCGGCGGGCTTCTCCTGTCCGACTCCAGCGGGTCGCGGCCCAGCGCACTGGACCGGGCCTGGCGCAGCGCCAACCGTTCGGAACTGGCCGTCGAACTGCTCGAGAGCCATGCGCTGGCCGTGGACCAGCGGCTTCAGGGGCGCATCAACACGCTGACCTCGTTCTACCGCACCGCCTATCACCCGACGGAAACGCAGGTCCTGTCCCGCCTGGCCGACGGCTCCTCCACGGCATCGATCGACTCGCGCTGGAACGAGGGCGCCCGGCAGGTTGCCACCACGGCCGCCAACCTGCAGGAAACCCTGTTCGCCATCTCGCGCGACCGTCTGGACCTTCTCCGGCGCGACGCTCTGCGGATCATGATCCTCTGGGGCGGGCTGCTCCTGGCCGGCGTGGCGGCGGTCGCCGCGGGCTGGCGGGTGGTCGTCCACCAAGTCGTGGCCCCGCTGGAGCGGCTTCGAGGCGCCATGCTGGCCCTGGCCGAGGGCAACCTCGCCGCGCCGCTGCCCGAGACCGCGCGCCGGGACGAGATCGGCGTCATGGCCGACACGCTGCGCGTCTTCAAGGCCAACGCCATTCGCCGCGCCCGCCTGCAGGACGAGCGGCTCGCGCTCCACGAGCGGCTTCAGGAGACCTACCGGCTCCTGCGGCGCGATCTCGAATCGGCGGCGGCCGTGCAGGCGGCGCTCCTGCCCGCGCCGGCGCGCATCGGTGGCGTGCGCTTCCAGGGCCGGCTCAGGCCCTCGAACTTCATCTCGGGCGACACCTACGACGTGCTGCGCCAGCCTAACGGCCCGGTGCACTTCTTCGTCATCGACGTGGCGGGCCACGGCGCGGCGGCGGCGCTCGTGTCGGTGGCCTCGCATTACACGCTGACCCAGGCCATCCTGCGCCGGCGGGCGGGTGAGGGGCTGGCCGAGACGGTGGCCGGCCTCAACCGCGACTGGCCTGACCATCTGCCCTATTTCACAATGATCCTGGGCGAGCTCGACCCCGAGGCGGGGCAGGGCGCGCTGGTCCAGTCCGGCCATCCGCCGCCGCTCCTCCTGCGGCGGGGCGGCGCCGTCGAGCCCTTGGGCGAGGGGGGCCTGCCGATCGGCGTGCTGCCGGGGGCCAGCTTCGACGAGGTGCGCTTCACCTTCAGGCCCGGCGACCGGCTGCTGATCTACTCCGATGGCCTGTCCGAGGCCGAGGACCGGGAGGGGCATCCCTTCTCGGAGGAGCGGCTTCTGGAACTCGTGCGCGCGGGCGCCGGGCTCGGGCCCGAGGCGCTCCTGGGCTCGATCACCGAGGCGCTGCGCGGCTGGCGGGCTTCGGACGACCTCGACGACGACATGACACTGCTGATGCTGGAGGCGATCCAAGATGAACATGACCGAGGAGATGCGCGGTGAGGTGCTGGTGCTTCGGCTGGCCGAGGCGCGGCTGGACGCGAGCAAGGCGCCGGCCCTGCGCGAGGAGCTGATCCGGCGGGTCGAGGCGGGGCACGACCGGATCGTGCTGGACCTGTCGGCGACCGAGTTCATGGACAGCTCGGGCCTGGGCGCGCTGGTGTCGGGGCTCAAGCGGATGGGCGCGCGCGGCACGCTGGCCATCGCGGGGGCTCAGGGGGCGGTGGCGCGGCTCTTCCAGCTCACGCGGATGGATCGGGTCTTCGCCCTGCATCCTTCGACCGACGCGGCCCTGGCCCAGTTCGGCGTCTGAGGCGCGCGCCATGGGGGCCCTGCGAAGCTGGATTCTGGAGGGCGGCCTGGCCGACCTGACGCCCGTCGCGCTCGCGGTGCGGGCTCTGGCGGAGCCCGCGCTGGGCGAGGAGGGCGCCGGCGACGTGGAACTCGCGCTCGTGGAGGCGGTCACCAACGTCATCCGTCACGGCTATGGCCCCGAGGGGGGGCCCATCCGCGTCGAGGCGTCCGTAGCCCCGACCGAGCTGGTGCTCCGCCTCTTCGACTGGGGCCGCCCCATTCCCGGCGAGGCGCTGGCCGCCGCCGGGCTCAGCCGCTTCGACTTCGACCCGGCCGATCTCGACGCCCTCCCGGCGGGCGGCATGGGACTGTCGATCATCGCCGCAGTGATGGACGAAGTGAGCTACCGCAGCGACGAAGGCCAGAACGTCCTGACCCTGCTCCGCCGCCTTCGGGCGTGACGGACCTCAGGCGTCCGGCCCCCCGTCCAGCACCTCCCGGAGCCGCGCCTTCAGCGCCGGCCCGTAATCGGGATGCGCGAGGCCCATTTCCAGCGTGGCCTCCAGATACCCCATCTTGGAGCCGCAGTCGTAGCGCCGGCCCCGGTAGCGGTAGGCCTCGACGCCCGTGCCGGAGACGAGTTGGCGGATGGCGTCGGTGAGCTGGATCTCGCCCCCGCGCCCCGGCTCCTGCCGGGCAAGGATGCCCATGATCTCGGGCGTGAGGATGTAGCGCCCGACCACGGCGAGGTTGGAGGGTGCCTCGCCCTTGGGGGGCTTCTCCACCATGTCGCGGATGGCGGCCGAGCCGCCTTCGCCGGGGTCCTCGGCCGCCACGACGCCGTAGCTGCTGGCCTCCTCCTCCGGCACCGGGTTCACCGCCAGCACCGAGCGCCCTGTCGCGCGGTGGACCTCGGTCATCTGCGCGAGCACCGGCGGCTCGCCCTGCATCAGGTCGTCGGCCAAGAGCACCGCGAAGGGCTCGTCGTCGCCGATCAGCGGCGCCGCGCAGGCCACCGCATGGCCCAGGCCCAGCGCCTCGGGCTGGCGGATGTAGATGCAGGTCACCTGCGGCGGGATAATGCCGCGCAGCGCGTCCGCGACCTCGGCCTTGCCCTTGTCCCGCAGGAGCCGGTCGAGTTCGGGCGTGGCGTCGAAGTGGTCGGCGATGGCGCGCTTGGTGCGCCCCGTGACGAAGATGAGCTGCGTGACGCCGGCCGCGATCGCCTCCTCGACCGCGAACTGGATCAGGGGCTTGTCGATGACGGTCAGCATCTCCTTAGGCTGCGCCTTGGTAGCTGGCAGGAAGCGGGTCCCGAGCCCCGCCACGGGAAAGATCGCCTTGGTGACTGGCTTCATGCGCCGACCTCCTTCGTGTGATGGCGTGAACGAACTCGTCACCTGGCCCCCAGGTCCGCCCGGAGCCCACTCTCCACCGAGTATGCCGTGGAGCATGGCTCTGGCAATGGAGCACCGGAACCCGGCATGTCTCTGGCGCCAGCCCGAGCCAGGCCTAGGTCGCAGGGAACGACCCATCCCCAAGCCGGTCCGAGGATCATGCCACCCATGCCCAAGCCTTTCCCCCTTCCATGGCTCGCCCTTGCAGCGGCGCTGGCGGTTGCGCCCGCCGCGTCGCGGGCCGACGGCGAGTTCTGGGGCGTGGACGTCTCCGACAGCACCAACGGCGGCGTCCTGGCCGCGACGCGGGGCGCCTTGAACTTCGGCGCGGGCTACACCGACTACGGCGACGGCGTGAGCGCGAGCCTTTCGCTGACGCGGCGGCTCCCGTTCGATTTCGGGGTCCAGGGGCTGACCCTCACCGCGGGCCCGGCCCTGGGTTTCGGCGGCGGCGACCTGTCCGAGGTCGCGCTGGGTCTCAACCTCGGGACGTCGCGCTACATCCCCTTCGACTGGGGCGCGGTCTTCCTGCAGGCCAGCGGCGGCACGAACCGGCGCAACTTCTTCCTGCAGGCCCAACTCACCCTGTCCGACCCCGGCCTGACCTTCTCGGTCTCGCGCGGCGGGAGCCTCGACTACGACGAAACCAGCGTCGCCGTCAGCAGGTCTCTGGGCGACGGCCCGGTGAGCCTGCGCGCCGGATACCGCTTCATCGCCGAGGACATCTTCGTGGGCTTCTCGGTCAACACGTTCTGAACCGCCCGGCGTCCCTCTCCGGCCGGCCCCACCGGGTCGGCTCACGCGCGGGAAGCTGGTCCCGATGATCGTCGAACGGCGCGGGCGTTCCACCTGACAGGGCAGCGGCGCCTTGCGGGATCTGGCGAGCACCTCCGCCCGGCCGAGTTCTCGCCCATGCGTTCCGGCACCTGCGCGCCGATGGGCGTGCGGGTGACCGCAGGCCCGGAAGCGCGCAGTGGAGGGGCTTGCTCAGGCTTGCGCCGCTCCAAAGTCGGACGGGCGGCGGCGCGTCGCCCCGGATCCGCCGTGACGGATCGCCGATCGGACCCGGTCGGCGAGTTCGGAGCGCCGGTAAGGCTTGGCCAGGACATCAAGGCCCGGCCCGCGGACGCCCTGCACGAGATCCTCGTTGTAGCCTGTGGTCACCAGCACAGGCACCTGCGGCGCGTGCCGCTGGAGTTCCTCCGCCAGGGCAAGCCCATTGATCGAGCCGGGCATGATGAGGTCGGTGAAGAGGAGGTCGACCTCGTAGTTGACGCGCTGAAGAAGGGCCAGGGCCTCCTCGCCGTCGGATGCGGTCATCACGTGGTAGCCCAGCTCGGCAAGATGCTCGCGCGCGAGCGCCAGGACCTCGTCGCTGTCCTCGACGACGAGAACGACGGGCTGGGGTGCGCCTTGGGCTTCGGCAGCGGGCCTGTCCGGCTCGGACCTGCCTCGAAGCGGCTGCTCCTGGATGGCTTCGCCCACGTGGACCGGGAGGATCATCCGCACCGTGGTCCCGCGCCCGACCTCGCTGTCGATCTCGAGACGGCCGCGCGACTGCTGGAGAAAGCCATGAACCATAGCGAGCCCCAGGCCGGTCCCCTTCCCCTGTCCCTTGGTCGTGAAGAAGGGCTCCACCGCCCGGGTGACCACCGAGGGCGGCATGCCGGTTCCCTCATCCGAGACCGCCAGGACCACGTATTCCCCGGGGGGAAGCTCACGGGCCGGCGGATCGCCGTTCAGATGCACCCGCGAGGTCGCCACCGTCACGGTGCCGCCGTTGGGCATGGCGTCGCGCGCGTTGAGCACGATGTTGAGGAGCGCCGTCTCCAGATGCGTCAGGTCCACGTAGCAGGGTGGCAGCCGATGGCGCAGGTTGAGCTGGAGGTCGACGCGCGGGCCGGCCGTGGTGGCCAGGAGGTCGGCGAACCCCGTCACCGCCGCGGACAGGTCCACAGGCTTGGGATCGAGCCGCGTCTTGCGGGCGAAGGCCAGGAGCTGGCGCGTGAGCTTGGCCGCGCGCTCGGCCGCGAGCTGCGCATTCTCCAGCCGCCGACGGAGCTCGGGCGCCTCGATCTGGCCCAGGAGCCGCTCGTGGTTGCCCTGGATCGCCTGCAGGAGGTTGTTGAAATCGTGGGCCAGCCCGGCCGTGAGCTGGCCCACGGCCTCCATCTTCTGGGCCTGCCGGTACTTCTCCTCGGACTCGCGCCGCCGGGTCACGTCAAGCTGGCTGGCGAAGAAGTAGACAAGCTCCCCATCGGGGCTGGTGACCGGTCCGATGAACACGGCGTTCCAGAAGGGCGTGCCGTCCCGCTTGTAGTTCAGGATCTCCAGGCTCACCGGCTGGTGCCCCTCGACGGCCTCGCGCAGCTGGCGCACCGTGTCGCGATCCGTGCGCGGGCCCTGAAGGAAGCGGCAGTTCCGCCCCAGAACCTCGGGTTCCTCGTAACCCGTGAGATCGAGAAAGGCCTTGTTGGCAAAGACGATCGGGTTGTCGGGCAGTCGCGGATTGGTCAGGATCATGGGCATGCGCGTCATCTCGACGGCGGCGAAGAACACGCCGCCGCGGTCCGACAGGTCGTCGTCCGTGATGGTGCTCTCGCGCCAGTGCCGCCCCTGATGATGGCCGGTCAGCGTGATGGAGCCGTCCGGGAGGAGGTCACCAGCCGGCCGGCCTTCCGAGCCGCCCGCTTCGGGGCCGCCGCCCTCCTGCTCAAGCCGGTCCTCTGGGCCGCGCTCCATCGGGCGCTCCCGGTCATCGGTGGTCATAAGTAGTCCGCTCCAGAAATGCGCCTCGTCGCCCATCTGTGCCGAACCGGTCCGGTCGGCAAGGCTCGCTGTTCGTTTCCGCGCGGGCCTGCTTCTCGGGGCAGGACGGTTCCTGGCCGGAGCCCTTGCGGGATGAACCGACGGCTGGGGGCGGGAAAGACGGCAGGATCGGCGCCCTGCCTGCCGCACGAGCACGATCCGGGCATCCGGCCCTTTTCCGGTGCCGACGATTTCCGGCCCATGCACGTTCTCACGCCCATAGGGTGGGGGATGCTCCTCGTAGACAGAATCGTCGGTGCGCCTTTCGCGGTTTTTCGTTCGCCGAAGGCGCCCTCTCCGTCCCCTTGTCGAAGAAGGTGAACGCGGATGCGATGTCCGCCATGGTTGTCATCATCGCGGTCCTATGGAACGCCTCCGTCGGACGCCCGCGAAACGTGCTGCACCGGATGCACGACCGCGGAGGGCCTCGGCGACCTGGCCGGGCCGTTCCGGTGCCGAGGCCGACCGTATCGCGCCACCAAGCCGGCCTTACAGGGAAGCTGCCGGCTTTATCCCGCTCGCTCCTCGATCATCGCGCGAATGCGGAGCATCAGGGCATCCACCGAGAACGGCTTGGTCATCATGCCCATTCCGGGCTCCAGGAAGCCGCCCGCCTGCGTGGTGTTCTCGGCATAGCCGGTGATGAACAGCACCTTGAGGTCGGGGCGCGCCAGACGCGCCTGATCCGCGAGCTGCCGCCCATTGAGGCCGGGCAGGCCAACGTCGGTGACAAGAAGGTCGATGCGCTGGCGCGACTGGGCGAGCCGAAGCCCTGACGGCCCGTCCGCGGCCTCAATGGCCCGATAGCCCAGGTCCCTCAGGACCTCGACGATGAGCGCGCGCACCACGGGCTCGTCCTCCACCACGAGAACCGTCTCGCCGGCTTCCGCGCGCGGCACCGGGACGAGGCCCATCCTCTCGTCGTCGTCGCTGGCCTCTCCCCGATGACGGGGCAGGTAGAGCTTCACGGTCGTGCCTTGGCCCTCCCGGGAGATCACGCGCACGTGGCCCTCGGACTGCTTGGCGAAGCCGTAGACCATGGACAGGCCCAGCCCCGTTCCCTGCCCGATGGGCTTGGTGGTGAAGAAGGGATCGAACGCCCGCTCCAAGACCTGGGGCGACATGCCGGCCCCGGTGTCGGTGACGCTGACCGTCACATAGGAGCCGGGCCTCATGTCGTGCTGCGCCACGCAAGCCTCCTCCAGATGGAGATTGGCCGTTTCGATGGTGAGCATGCCCCCTTCCGGCATGGCATCACGGGCATTGAGGCAGAGGTTGAGGATGGCGCTCTCGAGCTGCACCGGATCGCAGAGCGTGCGCCACAGATTGCCCGCCAGCTTCATCTCCAGCGTGATCCCCGGGCCGTGCGTGCGCTGGAGCAGGTCCTCCATGCCGGCCAGCAGCCGATTGGCCTCCACGGGCTTGGGATCGAGCGGCTGGCGGCGCGAGAAGGCCAGCAGCCGATGCGTGAGAGCGGCCGCCCGCTGGGCGGAGGTCATCGCCGCGCCGATGTAGCGCTCGAGGTCCGCCGTCCGGCCCTGCCGCAGGCGGTTGCCCATGAGGTCGAGCGAGCCCGTGATCCCGGTCAGCAGGTTGTTGAAGTCGTGCGCGAGGCCGCCCGTGAGCTGGCCTACGGCCTCCATCTTCTGGCTCTGGCGCAGGGCCTCCTCGGCGTGGGCGCGCTCGGCGAGCGCCTGGGCCACGCGCATCTCCAGGGTCTCGTTCAGCTCGCGCAGCTCGGCCTCGCGGACCCGTCGATCGGTGATGTCGGTGTGGATGCCCACCCACTCGCGCACCTCGCCCATATCATCGCGGGCGGGAATGGCCCGGACAGAGAACAGGCGCCACACGCCGTCCTGGCGGCGGACCCGGTGTTCGTAGAAGAAGGGGCGCCGCTCCGCGACAGCGGCGCGCCATGCCTCGACCGTGGGGTGAACGTCGTCGGGATGAACCGCGCCGGTCCAGCCATAGCCCTGGTACTCGTCGAACGACTGCCCGGTCAGAGCGGCCCAGCCCGGCTGGTCACCCACCATCTGGCCCGTGTCGTCATTGGTCCAGAGCCGTCCCTGCATGGCCTCGACGGCGGCGCGGAAGCGCGCCTCGCTGAGCCGGAGCGCCTTCTCCGCTTCCTTGCGCGCCGTGATGTCGAGGACAAACTCCACCACCTCGTCGCCGACCCGCCGCGCCGCGAAGAGCCCCCACCAGCGCGAGCCGTCCTTGCGATAGTACTGCTTCTCGTAAGGCGTGGTCTCGCCGAGCGTGGTCACCTCGCCGACGGCCTTCCAGGACGCCTCATGGAACTCCGGGGGAGTCAGCTCCTGCCACGTCTTGCCCAGCGCCTCTTCCCGCGTGAACCCGGTCATGCGCAGAAAGGCCTCGTTCATGTCGGTCAGGCCGAAGCCTTCGCCCCAGAACATCACGCCCACGGTCCTGATCGTCAGGACGTTGCGCAACCGCTCCTCGCTGCGCCTCACGGCGTCCTGCGCCTGGTGCTCCGCCGTGATGTCCCGCGAAACGGCCAGGAGCTTTTCGGGGCGTCCGTCGGGCCCGTGGATCGGGGTGACGACCACGTCCCACCAGCGAGGCGTGCCCTTGGCCGTGAGGGCGTGGCCTCGGAAGCGGGCTTCGTGGCCCGACCTGGCGGAGGCCAGCGCGGCCTCGGCCGTCTCCCGGTCCTCGCCCGTCCAGAGATCCACGAAGGACCGGCCCCGGAGGGTCTCGAAGTCGTCGAGCTCCATGACCGTGTGTCCGCCCGGGCTCATGAACTGGAGCCGAGCCTCGAGGTCGAGCACCTTGATGCAGTCGCTGGAGGCCGCGAGGATGCGGTCATTGATCTCGGCGCCGGCCCGGAGCTCCTCCTTGAAGCGGTCGAGACTCTCATCGGCATCAGGCCCATGCGCGGCCAGGCCGGCCCGAAGGCGGGTGTTCTCGGCCTCGAGGGCTGCGATGCGGCGCTCAAGTCGCTCCAGTCGATCGACATGCTGAGTGGTCAAGGGCGCGTCTCCTCGCGTGGCCTCAATCCTGGGCAGGGCTGCGCCTTAGGCAATTCCGGGGCCTGCGTCGACGGTTTTGGACGCCGGAACGGGGGGCTGCGGCACGCGGACGCGGCCGGTCGGCCATGCCTCGCAGGATGGCGGCGTCCATGTCCGGGTCCGGAAGGCAAGCGGACACCGTTGGCGAGATCAGGACGATCTATCGAGCGCGCCGAGGCAGGCCGCTCCGGCCCGGGCGCGAAGGCCCGATCCGGTCGATGCCGCGCGCTGGCGGGCCGCGGCGAGATGCCCGGCGCTGGTATGGGCCGCCTCAGCCATGTGCTTGGCCAAGCCCCTGTCGGCGAGTGCGGCCGCATCGCCTCGGCAGGCCTAGCCGCGCGGACGTTGGCCGGCACCGTGTCGGCGTGCAGCACCGACCGTGGCGCTCCGGCATCGCAGCTGTTGATGACGTGGGACATCCATGGCCTGACAGGGGCCGATGGACGCCGACGCTCGATCCGACAAGACCTGCGCCCCGCCCCAGCCGCCCGGGCGTGAGCGGAAGGTCATCCGCTCCGCAATTGCGCCGTCCGGCCTGTTCCGCGTTCCCTGCGCGATAGGGCAGGCCGGATGGGGCTCCGCGCCTTCGGAATCTCAGCTCCGGACCGAGAGGAAGCCCGAGGCCGGCTTCGGACGCCACCGTCAGCCGAGCCGAATGATCTCGCTGAACTTGCGATCGATCCTGGTCCGGACGTCGGACGCCTCCTCGGCCGAAAGGTGGACGGCGGCATGGCACCGCCGGCATTCGTAGCCACCGGTGGCCTCGACCTCCTGAAGGCCGATCCGGTTTGCCTCGCCGCAGACCGGGCAGGGCTGCTCGACCATGATGCGTTTCAGGTCCGGAAGGGGGCGCAGCGACATGTCGATCCTGCTCCTTGTTGCGGCATCCGAGTTCAGCCAACGCTTCTACGATCAGGAGTCATAGCCGGAACACGACCATGGCGGAAAGGGTCATGGCGGACGGGAGCATCCTGGAGCCTTGGCCGCGCCTGCGGGGATCGGCTGACCTTTCCCCGGCGGACATCCCGATGCGCTCCGGAGCAAGGTGATCCCATGGTGAAGCTAGGAGATCAGAAGAAGCTTCCTCAGCCGGCAGGACGCGACTTCATGCCGGAAGCCGTGGCCTCCGCGGGCCGCCCAAGACCTGCCGCTCGACCGCCGTGCGCTCCACGTGCTCGCGCAGGGAAGGAATGGCTTGCATGAGTTCCCGGAAGCGCCCCTCATCGAGGCAGAACAGATTCGCGTAACTGATCGCCCGGACCTCCGAACGGCGTGGACGCCGCCCCAGGACGGCCATCTCCCCGAACATCTCTCCTCGACCGAGGCGGAGCTTGCGATGTCCCATATCCACCTCCACCGCGCCGGACGCGATGAAGTAGACGGATTCCGGGGGGTCACCCCGACGGATGAGCACGTCGCCGGGCGCGGCGAAGACCGTCACCAGGGCCTCGGCCACCCTGTCGACCGCGGCCTGGTCCGCATCGTGGAACAGGGCTGACGTGCGAAGGATCTCGCGATTCTTCATGGCCAGGTCGAGGGGCAGGCGCTGGTCCTCCTTCCGCCGCTCGGCCGACAGGCTGCGCATCAGGCTCCGGTGCAGCTCGGGCCCGATGAGGCGGTCCTCGTAAAGGCGCTGGTATTCGAGCTCCTCGCGGCGCAGCGCCGTCTTTCGGATGAACCGGCGCTCCAGTTCCTCGGCATAGCCGGGATACTGAAGCCGCAGGGCGTCCAGGGCCTGCTCGACCTGCTCCTCCCGGCGCGAGACGATCTCGTGGATCAGCTCCGACACCCGCTCGCCGTGAATGGGACGGACGCGCTGATCCGTGAACCCGTGGAGCTCGCGAAGGATGATGCGGGTGGTGACCAGCAGCTGGAACCGCTGCGCCATCTGGCGCTGAAGGGGCCCCGTCACCCCCAGGCGCCGCTGGAGAAGGTGGGCCAGGCGGAAGGAGGACGGATAGGCCAGGGCGCGGGCGGCGGATCGGTTGTACTCGCTGCGACCGCCTGCGCGGGTCCGATCGATCAGGCGGCTGGCGTCGGCCAGCATCCGGTCGACCAGGCGCAGGGAGATCAGGCGCTCGCGGAACTGCTCCAGCACGATGTCGTGCTCCCGGCCCGCGAGCGTCAGCAGGCCCAGGGTGATGCGGTCACGATCCAGGATGTCGCTTCCATCCTCGGCCCGCCGGATCGCAGCCTCGAGCCGCTCGCCGAACCGCTTGGCTTCCGCGCGCACGTTCGGCTGGGCCAGCCCGTAGGATTTGGCCGTCTCCGCCACGCCCTCGCGCACGTTCTGGAGCGCGATGGCGATCACGTGGTTGCGCAGGGCCGCATCCAGGGGACTCAGGCGATCGAGCCCGAGCCTGCGGATGACCCGGCGCAGGGTCGTTCCCTGCACCAGCAGGGTGAACAGCACGAAGCCCGTGGCCAGAACGGCGACGAAGCGCTTGTCGTCCGCCGGAAGGAACGGGTTCTCGGTGACCGACAGGGCCAGCGCGAGCGTCACCGATCCGCGCAGCCCGCCCCACATGATCACGAGCTTGTAGGGCCCGCTGACGCTGGGGCTGAGCCTGGCATAGGTCAGGAGCGGCAGGACGCCGAACAGGACGATCGCGCGCGCGGCCAGGGCCGCCACGACCACCACCGCGATAAGGCCGATCTCGAGAAGCGTCACTTCGCCCAAGAGGCGGGGCACCAGAAGGGCCGCCAGGGTGAAGACGAGGGTTCCGGCCCAGAAGGCGAGCTGGTCCCAGGTGGCCGTCAGGTAGTCCCAGTCCTCGGGGCGCAGCCGCGCCGGCCCCATCAGGTTGAGCGTGAGCCCGCCGAACACCACCGCGATGACGCCGGAGACGCCGATGATCTGCTCGGCCAGGATGTAGATGACGTAAGGGATGGCCAGCGAGATCGACATCTCGGCTAGGCGGTACTCCCGCACGATGCCAAGCAGGAACAGGCCCGCGCGCGTGGCGAGATAGCCGAACGCGCATCCTCCGGCCAGCGTGAGGAGGAAGTTGCCGATGACGGCCAGCACTCCGACCTGGGTCTGGTGGGTGGCCAGGCCGACGAAGACCGAGAAGAGCGCGATGGCTGTGGCGTCGTTCAGCAGGCTCTCGCCCTCGATCAGCCGTCCCAGGCGGCCCGGCGCGCTGATGTCGCGAAAGATGCTGACCACGGCGGACGGGTCGGTGGTCGCGACGATGGAGGCCACGATCAGGCAGACGATCAGCGGCTGCACCCCGAAGGGAGCCAAGGCCAGGCCGATCACGAAGGTGGCGATGACCACGGCTAGGATGGCCAGGACGAAGATCGGTACCCAGTCGTCGAGCAGGCGGCGCACTTCGAGCGTCAGCGCTGTCTGGAAGAGAAGCGTGGGCAGGAAGACGTAAAGGAACACCTCCGACCCGATCGGCAGGTCGAGGATGGCCAGCGCCAGATCGTTGAAGGCGTTGGTGAGGGGGGTCCGGAGCAGGAAGGTCGCACCGGCCCCGAGAACGATCCCCACCACGGCCAGGACCACGGTGAGAGGCAGCCTGAGCCGGTTGGCCAGCGGCTGCATCAGGCCGATGATGGTGAGGAACACCGCAAGGACCAGGAGGAAGACGATAAGGCTCATGCCCCCGGGCCTAGTCCTTTCATCCGGTTCGGATCAAGGTGGGCCTGAGCCGGATCGCCGGCGCCTCTACGTATCGCCGCGCCCCAGGCCGCGAGCCACGCTCCGTCCCCACCCTCACCTGCACGAGCACGAACCTGTGGCCGGGCGTCCGCCTCACCGGCCCTCTCCAGTCCCAGGATCACGACCTCGTCGCCGTGCCGACGAGACCGGCCGCAGGGCGAACGAAGTGCGGTCGGCCGGGCAGGCCGCGAGGCGATGGAGGTCGAGCCGCCCGGCGCTGCTCGTCGCGGTCGCATCGAACCTTCGCCATAGTTTCTCCTTGATGCACAATCATATCGCTTTCACTGAAATAAGCCAGGCGAGGCATGTTCCGAGCCCCGACCTCGGCCCCAAGACTCCTGTCCGGCCAAGGCCCCCGACCTCAGTGAAAGGATCTGCTCAATGATCAAGACCGCATCCGCCGCACTGCTGGCCGTGGGCCTGACCGCGACTCTGGCGTCTCCGGCCGCGGCCGCCGACGAGCCCTGGCCGGAGCGCCCGCTGGCCACCTCGACCCCGATCGCCTCGCCGCGTCACGGCCCGCTGACCGAGGAGGAGTTGGCGATGGCCCGCCAGGCGTGGCGGTACTTCGAGGTCAACTGGCAGCCGGACACCGGCCTGGCGAACTCCGTTATGGGCTATCCCGTGGCCACGCTCTGGGACACGGCGTCCTACCTCGCGGCGATCGTGGCCGCCTCCGAGTTCGAGATCATCACCATGCAGGAGGCGGACGAGCGTCTTGAGCTCCTGCTGACCACTTTGGCCCATCTTGAGCTCTACCGGCAGGACTGCCCGAACAAGGCCTACGACACCCGCACGGCCTTTCCGACGGACTACAACAACAATCCCGGCGAGATCGGGTGCTCCGCTCTCGACATGGGGCGGCTCATGGTCTGGCTGAAGATCGTGGAGCAGCGCCACCACGAGTTCGAGCCGCTGGTCCGCCGCACGCTTCGGCGTTGGAACTGGTGCGGCATCATGGGCGAGCCGGGCGTCATGCGCGGGGCCACGGTCGCCGAGGACGGGACCACCGTCTACCTCCAGGAAGGCCGGCTCGGCTACGAGGAGTATGCGGCCAGCGGCTTCGCCCTCTGGGGCTTCGGGGTCGATGACGCCCTCAAGCCCGAGCCCTTCGAGACGACATGGCTTCATGGCGTCGAGGTGCCCCATGACAGCCGCGACCTGAGCGACTACGGCGCCCACAACTCCGTCGTGACCGAAGGCTACGCCCTCTACGGCATGGAGTTCGGCTGGAGCGAACTGGACGGCGACACCCTGTCCGCCTGGGTCGGGCGCGCTGCGCAGAACATCTACGAGGTGCAGCACCGGCGCCATCAGGCCACGGGCATCCTGACGGCGCGGAGCGAGCATCAGCTCCTCGACGACCCGTACTTCGTCTACGACAGCATCTTCAGCAATGACGAGCCCTGGGCCACCATCACGGAGGATGGTCGATCGGTGCCGGCGCACGCCGCCGTCTCGCTCAAGGGAGCCCTCGGTCTCTGGGCGCTCTGGGACACCCCCTATACGGACGAGCTCTTCGACGCGATCGCCACCCAGTTCGAGCCCGAGTTCGGCTTTCACGAGGGACTCTACGAGGACGGCCGCGGTCCCATCCTCCAGCAGACCGCGAACAACAACGGCATCATCCTCGAAACGTTGCTCTTCAAGGTCGAAGGCCCGCTGCTGAGGCCCGAGAGCGACCCGGCGGGCTGGCTTCGGACCAGCGACTCGGCCCTGAACCGCTGCCTGCCCGGAGCACCTCCGACCCCCTGGACGCCCGCCGACCAGCTCGGCATGGCGAACCCCGATCGGGTCTACGGAACCTGCGACGCTGGTGTCGAAGCGGATTGAACGTGACCGGGCGCTGAGAGGCGAGGCGCCGGCTCCGCGCCTGAACAAGGCGCGGCCCGCACCGGCAAGGCATCCGCGCTGCGCGAGGAGCTGATCCGGCAGGTCGAGGCCGGGCACGACCGGACCGCAGCCGAGCTCATGGACGGTCCAGGCTTGGGTACGCCGGGAGCCGGGCCGGCAGGAGCCTCGACGACCACAAGACCAGTGCCGTCGTCGGCAGGTCTCCGGGCGATAGCCCGGTGAGCCTGCGCGCCGGATACCGCTTCATCGCCGAGGACCTCTTCGTGGGCGTCTCGGTCAACACGTTCTGAACCACCCGGCGTTCCTCCGGCCGGTCCTCACCGGGCCGGCCCACGCGCGCGGGCCTCTTCCCGGTCATCATCAACAGCAGGCGCGGGCGTCACCAGACCTGCCGCCTTCGACACCTCGGCACGGCCTGCAGCCAGCACCGGACCAGCCGAGAAGCTGCCATCAGGCAGCTCGTCCATCGGTCATCACGTCAATGAAAAGTGGTGCCAGGAGAGGACCCAAAGCAGACATGCAAATTCCTGCTATTTATGAACCATTTCCTAGAAGCATTCAGAAATGCCCCCATAAAGGCCCCAGAATGATCACAGGCAGCGTCGGCGGATGTGTGAACTCCTAATGGCGTCAATGGCGCGACCCTTCCATGTGAGCGACTGCACCTGAGGTGTTGGAGATAACCAAGCTCCGGGGCCGCGACCTGCTGATGCCAGAGGAGGCTGATGCCAGAGGAGCCGGCGCGAGCTTGAGCGTTCCGAGGCCGCGCATCGGTCGACTCCAGCACTCGTGAGGAAATAGTAACCTCGTGCTCTGGTCTCACGCTGTTGCCTCAACTTGTTGTCCGTGGCTTACCACTGAACCGGCCTTAAGGGCGGCATCACTCCGAAGAGGCGGTCGCGCCCACGGCGGCGACCGAGGCCGCCAGCGACTCGGCCAGGCTCGGCCCGGCTGCCGTTTCGAGCGGACCGTCCCGGCTAAGCCGGGCGCCGATGAGCTGAACGATCTCAGGCGACTCGGCAAACTTCGTATGACTCAATCCGCCCACCTCGATCTCAGACAGGTCGATCACCGTCACACCAATGGCAGCGAGCGGTTCCACGTCGCCCGCGCCCACGCGTGGCACCCCTCCGGCCAGAAGGCGGGACACCCGCAGGGCGCCGTCATCGCGCGAGATCAGCACGAAGAATCGTCGCTCGTCGCGAGGAAATGGCTCGAGCTGTCGGCGAAAGAGGTCCACGTCCACATCCGGTGAGGCCAGGATGATGTAGCGAAGCCGGCCGGTCTCGTTGAAACGCCCGAGAAGCTGGGCCTGGCGCATCGCTTCCACGGTCAAGAGATTGCCCATGGAGTGTGCGACCACGTCCACGGCCGTTGTTTGCGTACGGGCCAGCACCTCGGCCGCGCGGATCAGGTCGTCACGCGCGGCCAGGACGCTGTTGAGGTCATAGACGTAATTGAGCAGGCGTCCGCCCGAGGCCCAACTGAACAGGATGGGGACGCCGGTGTAGCCCGAGTCCTCGACGAACTGGCCCAGCCGTAGAAGAGCCTCGGCCAAGGTCGTGTTGTAGCCATGCACGAAGACAAGCGCATGCCGATCGGACCTCGGGCGTGCCGCTAGGGCCGCATCGATCGCCGCGACAAAGCCGTCCTCGTTGTAGAGGAAAGGCTCGACCACGGTCATCTGTTGGCTGGGATCTGGAGGGAGACGGTCAGGCCGCTCGACACGGCCCGCCTGATGAGTCAGGGGGATCGTGACCGTGGCGGAGGCGAAGCTCAGGCCGTCCGAGCGCCGGCTGGAGAAGAGCACGGCCGGGTTCGGGTCCAAGGCCCGGGTGGTCACGACAAAGATGTCGTGGGTCGAGCGAGGACCGGCTTCTGCGCTTGTCGGCGCGCCTGCCACCCCGATGATGTCGTCGGGAACCGCGGCGCATCCTCCCAGCGCCAGCCCTCCAAGGAGCACCTGCCGCCGTCCCAGTACCAATGTCATGTGCCAGCCTCCGAGTTCTCGAAGGCCAAGGTGACGGAGCGCACGGGCCCCGTGGGGTACGTGCCGTTGTTCTCGGTCGTCCCGTCGGTGGCGAGATCGGCGGTCATCGCTTCCTGGGCCCAGACGGGCCCGGAGAGCAGCGCCAGGTCGAGCAGGGCTGGAACCAGGGACCGCTTATAGGCGGGTCTCATCGGTGCAACCTCCTCAGAACCGATAGGTTGCGCCCAGGATCGGGCCGGACAGGTCCACCTCGTAGTCCACGCCGTCGTTCTCGCGCTCGAAGCGAAGCTGGCGGTAGCCGCCCTGAATCGACCAGCGGTCGTTGACGCGGTAGCCCATCGTGGCGATCACCTGCCACGTCTCGTCGGACGCGTTACCCCATCCGAAGCCGCCGTAGTCCACTGTCAAGGCGCCGGTCCAGCGCTCGCCGAAGGTTCCCGTGGCCCGTGCGGCCAAGACCGGGTCGACCCAGGCGTCCTCGACCTCGAACGTGCCCAGCGTCGTGTCCTGCAACCGGAAGACCACGTCGAGGGTCGAGGAGATTCCGCGCAGGCCCGCCCCGACCTCTATTGCATAGGTTGGCCCCGAGACGACGGCGTAACTGCCGTAGATGCTGATGGCGGTCAGGGTCGTATCGGTCTCGATGTCGGTGAAGGCGAGGCCGGCCGACACCTCGTCCGTCGACTGGAGGTCGAGGTAGATGAGGTCGCCTGTCAGTGCCCAGGGGCCACGGCGCGAAATGACCGTGCCCATGATCCCGAACTCGAGGTCCTCAAGGGCGTCCTTGGCGCTGAGTTCGGTCTCGGCCGGGCCGAAGGGGGTCTGGACGGTCGAGGCGGTGGTGGGAAACCACAGATAGGTGGTGGCCTCAATGGTCCAGCCCTCCTGCGCGGCAGCAGGGAGCGCGGTATAGGCAAGGGCGACGGCCAGGACCGCTTCACGCCCATACCGTACCCCCAACATCGAAGGCCTGATCCGCCCACGTCTGTGCCGCGGCGAGAGCGGGTTCTTGTTGGACGAGTTCATCTGGGTTTCTCCATCGTCTCGATGGCAGGCGGCTGCCACGAGCCGTCCAGCGCCTCGGGTTTCGGAAGATACAGCCGCATCACCGCGGCCATGGGGCCGTCCGGCGCGGGAAGCCAATTGCTTTCCAGATCCGGACCCGGGCTCTCGTGCTGCAGGTAGATGACGATCTCGCCGGTGTCGTTCGCTTGCAGGTTGGGCAGCATCGGCGAGTTGATCAGGTAGCGATCGAGGGCATTGTCGACGAGGAAGCGGTTGCCATCGTACATGGTGACCGACCAGAACGCCCCCACCGGAGGCAGGCCCCCAGGCCCGAAGCGGAGCGCGTAGTTATTCCGCCCGGTGTCGAGCCGCTGCCCTTCACCGTCCACGAGGAAGCTGAAGTAGAGGGCTTCCTCCGGCGAGAGCCCGTAGAGGCCGCCCAAGGCCCCCAGGGCGCGCCCGACATAGTTGCCGCGCATCTCCTCGGGCGTGCCGAAGAGGCCCTTGGAGGACGTGATCGACAGAAGCTCTTCGTTGAGTTCCGCGAAGGCCGCATCGCCGGCCTCGATGACGGCAGCCTCGATCTCGGGGGCCAAGGGAGCCGCTGGCCAGGTTGCGGCGGGCGCCACGCCCACTTGGGCGAAGCGGGCCTGCATCTCCTTTTCCCATTCCAGAGGTGGCGCGAACTGAAGGAGGAAGTTGGCGAAGGACCAGAACTCGGTCTGCGCCGTCTCCCGGTTGATCGGTGGCCAGTCGACGGACGGGGCCGGAGCCGGCGCCTCGGTGCCGGCGTACTCCGATAGCGGTCGCACGGCGTAGCCGGCTTGGATCGCCCGCACTCTCTCGATGTCGGCAGGGTTGAAGAGTTGGGTGCGGAACATGGAGTACATGATCCTGGTGGGGATGCGGACAACGCGCCGGATGCCCTCTGGCGCTTCGCCCTCCCAGTCGGGTCCGGCGATCAGGAAGTCGCCGCCGTCATTGCCGTCCTTGCGGGTGCCGAGGAAGTCGACGTTATGGCTGTAGAGGTCGACCAGATGCAGCGAGTAGTAGCGCCCGTCCTCGATCGGGGGCAGCGTGACGACCATCGGCTCGGCGCGCAGGTCCATGATGAGGAAGGAGTAGGGCGTGTCCGAGTTCGGCGTGACGACGCCGGTGTCCTCGGGGGTGAACACGCGGTCCACGTTGCCGATGGCGTTGATCGGCGCCTTGTACTGGCTTCCCGCGGGGTCGAGGGCGTACTGATGGATGCTCAGGTAGTTCTCGACCATGGGGAAGGTGTAGATATAGGCCTCATGGGCGATCTCCCCCGCTTCCTCTGCAGTCATGCTTTGGGCGCGGACGGACGACGCGAGAGCGGTCATGGCCACGCTGGCCAGAAGGAAGGTCCTGCGGTTCATGACGCGATCTCCGCCTCGGGGAAGGTCCAGGTCCCATCAAGGATCTCTTGGGACGGGCGGTAGAGCCGGACCATGTAGTTCCAGTCGGGCGGCGTCGGCAGGCAGTTCGGCACCTCGCCCTCGCAGCCGCCGAACTGGACGGTGATGGAGCCGTCCTCGGCCTTTTCGGCCGTGATGTTGTTCAGGGAATAGGCGTCGAGCGGGTTGGGCTCGAAGTAGCCCTCGGCGTTGTAGACGCTGATCGACCAGAAGCCGTCGACCGGCACGTCCCCGACCGTCAGGCGATGCACCGTGGCGCCGTCGTTCGCCTCGGGCGTGACGTTCAGATAGACCGCTTCCTTAGGCGGGTTGGCGCCCCACCCCATCGGCGCGCCGATCTGGAAACGGATGGACTCGGCGTCCACCTCCTCCCGGCTGCCATACATCCGTTCGGTTTCGGGAAGCGTCGTCGCGAGTTCCAGAAGGGCGGTCCTGACCTTGTCCTGGCTGACCCGATCCCACTCCGGGATCTCGAAGGTGCCCTTGTCGGCCTGATCGATGAGGGTCGCGTCCTGAAGCGCATGGGCCTGTGCCAGATCCTCGGGATCGCTCGGGTCGACAAGCGTGCGGACGGCGGCGATGACGTAGCGGGTCCCGACCTCCTCGCGGGTCAGCGTTACCGGGCCGGGGTCGTAGAAGACGCCGTAGGTGTACTGGTCCTGATCGATGACCTGGAGGGACATGAAGCGGTCGCCGGCATCGGGCAGGGTGATCGTGACCGGGGCGGCGTCGAGGTCGAACACCGCCGCCGAGTAGAGCGTGTCGCGGTTCAGCCGGATGACCGTCTGCTGATCGAGCGGCGTCGGCTCCCGCGTATGGTCCCAGGCTCCGAACCCGCCCCGTTCAACGGTGCGGGAGAAGTAGAGGTCCGACTCGGCCCGCGCGAAGTTGTCGGGGTTCACGGGGACCGGGTCCGCCCATAGAGGCCCGGCCATCGCCAGCCCAATCGTCAGAAGCAGGAAGCGTGACATGATCTCGCCTTTCCTCTCATGGAGTTTGTTCGAACTTGCCGATCTCGGACTGTCGACGAGCCGGGTGATCTCGCGATCGGCCAGATCGCCTGGCCTGCTCAGTTTCCGCGGACCTCGATCTCCCGCTCGTAGACGACCTCCCCGTCTTCCACGACGACCGCGAGGACGGAGTTCACCATCGGCTTGAACCGGAGCGAGAGCCGCACGTTCTCGTGCGTGCCCGCCGCCAGGGGCATTGAACCCAAAACGAAGCCTTCGCCACGGTCCATGATGCTGCGGACCTGAAGCTCTCCATCCGCCTTGAGGGTCACGGACGGGAACACGACGAGTCCGTTGTTGTCCTGCGGAGGAACCATCGCGATGGCGTCCGTGGTCGCCTGAGCGTGCGCAAGTTCGGCTGCGCCGATCATGACCACGGCCGTCAGGATCATGAGCAGATAGCGTGACATGGTCTGATCCTTCTGGTTGGAGGGTTGACTTCGACTGTCCCGATGTTCCCGGGGCGATGCTCGGCACTCGGCTCGCCCGACCCGGCACGACAGGCCGCCTGTCGTTGAGGGATGCGGATGGAGGAGCCGCATGGCGACCGCTCCCCGCTCAGGAGGCCGGAGCACATGGAGGTTCGACTTGGCCCCGCCGAATTCTCCGGATTGACCGGTATCGCTTCCACCGTCAGGCTTGACCTAGGGGAATTAGCCATGGCGACTGAGACGAGGGGCCTTCTCAACGTCTTCCTTTCTCTTTTTCGGGGTCACGCCCGACAGGGGATCAGGCCGCCCTCGTTCCTAGTAGCGCCAGGAGGCAGGCCGCTGGGAGTTGGACGAAGTACCTACCCGCGTGCCGCAGTCTGCTTCTCGGCCTGCGTTACCTCTGCACGTGACCGCGGGAGGCCGCCCCCGAGGACCCGCCCGACCCGCCTGGGCCGGCCAGCAACCGTGTCAGCCGCCTTGGCTGTGGTCTTGGCTTTGCACGGGACAGTTGCCCTGGAGGTGAGCGCGCAGGGCGCCGACACACTCAAGAGAGTGCTGATCGTTCACAGCAACGACAGCACCCTTCCTGCCACCCGGGAAACCGCGGAAGGGATGCAGCGGGCCCTGTCCGGTTCGAAGGTTCCGCTGGAAGTGTATACAGAATACCTCGACCGGGGCCGGTTCTCCTCCGAGGAGTATGGAGCGCTCCTGAGCCAGTTCTTCGCCGAGAAGTATTTTGGCGTGCCGCTCGACGTCATCATCGCGCAAGGCCCGGGCTCCTTGAGCTTTGTGCTGGGGGCGCGAAATCTCTTCGCGCCCGGCACGCCCATGGTGGCCGGAGCGGTGACCGAGAGCGGACTGGCCGGCCTGGACCTTCCCGAGGACGTCTCGCTTCTCGTGAGCCAGTTCGATCTCCAGCGGACGGTGGATTTCGCGATTGAAATGCAGCCGGACGCGAGCCGGATCGTCGTGCTGACCGGCAGCGCGCCCTTCGACGAGCGTTGGGAGGCAACGGCTCGCGAAGTCCTCGGCGAGGTCTACGAGGGCCGCCCCGTCAGCCACATGACCGACCTAACCATCGCAGGGTTCCGTGATGCGGCGGCGGCCCTCGACCGCGACACCGTCCTCGTGTTCCTGACCGTCTTCGCTGACGCCGGAGGCGCCAAGCTCGTCCCCCTCGACGTCGCTGCTCAAATTGCGGAGGTCGCGGGCGCGCCGATGTACAGCGTCTACAGCACGCCGATCGGCGTCGGGGCGGTGGGCGGCTATGTGGAGACCTTCGGAGCCATCGGCGAGCGGACCGTAGAACTGGCTTTGCGGGTGATCGAGGATCCAGACGCCGCGCCCTTGCGGGTCGAGAACACCTCGGAACCGGTCGTGGACTGGCGAGCGCTCCGGCGGTGGGGAATCGACGAGGGTCTCTTGCCGGAGCAGACCCGGATCCTCTTCTACGAGCCTGGCCTGTGGGAGCGCTACTGGCTGGAGATCCTGGCGGTCTCCTCGGTCATTGTCCTGCAGAGCAGCACCATCGTGGGCCTGATCCTGAGCGAACGACGGCGGCGTCTCGTGTCGGCAGAACTGGCCGAGGGCCGGGTCGAGCTGGTCCGCCTATCGCGCCGACAGCAACTGGGCCAACTCACCGGAGCGATCGCGCACGAGTTGAACCAGCCCCTGACCGCGATCCTCGCCAATGCGGAAACCGGGCTGCGGCTAATGAGAAGGACCCGGCCGACCTGGACGAGATCCGGACGATCATGATGGACATCGTCGACGACGACCTGCGGGCGTCAGGCATCATCGCGCAGCTCCGACGCATGATGGTCCGGGGTCCGACCGAGTTCGAGGACTTGGATCTGAACGAGGCGGTGCGGTACACCACACGGCTGATCCACAGCGAGCTCGTCGCCCGCCACACCGCGCTGGATCTGCGCCTCGGTCCGCAAAAGCTCATGGTTCGCGGGAACGAGCCCCAGCTCCAGCAGATCGTCCTCAACCTCCTGCTCAACGCAGTCGAGGCGATGGGAGACCTGCCTCCGGACCGGCGGCGGATCTTGATTGAGACCGAGTTGGGTGACGACGGCTCCGCCCGTCTTGGCATCAGGGACTTCGGCCATGGGCTGAAGGACGAGGAGCTCGCAAAGGTGTTCCACCCCTTCCACAGCACCAAGCCCGGCGGTCTCGGTCTGGGGCTGTCCATCTGCCGGATGATCGCCGAGGCGCACGGCGGTCGCCTGGCGTTCGATCCGGGGGTCCGCGACGGCGCGCGCATCGTCCTCACCCTGCCCGGACCGTCGGGCGGCCCACGGCCATGACGCCCCTGGTCCACCTGATCGACGACGACGAGGCCGTGCTTCGCGCGACCGTCAGGCTGCTCCGATCGGCCGGCTATGAATGTGCCGGCTATGCCACCGCCGAGCTGTTCCTGAAGGGCCACGATCCGTCGCGCCCCGGCTGCGTGGTCCTCGACCTCGGCCTGCCCGACATGCATGGCCTGATTGTCCAAGACATCGTGGGGCCGGTCTATCCGGTGATCATCCTGACCGGAACGGCGGACGTCGCAGGAACCGTCCAGGCGATGAAGAAAGGACCGGTCGAGTTCCTCACCAAGCCGTTCTTGGCCGAGGATCTCCTCGAGGCGGTCCGGGTCGCGTTGGAGCGGGACGCAGTGATGCGCCTCGACCGGGACCGTCGAGAGGTGGCCCTCAAGCGGCTGTCCCTCCTCACCCCGAGGGAGCGGGAGGTCTTAGCCGGCGTGGTCGCGGGCAAGCTGAACAAGCAGATCGCCTGGCTCTTGGGAATGAGCGAGAAGACGGTGAAGGTCCACCGGGGGCGAGTGATGGACAAGCTGGAAGCCCGCAGCGTGCCGGACCTGCTGAGGACCCTGCGGGATGCCGGAGTCGATCCGGGGACGACGACATAGGCCCCAAGTCCGATGGCGGTTGCGTGCAGCAGCGCGTTAAGCTTGCGAGATGGAAGAAAGCTCCGCCCGAGTGGCCATCTTCGACGACGACGCAAGCGTGTTGAAAGCCCTGGCGAGGCTCGTGCAGTCACTGGGTTACATGGCCGTGCCTTGCTCGTCGCTCGCGGAGTTTCGGCGCCACCTAGCCGCGACGCCGCTCGACTGCGTCATCCTCGATGTCCATCTTCCGGACGGCTCAGGGCTGGAACTGCTACAGCAACTCCCCGCCCTGCTAGGTCTGCCCGTGATCATGGTCACGGCTGGCGACGATCCCGCCTTGCGCGCCGACTGCATGGCCGCGGGTGCTGTCGCCTACTTCGTGAAGCCCCTGCGGAGGTCAGAGCTCGAACTGGTGCTTTCCTCCTTGATCACTTTGGGCTGACTGGGTTCCTGACCAGCCAGTTCCATTTTGCCTCTCGCCAGCATATGACTCATCTGCTGGTCATTCTGCCCAACACCCTTTGGATAACCTCCATCTCCTCATGGCTGGCCACGCCCCCCGGCGGCGTCCTTTTCTTCCTTATCCCCCGAATGAGTTCGCCCTGCCGGTGCGTGGGCACCTAGCCGTAGCTGGTGAAGGTGGTGAGCACGTCCGAGTGGCCCAGGTTCTGCGACCAGGCCTTCATCTCCTCGGGGGAGAGCTCGAGGGCCATGGCGTGTCGCAGCAGCATGTCGCGGAAGGAGTGCGGGTTGTAGTAGGGCAGCCTCGCCGAGGTGCATGCCTTGCGGAAGATTTCGCGGGCGGGGTCGCTGGTGGCCCAGCCGCGCCGGGCGAGACCCACGGGCACGAAGCCCCCGTCCGGGCTCAGGCCGATCTCTGTCGCGGGGAAGAGCGGGTCGCATGGCGAAGGCGATGAGCGCCCGGTCGTGGCGCTCCATCGGTGTGCCGACCGGCATGGCCGCGAGCACGTGCCAGACCTGATCGAGGCTGGGCACCCGCTTCTCGCGCCGGGTGCGGGCCACCGCGATCTCCTTGTCCGAGAGGTTGAAATAGTCGGCGTTCGCATAAGCGATGTGGGCCTTGAAGCCGGGCAGGTGCGCCAGCCAGAAGAAGAACTCGCGCAGGTGCCGGAGCGTGGCGAGCACGGTGGACTTGCTCAGCCGCTCCCCCGTGCGCAGGCTTTGCGCCTCGGCCAGCTCGCGCTTGAACGCCACGACCTGCTCGCGGTGGAAGCGCTTGAACTCGCGCCCGCGGGTGGACGCCTCAAAGCGCGCGAGCGCTTTCGCGACCCCGCCGATGGTGGCCTCGTCCCGGCCCTTCGCCTCCCCGAGGTAGCGGAAGTAGTCGCGCTTGATCCGCTCGTTGGCCGGATTGGCCTTGGGGAGCTTGCAATCGCTGTGGCCGCCCGCACCGACGCCGGGACGGGCATCGGCTTGGCTCTGGGGACGGTCGTCAGGGTGGGCTTCGGCGCGGCTGCCGGGGTCCGCTTTGGGGCGATCAGGTTGTTGCTCTTGGTCCTCTCGGATTCATCTGCTCGAAGTGACAGTTCAGGGAGGGCTTGGTCCTCCCCTTCAAGCTTGAGGAGCGTGGCAGGAGCGCGGCTCTCACGTGCAGCCTTGTCGATGTACTCCTGCGCGACATCGCCAAAGGTGGTGCCGATGGCGATCCGAGCGGCGATGCGCTCGCGCCGCTTGGTGGCCGAGGGGTCCTCGCCGGTGCTGGCCGCCTCGCGGGCGGCGTCTCGGGCTTTGCGGGCCTCGCTCACCGTCATCTCGGGGTAGCGGCCCAGAGCCAGCTTCTTCTCGACGCCGTGGATGCGATACTTGAGCCGCCACAGCTTGCCCCCTGCGGGCGTGACCAGGAGGTAGGGCCCGCGCTATCGGCGAGCTTGTAGTCGCACCGTCACGTCCGTCAGCGCCAGGCCGATCCCCCTGCCAGCCCACCTGAGAGTAGGCCCCCAAAAGACCCCCAATTCGCGGTGGCTTTGGGCGGACACAGCCGCACAGCCACGAACGAAGTGGCTCAAAAACTACAAGAAATCAGGAGCTTTGTCGATCAACGCCGAACAGTGGCGGATGGAGTAGTGGTGCCCAGGAGAGGACTCATATCATGGTATATTTTGCTCTCGATCGATCCCATCGTGCTTGCAAAGCATTGACATGGCTTAAACTCCGCTGCTCATTTAGGACCATCCGAGACCACGCCACCTCAGTGCATCTCAGCATCTAGGGGTGGACAGAAGGGTGGATGATGGGGACTCAATCTCTGCACCGTTTGACTGCCGTTCAGGTTCGCTCCCTACCTCCCGGCAAGCATGCCGATGGCGGTGGCCTCTGGCTCTGGAAGCGGGAAGACGGCGGTGGCCAGTGGGTGCTGCGGGTGTCCATTCATGGACGGCGGCGGGAGATGGGCCTGGGCTCCTTGTCCGAGGTCAGTCTCAAGCAGGCCCGTGAGGCTGCGGCCCAGCAGCGCGCGCTTGTGCGGGAGAACAAAGACCCGATCAAGGAGCGGCAGAAGCAGCGGCGTGAGGCGGCCAAGAACCTGCACCTCCTTTCCGACGTGGCCGGCGACGCCTTCGAGAGCCGCAAGGCGGAGCTGAAAGGCGACGGGCTTGCGGGCCGCTGGTTTAGCCCTTTGGAGCTGCATGTCCTCCCCAAGCTCGGTCGCATGCCAGTAAGCGAGATCAGCCAGACCGACATTCGAGACGCCCTGGCTCCAATCTGGCACGCGAAGGCCGAGACCGCGCGAAAGGCGCTGAACCGCCTGTCCATATGCATGCAGCATGCGGCTGCGCTGGGCTTGGATGTCGACCTTCAGGCCTGTGACAAAGCCAAGGCGCTCCTGGGCAAGAGCCGGCACAAAGCCGAGAACATCCCAGCCATGCCGTGGGTGGAGGTGCCGGCCTTTTACGCGTCCCTCTCGGACGGCACCGTCACCCACTTGGCCCTACGGCTCCTCATCCTCACGGGCGTGCGCTCCGGGCCCCTACGCCATCTGCACCAGACCCAGATCCAGGGAGACGTTTGGACCATCCCTGGCGAGGCAATGAAGGGACGAAAGGGAGCCACCAGCGACTTCCGAGTGCCCCTCGCGCCAGAGGCGCTGGAGATCATCGATCAAGCCCGCCGGCACGCCCGAGGAGGCGACCTGTTCCCAAGCACCCAGCGGGGCGTCATCTCCGACATGACTATGTCCAAGCTGATGGAACGGCGCGGCCTGAAGGAGCGCCCGCACGGGTTTCGTAGTTCGCTGCGCAACTGGATTGCTGAGACCCTGCCCAGCACGCCTCATGAGGTGGCGGAAGCCTGCCTCGGGCATGTCACCGACAGCAAAGTCGTGCGCGCTTACCGCCGGACGGACTTCCTGGAGCAACGGCGGGCGGTAATGGAAGCGTGGGCGGGGTTCGTGGCGCAGAGTAGATAACTTGAAGAAGCGCCTGGGCAGGACAGGTGAAGACTTCGGCGGGGGATCAGTGGTGTTCTACAAACAAGGCTGGCTACCCATCACGCAGGTCTACATCGTCGCTTCATATGCGGCTGAGAGAAGGCTGGCCAAAACCGAAAACCGCCCCTTGTTTTTCACTCCCGACCGCCTTGGTCCAGCCACCAAGGAAGCCCTCGATATCATTAATCACGCCAGGAGGGTGGGAGTTCTCCTAGGGAACGGCGAAGTTGTCAGCGCAGATCCTGATCTTCTTCGCAATATTGGCCTCGGCTGGACGGCCAAGGAGATAGACCTCGGCATCGGCGTTCCTGTTGTAGAGAAATCTGCCCCACAGAACTTCCATGTTGATTTAGCCGTTGGCACCGTGGGTTCGGGCAGCGCAAGTAAACTGGGCAATCGTCGGCCGGAGGAGATAGAGGCTGCGCTTCGCCAACGTTACGGCCAAAAACTGGGCGGCCACATCGTTCTGGACGAGGTAGAGATCGTCCCCGAGATCGAGCGTCGCTTTGGCTATAGCTGGGGTTATCTTGTGGAACTCACGACTTGGATAACTCCTGTCAGTTTTGGCGACGAATATGAGGAAGTAGAGACAATCGACCAAACTGAGCCTCAGTCTAGCGGCGAGTCTGAAGGCTTAGCAGTGAAGTTAAGCGAGGCAGATACCCGCAATTCCTGCGAGCAACCCAATCAACTTCTTAAGCGCCGTCCCGGAATGCTGCCGAAACTAGATGAGACTGAACAGAAAAGGCTTCTAGAGAAGTTCCACGCGGAGTTCCCTTTCGGAGTTCCTTATCGTCAATCGCAAAACGTTGAGGCGGACTTCATAGATTGGGTTGAGGAAGAGTTCCAAAAAACTGTAAAGCGGTCCACCATACGCAAGTATCTTGGTCTCGGTCGCAAGGCAGGGACGAAGAAGTGACGAAAACTGTAGCAAGTTGACGAGAACTAACCTCGTCAAGAATGCCTGTTTCTCGTCATTTCACCCGCTTCCCAAACTGCTCCTCCGGCAGATAATCAGCCCGTCGCATTTGCGAGAAAGGCTGACCGATGTTTCCCATCTCCAATCCCCCCGCCCATCCCCGACCTCCTGACACCGGGACAAGTCGGGCAGTCGACTTGTTGCTGACCGACCGCGAGTCGGCTGCGCTTCTGCACGTCGCTGTCTCCACATTCCGCCGCTACGTGACCAAGGGCCTTGTGCCGCCGCCGATAAAGCTGGGCGGTGCGTCACGCTGGCCGCAGTCCGAAATCCTGGCCGTCATCGAGGCCGCCAAGGACGCCCGCGCCCGCTGAGCCGTCGCCGACCTGAGTAAACAGCTTGCCTTAGCGCAAGCGATGCAGCGGCTGGCTCGGCCGCTGCTCCTAATCCGACCTGCTTACCTTTCTGAACAAACGGAGCTCAGAATTATGCAAGTTCCTGACCCTAAGATCCCTAAGGCCTGGCCGGCACTCAAGGAGGTCCGCAAAGACACTTTGCCGAAGGAAGTGCGGCGGGCTACCAGAGAGGCGACCAAGACGACTTACAAGAAGTCTCAGAAGCTGGCAGCCTCAGGCAAAGCTGCCGACAAGAAGCAAGCCTCGTGGTTCGTGTTGAGGCACGTCTCCCTGCTTGGATGGGTGCTGCTGCAGCTTGACCAAGTCGCCGCTCTTCGTCGCCTCTTCCCGGAGGAGCCTCGCCGCCGTCGGGGCATTCCTTCCCTCGTGGAGAACCCCTTCTACTGGCTGCTGCTGCACACACTCTCGCTGGGCGACAACAAGACCAGCGAGGGGATCCTGCTCCGCAACGCCAACCTTCTCCTCTACGCGCATCGGCACAGCATCCCGCCCTACTTGGTGGTCGAGTTCATCAAGGGCATCAAAGATGCAAAGCGCATTAACGAGAAGGTGGCGAACGGGGAATATGAACCCTGGCACCCTCTCCACAAGAGGCCGGAAAGCGTCAGCGGCACGACAACAAAGGCGAAGGCGAGTTCAACGAAGCCGCAATCGGCCTTCGACAAAATACTAGCGAGAGACTGGAAGGCCCAGTTGGTTGACGACAGCCCGGGCGAGAAGGCTGACGATAGCGACGACGACCAGGACAGCGACCGCATCGAGTGACTTTGCTGGCTCCCGCGACCTGATCTGGGCTGCGGGGGCTCGCGCCAACTGCTGAGTGGCGAACTGTAAAGGCATTAGCAGCGCCACCAGCTCATCCCTGACAACTTGAACGCTTGGTGGCGCGTCCTCACGCAGCTATTCAACGGAGATACTATGAGCATTGTGCGCCCACTAAGGCGGAGCGCCACGTTTTGCGTGCCGCAATTCGACCTGACAAACGACGCGCTCTGCGCCCAGCTTAAGATGCCGCCGCTTCACGCGGCAGCCAAGCGCGAAGCCAAGATACAGAAAGCAGCCGATCAAGCCGGCCTTCGAGTCGGCAGTCCTCGGCTCTGCCTGCCCATCCGCCTCTGTGGCAACTGTGGCTGCCATCGCTGCCGTCGGATGTTCCAAGAGGCCTTCATCAGGACCTACGCGCCGTTCCTATACAGGGACGCGTGGCGTGAGTTGATAGCCAAACTCAAGAAGGCAAAGCGCCCAGTTGCCATCACGATTGTGCCGCTCTTCGGCAAGGTCCCGGTCGGCGGCTACGGCATGGACCTCAAGAAGTTCATCAACACGATACGCAAACTGCTCCGGCGGCTAGCACCGAAGGCGAAAGGCTTCTTCTTCGTGGACGTAAGTCAGAACGAGCCGAAGAGAGGCAAAAAGGGCTACTGGCAGGTCCATGTGCATGGCGTGATCTGGAAACTCAGCGAGAAGGCCAAATCTCGCCTGAAGGCTGCCCTTAAGAGCCTAGGCAAGTCAGTTCATAAACCGCTGCTCACCAAGCACATGGACGACCCGGTTGGATGGTTGGCTTACATGGCCAAGCCCAACTTTTTCCGGCGCATCAACACGGTCGAAGAGGATGGCGGTCGGAACATCACTGGCCGCCCCCTCCCGCCTGAGCAAGAGGTTTCCATTGCGCGTTGGCTCTCCCGCTACAAAGTTGGCGCACGTTTCTTCACCATCGGGCTGGGCCACGATCTCCCTACCTCAACATCCATCACCCTATAATGGGAGGTATATACCCCATGCTGGGTAATAGCCCATATAGAGGTTATATAACACTATATGCACATAATAAGCTAATAAATACAGCTATGTGGCATATGATTGCTGGTAACTGCACTGCCCAGCCTCGATCCTGATCGTCTGACCCTGATTGATGGACCTTCGCCTTTCCTGCTGAGGAAAGGTCCTCATCCTTTCGAGGCCGGGCGAGGTGCCAATCAACACTTATCGAGAGCGGGAAAGGTGACCTCTCCTGCTCTCGATAAGTCCACCAGCAGTGCCGACAGCACGGAGCAAGAGCCCTGCCTTTCCTAGCCAAGATAGGTGCCTCTGCCTGATCTCGGGAACACGGCCTTTGCCTGCAGCGGCCCTATAGCGCTGCAGCTTCATCATGGAGGTTTGATGGAAGCCCAGCTGGATAGGATTCGAAGCGTCGATCTGATCACTAGCCGACGTGAGGACCTGCACCAACGTCTCAGGAAGTGCAGGAGGATGAGGGACAGCAAGGCTCACACCCACCCGGACAGCGTTGTTAAGGTTGCGGCCTATGGCCTCGTGCGAGAGTTCCTGTCGGAGCGTAGCGATGCACGCTTCCTGCGGGCCGCTGAGAGGCTGGGCGTTACGCCGTCACCACTGACTACGCGGCTCGCGCTACGATGGAGGCTCCGCGCGTGGCCTCCTACACCACATCGAACGACCTTACCTATAAGCAGACCTCGCCACCCACGACCACACCGGCGACACTGCTTAGCTTTAAGATGTATGACCTCCAGACTCGAGCCTACCACCCGCAAAGCATGGAACCGTTCATCATCCAGCATGGCCGAAGTCTTGAATGCTCCATAGGTGCACTTGGCCGACCACGATGACACAACGCACCAAGATCCAGAATGAAGCACTCAACTGGCCTTCCCAATCAAGCGCCGATGGAGACAAGGTGCGTTCCGAAGGCCAGAGAGCCCGACAGCCTGCACTGAACCCACAAGAGAAATCCACCGCCGACGACAGCGGTCCGTCAGGAGAATACCATGGCCAATCGAAGCAACGAAAACAAAAGAGACGATGCACTTCATTTAGACCTATTTGAAGTCAAAGGTCTCTTCGGACAGTTCGACTACACCATTCCACTTAAGCGGCCAGAGCGGGTTACCGCCATAATATCTCCAAACGGGACTGGCAAGACTCTCTGCCTTAGACTCATCGCATCGTTGTTCAGTAAGAGTTGGTCGATTTTTATGACCGTCGACTTCGATTCGATACTGTATCGGTTCAGCCAGGGCGCAACTCTGGTAATTCACAAAAATGGACAGGTAAAGGAACCGCAGGAAGACACGGCTCTGACTCCGGTCGAAGGCTTTGATGACGATGAACGTCCGACTAAGATTACACTATCGCTTCGTAGGGCAGACCGAGATTCCATTGAATGGTCGCCTCGTCTCCATCCAGAAAGACGCCTCGAACATATAGATCGCTATCTCCCGTTTCTGACAAGGATAAACTCAAAGAGATGGCGCCACGACTACAGCGGAGATGTCCTAACTCTCGAAGACATAATAAACGATTATGGGAATCTTATCCCTGACAACATTAAAAGCGGAATATATGGCAAGATTCCGACCGAAATAGCCAGCCTGATAGACTCAATTCATTGCAGGCTCATAGAAACACAGCGGCTACTAGTCCTCAAAGACGAAGCAGTTGAACCGTATCCTGCTTCGCGAAGGAGACAGCACGCTCAACTCGCGATCACTCAGAAGTCGCGAAAAATTACAGAAATCATTGCGCAACAGATAACATCCTATGCGGCCCTTTCCCAATCTTTAGACCGATCCTTTCCGCAGCGCGTCATTGATCAATCGTTCCAGTATAGCCGCCAGCCATCGACGTTTGAGTCCAGCCCAACACTCTTGCTGGAACGACTTAAAGAACTTGATGCCGAGCGTGCGGAGTTGATGGAGGCAGGCATTCTTGACTCAGCTGCTGCAAACCCGGTTTCGCTTCGTGAGGAAACAATCGATGAGTCGCTTGCAAGAGTGCTCCAGGTGTATACTGAGGATACGGCCAGAAAGCTCCATTCCCTTTCGCCACTCTTAGCTCGCCTTAAGCTATTCAAGCAGCTGATCGATAGCCGGCTAGTCACAAAAGACGTCCAGATCAATCGCGAGAGGGGTATGTATGTTACAGCCCGGGGTTCTTCCCTGCCCTTAGATAAGCTCTCATCAGGAGAGCAGCACCAACTTGTTCTGTTCTTCGAGCTACTATTCGAAATTCGGGAGAATTCTCTCATTCTGATCGATGAACCGGAGCTCTCGCTCCACGTAGCTTGGCAGAAGAAATTCATCTCTGATCTGTTGAGTATAATCAGCCTTAACAGATTCGATGTCGTTCTCGCGACCCATTCCCCGCAGTTAATAAGTCGCTGGTCGGAACTCGTTGTGGAGCTTGGCGACGTGTATGATGGTGGTGATGAGACTGACTCAGACGAGATCGCTTTGCTGGGCGACGAGAGCGGCCTCTAAATGCTATCGATTCTGCAGCACATGGACGAATTGTTGATTTCCACCCGGATCTGAGCCGGGTTTTCCATCGAGAAGTGAGCCACCTCTGATTATGGTTTTCGG
>NZ_VDFV01000002.1 GCF_006152145.1 Rubellimicrobium roseum | reverse complement strand
CTGCGCCAAAGGGGTCCCGTTTGGACGCCGATCACCCCGGAAGCGGGGTCCTTATTCCATGCTGATCAACATTCGACCAACTGCCCGGCGGAAAGAGGGCCAAAGGCAGCAGGTCTGGTCGCCTCATGCCATCGCTGCCACGCAAATGTCCGGCCTGCAGCTTCGTCCGGCCAGCTACCGTCCATGCCTGCCCCTCCTGCGGGTTCAAGCCCGAGCGCCAGTCGTTTGTGGAGACCATTGATGGCGAGTTGGTGGAGATCGGTGACACTGCGAGCCGCGAGCCCTCGTTCGCGGAGCGGCAGCGGTTCTGGTCCATGGCTCTCAGCCTCGACGACGAGCGGAGCAAAAACGGACGACTCGCCAAGGCGCTCTACAAGGACCGCTTCCGTGTTTGGCCCCGTGGGCTGATGGACGACAGGCTCCGGCCCGACGTTGTTTTCCGAGCCTTCGAGTGCAGCCGCCGCATCGCCTATGTGAAGCGGCGCGCCAAGGCAGAGGAGGCCTGCCATGCGACATGAGCGCAGAGACGTTCTCGATCAGGCCAAGGGGCGCTGGAAAGGCATCCTGGGCCATCTAGGCCTGCCTGACCAGTTCCTTAGACCCAAGCACGGCCCCTGCCCCCTTTGCGGAGGCAAGGACCGCTATCGGTTCGACGACCTGGAGGGCCGGGGAACATACTACTGCTCCGGATGCGGACCCGGTGACGGAATCGGACTGGTGATGAAATTCTTTAGCCTCGACTTCCTGACGGCCCTAGATCGGGTGCGCGAGACCCTAGGCATGGCTCACCCTGCACGACCAAAGGCCGAGATTAGCGAGGAGCGACGGCTCGAGCTTCTACGAGAGCTGTGGACGACCTGCCGTCCTGTCATGCCGGGCGACGTGGTGGATCGCTACCTGACTGCGCGTGGTATCGGGGAGAAGGTCTATCCCGAGACGCTGATGACGTGCGAGAGTTGCTGGTTCTCAGAGCGCGAGCATCACCCGGCGATGGTGGCCGTGGTGTCGGACCTCGAAGGGCAGCCGGTCACGATGCATCGCACCTACCTTGCCGAGGGCCGGAAGCTTGATGTACCCGAGCCCCGCCGCCTTATGCCCGGGAGGATCCCGCCGGGCTCTGCCATACGACTTGCCGCACCTGGGCGTGTTCTCGGCATCGCGGAAGGGATTGAGACAGCGATGGCTGCCTCACACCGCTTCGATCTGCCTGTATGGGCTGCTCTCAACGCGACATTTCTGGCTCAATGGGAGCCGCCCAAAGTGGTAGAGAAGGTCGTTATCTTTGGTGATTTTGACGCTAAGTTCGGAGGGCAGAAGGCGTCCTACACCTTAGCTCATCGGCTCAGGTCTCAGAAGGATGGCCCAGCCGTCGAAGTCCAACTGCCGGGTCACCATATCAGCGTCCCGCCGGATACGGACTGGGCTGACCTTGTCACAAGGAGAGCGTGATGACAGGCCCGTTTCTCGAGGAGGCGTGTCGCGGGAAGTCCGGGCTCCGGCATGCCACAGGCTGCAGAAAAATGAGAGTCATCGGTCCTCTTGGGGCCCACTTCGCGCGACCGGATAGCACGGTGAACATCCGCTCCGAGCAGCGCCCGGACCGGCTGAGCTACAATGGTGCTGCCCCTGCCCTCCATCGCGCTAGAAGGTCGCCAGGCTTTGCCTGCAGTTTGTCCGAACAGAGGGCGGTCAAGCAGGATCAGGGCAATGACTCCGGATGAACAAACCCTTGAGCGGCTCAGCGGCCAAGAGCTTGCCGACTGGCGTCAGAACGCTGGCCTCACGCAGGCTCAGCTCGCCCAAGCTGCCGGTGTCGGCCGCCATGCGGTGAGCTACTGGGAGACCAAGTCTATCGTCGACGAGAGGCAAAACGCCCCCCGGCGGATGCTCGCAGTGCTGGGCATCAAGGTGGAGCGTGCCGTAATTGCGGACCAGTACGCGCACGCGGGCGCGCACGCGCGGGATGGGGTGTTAGTCTCGGAGATGGAACGGCAGGCGCTGGAGCGCCTGGAGGCGCAGCAGAAAGCGCGACGGGCGGCGCAGGCGGCGCGAGAAGCCGCCCGTATGGCCCGTGCCGCGGCGGCCAAGAATTGGACGTCTAATCCCTCAGCTTCATCTCCAGCGCACCGCATGTACTGCGGCGCACTCACACGCAAGAAGCAGCCCTGCCGTATGCTGTCTGAGCCCGGCCGAAGGCGCTGTAAGTTCCACGGGGGCAGGTCAACCGGACCTCGAACACCCGAGGGACGAGCCCGCATCGCTGAGGCGCAGTTCAGGCGGTGGTCAAACTGGAGGACAAGACGGCAGACTGCTTCGAATATAGCAAGCGAGGGTGATGGATCGGCTTGCAATGTCATGTCCAAGCACGACGTGTGGCCAGAGTCAGAAGTTCGCTGACAGAAACGCCTCATGTTGTTGAGAATATCGTTGGCGGTCTTGGGCCATATGAACGGTTTGGGATCCGAGTTGCTGGCCTCATTGTAGCGCCGGACTCCCGCTCCCAGAGCCTGGGCGCCGTGGAAGGCGCCGCGCTGGAACTGGTGCCTGACAGCAGGGCAAACCAGCCCTCGACCATGTTCAGCCAAGAAGTTGACTTCGGCGTGAAGTGCAGTTGATGGAGCGGCCGTTGGGCAAGCCAGCGGTGAATAGGAAGTTTTGCAACTCACCGACGGTCTTGAACAAGTAATCTGGCGATGAAGCCGCCAGCGCATCTACGTCAGTTGCACCCCACGCCGATCCGATAGCTGTAACCCCAGCAGCACGCGATGCGGCTGTATCCTCTGGTCTGTCGCCAACATGATAAGTATCCGCCTGTCGTGCCCCGGCCTTCCTCATAGCAAGCAGCAATCCTTCAGGATCTGGCTTTCTGCGACTTACCTGGTGATAGCCAACAACGATATTAATTGGCCAACGGTGCTGCTGAATAAAGGATTTAGCCACCATGTCCGGGCTCTTCGTCACAATCGCGAGAGTTCTCTTCACAGAATGCAATTCAGCGAGAAGCTCGTTGATACCTTGATATATAGGAAGCTTTGAAACGGCCACCATAACTGCGCTCCAGTTCTTTGCCGCCCTGAGCCTTTCGACCGAACTGGTGTCAACGAGCGTCTGATCGAAGTCGAAGATGATCAATCTACAGATCCCACGTCAGTTGCTGGCGAGTTCCACGCCCCCTGGGGAGGTCGGCGCTTGTCTCAAGACTTCCAATCTGGGGTGGAATTTCAGCAAGGAAGCTTAGTAGCGCCTCACCGTCCGGTATCGGACGCGCACGACCCTCCTTAATCAGTTTTTGATTGCCACGTGTCTTTTCGAAGCTCAGCCATTTATTAGGGTGAGAGATACATGCCAATGATCGCTGTTGCTCAAGAGCGAAGCGCACTGTATGCATGGTGCCCCCCTTTTCGTCGGTTTCGATTACGAGCACCCCATCAGATAAGCCACTCTGGATGCGATCGCGTTCTGCAAAAGCTGCTCGTACTGGCGTCATGCCGAGCGGGTACTCGCTTACTAAACACCCCCCTGTCTCGAGGAGCCGCACCGAAAGGTCGCGGCTTGAAACTGGATAGATCCGGTCGAGGCCGTGCGCCATTACAGCAACCCCAACTCCGTTGCCCTCTAGGCAGCCTTCGTGTCCAAAAGTGTCGCATCCATGTGCCAGGCCGCTGACAATGGCGAATCCGGCCTGGGCGGCGCTCTGGCCGGAGCGACGCGCCACTTCTGAGCCGAACTCAGTAGGTTCCCGGGTTCCTACGACTGCAAGAGATCGCGGAGCGTCTAAGCCAGTCGGGTCACCCTTCACGAATAGGACGGCAGGCGGGTCGCCGATGCCTCGCAACCGATGCGGGTACCCTTCGTCGTGAAAAGAATACATCGTTAGGCCCGCGTCGATACTTGCGTCGAACTTATCTGCCGCCGCTCTCCAAGCATCCTGAAGAGCGTCCTCGGATAAGCGGGCTCTTATCGCGCGAGCGACTATGTCCCGGCGGTAAGCCTCCCCATCTTCGACACGGCCGGGGTCGGTGACGATGCGCAAGGCAGCACGCCTGCCCACGCCCTTCAAACTCATCAGCGCCATTAGAGCGATGATCGAGGGAGACTTACGGGTCATATCCGTCCTTTCGCCAACCAAGCGTGGTCCTGCGGTTCGCCGCTCTGCCAAAGAGAGTCCCAACGCTGTGGCACATGGTCGTTAGTAAGGTCTCCCCAGTAGGCTCGTCGTGCCGTCTTCCCAAGCGCAACTCCACCAACTTGGATGCCAGGGTTAGCATGGATGAGAGCTTGGGCGATCCGCGACATCGTACCGCCACGGGTGATGAAGTCGTCTACGACGAAGACAATGCGGGCATCGATAGGTGCGGCAACATAAGAGGCGGCGTCGAGCGCTGCGCTACGATCCGCCGCGTTGTAGATCTTGTGTATCGGCTGGTGCGGCTGCTTGCGGATGGCTTCGGTGGTAAATCGCAGACCAGCCGCGTCAGCAGCTACCTTGGCGAGACGTGAGACATAACTATCGGGCGTGGCAGCTACTTCTCGAGAAGAGATTGCTGGCACAATGATGGTCGTTTTGGGATCGAGATCAAGGGCTGTAATCAGCTCGGGAAACGCGACAGCGCATGTCTCGGCGGCGCCTGATAGTGCCGCGTTGTCCTTGTCCTTGAAGCGAATGAAGCGACGCGTCCACCGATCGCTCCGGTCGTCTGTAATCTTATATGCAAGTGTAAATGCACCACGCAGCCCGACACCGTCATCAAGTCGCCGAAATGTCATCCACCCAGCGAACTCGCTCCAACCAGGCAATTGATTCTCCGTACTAAAGAAATCAAGAGACAAAGCCGCCTAGTGGAAGACTGTGGCTGACTCTGAACTCAGCCCCAACTTCAAGCAGAATGAGGCAGATGTAGGGCTAGGAAATGGAACAGTGCGAACCTGACCGGCGCAGAGTTACCTCGCACCTGCTGGCGGCTGATCTGGCCCCTGTTTCACTGAACACCCAGGTGGTTGCAGTTTGGGCGGCGATGAACTCGCGAGGCGAGCGCATCTTCAGCTCGGAGTGCGGGTGGTGGGTGTTGTAGTCCTCGAACCAGGCGGGGAGCAGTCCGAGGACGGCCTCGGCATTGGGGAGCGGGGTGACCTGGACGTAGTCGCGCTTGAGGGTGCGCACGAACGCTTCCGAGATGCCGTTGCTTTGGGGGCTCTTCACCGGGTGAAGCAGGACTTCAGCCCGAGTTGGCGGGCGAAGATGCGGGTGTACTTGACGGTGTAGGGCGAGCCGTTGCGGCTCGAAGATCTCCACGGGCTGGGGTACATCATCCTGACACGGACCAGCGCTTCCCAAGCCTGAAAGCTTCGGCCATGGGTATCGCCAAGCGGCGCGACGCCAAACGGGCGAAGGTCGCGCTGGCGCGCAAGCCCGCGGTCATCCTCCACCGCATGTGGGTTGATGCCACCGAGTTCCTCTGGACCAAAGCCCCGGCAGTTGTCTGAGGAGGAGTGTGATATGGTCGAAGCGGGGCCAGGAACGGCGCCGCTTCCGCTGAGGTCCCGTCGCTGGGACGGAAGTCTGGCAAGACCGGGATTGATGCAGTGGAAGCCTCGAGCAAACCACGCGCCTTACCACTACTCTGCCATCTTCATAGCCCGAGGTGGTAAGGGACGGGCTGGCGGCAGTGCGGACAGAGCCGGGCGAAGGCGCGGAGGCTGGCCACGAGCTCTCGGCGCACCTGTGTCAGGGAAAGAGCGGGCGGCGGCCCCGGGCTGGTGGTGGTTTTTCCTCCCGAGCCGCAGATGCTGCAGGAAGGCAAAGGCGATCATCGTCAGGAACGCGTGGTGATGCAGGCCCCGCCAGCTGCGGCCCTCGAAGTGGTCGAGGCCGAGCTCTTCTTTTATCTGCTGGTGCATCTGCTCGCAGACCCAGCGGCCCTTGATCAGCGCGGCCAGGCTCTCCAGCGAGGCGTCCTCGGGCGCGTTGCTCAGATAGTAATTGCGCCCGCCGCTAGCCCGGTGTTCGCACACCAGCCACGCCGCTGCGCCCGGCAGACGCCGGTTGCGCGCGATCCGTGGGCCATCGGCCACCCGGACCCGAAGCGTGGCGAAGTCGGCCGTGAGATCCCGCTTGGTGCCGCGCCGCCACGACAAGGTCCGCCAGCTTGCGTCCGGCAGGTCCGCGACGACCGCCTGCGCACTGCGGCTGCGAGCTGAAGACACTGGATGCTTGGGTCGCCGGCCGGTTGGTCGCACCGGGGCTGGCGCGATTACCGCATCAGCCGGGTAGACGGTCTGGACCGGCAAGATGCCTACCACCCAGGTGAGATCCTGCTTCGACAGCGTCTGCCGGAAGTCGGCCACCTTGCCGTACTCGGCATCGGCCAGCACCGCCCCGAAGCGCGCCCCGGCGGCTCTGATGCGATCGATCTCGTCCAAGGCGATCTGCCACTTGGGCCGACCAGGGATCGCCTCTGGCATCCCGGCTCGCGCCCGCCGCACCGCATCTTCGGCCCAGTCCTGCGGCAGGAACAGCCGCAGACCCACGCAGACCGGCACCCCGCGGCGGGCGAGGGTCAGCGAGACCAGGGCCTGGCAGTTGGCCCTCTTGCCCAACTGATCACAGTACTGGCGCGCCACCCCCACCGAGTGGCGCCCCTGCTTCACCAAAGCGTTCGCCTTTCGGCTCACCGTCCACCACCAGCACAGCGTCCGGCCCGCCCACCACCCGGTCGGCGGCTCCCACCAGCTCCTCTTCGAGCGGCTCACACCGCCAGGGCGAGGTGGAGATGAAGTGATGCAGCTGCTGAACATCTCCGGGCGCCACGCGGGCCGCCATCGGCTCCACGCTCTTGCGCTCGCCCGGCCCGAGAAGTCCTTGCAAGTAGACCGGCGCCCAGTGGCGCTGCTCGACCCGGCCGAGCCGGGCCAGGAAAGGAGCGAGCCAAGCCTCAAAGGCGGCCTGCCATCGGTTGCGGTGCTGGTCATCACGGCGCCTCCCGTGAACACCACTAAAGCCCACCGCATCAACTTGGCCGAGACGTGCTGAGGTCCGGCAGAATGTGGCAGGCCGACTTGTGGTCTTCAGAGGCCTTCCTGAGTTGGTAACTGCTTCTGTAGGGGCCAAGCCCAATGATCTCGAGAACGACAGTTATGGTCACCTGGGACGGACTTGGCTGGCAACAGTTATCGGGCAGCATGGCGCAACACTCGACCGCAGTTTTCGTGACTTCCTCAAGAAGCCTCTTGCAGTTTTTGCGAGCAGAAGCGACCTATCAATGATGGCGTGGGGCTCGCGGAGGACATATGCCCGTCGTGATCACAAGTTGCTCGAAGCGGAAACGGGTATCGCCCGTTTCCGTCCTATGCGCCGGCACTTTGACCAAGGGGCCGCTAGATAGAGTAGCTTGCGAGTGGCAGTCCCGCGTGCGTGCCGCAACGTGCAACCTTCCAGCGCTGGACCTCTACTCGGGGCGGCATTTCTATGAGGCAACTCGGGCGTCTGCAGCGCTTCAGGCAGAGCTATTTGTGGTTTCGGCTGGGGTTGGCGTGCTGCGCGGCGATGAACTGGTTCCACCTTACAGTCTCACAGTAACCGCAGGTTCTCCCGACAACATTCTCAGCGTGATCGAGGGTGCGCGCGCTTCATCTGACTGGTGGCGTTGTCTCTGCCAAGGCTTCGGGGGGCGCTCAGGCTTAATGAAGGCTGCAGCCTCGTCCGATGATGCTGACGGTTACATCTTTATAGCTCTTCCGACACCTTACCTTGTGATGGTCGAGGATGACCTGCAGGGCTTTAGTGAGGGGCAGCTTTGTCGAACTCGGGTCTTTACTAGCGCATCCTTTCGCTTCCGCAACAGCGCCCTTGACCGACTACGGATGCCCTACGATGCGCGCCTCGATGGCCTTGAAAGCCCCTGCCCAGGAACGGCTACTGACTTTCCAGCACGAGCCTTGCACCATTTTGCGACCGAGCTCCTGCCTCAGTTGCCTCAGGGCAGTTGCGAGGAGCACGCGAATCTCATCACTCGGTGCCTCTCCGGATGGTCCCTTCCTAGGCGACCTGAGCGTACACGCCAGTCGGACAGTGAACTCCAGGAGATTATTCGAGCAAACTGGGGCCATGCAGGTGGTAGCGCTTCACGTATGCTTCGATGGATTCGCCAAGAACGCGGCATGGCCTGTGAACAAGGCCGGATGCGGGAACTCTATGCAGTCATCCGACAGGAGATGGAGGAGGCCTCATGAACGGCCGAGACCAGCAACTCGTCGTCAGGGCCGTGAAGGCCCAGCAAGGGGAGCACGTCAATGTCTTCGCCTTCTTTCTCTATGGCTCCGACATCACCCGCATAGCCGACATCAGTCGAATCACGCGAGACGAGGGAGAGTTGAAGGGCTTTCAGAGGAGAGAGATTCGCGAGCACGTCAATGCCATCGTAGAGTTCCTCGACAGCGGCCCCGTTCTCTTCCCGAATGCGGTGATTCTTGCTCTGTCGTCAGAGGCGGAGTTCCGGAACGCACGTGGGTCAAAGCCAGACGGTATGACCGATGTCGCTGACGTCGGTACCCTAAGCATCCCTATTCGGCCGGAGGGGCAGCGCGCCGCCTGGATTGTGGACGGGCAGCAACGCTCATTGGCCTTGGCAAGGTCCAAGAACAGCCAGATCGCAGTGCCGGTGGTCGCCTTTGTCTCGCCCGATCTTGAGACCCAACGTGAGCAGTTCATTCTCGTGAACAAGGCAAAGCCACTGCCGACCAGGTTGATCAACGAACTGCTTCCTGAGGTGGCTTCGCTCCTTCCCAGAGATCTCGCAGCTCGTCGCCTGCCTAGCGAACTCTGCAACGCCCTGAACAGGGATCCCCGGTCTCCCTTCTTCCGCCTCATCAAGCGCGCCTCGGATACAGGGGATGAGCAGGGGGTGGTTACCGACACTGCGCTGGTCGAGGCAATCAGGTTGAACCTAAAGCCGCCCCTGGGGGCGCTCAGCCAATACAAGCCGGTGAGTGGAGAGGGAGGGGATGCCGAAGGCATGCTCCGGGCGCTGATCCTTTACTGGTCTGCAGTCAAGGAGACGTTCCCGGAGGCTTGGGGGCAGCCAGCGACAGAAGGCCGGCTGATGCATTCCGCCGGGATCAGAGTCATGGGTGCCCTGATGGACCAGATTATGCTGCGGGCTGACTCATCTTCGTCACCCGAGACTGAGGTCAGAGACTCGCTTGCGCGGCTTGCACCGCACTGCTGCTGGACCAGTGGAGTTTGGGAAGGTTTGGGCTGGCAGTGGAACGAGGTGCAATCGACACGGCAGCACATCTCGCGCCTAACGGAACATCTGACCCGGCTGGACCGCGACCTGGCGAGGCCGGTCCGATGAAGTTCATTTACGCGGACAGCTTGGACCTGGTGGATCCTGGCTATGACTTCATCGAAGACCGAAACGCGTCTGGTCGGTCTCCGTACTGGGATGACGCCTATGCCCATGAGATCCTCGGCTACGCGCCTTACGATGGCATCTTGATCTCCCGTGGCATTGTCGGAGGTGACAAAGTCGCTGGGAAATACAGTGAATCCCAAGCCATGCGCATCCGACGTGTCGGTGCGCGAGCCTTCTTACGGCTAGACAGGCAGGGCCTCGACCATCTGCCGATCTTTGGAGATTGTGGTGCCTTCACTTATCACCAAGAAGAGGTGCCGCCCTACACGCCCGAAGATACGGCTGAGTTCTACTCCGACGTCGGCTTCACCCACGGCTGTTCAGTCGACCACATCATCTTCGACTATGACGAGGGTGTTTCCGGGATGTCCGGCGGTACCCCGGAGAATCGGCGCCGGTTCGAAATCACGCTTGAGAACGCGCGCGCCTTCTTGGCCGCTACGCGGCACATGTCGAATACCTTCACTCCCTTGGGGGTGATACAAGGATGGTCGCCAGACAGCATGGCAGAGGCGGCGCGCCGGCTTGTTACGATGGGATACGGCTACTTGGCGCTGGGAGGGACGGTGCCGCTCAAATCACCTCAGGTGAAGGCCTGCCTGCGCGCGATCCGTGACGCCGTCCCAAAGGAGACGCGTCTGCATATTCTTGGCTTCGCCAAAGCCAATGAGATCGACAGCTTTGGCCCGTTCGGCATCACAAGCTTTGACACCACCTCTCCGCTGATCCGGGCCTTCAAGGATGCCAGGGCCAACTACTATCACCCGCTTGGTGACGGGCGGCTAGCGTACTACACAGCCATCCGCGTGCCCCAGGCGCTCGAGAACCCGAAACTTATGCGACTCGTCAAGCGTGGCGTGCTCTCGCAGGAAAAGTTGGTCTCGATGGAGCGCACAGCTCTGAGCGCCTTGCGGGCGTTTGATCGCGGGCAAGGCGGTCTGGATGAGACGCTCGACGCGGTTCTGGCTTACGCAGTGCCAGCCATGCTTGGTGCCACCATCGATGATCTTCCGAGCGCGAGCAGCGCGGCGACGTTGCGCCAACACTACTATCGCACCCTTGCCGACCAGCCCTGGAAGCAATGTGGATGTGCGATCTGCCAGGCGCTCGGCATAGAGGTCATGATCTTCCGCGCCAGTAACCGCAACAAGCGGCGCGGCATGCACAACCTGGGTGTCTACAAGACGCTTATCGAGAACCTGGACGGGAGAGCGACCCATGTCGAGCAAACTGACCTTTTCAGCCATCCAAGCACGACAGAGCCCGCGTCACACAGTCCTGTCCTTCGCAGCGCGCGCCAGTGATCTGAAGCAGTTTGCGACCATCGACCGAGTCGCGCGCGATACAAGTGGACATCTGAGTGGGTTTCAACGCCCGCAGATCGCCTCGCATATCCGGGAGATCAAGGACTACCTTGATCAGGCCGACTCCATCCTTCCAAATCCGATTGTGGTCGCCTTTACGCGCGGCACAAAGGTTGGGCAAGGGGTTGGTCCGAACTGCACGCTTGAGATCGACGTCACCAGCGGTCCGCCTGGGCTGGTCGTCGACGGCCAGCAAAGACTGTCCGCCTTGATGCAGCTAGAGGAGAAGGACTTCGAGGTCCTCGTCTCCGCTATCGTCTGTGAGGATGAAGCAGAACTTCGGCGCCAGTTCGTACTGGTAAACAATACGAGGCCGCTGCCGAAGTCGCTAATCTATGAATTGCTGCCAGGAGTGGAGGGCTTGCCGATGCGGCTCTCCAACAGGGCCTTTGCATCTGCCCTGACAGCGCGCCTGAACTATACGCTGAACTCGTCCCTCTTCACGCAGATTTATCAGCATACAAACCCAGCTGGGCGCATTAAAGACACTGCTATCCAGCGGGTGATCATGAACTCCCTGAATGATGGCATAATGCGGGAGTTCCTTCGCCAGAGCTCAGAGGAGCGAGGAACGAAGCAGTGCTTTGATCTGATCAGTGAGTTTTACCGCGCTGTGGGAATGGTATTCCCCGAGGCCTGGGACCCTAGGCAGACACCCAGGACATCGCGCCTTGTCCATGGCGCTGGCATCATAGCGATGGGGTATGTGATGGAGGTCCTCGCCCTTCTCGAGGGCGCCCGGACTGCAACCCAGTTTGCAAGAGGTCTTGGTTGCCTCGTCGATCGAACCGCATGGACATCGGGCTCGTGGGACTTCGGTAATGGTGATCACCGTAACTGGCGTGCCATCCAGAACGTGAACCGGGACATTGTCACCCTCGCGCAGCACCTGATTAACATCGTCCGGGCCGATATGCGGACTCGCCGGTCTGAATCAGCTGAACACGCCCTAGAACGCGAGGTCTCGGTCCGGGTGGCTGCGGCGTCATGAGTGATATCCATGTGGGGCAGTCGTCCGAGGGAGCTCTAGTCCTCTTTTCAGGAGGGCAGGACTCGACGACCTGTCTTGCCTGGGCTCTGGAAAGGTTTGGGCGCGTCGAGACTATCGGCTTTGACTACGGACAACGCCACTTGGTTGAACTAGCCTGCCGCAAGCAGGTGGCCGCTGAGATGCGCCAGATCCGGCCCGATTGGGCTAGGCGCCTCGGCGAGGACCATACGATCGGCCTTCAGTCTCTTGGGGAAATCTCTGACACCGCGCTGACACGTCTGGTTTCGCTCGAGTTGGATAGCAGTGGCCTCCCCAACACCTTTGTGCCTGGCCGCAACATCATCTTCCTAACCTTTGCCGCCGCACTCGCCTACCGCCGTGGCCTCCGCCACATCGTGGGCGGCATGTGCGAGACAGACTTTTCTGGCTATCCAGATTGCCGAGACGACACCATCAAAGCCCTGCAGGTGGCGTTAAACCTAGGGATGGATCGCCAGTTCGTCCTTCATACCCCGCTCATGTGGATCGACAAGGCTGCAACCTGGGAACTGGCCTTCTCACTCGGCGGCGAGGCTCTGGTCGATATCATCCTGAATGAGACGCACACCTGCTACCTCGGCGAGCGTGGCACCAGACACGTTTGGGGCTATGGGTGCGGCCAATGTCCTGCCTGTCAGTTACGTGCTGCGGGCCATGAGAAGTACCTTTCCACCAAAAATCACATGTCGGCACCGCAGCAGGAGCATCATGTCTGACCTCAACAGAACTCGCCGTAACGAAGGTTTTGCCTTCTTTGCTGCGTTTGCAGCGACCGTGCCGCTTGCCAACTGGCTAATCGGGAACGTCGGTACGTTTTGTGCGCCGCAGGGCCCTTGCGTGATCCCTGTAGGCTTCGGATTCGAAGCACCAAGCGGTGTTTTGGCTGTTGGTGCGGCGCTGGTCTTAAGGGATCTCGTCCAACGGCGATTGGGCCTAGGTTGGTCAATGGTTGCCATCCTAGTGGGAGCGGCCCTGTCGGCAACCTTTGCATCCAGAGAACTCGTTATCGCGTCCACAGCGGCTTTCCTGCTGTCCGAGTTGGCTGATCTCGCGATCTACACACCTCTGCAGCGGCGACGCCTGATGCTTGCTGTGCTCATAAGCGGAGTCGTCGGGCTCACAGTCGATAGTATTGTCTTCCTATGGCTGGCCTTTGGAAGCCTCGACTTCGTGGCCGGGCAGGTCCTGGGCAAGCTTTGGATGGTCCTGATCACCCTCCCGCTGCTCGCATGGCTACGGCAGCGGGACGCACGGTTGGGGCTCTCACCAGCTTAGCAGGCACTCCGGCCAATCACACCGCCGAGCGCGAACGGGATCCGCTCAGGAAAGGCAATGTGGAACGTTTGTTTCCCAGAATGCCGGTTGGCTTCCTAGGCCACACGGGTATCCTGCAACGTAGGATTGAAGAGATGGTTTGGGATCAAGTTGTTTGTACCAGGGATGCTGATCGGCCTGCCGGGGGGTCGGGGAGTCGGAAAGCTCGAGGCAAGTGATGGCAAGACGGCTACCGTGGCGGTCTTCCACTCGGTGGCCCGCACCGAGCGGCTGGAGATCCCGGCCTCGAGCTTGGAACGCGCCTATCTAAGTCCACAGACACGAGTCTATGTCAGGAACGAGGACCGCTTCCAAATCGGCCGTGTGGCGGATTACCTGCAGAAACCTGGGGGCTTCATCGATTACGAGATTAGGTTCCCCAACGACCGACGGCGCGATGTCAGTGAGACCGACTTGTTCCTGCGCCCCTGGACGGCGCCGGACGACCCCGCTGAGGTGATGGCCGCTGGCGGGGCCGAGAGCCAGTTCCTCCATGACCGACGGCAATCCGCGATGGCGGAACTTCTCCGGCTGCGCGGAGCAGCCCAGGGTTTGACTGCCCTGCTGTCGGCAGGGGTGGACTTGGCGCCGCATCAGGCTGCAGCTGCGCGGCAGGTCCTGACCGATCCAGTGCAACGTTACCTCCTCGCCGACGAGGTGGGCCTGGGCAAGACGATCGAGGCGGGGCTGGTCGTTCGGCAGCACCTGATCGACGAGCCCAAAACGGAGGTGCTGATCGCGGTGCCACGCCACTTACGGGACCAATGGCGGCAGGAGCTCATTACGAAGCTCAGGCTCGATCAGTTTGGTGAGCCCTTTGAGATCATCGCGCATGATGAGGTGGCCTGCGTCCGACGCGCGCCGGACGTCCTAGTCGTCGACGAGGCGCATCACTTGGTGGGCCTTCACGAGGGGCCACTCGCGCACGCGGCCGATCGGCTCCGCTCGCTGGCCAGTGAGACGCCTGTACTCCTGCTCCTGTCCGCAACGCCAGTGCTAGGTGACGAGGCGCGCTTCTTGGCACTTCTCAACCTGCTCGACCCCGCGTCGCACCCGCTAGATGACCTTCCCGGCTTCCGGGCCAAGCTGGAGTCGCGGCGCGAACTGGGCCGCGTGCTTCTGGCGTTGAACCCCGATGCGCGGGGGTTGGTCTTGCGCCAGCGAAGCGCCGACCTCTTGCGCCTCTTCCCCAGTGACCCGGTCATTGTCGACCTCGTGCCTCGTCTTGTGGCCGCCACGCAAACGTCACCCGGGGATCTGCCATCACTTTGCAGCGCACTGAAATCGCACGTGGCAGACGGCTACCGCATCCACCAGCGGCTAATCCGCTCGCGACGCGTGGATGCTCAGGGCTGGGAGTTCGCCGCGCGCGGGCCTACCTGCGACGGCGAGCCCCTATTCACACATCTGCGGCTCGAGTCGGCTGGTTGGGTCGAGCCGGTGCTTGGCCTGTTGGAGGATTGGCGCGTCGCCGCACTCGACGCTTCCCAAGGCAGCGAGCGCGCTAGGGCGCGGGTGGCCGATCGCTACCGCAACCTGCTGGGCGCGGCCGCCATGGGCCCGGCCTCCCTCCTCGCCTGGGTCGGGCGCGCGGTACTGGAGGAGCCCTTTGCAGACGAGCATCCCATCCTTGAGGAACTTGCGGAGCGGCTTGCCGAGGCGGAGGACGACGGCCTAGAGGTCGGCGCCGAGAGTCTGCGCCGCTTGCTGCAGAGCCTTCGGGAAGGCGTCCACGTCCCAAAGGTTGTGGTATTCTCTAGCTCCGTGGCCAGAGCGGGCAGCTTCCATGCAGCGCTTGCAGACCGTCTCGGCGACGTTAATGTGCGCCTATTGCCCGGGGACGGCGCCGAGCGGGATCAAGCCGCCTTGGACGCCTTCGCAGACCCCGCGCGGACCGGGGTCTTGGTCTGTGGGCCAACGGGAGAAGAAGGCCTCAACTTGGCCTTCGCGGACGCAATTCTTCACCTTGACGTCCCCCTCTCGGCCGCGCGGATCGAGCAGAGGATTGGGCGTCTGGACCGCTTCGGGCGACAACGTGGCATCGTGCGCCACCGAGTCTTGCTGCCTTGGGACGAGGAGGACAGCCCTTGGTCGGGCTGGCTGCACCTCCTGTCGCGGGGATTGTCGATCTTTCATCGCTCGATCAGCGACGTGCAGGTCCTGATTGACGAAATCGAAGGCCATGCCTTCCGTGTTCTTCTGGAGCAGGGGCCAGCGACGATGGAAGCGCTTGCCGCCGAGGTTGCGGCCCGCCTGGCCGACGAGCGTCGCGGTCAGGATGAGCAGTACGCACTCGACCGCGTTGCCATGGCGGAGGGTGCGGCCGATTCGCTAGTGGACTCTGTCGAAGAAGCGGAAGCGGACGAAACGGCGCTAGAAGCGGCGATCGACGCTTGGCTGACCGGCATGCTCCTGTTCCGTAAGCTACCCTTCGCTTGGCCGCGCGAGGACCCCTTTATGCTCCGGGCCCAGCGCAAGACCCTGGTCCCGCGGTCGCCCTGGATCGCCTCGCTCGATTTGAACGAGGCGAAGCCCCTGACGTGCCGTAGGCGGATCGCGCGGCATCATCGGGACGCAAGCCTGGTGCGTCCCGGTACGCCGCTGGTCGATGTTCTTGAACGCTATTCCCGATGGGACGATCGCGGCACCGCCTACATCACGCGGCGGACCGCTCCCGATTGGCCGGGCGAGACGTGGGTCGGATTCCGGCTGAACTTCGTTATAGAGGCGGACCTGCCGGTCGCGAACCTGCTGACGCCGAGCCGGGAGGAACTGGCCGCCATTCGCCGTGCCCAGCGCTACTTCGCGCCGCGCCTCCAAGTCCTACACCTCGATGCGGAGGGCACCGTCGTCTCGGACCCGATGCTGCTCGCTATCCTCGATCGGCCTTACCGCAATGGAGAGAGGGATGGGCGGAGAGCTCCCGCCGACCTCAACCTGTCGAGCCGCCCGCGCCTCCTCGCTGAGGAGGTGGCGGAGGAGGGCGTTTTTGCGGATCTGTGCCGCAGCGTGCGGGAAGCCGGCCGCAACCGGATTCTTGATGATGACGTCTTGGCCGCAGACATCGCAGCGGCGCTGGCCTTGATCGATGCCGACCTCGGCCGTCGCCGCGCGCGATTGGCGAGGAGCGGGACTGGAGACGAGGACCGGCTGCGCATCGAGGTTGCAGTGATTGAGGCAATCAGGGCAGGCATGGAGCGTCCGGCAGTGCGCCTCGATTCTCTGGGCTGCTTTGTGGTTTCCCGCCACCCGCCGAGCGAGAGCCACGTTGCGTGAACTCGCTAGCCATGAGGCGTTTGACGCGCTGGCCCGCCTCCTCGCCGGCACGGTCACAGACAACTGGCGGGCAGTGGGGGAGCCGTCCGTGGAGCGCTTGAGGTCGGCGCTAACGGTTGCGAAGCCGCAGCCGAGCGCCCTCGACCTCGCCGTCCTGCTCCGCCAAGTGCTGCGTCGCGAGTACGCCCGGCGCGAACGTCGGGCCGACCCCAGCGTCCATGTCGCGCACCCGCGGCTAGCGGGGTTCCGGGACTGGTCGCGGGTGGGCCTGGCCGCCACACCGGAACGGCATGGGTGGAGAGTCTCGGCTCGATCTTGGTCGCCCGAATGGCTGCCAGGACTTCAAGGCCGGGGTGTGGACGACGACGCGGCAAGCGAAGACCAACGTCGGGCGTTCGGAGGCGAGGGGTGCCAGGGCGACCCCTTTCTAGCGGCCGTCGGGCGCGACACGTATCGCAGTCGGGGGCAGCGCGCGGCGGTGCGAGCGGCCTTGTCCACGCCGCCGGGCGCAACCTTGGTCATCGCTCTCCCCACAGGTGAAGGCAAAAGCCTAATTTTCCAACTGGTCCACGCCGTGGGCTTTGTCGGGGACGCGGCACTCACAGAAAGCGGCGTATCGCTAGTCATAGTGCCTACGGTCGCCCTGGGCGTGAACCACGAAGAAGAGGCGGTCACCGTGTGCGGCTTGGCTCCACCCCTAGCTTATCAAGGAGGATCGGACGCCGCCAACGCCACCATTGCCGAGCGAATCGCGGCAGGGACACAGGGCCTATGTTTCGCCTCGCCCGAGGCAGCCTGCGGCCCCCTGCGCTCCGCACTGCGTCGCGCCGCCGAGACCGGCCGCCTCCGCGCGCTGGTCGTAGATGAGGCGCATCTCGTCGATCAATGGGGCACCGATTTCCGCACCGAGTTCCAGGAGTTGAGTGGCCTGCGCCGCGAGTTGCTCTCGTTGGCACCTAGCGATCGCATGCCTCGTACACTGCTCCTGTCGGCCACGCTGACAGACGCATCGCTCGAAACGTTGAATGCGCTGTTCGGGGCGGAACAGAATTTCGGCAGTGTAGCGGCGGTGCGTCTGCGGCCCGAGCCCGACTACTGGGTGGCGCCTTGCCAACAGGAGGGCCAGGTCGAGCGCGTTCTCGAAGCGATGCACCACGTGCCTCGCCCCGCCGTGCTTTACGTAACGCGGGTCGAGGATGCCGAAGCGTGGCAAGGCCGCCTGCGCGCGGTGGGGTTCAGCCGAGTGCAGATGTTGCACGGCAAGACACCGCGCGAAGCCCGCGAACGCATCGTCGCGCAGTGGCGCGAAGGGCTACTCGACATCGTCGTAGGCACCTCCGCTTTTGGCCTCGGCATCGACTACGCCCACGCCCGCAGCGTCGTCCATGCTTGCGTCCCGGAAACGCTTGACCGCTTTTATCAGGAGGTGGGACGCGGCGGGCGCGATGGACGTGCCTCGCTGTCGCTGATCGTCCCAACGCCATCGGACCTCGGGACGGCTGAGGCTTTGAATCAGCAAAAGCTGATCAGTGTCGACCGGGGCCTCGAGCGGTGGGCGGCCCTGTTCGCCGGCAAGCAGGTCCTATCCGACGGCCGCATCGCCGTACGCGTTGATGGCAGCCCCGGTACAACCGAGGACGACATCGACATGAATGGGCAGCGCAACGCCGACTGGAACTTGCGCACGCTTGCCTTGATGGCCCGATCGGGCTTGATCCGCCTCGAAGGTGCGCCCCGCCCACCACTTGCCGAGCGGGGCGATTGGATCGCAGTGGAGATCTGCGAGGAAAGCCACCTCGCTCGTACCGTCTGGGAGGAAAAGGTCGAGCGTGCGCGTCGGGAGGCCCGCGATGCCCGAGAGCGCAACCTCCGCCTCATGCGCCGTTTCCTTGCCGCCGACGAGTGCCCCGCGACCATCCTCGAGGACCTCTACGGACGCGAGGGGGTGGCCCGGGCCTGCAGCCGCTGCGCGACTTGCCGATCCGATCCGTCGCGCCGCCGTCCTGAGAGTCCACTTGGCGAACCGAGCGCGCCCTGGAGGCTACCACTCCCACCACTCTTAGCGCGCCTTCTCGACGCGGACCGGCGCCTGCTCGTTCTCTATCCTGCCAACGAAGCGGGCCCGGCCGCCAGCAGGCGCCTTGGCGACAGCCTCGAGCGGATGCATCGAATGGGTCTGGCCAAGGTCGTGCTGCTGGGGGAGGCGCCCTTCGAGATGGATCGGGTCCTGCGCTTCGCGGCCTCTCGGCCCGTCTTTGTCTCTCGCCTGCCAAACCTGGCCCATTCCCGCCTGCCGGCAGGGCCCGAGTTGGTGATCGCTGGGCTCAGCGCGACGCTGAGCACCAGCAGTCTTGCGCCCGACCCGGACCGCGCGCGTGTGATATTGGCGCCCGACGGCATCGCAAGCCCCAGCGGCCATCCGCTGCGCGAGGTATTCGGTGGACGGATCCTCACCATCGACGAATTCCATGCAAGGATTGCGGAATGAGTGTCGTCACCACGGTTGAAGCGGTGCCTAGCCGCCTTTTTAGCCTCTACGCCGCGCTTGCAGCGGCAGGCCAGGGCCGCGAACCGCGCGACCGGCTCGAGGCATGCGCCACGCCTCCCTCGCTCAGCCGACGGGGCGACGAGGAGGAGGGATCAACCGCTCTGTTCACAAATGCCCTCCAAGAGGCCAAGGGCCTCGGCCTGATCGAAGAGGTGGACGGCTATCTTAAGCTTAGCGACGCGGCCCGTCCTGACGGCGGGCGTCGCAGCGTCGTAGAGGACGACTTGCGGCGCTTCATGTTGTCCATCTTCCTCGAGCCGGAAAGAGCAAAAAGCACTGGCCAACGCGGCGTCGCTTTGGGTTTGGCATGGCTACTCACCAAAAGTCCGCTCCATCCTTTGGACTTCAGTCAGGGGCCGCAGGACATGCTGCGCCGGGACCTGGGTGAGAATGCCGGCCGCGTCGACCTAACTAGCACGAGCCGGTACCAGAACCTGCTTTACTGGGCGCGTTTCCTGGGCCTTGCGAGTCTGACGGGGGACGGTCGCACGCGCCGGGTCGTTCCCGATCCGAGCGCAGCCATCATGAGGGCGCTGCCGGCGACCTTTGGAGAAGAGGCCGCGCTCGACATTGAATTCTTTCTCGCGAAGTTGAGCCGCATCCTTCCCGTTCTTGAGGGCGGCTGGGCGCGGGAGGCCCTAGAAGCGATGTGCACTGAGAGGGCTGATCCCGATCGGATGTCCATGGCGACCAGCCTGGCCCTACGGCGCTTAGCCGACCGAGGTATGATCACGCTGGAGGCTGTGGCCGATGCGCGTCCACGCGTCCTCGACTTCGGCTTGTCTCAGGAGCGGGTCAGCCGTGTTTGGAATGGAAGGGTCAAGTGATGCGCAACGTGCTGTGCTGGACGCCCAGCGAGGTCCGCCAAGTCATCAACCCGTTCGCCGAGCACATCTCGGACGGGGTGTTCCGCGCCGTTCACAGCGACTGGGAACTGCGGGTGACTGGTCCCGTGGGCAAGTCATTCCAGGAGATCGGTGACGCTGCCTGGTCGAACCTGAGCCCGGCGGAGTTTCTTGCTGATTTCCTACGCGAGGATCGGCCCCATGCGCTTGCCGTTATCCTGGGTGAGACCGGGTCGGGCAAGTCGCACCTCGTCCACTGGATGCGGCTTCACCTGCGCGACGACGACCAGCGTATGCTGCTCGTCGTCCGCAAGTCCGGGACAAGCCTGCGGGCAATCGTCCGCGACCTGATCGGCCGCTTACCGGTGGATCAGCAGCAGAGCTTTCTCGACACCTTCAATGCAGCCGGCGACGGCCTAATGAGCAGGGACGCGCGCAAGCACGAGTTACTCAACCACCTCGCCCAAGCCATCCGCGAGGATCAGCCTAGACGTGAAGCCGACGAACTGGAGGCGGAGTTGCTCGACTCCCTGCCACACCTCATCCAGGACCCCTACATGCGCCAGGCGCACTTCCTTGGAGACGGTGGGGTTATTGGCGAGATCGTGGACCACATCTTCGCCGAGTCAAACGCCAAGGACCGGCCAGAGCGCCGCCGCGACTTTGCCGTCAACGACCTTGCGCTGGGTGGCCTGGACTTCGTGCACGCTACCAAGCTCGCCAAAGACGCGCTGGAGTTGATCGACCTTGATCCCGCCACGAACACGTCGCTCGCAATAGAGATCATCAACCGCAACTTGGACCGGGCTGTGGCGCGGACGCTTAGTTTCTCGGGCGACCGCATCGAGGAACTGATGATGCGCCTGCGAGCGCATCTCAAAGCGCAAGGCAAGGAACTCGTGCTCCTCGTCGAAGAGTTCGCGCGCCTTCAGGGCATCGACCGCGCGCTGCTCCAAGCGATCACGGCGCAAGGGGACGATCGCCAGTGCCGGATGCGCACCGCCATCGCGGTGACGACGGGCTTCTTCGCCAGCGTGGCCGAAACAGCCTACATGCGCACAACCCACATCGTCGACATGGATCAATCCGCGGGCCGGTCCGAGGGGCAGGGCGTCACGCCACGGGCGCTGTCGGAGTTCGCGGCGCGCTACCTAAACGCAGCGCGTTTGGGGCGCGAGCGAATTGGTAACTGGAGCGAGGGCGCGGCGCCTGGCGAGGCAGCGCCCTCGGTCTGCCCGAACTGTCCTCACGTGAGCACCTGCCACGCGACCTTCGGGGAAGTAGATGGCTATGGTCTCTATCCGTTCACCGAGCGCGCGCTCACGAACCTCGCTTCGAGGGTCGATCGGAGCATGCCGGCCAGCTTCAACCCCCGTATCCTACAAAACGACCTCTTAGTGGAGGTGCTGGACAACTTCGCGCCGGACATCGAGGCGGGCGCCTATCCATCACCTCGGCTTCTTGAGAAGGTGGGTGGGGCGAAGCTCCCGGTTTCTGTCGAGAGCGCCTTGCAAGCCAAGGACGCCCAAGCCGCGCCCCGCTGGATCGCGGCCTTGGAGATCTATGACGGCACAGGGCGGATCGTCGAATTGCCTCGCCGATTCCGTGAGGTTTTTAGCATCCCACCGATCCCGGATGCTCTCGCCCCGACTACTCCGTCCACCCCGTCAGCCCCCGTTATCACGCCCGGGCAAGGACAGCCGCGTACCGTCAACCCCGACGACGAGGCGATCGAGTCTTGGATTCGCGGTGGCCTACTTAACGAGAGGGTTGCCGTGCGGTTACGCGACCTGCTCTTTCCAGCCATCGCAGATGCGATCGACTGGGACATGTTGGGAATGGCTCGCGCTGACTTCGCAGGGGGGGCCGGCGCCTTCAAACGGACCAGCATCAGTTTCGTGCGACAGTCGACTAGGGCGTCCAGTCGCGCCGGGGTGCAGATGGAGATCGCAGCCGACGCTAAGACAGGCACGGCGCTGCAAGGTCTTCTGCGCGCGGCGCAGGATCAGTTCCGATGGCACTTCGAGGGAGGAGACCGAGCGCTTGCGGCGTTCCTCGACTGCCTTGATGGATGGTCAGCCGAAGTTGTGCGTCAGCTGCGCCACTTAGTTGCCCCGACGCCTCGCTGGAACCAGGCGGCTGGCGCCCTCCAACTCCTCTGCGTGGCCGCAGCGATCGGCGGCAAGATCAAGGCGGACGCTACGGCCGCTGACATTATCGACGCCGTCTTCGACGGCCTACCTAGCGATCCCGCAGCCTCGACCCGTGACCTGCGCAACCTGTTTGCCAAGCTGTCGCGGGAACGCGAACACCTAGTGGGGGTTGTTCGGGCCCAGGCGTCAAGCCTGAAGGGTGGACGGGCAGGCGCGATGCTCGACCCGCTTCGGGCGCTGAGCCCGGTGCGGGCATTGCGGGCCAGCAAATGGCATCTCGACCTCGATCCTGGAGACAACGTCGACAAGGTCGCCACGCTTTACCGGGAGGTGGCGATGAACTTGAGCGCCGCCGTCGTGGCCGAGCGCGATGTGCGGCTGACATGGCTGGCCGACATGGAGGCGGCCTTTGGATCCTCGACCCCGCGCGCCGCCATCATCGCCGCTTTAGACGATGCCAGACAGCAGACGTTCGACGCTGGAATTAGCACGGAGAATACAAGGCGAGCGCTGGTCGAGGCCCTCGATCGGTTCAAGACCACCCAGTACGACGACGCGATCGCCGCCGCTCGCCAACTGGCCCGCTTGGAGGACCCAGTCGCCGCTCTGCCCCAGTTCGGTCGTGGCCGGGCCAACGCTGTGGAGGCAGGAACCGCGCTGCGCCAAGTGGCGACGCAGTTCCTGGACGCGGTGGAGCGCAACCTCGAGCAGGATGGGGTGGGGCAGTCGGCCGGAGCGGCCGACGTGGCACGCAGCCTCGAGAGCCTGGAGAAAGACCTCGGAGCGATTGTTGAGGACCTCACGGCGTTGACCATGCAAGGAGAGCCCAGTCGTGTTGCTTGAGCGCGCATCGGCCCTCGCGGCCAAGATCTCCCGGCACCAGTCTCTCAAGAAGGCTGCGGCTGAGGCGGACATGCTCCGCACCCGGGCGGGCCAGGTGCGTCAGGCAGCCGCAGCGCTGGCCGAGCAGCGAAGCGCGCTGCGGCGCCTAGAAGCGGCGGGAGTGGCTGTGTCATTCAGGCCAACTCACCCAGCTCCACTCGTCGAACGTGCGCAGGGCTTGAAGGCGGTTGTTAAGGAAAACCCCGCCGGGCTCGCGGACCCTTCGTTCAACCTAAAGTACGAGTTCACGGATCGTCTCAAGGGCATCGCGGATGCCGCACGCCAGACAGCGGAGAAGGCATGGCGGGCTCACGTCCTAGCCCAGGCCACTGTCGCCTCCGACGAGGTCCTACAGACTCTGGGTCGACTGCCCCCGCTCAGGGCAGGCGTCACCCGCATCCTTAACTGCAGAAACCGCACTACGGCGCTGTCCCAGGCGCTTCCTACGGATCCGAATGCTGCAAACCGGGAGTTGGCCCAGCTCGTGTCGGACCAGCGCGCCGCCTGGAATGAACTCACAGCCGACGACATCCCGCCAGCGGTTATCGGCTTCCTACGCTCCTGCGGCAATGAGGGCGCTTCCTTGAGTGCCTTCTCGGGCGAGGTTCGCACTTGGTTGGAGGGTCGCAACCTTCTGGGCGCGTTCCGCATTCGCATCTTATAGGCGCGGTAATGTCACCCTCTCCCAGGGCCATGGCCCTCCTGGATCAGATCGAGACGCTTGAAATGCGCTCGCTTCGGTGGGGCTTCACCGGGGGGGGCCTGACTGCTTCCGAGGCCTCGGCCCTTTGCCCGCAAGCCGACCAGGCGGAGGATGTGCTCGAGGAGTTGATTGATTCAAAGCTGTTGCTCGAACTCAGCGGCGCCCAGGGGCGCCTTTATCGCTCGCGCTTTGCCGAAGCGGTGCGCCTTCTAGTGGCGAACCGGCAACTCTTTAAGGGTCGACCTTGGCAGGAGGCACCTCACCTCGTCGCGGACTTCCGCGTCGACCGACGGCCTCGTCGCTTCCCTCGGCGCGACTTAGAACCCTCGGCCATCCTTGCCGCGCGCGGCGGGCGGATCGCTCCCAACGCCTTGCGACGTGCCTTATGGGATGCCCTGACTGGCCGGCCTGGCCTGCGCCTCGCAGCCTTCCAAGAGAGGGCCACACTCCGGCTCGTGGATTCGCCCGACGACGGCGGTACAATCGTGACGGCTGGAACCGGGAGCGGCAAGACAATCGCCTTCTATCTTCCCGCGATGCTCCGGATCGGTGAGGCCATCGGTTCCGACTCCTGGGTCAAGGCCGTGGCCGTGTATCCTCGAATTGAACTCCTAAAGGACCAGTTCGCTGAGGCCTTTAGCATGGCCCGCGCCATCGACGCGGCCCTGACTGCCCATGGCCGGAGGCCCCTGCGCATCGGCGCGCTGTTTAGCTCCACACCGAGCCGAGCCGCCGTCGAGGATGTCGAGCGCCATGGCTGGCCGCGGCGTGGCCGCGATCACGTCTGCCCCTGGCTTCGATGCCCGGAATGCAAGGACGACATGCTGTGGCGGGCCGTCGACCTCCAGGCGGGCGTTGAGCGACTCCACTGCGCGCGTCCAGGTTGCGGGACCATCGCCAGCGAGTCGCACATTGCCCTGACCCGCAAGCGCATTCAGCGCGAGCCGCCGGACATCCTGTTCACCACCACCGAGATCCTGAACCAGCGCCTATCTGACCATTGGATGCGCGGGGTGTTTGGCGTCGGAAGCGCCCGAAAGCCCTTTTTGGCCCTTCTCGACGAGGTGCACACCTACGAAGGCACCAGCGGCGCGCAGGCCGCTCTCACCTTCAGGCGGTGGCGGTACCTCTTGGGCCGGCCCCTGCATTGGGCGGGCTTATCTGCAACCCTGGAGGAGGCGAATCGGTTCTTCTCTGATCTCACCGGGGCTATGCCCGAGCGCGTGGCGGAGGTGACACCAGCGGCCGAGGAGTTTGAAGAACGCGGCGCGGAGTATCAAATCGTACTTCGGGGCGACCCGGCTGCGCGGACTTCGCTCCTGTCCACAACGATCCAGACGGCAATGCTGCTGCCCCGCGTCCTCGACCCGCCGGGGGCGCCCGCCTCGGGAGCGTTTGGCCGGCGCGCGTTCCTCTTTACCGATGACCTCGATGTGACGAACCGCCTCTACAACGACCTCCAGGACGCCGAGGCTTACACCATCTTTGGCCGGCCTGATGAGAAGCGCAGCCCCCTCGCTAAGTTGCGGGCTGCGGGCGCGGATGATCGGGCGCGCGATGCGGAGGGGCAACGGTGGCGCCTCTGCGAAGACCTCGGCCACCCCCTGTCCCAGCGACTCCTGATCGGTCGCACGACTTCCCAGGATGGAGGGGTCGCGCAGGGCACCAACGTTGTGGTTGCCACCGCGGCGCTCGAGGTAGGCTTCAACGACCCTGAAGTCGGCGCGGTCATTCAGCACAAAGCGCCGCGTGGCATGGCGTCGTTCCTCCAGCGAAAGGGACGCGCAGGACGCGATCGGGCGATGCGGCCAATCATGCTCACGGTCCTGTCGGACTACGGCCGAGACCGCGCCGTATTCCAGTCTTATGAGCGGCTTTTCGATCCCGAACTCGCTCCTCAGCACCTGCCTATCCGCAATCCTTACGTCCTCAAAATGCAGGCTACCTTTGCCCTGTTCGACTGGCTGGCCGCCGAGGCTGCAGGTCGAGAGCGGGCATGGGCCTGGGATGTGCTGAGCCGACCGCTCGACACGCCGTCCGACAACGTCGCCGCCGTGCGGGATCGGATGAAGGCCTGCCTGAGGGCCCTCGTCCGCGGCGATGAAGCAACCCTGGCGAGCCTCCAGAGTCATCTGAGGGGCGCCCTCGGTGTGAGCGAAGATGTGGTCCAGTCGCTCCTCTGGGAGGCTCCCAGGTCCCTCCTCATGGAAGCGGTGCCGACCCTCGTGAGGCGGCTGTTCCGGGGCTGGCGTCTGGCCTTTCCTCGTCCCGGGACGGGCCTCGACCTACACGTGCCCTGGCATCCGCTGCCCGACTTCGTGCCCCATAATCTGTTCAGCGACCTGAGCCTACCTGAGGTCCGTATCGTGATCCCCCCTGCGACGGTCCGCCACGAGGAGCGCACCGAGGCGCTGCCCATTGTCCAAGCACTCAACCAACTCGTCCCTGGGCGCGTGACCCGGCGCTTCGCTTTCGAACGGGGTGCCCTGTCGCATTGGGTGCCGGTGGACCCTACCAGGCCCGAGCAGGACCTACGGATCACCGAGTATGCCGAGGTGCACGAGTTCGTCGGTGAGTTCACCGGCCGCTACAACGACGACAGCGAGGAGGGCGCGAGGCTCGTCTTCCGACCATGGACAGTGCGCCTGTGCCAGGCCAAACGCACCGATGCCCTGCCCTCAAGCAACGCGAGGCTCGTCTGGCGCACGGATATCGCGCCCCAGGGCGAGGCCATCACGGTGCCTGTCTCTCCACGCTCGGCCTGGTGCGCTCACGTTCCGCGCGTCGAGTTTTTTCTCCACCGCTTCCGGGCCAGCGCGCAGGTTCGGCGCTTCGCCGGCGAGGCCAAGGCCAACGTCCGCCGGCTTGACGGCGACGCCGCCGTGACCGTTCGTTTCCTGAGCGACGATGGCCGCCCAGCCGCCCTGGGTTTTGCGCTCGACGTGGACGGCATTCGGCTGGACCTCTCGCTACCCGTCCAGGGCTCAGATTGGGACAATAGGCTGCCCCCAGATCTATTGCGCGCCTGCAAACTCTCCTACCTGCGCGAGCGCCTGCGGACCGATCCCGCACTTTCCCCCGAGATCAACGTCTTCCAGCGCGATTGGCTCTTCGAGATCCTGTGCTCAGTGCTGTTCGCAGACGTAGCCGCGACCCAGCGGACTATTGAAGAGACCGCTACCGACCTGCTCTCGGATGGCCGGATCGACGATGCGCTGGGCGACGTGATCGACACGATTTTCAGTGCGCGCCCCGCCGCGTCCTACGAGGACGAAGTGGGTGAAGACGAAGCAACCGGTGAGGAAGCTAGTCCCAGTGGACTCGGGCGCTTGCCTCGCCTCCTCAAACTCCTTGTCGCGAGCCCGCAGGTCGGCGATCGCTTGAGAGCCCTGGCCGGGGAGATCGCCGCTCCCGATCAACAGGCTTTCGGCGCCTTCATCCGCCGCCTCGTCGTGGAGTCCATGGCCGAGGCCATGCGGCAGGCCTGTATCGCGGCCGCTCCGCGTCATGCTACATCGGATGACCTTTTGGCCGACGTTCACGACGACTCCGGGACGGGCACAGCTACCATTTGGATCACGGAAACGACCCTGGGCGGGGCCGGCGTGCTCGAGGCCTTCGCCGAGCGCTTCGCGGCAGAGCCTAGCGCCTTTTTTGATGCCGTTGAGGCGGCGCTGGCTCCAACCGACCTCGAATTGGTCGATCCGGGGCTCCGCCGCGTCCTGTCTCTACTCAGGGACGATCCGAGCCTGGCAGAGCAGGTGCAGCAGTTGCGCATGGTCGAGTCGCATGCCCACCGTGCCCGCCATTGGCAGTGTGTCGCGGCCACTCTCGGCCGGCGCGGAGGTGTGGACCTCAGCCACGCCTTCGTCGCCTCGCTTAACACGCGCCTGCTGCGGCCGGGCACCGATGCCACGCTTGATGGTCTGATGCTCGATCTGGTGGAGGGGTGGAGCGAACTGGAGCGCCGGGTCGGCCTGTGTGTCGGCGTGCGCGAGTTCGCCTTCGTTGCGAGCCGGCATGGAGGCTGGCGCCGCCGTATCCGGGACCATCTAGCTCGGTCGGTGCCAGGGGGGGCTGCCGACGTCAGTTCCTACGCGGCGGCGACCGCTCTGCTGTGGCCTACGGACGTCGAGGTGCGCCGCTCCAGCCTTCAGGGCTTCCATCCGTTCCGCGACGTCCGCCCCACCGACCCGGCCGTGCCCCGTTACTTGCTCCTGGGCCGATCGGTGGCGACTGTGGAGTTGAGCGCTCCCGACTGGCGTCTCTGTCTCAATGCGGCACTTGGGGCCCAAGGGCGTTGCCGCCTTGCCGCCGCTCTCGATCAAGCGCCGGCGCTGCGCGCCGCGTTGGTGCAGCTCGCTGCCTCGCCGGTCGATGTGGGAGCGCTCCAGTTCTTCCCCGTAGTCGAGCGGATCGATCACGAGGCGGAGCGGATCGTCGCAGACCTTTCACTTCGGGAGCACGCGTGATGACGGCCCCCAGCCGGGACCTTCACGGCCCCTCGCAAGCGCGAGGCATACGGGACCTGCTCCAAAGCCTCTTTGCCGCGGAACTCCTGAGCCCAAGCCCCAAGCTTTGGCTGCTCTTCGCCTGGATCTCGGACGTCGAGATCCTCGACAACTCCGCCCGCCGCTTCGCGACGCTCGTGCCCGATTGGCCCGCTGCGCCGATCCGGCTGACCCAGGTTCTCGACGCGCTATTAGTGCGCGGAGCCGAAGTCAGCTTGGTGATACGAGCTGAAGGTCACAACGACTACGTCCTTTCTCGCCTCTGGGCCCTGAAGACACGTCATGAGCGAGGCCTGAGATGGACCGTCGCTAAGGACTTCCATGCCAAGGGGCTGCTCGGGGCCGACTATGTGCTGAGTGGGTCAATGAACCTCACTCGCAATGGTATTACGGTCAACGGCGAGCACTTGGTGCTCAGGACCGACCCCGCGGTCGTGGCCGAGCAAGCCCTGGAGATGGAGCTGCAATGGGGAGGGCTGCTCGCGTGATCGCTGCCGACCTCGAGACTTCGCAGGCCATCCTTAGCAGGCTTGCCCCGTGGCCCTCGCAGTCGGTCGTTTCGACCGAGATCGACGCTCTCTGCGAACGGTTGAGAACAACTCTGGTCGATCCCCAAGTGCCCGGTGCCCTTGTGCCCCAAATCTCAGCTTCAGGGGACCTGTGGATCGCCGCAGCCTCTACACCCAGCGACTGGCGTAGGTTGAGCCCGGTTCTGCACGCCTTCGCCGGCCCTACTATGACCTCCTTTGATGGGCAGCCAGCCTCACTGCCGTCCGAATGCGATCTTGCCAGCGCGGCCGAAGGCTTCGGGCCAATGATCACCGCCGTCCTACGCCTACCGCCTGAGGCGGGTGTCCGGCTGGGAGCTCTTCGTGCCCTCCAAAGCGCTTGCGACACCTTCGCGCGTGCACCAAGGACGACCCGCGCGACCCCTGAGCCGACCAGTTGGTTGCTCGCCCGCTTCCAAGACTACCTCAATGTCGGCCGCTGGGACGCGGCTGCTACACTCCTTGACCGGTTGCGCGGCGAACTCCGGATCGACGCCCTGAACCTCAAGTCGCTCCAGGTGCAACTCCTGGCCGCGCGCGAGGATTGGATTGGTATCACCGATCTGCCTGGCTTCGCGAACCTGCTCAACGCCCGGCGTACGCCCGCCGTAACTGCCCTTCTCCTCGAGGCACTCTACCGCACTCATCTAGCCCAGGCCTTTGACGATCCCGAAGAGGCACGCCGCATCTACGCCAACAAAACGCGTCCGCTCGCCCTACCCCTGCTCTCTCTTCCGCGTCCATCTCCCTTGAGCCAAGGCGGCTGGCGGCTCTGCGGACTCGAGGCGCTCGAGTCGCCATCTCGGCGTGAACTTCGCCTCGCCCTGGTCGGGCACGAGGCGGACCTAGGCTGGGTGGCCGACCGCCTCGGACCAGCGGAGCCTCCCGCGCCCACGCCTCAGTCCTCTGCCGACAGCGCTCAGACCGCTATCGCCACCATGCAAGCCACGGAGAGCCTTGACGCGATGGCCGCGGCGTTAGCCGCATTGTCCCGGCTGACCGACGATCAACGGCAGGCACTCGGCCAGCTAGAGCCAATGCGAACGGCTCTTCAAGCGCTCGATGCTGAGGTCGGCGCCTCAACTGTGCCTACCTCCTGGACGGAGTGGCTCGGCCGGGTCTCCGATCCCGGCTTCACGAGCGCGCTCGACGTCGCGCGATTGGGGGCCGAGGAGTGGCGGCTCGACGATGTAGCGCACGATCCCGAGGCGGTCCGCGCATTCCTCGACGCGCTGAATGCCATTCAGAGCGACAATCTTGCCGCCGAACGTACCTTTCATGCCCTGCCCTTCATCGTGGCGACGATGCGTCGGGATGATACCTTCCCCAGTCCTGTCCTCGTCCCCGCCTATGCAGGCCTGCTCACCCTTCTCGCGCTCGGAGTCACCAGGGGCAGTGCAACCTTCCAATCGAGCCGCGTCCTGGTGGAGGCCCTCCTATCGATCGGGCTGAACGCGAAGCGCTACGGCGACCTCGTCGCGGACCTGGACGAGATCGCCGGCGAAGGCTTTGGCGCTGACATGGCCTACTGGGCGCTCGACATTGTCGAGACAATTATGAGGGCGGCGACGCCCGACGTGCGTACGCGCGAGCGGTTCGTCCACGGCGTCTTGGCACGCCTAGTCCCGATCCGGGCCCGAATGAGCAGCCTACAGCGAGCCGCTGCCGATCGGCTGGCAATCGAGTTCGGCTGGGACTTTGGTGCGGCCGATGCCAATGACGCTCCCGACGATGGACTCATGGCGCGACTGAGTGGAAAGAAGGTCAGCATCTACTCGTTAAGTGAGACTGCCAGTCGCCAAGCTAAGGCGGAGTTAGAGCGGTCCGTGAATGACATCAGGGTGGAGTGCAACGCCGACCACGTCGGCACGGCGGCCCTCAAAGCACTGGCGACTAACAGCGACTTGTTCGTCATCGTGTGGTCGGCAGCCAAGCACGCTGCCACCGACTTCATCCGCGCCAATCGTGGCAACCGGCCGCTCGTCTACGCAAAGGGGAAAGGGGTTTCGAGCATCTTGTGCGCCGTCGAGGAGCACATCAGGCAGGTTAAAAGCAGCAATTGACCAATCCTACCTGGGAGTTTCCCCGGCCAGAGAGAGAAAGAACCGGATGTAGAGCATCCAAGCATTTTCCACACCTTCGCCATCAGAAAAGACTGCATGGGTAGAAGGTTGGAGCCAGTGCCAGAGAGTGGTGAGTTATCAAGGAGCGAATATGCCCGATCATGATTGCAGGTCTTCGAGAACGGAAGCGGTCGCGGCCAGTCAGGCAATTAACAAGACTATAAGGATGATTCTAGACCTTTGGCAGGAGGTTTTTGAAGAGGAGCTAGAAATCGGAGGAGATCAGTCAGCCCGCAGGCGAGATCAACTCCTGGAAACGCTTCGTAGCAAGTTCAAGGACCAGCAAGCACGAGCAGCGGTCTTGGAGAGACTAGGAATTAAGGGAGAAGTTGACCCAGAGGCACTAATACGCATCCTTGAGAAAGAGTTTCTTGGCTCTTCCAGGCCCACAAGTATCGACGATTTCTCACCAAACCAGTTTCTGAAGGTTTTGCGCGAGGTATGTCGAAATCGAGTCCAAAGTGACGACTACCGTGATATTCCTCTACCAGACCTGCTTCGTGCCGTTCTCGACAGAATGTTCGAGGAGGTTCGCGCGCCGCGGGCCATCAGGGTGGGGCGGAACCGGCACTTCCCCCGTCTTATACAGTATTTAAGAGAGTACGAGAAGGAGACCACCTGGGAGGACGGACAAGGATTCCGCTTAATGAATGCTTCCGGTCGTGGCTCCGTATCGACAAATCCGGATGACCCGCGCAAGCTAAAGGTTCGTCTTAATCCAGACTATCTGTAGCAACACTTATCGATTGAGGGTAGCTCTGGCAGATGCGCTATGAGACAGGAAAGTGCCTAGCAGGGATCGGACCGACGATTGAAAAATTAGATCGTGAGCTAGCTCAACTGGTTCAATCAAATCAACAATCGCATCATACGCAGCGGAGGCGGTCTTGGAACCCACAAATTGGTAGCGAGAGATGGCGTCAAGTGTCCAGTCCTCTGAGAAGAGATGGCGAGTATGCGCACGATTGCTGGGGACCTCAATCGGAGGTTTTTTGTTGCGAAATGGAAAGCACCAACTACCACACTCGTGCGGGAACTAATGTGGTGGTGGCGGACGTAGAGACGATATCCCATAACTACAGCAACGGCGATGATCGGTTCGAGGACTTCAAGGTGGTGCATCACAGATCGACTCTAGTCGATAGCGAGCCTACTCCTGCGGCGCCCAACGTCGTCACTGACCAAGCGGCTAAAGGGTGTTGAATTGCTAGAGTTCCCAACCTCGCCAACCGTCAAGGAATTCCCAGAGATAGTTGCGCGCGCCCTCTCAACGCACGTGCCGAACGAACGGCAGCGTGAGGCCATCGCGGCGTCCAGCGACGTGCCACTCTTGGTGGTGGCCGGACCTGGCACCGGCAAGACGACGACGTTGGTACTCAGGGCGCTCCGTTTCACGTTCGTAGATGGGATTGCGCCCGAGGACGTGCTGATCACCACCTTCACCGAGAAGGCAGGGCGAGAGATCAGGTCGAGGCTGATTGAATGGGGCACCAGATTGCGCGCCCACCTCGTTGCTGTGGCTGCCGCAGCGGGTGACGAAAAGCATGTCCGCCATCTGTCGACCATGGACGTCAACCGCTACATTGCGGGCACGCTCGACAGCATCTGTGAGGACGCGGTCCGTGACATGCGCGAGCCGAACGAAGCGTCGCCGGTCATCTTAGAGCAGTCGGCCTCGCGAGCCATTCTCTACCGGCGCGGCGAGGTCTGGAGTGAGTTGCGTACCTTGGGCGACCCACTGCGGGCCTACCTCGGCCGATACGGTTTCACCGGAGACCCGGTACGCAACAACGGCGAGGCGACCGAGATCGTGCGCACCATCATCGACCGGCTGGTGCAGGACCTTGTCGACCTTAATGCTTACGGTGCTCCGCATAGCGACCAGGAGTTTCGCCAAGCAATCCTGCGCATCAAGAATCGCTACGAGCAGCACCTTGCCGGTAGCAACCAGATGGACTTTGCGCTGCTTGAACGGCGCTTCTTAGACCGACTCCGGGCGGGTCGCATCCCGCGGAGCATGCATTCGCTGCGGATGGTGATGGTCGACGAATACCAAGACACTAACCCGCTGCAGGAGGCGATCTACTTCGAGTTGGTTCGCCGCACCGGCGCCAGTCTCACAGTGGTGGGCGACGACGACCAGTCGCTCTACCGCTTCCGCGGGGCGACGATCGAGCTCTTCCGCGACTTCCGCGACCGGGCTCAACAGGAGCTCGGTTGCCCCGAGCCGCAGCTCGTCTGCCTGGAGGAGAACTATCGCTCGTCCAAGCAGATCGTCGAGTTCTTCTCCGCCCATGTAACCAACGATCCCGATTTCGCCGGCGCGCGTGTGCCGCTCCCAGCACCGTACGTGCGCCGCGTCATCTCGACTGCCGGCGCCGCCCCGATCGGGGTCATCGGCATGTTTAGGAACGATGCGCCCACCCTAGCTGCCGACCTTGCAGACTTCCTCCATCGCGTCTTCCGCCAGGGCGGCCGCTTCCCGCTCCCGCACGAAGACACGTTGACCGAACCAATCCTTCCCGCCGACGGAGGTGACCTCGGGGACGCTGTGCTGCTGGCTTCCACCGTTGCAGAACGCGGGAGGCCGTTCAGGGGGACTCCCGGTAAGGAGAGGCTGCCCCTCCACCTCCGGCGGGAACTGGAGGCGCGGGGCCTCGCCGTGTTCAATCCGCGCGGCCGGGCGCTACGCGACGTTGACATCGTTCAGCGGTTCCTTGGGCTCGCTCTCGTCTGCATTGATCCCTCGCCTGCCCCTGGATTGCGGGGTGAACGTCAGCAGCAGGCATTCCTTACGAACGAGGCGAATGACTTCCTAGACCAGTGGCGCGCTGCCGCCGAAGCGATGCTCACCGTCAACCCGCGCTCGCCGCGCGGCGAACTGCTTTCGGCCAAGGTAGAGCGGTGGCGCTTGTTTGCGGTACACGGCGAAGGAGACGAAACCGAGTGGCCTCTGCTCGACATCTGCTATAGCTTTTTGCCTTGGTTTCCGCCCTTCCAAGACGATCCCGAGGCGCAGGTCTATCTAGAAGCGATTACGAGGACAGTCGCGGCCGCGTCGACCTTCTCGGGCTACAAAGCTACCATTCAGCGGGATGAGCCGCACCGCCACCGCTCAGTAAACAGCGCAATTCGAGACGTACTCAATCCAATCGCGGAGGATCTCGTCCAAGTTGATGAGGAGATCATGCCGAGCGTGCCTCGCGACCGGCTCAACATTATGACCATTCACCAAGCGAAGGGGCTGGAATATCCACTTGTCATCGTCGACGTATCGTCAGATTTCAAGACGAATAATGCCAGACAGCGCTTCCGGCGCTTTCCTGACGAGGAGAGTTCGGTAGTGAGACTAGAGAACGACTTAACACTGGTGACTCCAGTCGGCCCCGCGCGTGGGCAACGCACCGGCATGCAGCGTACCTTTGAAGATCTCGTGCGCCTCTACTACGTTGCCTACAGCCGCCCGCAGAGTTTGCTGATGCTGGTCGGCTGCCAGCAGGGCCTTCAGTTTAGGACGAAAATCAAGAACGTTGCGAAGTTCTGGCGTCGCGACGAAAGCTGGGCATGGCTAAGCGATCCTGCATTGCGGCCGCCGCCGGTCGACGCAGACCACCTACCATTCGTCAGGATTTGAAATGCGCATTGCCCGTAAGCGCCCCGATCACGTCGTTCCCGAATACTCGCTGACCGGCGACTTGCTGTCATTCCGCCGCTGCGCGCGGCAGTATCGCTACCAGAACGGTAGCGCTCTGCCACCGTCGCGGCCCGTGCAACTCTGGTACGGTGAATTTATCCATGGACTGCTGGAGAATGTCTACAGGCTTTGGAAGAGCAAGGGCGGCCTGCCGTTTCCGCTTCCCTACGAACGGCTCTCCATGTCTGAACCGATTGAGGAACCGCCAGCAGACTTGGACGAATTCGACCTGCGCAATCTCGGCTGGCCTGTCGAGGAGTCGCTCCTCAATCAGAATAAACGTGCCCGCAGCCGCAAAGCGAGATTAGCCGCCTACCGCCGTGCCGAGGCAGCGGTGAACATGTTGGGTCCGCACTTGTTCCCGCTGATCGCCGAGGCTGAGGAACGGGTCATCGGTACCCGTGACATCCCCGGCGCCATCGCTAGCGAACATCGCGCCGAGAAATACGCGCTCACCGGTGTCATTGACGTGTTGACCGAGATAGAGCTAGGCTCGGCACACACGGATAACCTGATCAGACAGGCTGTGCAGGCGCAGTGCCCTGACCTCGCCGGCGAATTTGAGGTGATTGTCGATTACAAGGGTACACGCCGCCCCGACACAAATACGTCCGAGTGGCGAGACGGCGAGTGGCAGGTCCAGACTTACGCTTGGTTGCGTCACGAGCAGCGCCGAAGCCGACGTGTGGCCGCGGGCATACTGATCTATATCAACGAACTCGCTCCCGGCGAAGGAGATTTGCTGGCGCTAAAGGCAGCGTTGAGCAAAGGTCGAACGGATGTCGGGCCCGCGCTAGATAGCGACCGCCGTATGTTGGAGAACTGGCGGCCCGGTGCCCGCGCCGACTTCAGTCATGGTTTCCTGTTCTCGCGGGCGGTGCGCGTCATTCCCGTTAATGACGCTAGCATCGAAGAAGCCACTGGCGCCTTCGACGACACCGTCAGAAGCATTGAGGAGTGTGTCCGCCGCGAAGACCAAGCGGTCAGCATTCTCCAGACTTGGCTAGACGATTGCCTAGACGGTAAGACATGCGCCGCGTGCGACTTCCGCTATTTCTGCGAGGGTTACCAGAGGAACGGCAACACTATTGGCGAGGAGGACAGGATCGAGGACGAGATTTGAGCGGATCCAATAGGACGACGGCAGCGCCTACTCTCCGTTGAATATTCTGTACCGGCCTTTGATAGAGCGGGTTGGCGGTGGACCTATGCGGCTCGGGGACCCAGGCTATGCAGATGAACTCATAGCGCGTGAGACCCTTCAGCGTCTTAAGCGAGCGGCCGAAGTAGGAGGCCTGCACGAAGTTGTCGAGATGCCGGCGGAGTTGGAGTAAGCGTCCGGTTTGACTGCTGCGGCCGGCACGCAGGAGCCGCCCATAGTCGCCCCGAGCCGCGGAATAGCAGTCCCCTACGCGCCACGGACGCGCTAGGCTGGCGTCCGCGGGCCGAGGTCGGCAGGATTGGACTAAGCAGGCCCAGGACATACTCACTTTGAGGATCTAGGAAGAATTGAACGACCTAATTAAAGCCGTGACATCCGGGGATATCTCGGCAGTCAGCACCGCCCTTGCGAGCGCTGATGATAACCCTGAGACACCCAATCAAATCAGCGCAACCGCACTCCTCGCTGCCATGAAAGCAGGCTTTACGAAGATCGCGCATGCCCTGATCGAGGATGCCCGCTTCGATGCGAAGGTTGGCGACGGGGAACCGCTCCGACAGGCCATCGTTTTAGGCTATCTCGATTTGGCGGAACTGATGGTCGATAAGGGTGCACCGCTGAACCGCTGGTCGGCCGAGAGCGGCTCGGCGATGCTTCTGGCCTTGGACCGGGAGTACTTCCCGCTAGCCCGGCATATGATCTCGCAAGGGGCAGAACTCTCTATTCGCGACGACAGGGGCTGGACACCCCTGATATGGGCAGCAACCACTGGAAGACGGCCCGTTGTCGACTTCCTGATCGAGAACGGCGCCGATATCCACGTCTGCAATAATGACGGCTGGAACGCTATAACCGGCGCCTTCTTCAAAAATCACGCCGGAGTCGTGGAGGCCCTGCGGGCCAACGGCGCTTATTTCGGCCAAAAGTATGCGGATGCCGTTCTGCTGTCGGCCTTCCGGAACGGGCAGAACGACATGTTCTTCGATCTCGTCAAACAGGGTGCGAACATCAACGTCGCCAATGACAAGGGCGAGCCACTCATTATTCTCGCGGTGAGCCGGGGCGAGAAGGCTTTCACCGAGTTGCTCCTGGAGTATGGCGCGGATCCAAACAGCCGTTCTTCCAAAGGGCAGACATGCTTAGTGCTAGCCTTGGAGCTATGCAACTTTGAGTTGGCCGAGGTTCTAGTTGCTGCCCACGCTGCAACCACTATCCCTGGACCCAAGAGTTGGACCCCGCTGCATTACGCCGCCTATCATGGGTCCGCCAGCACGTGCAGACTTCTGATCGCCCACGGCGCTGCTATCAATCAGCGGGCCGACGAGGGAATCACCCCTCTCATGTTGGCCGCACAACAAAACCATCTGGAGGCTGCAAGAACGCTGACGAAGCTTGGCGCAGATTTGAACATCCGTTCAGGGAAAGGAGATCGTGCGCTTTCGATGACACCTATTCATATCATCAACGGGCCCACGACTAAAACGGGATTGTTCCTGAAAGAGCATGGCGCACTTGCATGATCGAGGAGGCATCGGTCATCGACGCCGTCAGGCGGGGCTACAACGAGCTAAGATCCAGTTCCCTCGAGGAGATCATCTCCTACTTCGCCGCCGTCGATGCAGACGCGGCCCTGGGGCACATGAACAATATTAAGGGAATCCTATTCGAGGAGGTCTACACGACCCATCTGATCGAGCAGGGCATCGAAGCCGCAATGTTCGAGGCAACCAACCACCCACTCGCGGACATCGCCATCTATGAGGGGAGCGCTGTTGTCGGCGAGTTGCAACTGAAAGCGACCGACAGTGCCAGCTACATTGCAGCCACCTTGCAGGAGAACCCGGACGTGCCTCTCGTCGTCACCAGCGAGGTGGCCTCGAGCTTCAAAGCAGGACTTGTGACCGACTCGGGCATCGAGAACGCGGTTTTGGAGGATGCGGTCCAGAACACGATCTTTGAGGAGGCGATCAGCCCATTCGGGGCGTTCACCCTCATTAGGTGGCTGATGGGGATACCGTTCTAGCACGTCGCCGAAGAGCCAGACTCTCGACGCGCTCAGGCGAGTTCTCGACTGCTCCGGAGCCAAGTCCGTAGGCGACATAGTCCGAGCAGACGTTTAAGGACATTCGGCCAGAAGTAAGCGATGGGGTGGACGCCCCCGACAACATCAAACCCTGGGATCGAACATCTTAGCCAACCAATAGAGGTCGGCAGCGAAGTGGAGGGTACTGAGGACGCTTGCTCACGGCTGGAGCAGCGGCACCATGGGTCCCCACCGCAGGGCAGCCTAGGGCCGTGTTCTCGTGTTGGGTAAGTTCTTTGCGCTGGCGCAGACGAAGCGCGTCGACTACTTCCTCGACCACAGGCTAAGCGTATCCGTCATGCTCACTGAGGGCCAGAAAAGACCTGATGCTGCCGCGGAGCGAATAAACTGCGGCGTGTCTTTAGACCTCCGGGCAACGCAGATCGAGCAGAGTGAGAAGATGCACCAAGGGAAGTCAACCATGATGACTTCTGCCCCTTTGGACTTGAAATACCTTGCGACTTCATGATGGCAGGCTGGAAACCATGATATTCGTAACTGGCGCATCTAGCTCGGGCAAAACATACACTATCCAGCTTCTGACTGAGCAGAAGCCAGAGATAAAGCATGTCAGGGCCAGTCAAGTTCTTGCGAAACTAGGCCGCCCCCTTCATCTCCAAAATAGGAGAGACGCTATTGGGAATCAGTTCGCGCTGATCAGCTATTTGCGGGAGCATGATCTGCTGGGTAGGCCTGACGCCATTCTGGATGGCCATGCAGTCTTGGAAACCGAAGAAGGCCCCTTGACCCTTCCCGACCAAATTACCGACCAACTCTGCCTACTTGCCCTTGTTGAAATAACAGAGTCAGCTGAAGAGATCCACGCAAGACAACGAGGCAAAGGATTGCCTAGCACGACTCAGAAGATCCTACTCATTCAGGATCTGGAGAGAGCCTACCTCAAGTACAACAGTGATAGGCTCGGCATTCCAGCGAGTCAGGTCCGATCAGGCGACGTCAATGAGCTGCAACGAATTGTCGAACGAGTCAGGATGACGGATTTGGGCGCAGTCGCCCGTTAAAAACTAGCTCCTTTGAGCTGCCGCCATAATACCCTAATAGTTCCTCTTGAAGCTCGAATCCGAAGTACTGGAACAAACCCAAGAACAGGGGGGCCCGGTGCTCCGAGACCGTGATCAGAGGCCGCTCAGTCTCTAACCAATCCATCGCATCCGCTACGAGCAAACGACCCACTCCATGGCGCCGCGCATGTGGCGCAACCCACACAGTGCAGAGCTTACGCTCTGCTCCTCTCTTAGCGATCACGACTCCCTTCAGCCCACTCTGATCTGTGGACAAGAAAATACGTCTGCTCCCTCTCTCTACGCCAGGAACAACCTTACTCCAGTACCATGAGCGGAAGCCTGGGTAGGTACTCTGAAGGCCTTGTAGAGCACGCCAAGCCAAGTCAGCCTCGCAGCCAAAGTGCTGTAGGCTGGGCGTCTGAAACTCAGGCGCAGGCATCGGGGCAGCGACAGCGGCTAGGGTCATGTAGCGAAACTAGAGGGCTGCGGTGCCTCAGGCAAGTACAAGTCCAGCGCTTCGAGGCGGTTTACCGATCTCGAGGCTGCCGCTTGCGCTTAGCTAAGTTGCGGTACACCGCCCACAGCAGTCCGATGACTATTACCACTCCAATCAGGTTGGCTGTAACCGCCGTCGTAATACCCTCGGGGAGAGTCAAGCCCAGTTTAGACCTAATCGGCCCCGTGATAGCGGACTGGACAAGAGCTGTGACGACCGTAGACGTCGAACTCCCGACCGCTCCTAGGAGCACCGCGCCAAATATAAACATCTTGAGATTAGGTTCGCTTCCTCTGAAACTTGCAAATGCAGTGAAGTCGTCGATGGCCTGCTCCTCCCGGGGCGTGCCAGAGCCTTGCTTCTTCCAATGATAGATAAGCATCCGCTCGGTTGGATAAGTTCTAGTTTCGCCGCCGGAGTAGGGACGCCCCTCTAGATAGTTGTTCCATATGAGCCCCTCAAGGCGCCTGACCTTATGGTTTGGAGCATGCTGCATCACCAACTGGCGCGTGGCCTCACGGATCAGGAAGTAGTGCACCGCCTCGACATGAAACTCCTTACCTTCCGCCAGATCGGCAACACGTCTCGGATAGCTTCTCTTCTCATTCAGTCGGAAATCGATGAGCTCCAAAGATTCAAAAGAAGGTGACCACGCCGACTCGTCCGCTGGCAGAACGGAGCTAAAGACCTGCATGCGGTCAGACGGAAACCGAATACGGAAGCGCAGATATTGCGGCGCATGCCGCTTCCCAGATTGAAGCAATGCCCTCTCTGCACTGCGGATACGCTCACAAAGAGCCTCACCGAATGCAATTACCGAGCCACCATCGCTATTCAAATCTTGCTGACTAGTAGTAAAGATCTCTTTGGTGGTATTCACGGAGTGAATCGTGGCGAAGTACTCGCCCTGCTCCTCGGCCTCGAAGCTGTAATCTTGCTCACTCTTAAGTGAGATTACAGAATTGAACACCGCGTTCAAAGTGTGCTCATCCTTCAACACGGGACTTAGATCGGAGATCCAAGTAGGGTCGATGTAGGCAGGAACATAGACATAGATCCTGCCAAGCTGTTCCGTGTTGGATAGCAGAAGACCGATATCGAGGAAGCTGAACAATGGCGAGAGATCTCGCCATAGGTTGAAGTGCAGTTCCAGCCTCGGCTTTGGACTGGTAGAATGAACATCGGACGACTGCGTTAGCGCTTGGTCGTCCGCTCGCAATCCCTCTGAGTTAGTCACTCGCCGAGTAGTCAGATCCGGCTTCGTCGCCTGGGCGGCGGTCTCGAGTGATTCAACCGTAACCCCGCCAGTATCAAGATTCTCACCCGACATTAAGGGCAGCAAAGGAGGCTGACTTCCTGAACGGCTATTGGCTCCGCTGATAACCTCGATGCTGTAGCCTTCGGCTGCGATCTCCTCAACAATGCCCGTACTTGTACCAGCACCGTAGTCTGCAGGCCGTTTGTCAAACCATGTCGCGACGGTCCCTCTCATGCTTGACAAGGTTCACCCGAGTTCCACGCTTCTAGGGGTATCTGAGCACCTTTAGGCAACTAACTCTCGCTCGCTCAACTCTGGGTAGCCACTTGAACTTGGCTCGTGATGACACTCGAGATCCTATATGAGCAAGGCTGGCGGCAACAAGTTGAGTATGCGCTGCTCGAAGTGAAACTGCAGAGCATCGCGGGACGGGCCTACTCGGTGGTTGCGACGGCGATGACGGGATCGCACCTGCGTGTACCCGAGATCCAACAAAACCTGCTCTGGCCGGCCGTGGCGATAGCTCGAAAGTGCCTGGTTTCTGCGGAAGAGGATGCATGGTGAAAATCGGCTTGCCCAAGACGAGGTGTAAGCGGTAGCTTGGCCCCCTCTCTGTGTGCTGAGTGCGGCTTCTGCTCCATTGCCGCGGGATGGCGGCCCGGATTGGAGCAACGCTTTGCAGAGAAGATTGCCAAGTTCTTTGGTGAGCTTTGGCCTTGGGGTCGAGCAGCTTGAGGTGCTCTCGGGTCCCACGGGGCGGCGTCATGGGCCTGACGAGGTGAAGGCCCGCATTGTCGCCGAGACGCTGGAGCGAGGCGCGCGCGTGAAGGAGGTGGCCGCGCGGCATGGGATCCAGCCACAGCAGCTCACGGCCTGGCGACGGCTGGTCCGCAAGGGTGAGCTTGCGATCCCGGCCGAGAGGGAGACGGAGTTCGCGGCGTTGGTGGTCGAGCCGTCGGTGGCATAGGCCGAGGTGGCCAAGGCGGCCATCGGCTCTTCACCCCGAACTGTGACGCCGATCCGGCGCAACCTTGGTCGGCTGCCGCAAGAGCTTCCGCGCATCGAGCGTGTGGTCGAGCCCTCCAGCACGCTCTGCCCCTGCGGCTGCGGTGCCATGACCCGGATCGGCGAAGACCGCGCTGAGCGGCTCGACATCGTTCCGGCCCAGTTCCGGGTGATCGTCACGATCCGGCCGAAGTATGCCTGCCGGATCTGCTCCAGCGCGGTGGTGCAGGCGCCCGCGCCGGCCCACCTGATCGAGGGCGCGCTGCCGACCGAGGCCCTGGTCGCGCATGTCCTCGTCTCCAAATACGCCGATCACGTGCCGCTCTACAGGCAGGCGCAGGCCTATGCCCGCTCCGGCCTCGATCTGCACCGCGCCACGCTCGCGGACTGGGTGGGCAAGGCGGCCTTCCACCTCCAGCCGGTGGTCGACCGGATGGCCCAGCATCTGAAGCGCTCCTCCAAGCTCTTCCTCGACGAAACCACCGCGCCGGTGCTCGACCCCGGGCGCGGCAAAACAAAGACCGGCTACTTGTGGGCGCTCGTGCGCGACGACCGGCGCTGGGGCGGGAGCGACCCGCCCGGCGTGGTCTACGCCTATGCGCCCGGCCGCGGCACCGAGCAGGCCGAGGCCGTGCTGCGCGGCTTCACGGGCACTCTCCAGGTGGACGGCTATGCCGCCTACAAGGCACTGGCTCGCCGCCCACGCCCCGAGGGACCTCTCGTCCTGGCGCATTGCTGGGCGCACGGCCGGCGGCAGCTGCGCGAACTCTTCGACCGCGACGGCTCCGCCGTGGCCGAGGAGGGCCTCAGGCGCATCGCCGAGCTTTACGCCATCGAGGCCGAGCTCAAGGGATCTGCGCCCGAGGCGCGCCGAGCCGTGCGCCAAGACCGCGCCAAGCCGCTCGTCGAGGCCTTTGGCGCCTGGCTCGCCGGATGCCGCGCCAAGCTCTCGCCCAAGTCCCGCGCCGGCGAGAAGCTCGCCTACTTCGCCAACCACTGGGACGGGCTCCGCGTCTACCTCGAGGACGGCCAGGTCGAGATCGATTCCAACGCCGTCGGGAACACCATCCGCCCCATAGCTCTCGGAAGGAGGAACGCCCTCTTCGCCGGTCATGACGAGGGCGGCCGCGCCTGGGGCCGCATCGCCTCGCTGATCGAGACCGCCAAGATGAACGGCGTCGAGCCCTTCGCCTATCTCTCCGCAACCCGCGAAGCCCTCCCCAAAGGTCACCCTCAGAGCCGCCTCGACGAGCTCCTCCCCTGGGCCTTCAGCTCAACGTCAAGCCGACTTCGCAAAGGCGTTCAGACACCGCTTACGACGAGGTCGTCGCAACACGCCTAGCACATGGGGATGCCGCGCCAGACTTCGAGGCGAACGAAAGCGTTCTCGATCCGGCAGCGCTTACGCCTGCCGAGTAGAGGCACCCACGCCAATCAGGGATTCAGACGCGCAGCCATCGAGCCTTCAACTCGTCTCGCAGCCAGTCAGCATCGTAGCTTTATGGCACCCCAAGCGGCTATTCGTGAGTCGATCGATGCATCCCGATCCACCTCGTAACATCCCAGTTTGGTAGGAGCCGCGACGGGTCGCACAAAAAGCACCGGCATGGCCTCTTGGATTGTGTGCGCTCTTTCGCAAGATATTGTCGGACACCATCATGGTTGTTCGGTGAAGGGTGCTGCAGTGCGACAATCCGCGTTAGGTCCAAACCTGCGAGGCGGGCTGCATGGCGCACCACTCCCGGTCCACGTCGGCCCAGAACAGCAATAATCGCATCCGACGGCAATTGTCGGAGTTCTGCCGCCAGGAGGTCCTCTATCATCAGGCGGAGGAAGGGATGCTTTAGGCTGTCTATCTGGTTGTTGAAGAGCTTGTCTCCGATGAACGTGGGATATCGCAAGGTTGACGTGAAGTGGACCTTGTGTGCTTCCGCCTTCCAGAGTTCGTCCACATCGTCGATGCCGACACGCTCGGCAACACCGCTGTGCTCGAGAAGCGCTTTGAGGTTCTCTTCGATCGCACGATCGTTGGTGCCCTGCTTGCCACGAAACGAAGACTCACATTTGATTTGCGTGATTTCATGTGTCGGATCGTGCCCAGCCAAAGCTGCTCGCCGAGCTGCCAACAACGCCCGCTCTGCCTGGTTTGGCCCCGGAGTCACACCTACGATCGCGAGCTTAGCGTGCGGGTTCACGGCATCGAATGGAGCCCACACAACAGAGATCCCTTCGCAGTCGGCCTCTCCTGGCGCTGGATAGATTTCAAGCTCTGGTGTCCGTCGCAACGTAGCTGCTGTGAGGCTGCCTTCGGACAACGTCACAAGGCGATGGTGCATGGCCCTTGGATCGGGAAGCAAAGACACAATGGTACCCTCAAACTTGCGGACAACTGGAAGAACGTTGCTCCCGCTGCTACGTGCCAAGCTTCAAAGCCGCGGCAAAACCAGTCTTTTGCTTTCTCTGCCCCAAGACAAGAGACAAGCTTCACGCCGACTCTGGGTTAATCCTGCCCTGTTCGGGAACTACAACACCCATCGCCCGCAGTCTGCACTTGAAATGTGCTCGCTCCCAAGTTTGTCGCCACTCAAATCGCAATTGCCTGAGCGTCCAGCGAGGCGAAGACCAGTTCAAAGCGGCCCGAACGTCTTTTGCACCAGGTAAGTAATAATCGCCAGCGGTGGCTCACAGACGCCGTTCTTGCTGATGTTACCTTGAGGTCGCAATAGTCCGCCTCGACGGTTATGGAGCGCGGCGCCCTGGCGATCCTCCCCTTCCAGCATTGTGCTTGGAAGAGAGACTATCCCAACGCAGGAGCTGCAACGAGGCGTTGGCTTCCACTGAAGGCGTGGACGACCTTCTTGAACTACGGGCGATCTAGCCAATGCGAAGACGCCTGCATGCGTGGCTCGGAGTATCCTAGAGAGCGCGTCACCTCACGCGGCGGCAACGTCATACTTTTCAAGTCCACACTGCCCAGACTTCCGGGGTTACCCCTACTTGGCCTCTGTCACGGTCGGGATGGTACCATTGCCCCGCGGAGAAGGATCAAGGAGCCTTAACTCCAGTTCCTAACATGGATGAACACCGGCTCGAACTGATGAGCCAGTTCCACTCCAGGCGCAACCATCTGAGCAGTGCGGGGTGGATACAAGGGTGGATCGACCCTATCGTCCTTCCACCAACTTACTCTTGTTCCCAAGTTTTTTTAGAAGGCGTGGTGCCGCAGAAGGGACTCGAACCCCCGACCCCATCATTACGAATGACGTGCTCTACCAGCTGAGCTACTGCGGCGACGAGGGGGCTTTAGCACTCCCCTTTGGAAGGGAAAAGCCCTAAGTTGACGATGCTGGCGCTTGACGCGAGGTGTCGGAATCGGGGACCAGGGGCGCCGGAATGTCCGCCGGCTTCGTGCCGTCGCGTACCAACAGCGGTAGGAGTTCCACCCCTCCCGGCAGGGTCGCCTCGGCGGGCGGTGTCTTCCAACTCAGCGTGTCGAAGGCATGGCAGTTGCCGCAGACCGGAACCCATTGCGCATGGATGCGCCCGCAGTTGTCGCAGACCCACTGAGGTCCCCGCGGCGCGGCGAGCGCCCGGGTGAGCCAGCCGCGCACAACCGACTCGTCCTCGCCCCGGCCGCGCGCGATGGCCGCGATCAGCGTGAGATTGCGACCCGTGGGCTGCGTCTCGGGCAGGTCGCCTAGGGCGCGGCGGGCGGCTTGGAAGTCCTCAGCGGCGATCAGCAGCTCGGCCACCAGCATCCGCGTCTCGGGATGCTCGGTGCGGATCGAAGTCAGCACCTTGAATCGGTCGAGCCGCGCCTGCGGCGTTTCGTCGGGCACGATCTCCGCGAAGGCCGCCGCCAGGTCGGGATGGGGCTGCACGTCCCAAGCCTTGCGCAGGAGGCGCGTCGCAGAGCGTGCATTGCCGGTCGCGATGTAGCCGCGCGCCGCCATGACGGCCGCCGGGATCAGGTCGGGCGACTTCCGGTTCGCCTCAATGGCAGCCTCGCGCGCCTCCAGGCTCTTGCTCTCGTCCAGAATGTCGGCCGCTTGCGACAACGCCAGGACCGCATCGCGGCGCTTGTGCACGTCCTTGGGCAGCGCGCCGGACTTGCGCTGCGCCTCCAGCGTCCGGCGCGCCCCGGACCAGTCGTGCGACTCGGCCTGAAGCCGCAAGAGCACGTCCTGCGTCTCGCGGTGGCGCGGATCGATCTCGAAGGCCTTCTCCGCCAGCCGCAGCGCGGTCACGTCGTCGCCCTCAGACAGCTTCTGGCGCAGGAGGCCCCGGATGCCGGCGAAGCGGGTCCTCTCGTGACGGGCAAGAAGCTTGTATGTTTCCTCGGCCCGCACCTTGTCGCCGGCAAGCTCGGCCGCCTGCGCGACCAGCAGGTTCGTGAGCTCGGGACGATCGAGATACTTGTTGGCGGCCATCGCCCGCGACAGGGCGGCACGCCCATCCCCCGAGGCCAGCGCCACGGCCGTGTCGGTCAGCGCGGCCAATCCCTTGCGTTCGCGACGGCGGGAGAAGTGGTTCGACAGCGCGTTGTTGTCGCCGTTGAGGAACCGGAGCACCGCGCCCAGCACGCCCACGATCTTGAGCACGACCCAGAGCAGGGCCAGGAGCACGATGAGCCCGATGGCGAGCTGAAGGGGGGTCAGCGTGACCTCGTAGCCCCCCATGGCGATGACGGCGCCGCCCGCCTGCTCCATGAGATAGGCCCCGCCCAGGGTCACGCCGGCGACGGCGGCCACGAAGGCGAGGAGCTTGATGAGGGACCAGAGCATGGACCGGGGCCTTTCCTGTTCTCGGTGGGGGCCGTCAGTCGGCCGCTGTCGTCTCGGTGGAGGTCGCGGGGGTGTCGCGGAGCGTGTCCAGGGCGGCGTCCGCCTCGACGCGGGTGCGGGCGGCGGCGATCCAGTCATTCATAGTGGTTCGCACCGCCTCGGGTAGCGTCTCGATTTCGGCCAAGGCCTCGCCGAGCCGCCCCTGCCCGAGGTGGTCCTCAGCCCGGGACAGCACGGCGTCCGGATCGGTCCCATCGCGCGGGGCCGTCGAGCGCAGCGAGAGCTGCCCTGCCAGGAAGCCCATGACGCCGTCGCCGTCGTCCACGAGACCTCCGTCGCGCGCAGCGGCCAGCGCCGCACGGGCGGCCTCGGGGAAGGACTCGCGCAGGTCGGCCAGCGTGGGAACACCCTCGGCGGCGCGGCTCGAGAGAGCCTCGGGCGCTTGGGCGCCGACGGCCTCCAGCTCGGACAAGGCCGGCTCGAAGGGCTCGCCCGAGTCGAGCGCGGTGTCGAGTTGCGCAACGATTGCGCTGCGACGGGCCTGAGCCTCGGCGGCCGCGGCGCGGGCCTCGATCTGCTCGCTGGCCTGGGCCGCGGCGCGGGCCTGCTCGGTTGCCGAACTGCTGGCCTGCTCGGCAGCATCGAGACGTGTGTCAAGATCGGCCAAGGCGGCCTGCAGCTCGGCCACTGTCTCCTCCGTGCCCGTCAGACGCGGCTCGACGGCGCTCAGGACCTGCTCGCGCAGTTCATCCGGTTCGACAGTTGGGGTCGCCGCAGCCACATCCTCCACCGCCAGGGAGCCCAGGGGAGCTTCTGACCCGACCGGCGTCGCCGGACGGCTCTCGATCGCGGCGATGCGTCGTTCGAGATCGCTCGCGCGGGCCTCGATGTCTTGGGCCAGTTCAGCGCGGAGCGGCTCCAGATCGGCGGCTCCTGATGGGGCGGGCGTGGCTTCCAGCGCCGACAGACGCGACTCCGCCTCTGCAAGCCGGTCGGCGAGAGCCTGCACGTCACCCTCGCCGGCTACGGGCTGCGCCTCTAGGGCGGCGATGCGCTCCTCCAGATCGGCAGGCAGTTGGGCAGCGAACAGACCCAAGCGATCCTGCGCAAGCCAGGCTGCGCCGAAGCCCAAGGCGGCCGCGATCATACCACCAAGCAGCAGGCCTCCGACACCGCTGCGACGACGCGGCTCCGGAGGCGGCGCAGAGGAGGACACCGGGGTCCCCAAGTCCGACTGAAACCGGCGCGGCTCGGCAGGTTCGTCCGAGGCGAACGGACGGGCAGACGCTCCGAAGGGGGGCGATGCCGGCTCCTCCGTGCGCAGGGACGGGGCAGGCTCGACCACAGTCGGAGAAGGCTCGGAGGGCACGGCCTCCGCCGACGGCGTGGGGGCCGAGCGCCAGTCCTCAAGATCCACACGCGGGGTTTCCGCGACGGGCTCGACCATGGGCGAGGCCTCGGGACCCAGGTTCAGGACGGGGTCGGACGGCACCACAGGTTCGGCCGGGCGCATCTCGCCCGGGCCTTCGTCGACCGTGGCGGCGTCGGGCGCCGCCGACTCCTCGGGCGGCATCTCCGCTTCGCGCCCCGGCGGAAGGAACGTCTCGGTGGCCTCCGGCAGGATCTCGGCGCGCTCGGCCGGCAGACGGTCCGCCTCGGCCTCGGGTGTGACCTGCGCCCTGTCCTTGGGGCCCGGCTTGCGCGCCATGTTCGTTCCTTTCCTGGAGGTCCAAGGGACCGGGATGCCGGGGCCTACCTAATCCGCTCCGCCGTTCGCCTCAAGCCGCCGTGGAAGGAGCCGGTCGAGCCGCCCAAGGGTGGCTTCGACCATCGCGGACCCTTCGGGATGCGGAGCGACGACCAGACTCGCGGGGCACAGCGTCGCGGCGGCGGCGGCCACAGCCGGACTGATCGCCACGACATGGAGGGCGGCGCGCGGGTGCCAGCCGGCGAGGAGAAGTGCGCTGCGCGGCGAGAAAACCGGCGCAACGAAAGAGTCAGGGCCATCAAGGGCCGTGCGGGCTTCAGGCGAGGGCGGACGCTCCTGCTGGCGGTAGGCCACGGCCTCGCTGGCCACGATCCCGGCCGCACCGAGGCGTGCCGCGAGATCGCCTCGCCCATGCTCCCCACGCAGGTGAAGAAGCGGACCTGCCGGCCGGGCGACGAGGATCGTCGCCAGCAGGCCCTCGGCGTCCCGGGCCACTGCGACCGGCCGCAGGCCGGCGCGCCGGGCGACATCGGCAGTGCGCGGGCCCACGCACCAGGCGGGCAGCCCTGAAAGGTCCAGCTCCCCCGCCCGCGTCGCGCCGTTCTCAGACGTGAGGACCAGCGCGGCGGGCCGCCCGGCCAGGACGACCGGAACGGGGACGATCTCCATCACAGGACTGACGAGAGCAGGGATCGGTCGGCCCCACCCAGCCTCGCAGGCCGCGAGGAAGCGCCGCGAGGCGGCCTCGGGCCGCGTGAGCAGCAGCCGTGCCCCATCCGTCATGATCCCGCCTCCTTGCCCGTCGTCGTCCCGGATGCTACGCGCGAAGCCCGGGCGGGGGCCAGCCCATAGGACGGGCCCGACTGGATCGTGGGGATCATGGACGGACCTCTCATCTTCCTCGGCCTGGAGTCGAGCTGCGACGACAGTGCGGCCGCCGTCCTGTGCGAGGGACCGGTCGGCACACGGGTCCTGTCCTCGGTCGTGCGCGGCCAAGGGCGGCTTCATGCGGCCTTCGGTGGCGTCGTGCCCGAGATCGCGGCTCGCGCCCATGCCGAGGTTCTGGACCTTTGCGTCGAAGAGGCCCTGGCCCAAGCGGGCGTCGGACCGGAGAAGCTGAACGGTCTCGCGGTGACGGCGGGACCGGGACTCATCGGCGGGGTGCTGGCGGGGGTGATGACGGCCAAAGGCCTTGCGGCGGCGACGGGGCTGCCGCTCTGGGGCGTCAACCACCTTGCCGGGCACGCGCTGACGCCCCGTCTCACTGACGACCTTCCGTTTCCCTACCTCCTGCTTCTCGTCTCGGGCGGGCATTGCCAGTTCCTGATCGCCGAGGGACCCGACCACTTCCGCCGGCTGGGCGGCACCATTGACGATGCACCGGGAGAGGCCTTCGACAAGGTCGCCAAGCTCCTGGGCTTGCCCCAGCCCGGCGGCCCGGAGATCGAACGCGAAGCGGCACAGGGCGATCCCCGCCGCATCCCCCTGCCACGCCCGCTTCTTGACCGCGAGGGCTGCGACCTGTCCTTCTCGGGACTCAAGACGGCGGCGCTACGGGCACGCGATGCGCTGGTGGCCCGGGCGGGGGGCCTGCGCGAAAGCGACCGGCGCGACCTCTGCGCGGCCTTTCAGCTCGCGGTGGCCGACATCCTGGCCGAGAAGTCGCGCCGTGCGCTGGCGATCTACCGCGAGGCCGGACCCGAGGTCCCCGCCTTGGCCGTGGCCGGGGGCGTGGCCGCCAACGGGGCGATCCGGGCTCGGTTGCAGGACCTCTGCGCGCGCGAGGGCGTGGCCTTCGTCGCGCCGCCGCTCGCGCTCTGCACCGACAACGCAGCGATGATCGCCTGGGCGGGGATCGAGCGGGCGCGCGCAGGCATCCCCGCCGACCCGGCGGTCGTCGCCCGGCCGCGCTGGCCGCTGGACGGGGACGCCGCTCCACTGCTCGGGGCTGGCAAGAAGGGCGCCAAGGCATGACGCGCATCGCCGTCGCGGGCGCGGGGGCCTTCGGCACGGCCCTCGCCGTGGCTCTCTGCGAGACGCGCGACGTGGCGCTCTGGGGACGCGATGCGCCAGCCATGTCCGCCATGGCGCAGAGCCGCGTCAATCCGCGCCTGCCCGGCGTTTCCCTTCCCGCAGCCCTGCCCGTCACCGCCGACCCCGACGCCCTGTCCGATGCGGAGGTCGTGCTGCTGGCCACCCCGGCGCAGACCTTGCGCGCCTTCCTGGACGACCATGCTCCGGCGCTCGGAGGCAAGCCACTCGTGGCCTGCGGCAAGGGCATCGACCTTCGGACGCTCGACGGGCCAAGCGCCACGATCCGCCGTGCGCTACCCTCGGCACTTCCCCTCGTGCTGACGGGGCCGAGCTTCGCGGCCGACATCGCGCGCGGGCTGCCCACGGCCCTGACGCTCGCCTGCGCCGACCGGACCGAGGGCGCCCGGCTGCAGGCGCTGCTGGCCACGCCCGCCCTGCGGCTCTACCGCACGACCGACCTCGTGGGGGCCGAACTGGGTGGCGCGCTCAAGAATGTCATCGCCATCGCTTGCGGCGCCTGTCTTGGCGGCGGCTTCGGCGAGTCGGCCCGTGCGGCGCTGCTCACGCGCGGCTTTGCCGAGATGCAGCGGCTCGCGCTGCGGCTCGGGGCCAGGAGCGATACGCTGATGGGGCTTTCGGGCCTCGGGGATCTCGTGCTCACAGCCACCTCGGAAGGCTCGCGCAATTACCGCTACGGCCTGTCGCTTGGCCGGAGCGAGCCGTTCGACGCGGCGGTGACCGTGGAAGGCGCAGCCACGGCGCGGGCGGCCGCGAGGCTGGGCGGGACGCTCGGGCTCGATCTGCCGGTGACCGAAGCGGTGGCCGAGCTGGTCGAAGGGCGGACCAACGTGGGGACGGCCCTGCAGCGCCTGCTTGATCGCCCCCTCAGGGCCGAGCAGGACAGCGCAGACTAGCAACAGGAAAGATCAAGATGGCATACTGGCTCTTCAAATCCGAGCCGGACGTCTTCGGCTGGGACGAGCAGGTCGCCCTGGGAGAGGCCGGGGGCGAGTGGCATGGTGTGCGCAACTATCAGGCGCGCAACAACATGCGGCTGATGCGACCGGGGGATCGCGGCTTCTTCTACCACTCGCAGAAGGGGCGCGAGGTCGTCGGCATCGTCGAGGTGATCGGCACCTGTCACCCTGACAGCACGACGGATGACCCGCGTTGGGACTGCGTGGACGTGCGGGCCCTGCGGCCTTTCGCCCGTCCGGTGACGCTGGAGGAGATCCGTGCCGATCCCGCGCTGGCCGACATGGTCCTCGTGCGCAACAGCCGCCTCTCCGTGCAACCGGTTACAGAGGACCAGTGGCGCCGCATCTGCGAGTTAGGTGGAACCGAACCCTGAGGCGGCCAGCCGGCCGGATGCAAAGGGACCCCGCAGGACGGCGCGGGGCCCCTCCTCCTCACCCGCGCTCCCACACGCGACGAAGGCCTTGGCCCGAACCGTCCTGGCTCATCCTTGGTGTAGCACGAAGAAGTGCCCCGGGCCAAAGGGCGAGTACCGGCAATTCGAGGAAAATGCGACCTGACCGGGTCAGCGCAGGCGGCGCCGCGCGGCCCACAGGACTAGCAGGCCCACGACGGCCATGAGCAGCCCCCACCAGACCCAAGGGGTCTGGTCGATCATGAAGCTCCGGGCCGGATAGGGGAACAGGCCGCTACCCTGCGCGGCCCAGAGAAGACCCGAGGCGATCATCAGCACGCCCAGGATCGATAGGAAGGTCCGCATGAGAAATTCCACCATGACCGAGGATCGGGGGAGCCTCGCACGGCGGCCCGCCCCCGGCCAAGGGCTCAGTAGCGGTAGTGCTCGGGCTTGAAAGGGCCCTCGACGGACACGCCGATGTAGTCGGCCTGCTCGCGGTCGAGCACCGTGAGCTTGGCCCCGATCCGCCTCAGATGAAGGCGCGCCACCTTCTCGTCCAGCTGCTTGGGCAGGATGTAGACGCCCGGCGCGTATTCGCCCGGCTTGGTCCAGAGCTCGATCTGCGCCAGCACCTGGTTCGAGAAGGACGCCGACATCACGAAGCTCGGATGCCCCGTGGCGTTGCCAAGGTTGAGGAGCCGCCCCTCTGACAGGAGGATGATCCGGCTGCCCGAGGGCATCTCGATCATGTCGACCTGGTCCTTGATGTTGGTCCACTTGTGGTTGCGCAGGGCGGCGACCTGGATCTCGTTGTCGAAGTGGCCGATGTTGCCGACGATGGCCATGTCCTTCATCTGGCGCATGTGTTCCAGGCGGATGACGTCCCTGTTGCCGGTCGTGGTGATGAAGATGTCGGCCGTCGTGACCTCGTCCTCGAGGATCGTGACCTCGTAGCCGTCCATCGCCGCCTGGAGCGCGCAGATCGGATCGACCTCGGTCACCTTCACGCGCGCCCCCGCGCCCCGCAACGACGCCGCCGAGCCCTTGCCCACGTCGCCGTAGCCGCAAACCACGGCGACCTTGCCGGCCATCATGGTGTCGGTCGCACGGCGGATGCCGTCCACGAGCGACTCCTTGCAGCCGTACTTGTTGTCGAACTTCGACTTGGTGACCGAGTCGTTGACGTTGATCGCCGGGAAGGGCAGCAGGCCCTTCTTATGGAGATCGTATAGACGCTTGACGCCCGTCGTCGTCTCCTCGGTCACGCCACGGATGGCGTCGCGCTGAGCCGTGAACCAGCCTGGCGACTGGGCCAGCCGCTTGCGGATCTGGTTAAAAAGGCAGACCTCCTCGTCCGAGGTGGGCACGGCGATCAGGTCGGTCTCGCCGGCTTCGACCCGCGCGCCTAGAAGGATGTAGAGCGTCGCGTCGCCGCCGTCATCGAGGATCATGTTGCAGGTCCCCTCGGGGAACTGGAAGATGCGGTCGGTATAGGCCCAGTACTCCTCCAGCGTCTCGCCCTTGACAGCGAAGACCGGCACGCCCGCCTCGGCGATGGCGGCCGCGGCGTGGTCCTGGGTCGAGAAGATGTTGCAGGACGCCCAGCGCACCTCGGCCCCGAGCTTGACCAGCGTCTCGATCAGCACCGCCGTCTGGATCGTCATGTGCAGCGAGCCCGCGATCCGCGCACCCTCCAAGGGCTTGGAGGTCCCGAACTCCTCGCGCAGCGCCATGAGGCCCGGCATCTCGGTCTCGGCGATGGCCAATTCCTTGCGCCCGAAGGCGGCGAGGCCGAGGTCCTTGACGATGTGATCGAGGGGCATGGGCGATCCTTCCAGGCAGCGGCTGTGGCGGGGCGACTTAGCACTCCGGGTGTTGATGGGCAATTACTTGGCCCCGATGCTCGCTCTTGGCTAGATCGCGAGGCGGAGAAGGAGGCGGTCTTGGTCAAGCGTGCATGGCAGCGGATGCTTTCGGGAAGGAGGCTCGACCTCCTCGACCCGACGCCGATGGACATCGAGATCGTGGACATCGCCCACGGCCTCGCTTTCGTGGCACGCTGGAACGGGCAGACGCAGGGCGACTGGCCCTATTCGGTGGCCGAGCACTCGCTGCTGGTGGAGGAGATCTTCGGCCTCACAGCGCCCGAGCCGTCCCTGCGCTGGCGGCTGGCCGCGCTCCTGCATGATGCGCCGGAATACGTCATCGGCGACATGATCTCGCCAGTGAAGGCCGTGCTCGGCGAGGGCTACGGCGCGCTCGACGCGCGGCTCGCGCAAGCGGTGCACCTCCGCTTCGGCCTTCCCGCCACGCTCCCGCGCGAAATCAAGGCGGCGATCAAGCGGGCCGATAAGGTCAGCGCCTGGCTGGAGGCCACGCGAATCGCCGGCTTCTCGGTAACGGAGGCCGACCGCCTGTTCGGGCGCCCACCCGATGGGGTGCTGGCCGGCCTCGTCCTGCGGCTCCGACCGCCGACGGAAGCACGCGCCGCATTCCTGGCGCGGCACGCCGAACTGATGGAGGCGTGAGCCCTCACCCGAGCCGGGGCCAACTCATCGGACGGCGCACGGGCTGGGGCATCTCGCGGCGAACCGGCTCACGCGGGCCCGAGGCATGGGCCACAAGGCTGATGGCTTCGGCAATGATCTGAAACATGATATGAACTCCGTCAACTTACGCCAACGAAATAGGCAATCCTGCTGGCCTATACGAGGCAGGAATCCTGTCCACCTGTTAGGCCAGCTATCATGCCGCTTCCTTCCCTGACGAGCCTGCGCGCCTTCGAGGCCGCCGCCCGGCTGGGCGGCTTTTCGGCTGCTTCGCGCGAGCTCAACGTCACCCACGCGGCTGTCGCTCAGCAGGTGCGCAGCTTGGAGGCGTCTTTGGGCGTGACGCTCCTGGAGCGCATGGGCCGTGGCCTTGTGCTCACGCCCGAGGGGGAACGCCTGGCTGCGGCGCTGACTGCCGGCTTCGAGGCCATTTCGACAGCCGTCGACGAGGTGCGGGCGGGCGAGGACGGGCGCCCGCTGCAGGTCACGCTCACTCCGGCCTTTGCCAGCCAGTGGTTGGTGCCGCGGCTCGGGCGCTTCTGGGCGCGTCACCCAGAGGTGCCGATCTCGCTCCATCCCGACCGGCAGGTGGTGGACCTCGCCCGCGCCCGAATGGACCTTGCCATCCGGCTGGGCGAGGGCCAGTGGGCGGGACTCGACGCCGAGCTGCTGGTGCCAGCGGCCTATACGGTGGTGGGCGCCCCTGCGCTCCTGGGCGAGCGGACCGCGCTCGAGGCTGCCGAGATGGCGACACTGCCTTGGATCTTCGAGCAGGGCTCGCACGAGGAGCGCGCCTGGCTGCGACGGATCGGCCTCGACCCGGACGGGCTCCAGGCCACGACCATGCCCACCGAAGAACTGGCGCTCTCGGCCGCGCGGGCGGGGTATGGACTTTACGTGGAGTTGCTGGCGCTCTTGGGCGACGATCTGGCCTCCGGGCGGCTCAGGGCCGTCCACGCCGCGACCGACCCGCGCTTCGGCTTCTGGATGGTCCGTCGCCCGGTCCCGCCCCGCCCGGCGCTGCGCCGCTTCATGCGCTGGCTACGCGAAGAGGCGAAGGGCTGAGATGTTTCACGTGAAACACCTCTATTTCGGGCTGCGCTTGGCCAGGATGCGCTGGAGCGTCCGTCGGTGCATCCCGAGCCGCCGCGCGGTCTCGGACACGTTGCGGTCGCACATCTCGTAGACGCGCTGGATGTGCTCCCAGCGCACGCGGTCGGCGCTCATCGGGTTCTCGGGGGGCTCGGGCAGGTCGCCCTCGCCAGCAAGCAGCGCCCGGGTGACCTCGGCGGCATCGGCGGGCTTGGACAGGTAGTCGATGGCCCCGATCTTCACCGCCGCCACGGCGCTGGCGATGGCGCCGTACCCCGTGAGCACGATGACCCGGGCGTCGCCACGCGATTCGCGCAGCCGCTCCACCACATCGAGTCCGTTGCCGTCACCCAGCCGCAGGTCGACCACCGCATAGGCCGGAGGCCGGAGCGCGATGGCGGCGATGGCCTGAGCCACCGACCCTGCCATCTCCACCCGAAACCCCCGCCGTTCCATCGCGCGGCCCAAGCGGCGCAGGAAGGCCTCGTCGTCGTCGACAAGGAGAAGCGACGGGTCCGGCCCGAGGTCCAGCTCCTCGGACGGGGTCTCAGGCAGCGGCATGGGTCCATCGGGCGACATGGCTCGAGAATAGGGGCTTGCCCGCGCTTTTCAATGCGGAAGCTGTCAGGCCCCCGCCACCTCGGCAAAGCACTGGAGCCGGTCGGCCACGGCCTCGGGGCTCTCGTCGCGGTTCACGAAGTCGACGAACCCCACCTCGGGCAGCACGAGATAGCTGAAGCTCGAATGGTCCACGAGATAATAGTCCGGGTCGCCGTCCTGCTTGGCATAGTAGACCCGGTAGGCCCGGGCGGCCTCGGCCACCTGCTCAGGGCTGCCGGTCAGGCCGACCGTGCGGGGATGGAAGGCCTCGGCGTAGGACGCGACGACCTCGGGCGTGTCGCGCTCGGGGTCCACCGAGACGAAAACGGGGCGGGCCTCGATCCCGCGCTCCTCCAGGATCTCCACGGCGCTGGCGTTGCGCGCCATGTCCATCGGGCAGACATCGGCGCAGGAGGTGAAGCCGAAGTAGAGGATGGACGGCTCGGTCACGACCTCCGCATCGGTGACGGTCTGCCCGGCTCCGTTCACCAGAGTGAAGGGCCCGCCGAGGTCACCGCCGGCCACCTGCCCGTCGCGGCACTTGGCGAAGGCGTCCGACGCGCCGCCGAACCGGGGCGCGAGGGCCATACCGGCCAGGCCCGCAAAGGCCAAGGCGCCCGCGACGGCGGCGATGATGCTGGTCCGCATGGGGCTGTCTCCTAGCTTCGTCGGCTGTAGATCGGATGCGCCAGCGACCGTAACAATGCGCCCAAGCGCCGCAAGGAGGCTCCCCTGACCGATCCGCACGCCCTCGCAAATCCGACCGAGGCCCTGAGCTCCGCCCGGCGGGGCGACTGGGTGCCGCTGCGCACATTGACGGTGCTGCGCTGGCTCGCCATCGCCGGTCAGATCGCCGCCTTGGTGGTAGCCACGCGCCTGCTCGATCTCGGGATCGCCACGGGGGCGGCCTCGCTCGCCATTGGTGCCTCGGTCCTTGTCAACCTCGTGGCCACCTTCACCGCCCCGCGCACGCGCCGCCTGACCGAGCGCGAGGCCACCTTGTTCCTGACCTTCGACATCCTCCAGCTCGGGTTCCTTCTCGCGCTCACGGGGGGGCTCAACAATCCCTTCGCCGTGCTGCTGCTCGCGCCCGTGACCATCGCGGCCAGCGTCCTCGACCCGCGCACGACGCTGGTCCTGGGCGGGCTTACCCTGACGGTCATCACGGCGATTGGGACCTGGTACCTGCCGCTCCTCACGCCCGAGGGGCCGCTGCAGACGCCGCGGCTGTTCTTGTGGGGCTTCTGGGTGGCGCTGATGATCGGGGTGGGATTCCTCGGCCTCTACGCCCGCAGCATCACCGCCGAGATGACCGCCATGGGCGACGCCCTGACCGCCACGCAACTCGCGCTGGGTCGGGCGCAGCGGCTGTCGGACCTCGATGGTGTCGTGGCCGCCGCCGCGCACGAGCTGGGCACGCCGCTCGCGACGATCAAGCTCGTGTCAGGCGAGATGATCGAGGAGTTGGAAGGCCGCCCCGATCTGGACGACCTTCTCGAAGACGCCCGGCTCCTGCGCGATCAGGCCGACCGCTGCCGCGACATCCTGCGCGCCATGGGCCGGGCGGGCCGGGACACCTATCTCGACCGAGCGCCCTTCGAGGCGGTCCTGCGCGAGGCGGCCGAACCCCATCTGGGCCGCGGCAAGATCGTGGAGATCCTGGTGCCCGAAGGGCGCCAGCCCGACATTCCCCGCCGGCCCGAGATCGTCCATGGCCTGCGCAATCTCGTGCAGAACGCGGTGGACTTCGCCGCCTCCCGCGTGGAGATCCGCCTCGACTGGACGCCCGAGCGGCTCTCGGTGCGCATCCGCGACGACGGCCCGGGCTTCGAACCCGCGCTCCTCGACCGCATCGGTGATCCGTTCATGCGGGGGCGCCCGACGCACCGACCCTCGACCTCCGGGCCGGAACTGCGGCGCCCCGGCTACGAGGGCATGGGCCTCGGCCTTTTCATCGCCAAATCCCTCCTCGAACGCACGGGTGCGCGCCTCACCTTTGCCAACGACGCCGCCGGCGGCGCCGTGGCGGTCGTGGCTTGGCCGCCCGCCGTCCTTGCCTCGTCGCCCCGGGGCGAGGCCTGAGCGGTCCCTACCATGCCACTTTCGAGAATTAACCAGGAATTAACCTCTTTCTGACATCCTGCCCCGAGAGGAGGGCATCGGATGCTGCTGGAAGCGTTGGAGGTTTTGGGAGTCGCATCCGTCGCGCTCGCGGGGGCGGCCATGATCGTCCTTGCATTGGAACATCGCCTGCGGAGCGGGCCGTCGACCGGAACCGCCCAGCCCGACGGGCGGGCCGTCCTGCTGTTCGAGCAGGGAACCTTGGTCGACGCCACGCCGGGCGCGCAACGTCTCCTCCAACAGACCGCCAGGGTCGGGTCGGACCTGTCCCGGCTCGCAACCGCGCTGGCCCGCGGCTTCGGCCCCGACCTGGAGCAGCGGCTCGCCGGGCTACCGCGATTTGGGCGGCTGGTGCTAGCCTCGCCTCACGGGGCTGGCACCCTGGAGATCGCAGACGAGGGCCGGGCGCTCCGCGTGACGCTTGCGCCCGACGCAACGGCCGGCTCGGCCGTCGACCTGCTGGCGCTCCGGGCAGCCGAGGCCGAGCTCGATCTACTTCGTGGCCTGGCCGAGGCCGCGCCGCAGCCGATCTGGATGATGGATGAACGGGGCGGGCTCGCCTGGGCGAACCAGGCCTACCTCGCGCTGGCCGACCGCGCGGCCGGTCTGCCGGAGGGTGCCGCCACCGCGGCTTGGCCCGCGCAGCCTCTCTTCCCCGTGCCTGCCGACCTCGCCGAAGGAGAGCGCCGTCTTCAGCGCCTCTCCCTCCCGGCGCCCCCGGACGGCGAGCCCTCCTGGCATGACGTGACCAGTCTCCGGCGTGGCGAAGGCAGCCTGCACTTCGCGACCGACGTGGGCGACCTCGTAAGGGCCGAAGCGGCGCGGCGGCAATTCGTTCAGACGCTGGCCAAGACGTTCGCGCATCTGCGCACGGGCCTGGCGATCTTCGACCGCGACCGACGGCTCGTCCTCTTCAACCCCGCCTTCGTCGACCTCACCAGCCTGCCGATCGGCTTCCTGAGCGGACGCCCCCTGGTGCGAACGGTGCTCGACCGCCTGCGCGACGCCAAGATACTGCCGGAGCCGCGCGACTACGCCGGCTGGCGCGAAACCGTGGCCGCGCTTGAGGCCGCCGCCGCCGAGGGCCACTACCACGAAACCTGGACCTTGCCCGATGGCCGGACCTACCGCGTGACGGGGCGGCCGCACCTCGATGGCGCCCTAGCCTTTCTCTTCGAGGACATCAGCGACGAGATTGGCCTCACCCGCCGCTTCCGGGCTGATCTCGGCATGGCTCAGGCAGCGCTGGACGCTCTGGAGGACGCCGTGGCCGTCTTCTCCCCGACCGGGGTCATCAGCCTGTCGAACGTCGCCTATGCCCGCCTCTGGGGCCTCGCCGACGACGAGCGGACCGCGCCGAGTCTCCTGACCGAGCTGGCCCGCTGGGAGGAACGATCCGTCTCCTCTCCAATCTGGAACCGGCTGCGCGACGGCTGGAACGCGGGTCGACTAGAAGCGACGGGCACGCTCGAGCTGCACGATGGGCGCGACATATTCATCCGAGCCCTGCCGCTAGCCCGCTGCGGCACGCTCGTGTCGTTCCGGCCGGCCCCCACGTCTCCGCCGGACGATCTTCCGGCGATGCCGTCCAGCTCCTGACCCAAGGTCATCTGGAACAGTCTGCGGCCAGAGCGGGGCTGGCGGGACTGGCCTGGACTGCGTAATCTCTGCCCATGCGGCTCGCCGAACCCATTCCCCTGCCTACCGAAGCCCAGACCGAGGCCTTGGCTGCCCGCCTTGCCCCGCGTCTTGCGCCCGGGGACACGGTGCTCCTGTCCGGCCCGGTGGGAGCCGGGAAATCCGCGTTCGCCCGTGCCCTGATCCGGGCGCGGCTGGGGGATCCGACGACCGAGGTCCCCTCCCCCACTTTCACCCTGGTCCAGACCTACGGCGAAGGCCCTCAGGCGATCTGGCACGCCGACCTCTACCGCCTGTTGCACCCCGACGAAGTGGCCGAACTGGGACTTCTCGTGGCTATGGAGGAAGCCATCTGCCTGATCGAATGGCCTGATCGGCTGGGCCCGCTCGCGCCGACGCAGGCGCTGAGCCTGGACCTGGCGCCCTGGGGCGAGGATGGCCGGCAGGCCACCTTCTCGGGCCCCTCGACCTGGGCATCCCGCCTCGAGGATCTTGATGTCTAGCCTTCCGCCACCGCGCCCCGAGCCGGACTCCTGTGCCGTCTTTCTCGCGGCCTCGCCCGCGGCAGGCTGGCGCCGCGCGGCTCTCGCAGGCGATGCCTCGGGCCGGCGCTACGAGCGGCTCCATGGGCCCGACGGCCGCACCGCCGTCCTGATGGACAGCCGCGCCGAACCGGCCTCGCTCGCCCCCTTCCTCCGCATCGGCGCCCATCTGCGCGCCCTGGGCCTTCACGCGCCCGCCATCCTGGCCGAGGCGCCGGGTCTTCTTCTTCTCGAGGACCTCGGCCCCACGCATATGGCAGCTTGGCTGGCCGATCACCCCGATGACTCGCCCATGCTCTATGGCACGGCCGTCGACGTGCTCCTGCGCCTCCAGTCTGCGCCAGCGCCCGACGGACTGGTGGCCCTGACGCCGCTTCGCGCCGCCGGCATGATCTCGCCCCTGTGGGAGCATTATCTACCCGGCCTCGACCCTCGCCGCGCGGGCGAGTTGAGCGGGCGCCTGCGCGAGGCCCTGGAGCGGCATGCCCCCGAGGCGACCGTCCTGAGCCTCCGCGACTACCACGCCGAGAATCTCGTCTGGCGCGGGGATCGCGAGGGCATCGATCGCCTAGGCCTGCTCGACTTTCAGGACGCCGTGATGGCCCCGCCCGAGTATGACCTCGCCTCCCTCCTGCGCGACGCCCGCCGCGACATGGACGCTGCCCTGCGGACCGCGATGATCCGCCGCTTCGCCGAGGGCACGGGCCGTGACGAGGCCCGCGTCGCGGCCGCGACGGCGGTCCTCGGCCTCCAGCGCAACCTCCGCATCCTAGGCGTCTTCGCCCGCCTCGCGAGAGAGCGCGGCAAACCCGCCTACCTCGCGCTCCTCCCCCGGGTGCGCGCCCATGTGGAGGGCGACCTCGCCCATCCGGCGCTGGCTCGCCTGGCCCCCCTCGTCCGCGACGCCCTCTCGTCCGGAGCCGTCTCATGAGTCCCCGCGCCGCCATGATCTTTGCCGCAGGGCTCGGCACACGCATGGGCGCGCTGACCGCCACGCGCCCGAAGCCGCTCATCGAGGTCGGAGGCCGGCCGCTCATCGATCAGGCGCTCGACCACGCCAAAGGCGCGGGCGCCGCGCCGATCGTGGTCAACGTCCATTACCTCGCCGACCAGATCCGCACCCATCTCGCCCGCGAGCCCGTGCTCATCGCCGACGAGACGGCGGGCCTTCTGGAGACGGGCGGAGGCCTCAAGGCCGCGCTGCCGCTCCTCGGACCTGATCCTGTCTGGACGATCAACAGCGACACCGCCTGGGCCGGGCCGAACCCGCTGCGGGCGCTCGCGCAGGGGTGGCGGCCTGAAATGGAGGCGCTTCTTCTCCTTGTGCCCACCGCCCGCGCGCGGGGCTACCGAGGGATGGGCGACTTCGACCTTGACCCGACGGGGCGGCTCGCGCGCGGGACCTCGCATGTCTATACGGGGGCGCAGATCCTGCGCACCGAAGGGCTGGCCGAGATGCCCGATCCCGTCTTCTCGCTCAACCGCCTCTGGGACCGCGCCGCCGGCCGGGGCGGCCTTTACGGCCTCGTCTACAGCGGAGCCTGGTGCGACGTCGGGCGGCCAGAAAACCTTCCCCTTGCCGAGAACCTCCTCCGCGTGGGCGCGCCCTGATGTTCGCCTCGCCCGGCCCGCGCCTCTTCGGCCTGCCCCCCGGCCTCGACTTCGCGACCGAGATGCTGGCCGGCCTCGCGCGCCGGCTCGACGGCCATCCACCCGAGGCGTGGGCGCGCGTGACGCTCTATGTGCCCACCCGCCGGATGCAGCGCCGCCTGCGCGAGGCCTTCGACGCCGGCGCCGCGCGCGTGGTTCCGCGCATCCGCCTCCTGGGCGACGTGGCGCTCGACCCGGTCGGAGCCGACCTGCCCCCGCCGGTTCCCGCGCTCCGCCGCCGGCTGGAGCTGACGCAACTCATCGCCGCCCTCCTCGCGGCCGAGCCCGATCTCGCCCCCCGCGCCCGCCTCTTCGACCTGTCCGACAGCCTCGCCGATCTCATGGAGGAGATGCAGGGCGAGGGCGTGCCCCCTTCGGCCATCGAGGCCGTCGACGTGGCCGACCTGTCGGGCCACTGGGCGCGATCGCTCCGCTTTCTCGGCATCCTCGAACCCTGGTTCCAGGCCGAGGGCGCCCCCGATGGCGACGCCCGGATGCGCCGCGTCGTGGACCGGCTGGAGCGCGCTTGGCTCACGACCCCCCCGCGCGACCCGGTGATCGTCGCTGGCGCCACCGCCGCGCGGGGCGCCACGTTGCGATTCATGGAGTTGGTGGCGCGGCTGCCGCAGGGTGCCGTGGTCCTGCCCGGCTTTGACGAGGATCTGCCCGACGCGATCTGGGACCGCCTCGACAGCCCGCTCACCGGCGAGGACCACCCGCAGTTCCTCCATGCCGTCCTCCTGCGCCGCCTGAGGCTCGCACCCGCCGAGGTTCGCCCCTGGGCCGCAACGCCCGCCCCTTGTTCCCTGCGAAACAGGCTTGTCTCCCTGGCGATGCGCCCGCCGCCCGTCACCGACCAATGGCTCTCCGAAGGGCCGCTACTGGGAGACCTTGCCCCCGCCTGCGACGGGCTCACGCTGGTCGAGGCCCCGTCTCCGCGCGCCGAGGCCGAAACCATCGCGCTGCGGATGCGCGCCGCGCTGGAGGAAGGCCGGACCTGCGCCCTCGTCACCCCCGACCGGACGCTCACCCGCGCCGTGGCGGCGGCGCTTGACCGCTGGGGCGTGGTCCCCGACGACAGCGCGGGCGAGCCGCTGCCCCTCTCGCCTCCCGGCCGCCTTCTGCGGCAGGTGGCCGACCTGCGCGGGACCCGGCTCACGGGTGAATCGCTTCTGTCGCTCCTCAAGCATCCGCTCTGCCACGCGGGGGCCGACCGCCCCGCCCACCTGCGGCGCATCCACCAGCTCGAGCTCCGCCTCCGCCGCAAGGGACCGCCCTCACCCGATGCCGGCACCGTCCGCGCCTTTGCGGCGGCGGAACTGGGCACCGACCCCGGCCTGGGTGCCTGGGCCGACTGGCTGGCCGGGCTTGTGGACCGCCTCCGACCCGCTGGGGAACGCCCCTTGGCCGAGCAGGTGGCCGACCATCTGGAACTGGCCGAGGCGTTCTCGGCGGGCTCCACCGCCACGGGGCCGATCCCTTTGTGGCAGGAGGCTGCGGGGCGCGAGGCCCGGCGCGTCTGCGAGCAGCTCCTTCGCCACGCCGATGCGGGCGGGCGCCTGTCGCCCCGCGACTACGCCAGCCTCTTCCAGGGCGTGCTCGACACCGCCGAGGTGCGCGACCGCGACCGGGGCCATCCGCGCGCCCTGATCTGGGGCACGCTGGAGGCGCGCGCACAGACCGCCGACCTCGTGATCCTGGGCGGCATGAACGAGGGCGTCTGGCCCCCGGCCGCCCCCGTGGACCCTTGGCTCAACCGCCGGATGCGCGAGGTCGTGGGCCTGCCGCTTCCCGAACGCCGCATCGGCCAAGCGGCGCTCGATTACATGCTGGCGCTCGGAGCTTCCGAGGCCTGGGTCACACGCGCCGTGCGCAGCGACGAGGCACCCACCGTCCCGTCGCGCTGGCTTAACCGCCTCCTCAATCTCCTTGAAGGCCTGCCCCGCCAGGGTGGCCCTGCCGCCATCGCGGCCATGAAGGCGCGCGGCGACTCTTGGCTCGCCTGCGCGGGCGCCCTGTCCCGGCCCGCCGAGCGGCTACGCCCCGCGCCTCGGCCTTCCCCGCGCCCGCCTGTCGAGGCGCGGCCGCGCCGGATCTCGGTCACCGCGCTCGATCGCCTGCGCCGCGACCCCTACGCCGTCTACGCCCAGACGGTCCTGCGCCTGCCCGCTCTCGATCCTCTGACCGCCGCGCCAGATGCCCCCCTGCGCGGCACCGTGATCCACAAGGCCCTGGAGAAGTTCCTGGAAGCTGGGATCGCTCCCGACCTACCTGATGCGTCATCGAAACTCCTTCAAACGGCAGCCGAAGTCTTTGAAGCAGATTGCGCCTGGCCGGTGATGCGTCGCCTTTGGCTCGCGCAGCTGGCCAAGGTCGCGCCCGGCTTCCTGGCCACGGAGGTCGAGCGTCGCCATCTCGCCAAGCCCGCGCTCTTCGAGACGAAGGGCGAGATCGAGGTGCCGGGCCTTGGAATCACCTTGGTCGCCAAGGCCGACCGCATCGACCTGACCCCCGACGGCCGGGCGGTGATCCTCGACTACAAGACGGGCCAGGTGCCCACGGTCGCGCAGCAGAGAACCTTCGCCAAGCAGCTCCTCCTGATGGCCGCCATGGCCGAGCGCGGCGCCTTCGGCTCGCTGGGGAAGGTCCCGGTGCAGGGGGCCGCCTTCGTGGGCCTGGGCTCCGACCAGCGGGTCATCCCGGCGCCGCTCGACGAGATCCCGCCCGACCAGGTCTGGATCGAGCTCCAGGCGCTCCTGCGCGTCTGGCTCGACCCCGCCCGCGGCTTCTCGGCGCGTATGGCGATGGAGCGCGAGGACCAGGAAAGCGACTATGACCATCTTGCCAGATACGGCGAATGGGATCATGCCACCCCCGTGACGCCCGAGGACATGGTCTGATAGCGTCGACCCTGACCCGATGCAGGACCCGGCCCTCCCCCCATGACCGCCCCCCGCCCGAGCTTCCTCGCCGACCATCCGGCGGCCGAGCGGCAACGCGAGGCCGCCGATCCGCGCGCCTCGACCTGGCTGTCGGCCAATGCAGGGAGCGGCAAGACCCGCGTTCTCACCGACCGGGTGGCGCGGCTCCTGCTCGCGGGCGTGGACCCGGCGAACATTCTCTGCCTCACCTACACCAAAGCGGCGGCGGCCGAGATGCAGACCCGCCTCTTCCGCCGCCTGGGCGGCTGGGCGATGAAGGAGGACGAGGCCCTCATCCGCGAGTTGCGCGATCTCGGCCTCACCGAGGGGCTGGAGCCCGTGAACCTCGCGGAGGCGCGGCGGCTCTTCGCGCAGGCGCTGGAAACGCCGGGCGGCCTCAAGATCCAGACGATCCACGCCTTCTGCGCCTCGCTCCTGCGCCGCTTCCCGCTCGAGGCCGGGGTCTCGCCCCAGTTCCGCGAACTCGACGACCGCGGCATGGCGCTCCTGCGCGCCGAAGTGGCCGAGGAGATGGCACTGGGGCCGCAGGCCGCGCTGGTGGATGCCGTGGCGCGGCACCTTTCGGCGGGTGCCTTCGAGGCGATGCTGGCCGAGATCGCCAGCCGTCGCGACGCTTTCCGCCCAGGCCCCAGCGAGGCCGAGCTGCGCGCGCTCCTGAGCCTGCCCGAGGGGACCTGCGAGGATTCGCTCCTCGCCTGCATCGAGAACGCCGAGCGGCGGCAGCTCCTGCGCGACCTGGCCACGCTCTGCCGGATGGGCGGCACCAACGACCAGAAGGCAGCGGTCGCGCTTCATGCGGTCTGCGCGCACGCGCCGTTCCGCCTCGATTCCCTGACCGAACTGGAGTCGCTGTTCCTCTACGGCGAAAGCGCGAAAGCCGGTCCCTTCACCGCCAAGATCGGTGCCTTCCCGACCAAGGCGCTGCGGGGCAAGGACCCCGACCTGATCGAGCGCCTCGAAGACCTGATGCGCGAGGTTGAGGCAGCGCGCGACCTCCGCCTCTGCCTGCAGGCGCATGTCCGCAACCGCGACCTCCACGCCTTCGCCGCCAGCTTCGTCGAGGCCTACGAGCGCCGCAAGCTCGCGCGCGGGCTCCTGGACTTCGACGATCTCATCGGCCGCGCCCGCGCGCTGCTCACCGACCCGGCTGTGGCGCAGTGGGTGCTCTGGCGGCTCGACGGCGGCATTGACCATATCCTCGTGGACGAGGCGCAGGACACCTCGCCCGGCCAATGGGCGGTGATCGAGCGTCTGGCCGAGGAATTCGCTGCCGGCGAGGGCCGCGACCCCCAGCGCCACCGCACGATCTTCGTCGTGGGCGACCGCAAGCAGTCGATCTTCTCCTTCCAGGGCGCCGACGCCGAGGGCTTCGACCGGATGCAGCGGCATTTCGGCGAGCGGCTCGGGCGCATCGGCCAGACCCTGCGCTCCACCGCGCTCGAATATTCCTTCCGCTCGTCCGAGGCGATCCTCAAGACCGTGGACGCGACCTTCGTGGACCATGACGGACTGGGGGACTCGCGACCCAGCCACCGCGCCTTCAAGGCGGGCATGCCGGGCCGGGTGGACCTCTGGCCGGCCGTCCCCAAGGCGGAGAAGCCCAAGGACGAGCGGCACTGGACCGACCCCGTCGACTCCGAGGACCCGCGCAGCGAGACCATCCTTCTGGCCGAAAAGGTCGCGCTGGCCGTCAAGGAGATCCTCGACGAAGGCTCGCTGCCCGTGGAGGTCGAGGGAACCTGGATGCGCCGTCCGGTCACGCCCGGCGACGTGATGATCCTCGTGCAACGCCGCAGCACACTCTTCACCGCCATCATCCGCGAGCTCAAGAAGCTCAAGCTGGACGTGGCCGGGGCCGACCGGCTCAAGCTGCGCGCCGAGCTTGCCGTGCGCGATGTCGAAGCGGTTCTGCGCTTCCTGGCGCTGCCCGAGGACTGCCTGTCGCTGGCCTGCGCCCTGAAAAGCCCGCTCTTCGGCTGGACCGAGCGGGACCTCTACCGCCTGGCCCAGCCCCGGCCCGAGGGCCAGACGCTTTGGGAGGCGCTCTGCGCGGGACCCGCCTGCGAGGCGCGCGCCATCCTCGACGACCTGCGGGCCAAGGCCGACTTCCTGCGGCCCTATGACCTCGTGAACCGGCTGCTCCTGCGCCACGACGGTCGCCGCAAGCTCCTGGCCCGCCTGGGCCCCGAGGCCGAGGACGGGCTCGACGCCTTCCTCGCCCAGGCGCTGGCCTACGAGAGCGAGGCCGTCCCTTCGCTCACGGGATTCCTCGAATGGCGCGGCCAGGACGAGGCCGAGGTGAAGCGCCAGATGGATGCGGCCAGCGACCGCATCCGGGTGATGACAGTGCACGGCTCCAAGGGGCTCGAGGCGCCGGTCGTCTTCCTGCCCGACTGCGCCAAGCGCAGGCCGCCGACACTCGCCTCGCTTTATCCGGTACCGGGGCGGCGCGGCGTGCTCTGGGCCTCCAGCGCGGCCGACATGCCCCAGGTCATGCGCGAGAGGAAAGCCGACCTCCTCGCCGCGCAGGAGCGGGAGCGGCGGCGGCTCCTTTACGTCGCCATGACGCGAGCCGAGTCCTGGCTCGTGGTCTGCGCCGCGGGCGAGTGCGGACATGGAAGCTGGCACGGCGCCGTCGAGCAGGCGCTGGTCGAGGAGCTGAATGGGCCCGAGCACCCCTTCCCGACCGGCCCCGGCCGGCGCTACGGCGGCGACTGGGACCACCTGCCCTGGGCGCCCGACCGTGCTCGTCGCCTCGCGCCGGAGCCCGCGCCCGCGCCCGCCTTCGGCCCGGTCTCCGCGCCCGGCCCCCATGCGCTGGCCCGCGCGCCCTCGGACCTCGGCGGCGCCAAGATCCTCGACGGCGAGGAGGCGGGCGACGACCCCGAGGCCGTGCGCGCCCGGTCGCTCGCGCGCGGCCATCTCATGCACCTCGCACTCGAGCACCTGCCCCTCACCGCGCCCGACGCCGTGCTCGCGCTCCTCGCGGCCACCGAGGAGGGCGCGATCGCCGGAGACTTGCGCGAGATCGTGGCCGAGGCGGAGACCCTGATCGCCGCGCCGCATCTCTCTCCGCTCTTCGGCCCCGAGAGCCTGGCCGAGGTCGAGGTCAGCGCCGACGTCGCGGGCCTGGGGCGCCTGCATGGCCAGATCGACCGCCTGCTCGTCACGCCTACGGCCGTGACCGCCATCGACTTCAAGACGAACCGCGTGGTTCCCAAGAGCCTCGACCAGGTGCCCGAGGGCGTCCTGCGCCAGCTCGGCGCCTATGCGGCGATGCTGGAGGCGCTCTATCCCGGGCGCGAAGTGCGCACGGCCGTGCTCTGGACGCGCGCCGCCCGGCTTGACGAACTGCCCCGCGATCTCGTCATGGCCGCCCTGCAACGGGCTGCAGCCCCTGCGGCTTGACGCCTCAGGATCGGCTCCATACGTTCGGCCTCCGACCCCTGTCGCCGCACCTGACGCGGCGGCACCCTCTGCAGGAGAGCCATCATGGCCACCGTTCCCGTCACCGACGCCACCTTCGGCGCCGAGGTCATCAACTCCTCCGTCCCCGTCGTCGTGGACTTCTGGGCCGAGTGGTGCGGCCCCTGCCGGATGATTGGCCCGGCCCTTGAGGAGCTCTCGGCCCAGTACGGCGACCGCGTGAAGATCGCCAAGGTCAACGTGGACGAGAACCCGAACACCGCCGCCCAGCTCGGTGTGCGCGGCATCCCGGCGCTGTTCGTCTTCAAGGACGGCAAGCCCGTGTCCAACCGCGCCGGCGCCGCGCCCAAGGCGGCGCTGCAGGCCTGGATCGACTCGTCCATCTGATGGCCGACAGCGACTTTCCGGGCTGGCACGGCACCACGATCCTGGCCGTCCGCAAGGGCGGCCGGGTGGTCGTCGCCGGGGACGGCCAGGTCTCGCTGGGCCAGACCGTCATCAAGGGGACGGCGCGCAAGGTGCGCCGTCTCTCGCCCGGGGGCCATGACGTGGTGGCGGGCTTCGCCGGCTCCACCGCCGACGCCTTCACCCTGCTCGAACGTCTCGAGGCCAAGCTCGAGGCCTCGCCCGGCCAGCTCGCCCGCGCGGCGGTGGAACTGGCCAAGGACTGGCGCACCGACAAGTACCTCCAGAAGCTCGAGGCCATGCTGATCGTCACCGACGGGGACGCGCTGCTCGTCGTCACGGGCGCGGGGGACGTGCTGGAGCCCGAGCACGACGTGGCTGCCATCGGCTCCGGGGGCAACTACGCGCTCGCCGCCGCCCGTGCGCTGATGGAGACGGATCTCGACGCCGAGGCCGTCGCCCGCAAGGCCATGGCCATCGCGGCCGAGATCTGCGTCTACACCAATGGCAATCTCACGGTGGAATCCCTCACCTCCTGAATCGCCGCGGCCGGGCTATAACCCGGCCAGACCCGCTCCGGAGGCGCCGCCATGACCACCGCCCTGTCACCCGACGACCTGCGCGCCGCCGTGGCGACCGGCGTCCTGTCCGAGGCGCAGGCGGCCCGCCTCACCGCCCTCGCGCAAAGCCGCCGCGGCGCGCGCGAGGGCCTCGCCCCCGGCGACGAGCCCTTCGAGCTCTTCAAGGGTTTCAACGAGATCTTCATCGTCACCGGCCTCATCATCCTGACCGTGGGCTGGCTGAGCGCGGTCTCAGTCTGGATCGCCGGTACCATCGACCCGTCAGACGACCCCCTCCGGCTGGTCGCGCAAGTGGCGCTGGCCGGGGCGGTCGTCGTATGGGGCCTGTCCGAGTACTTCGTCCGCCGCCGCCGCATGGTGGCGCCGGCCATCGCGCTGTCGGTGCTCTGGGCCGGCAACGCCGCTCTGGGCTTCCTGGGCGGGCAGGCCGGCGAGGCGCTGCTGATGGGCACCGTGGCGAGCCAGACCGGCTTCGCCGTCTTTCCCTACGAGGCGCTGACCCTGCCTCTCGCGCTCTCGACGGCGGCTATCGCCCTCTACTGGCTGCGCTTCCGCGTGCCTTTCGCCATGGCGATGATCGCGCTGGGGCTCTTCGCCACCGCCCTGGTCTTCGCCGCGGCCCGCGCCGGCACGCCCTCGACTCCGGCGGACCTGTTCCTGCTGTCGGGCAGCGGCCCCTTCGCCTGGATCACACTGCTTCTGGGGCTCGGCGTCTTCGCCACGGCCATGGCCTTCGACATGAGCGATCCCCACCGCGTGACGCGACGCGCCGCGAACGGCTTCTGGCTTCATGTGGTCGCCGCTCCCGCGCTGGTGAACACCGTGGCGCTCACCCTGCTGGCGCAGGCGACACCACAGGCGAACGGGCTTCTCGCGCTCTTCCTCGTCGTCATCGCGCTCGTCGCGGTGGTGATCGACCGCCGCTCCTTCCTGATCGCTGGCGTGGGCTACTGCGTGGCGCTGGCCGGCACCGTCTTCGGCGGAACCGGCAGCGCCCTCACGGTGCTCGGCCTGGGCGTCCTCCTCCTCCTCCTCGATGCATTCTGGGAGCGCATCCGCGCCCGCCTCCTGCGCGCGCTGCCGCTCCCACTGCACCGCCTGCCCCCGGTGGCTTGAGACCGGGGCGCCAAAGGCCCATTTGGGGCGGGACACGGATTCTGACCCGAAGGCCCCCATGACCGACCTGACCCCCCGCGAGATCGTTTCCGAGCTCGACCGCTTCATCATCGGCCAAGAGGCCGCGAAGCGCGCCGTGGCCGTGGCGCTCCGCAACCGCTGGCGGCGCAAGCAGCTCCCCGACGACCTCGCCCGCGAGGTGACGCCTAAGAACATCCTGATGATCGGTCCCACCGGCGTCGGCAAGACCGAGATCTCGCGCCGCCTCGCCCGTCTCGCCAAAGCGCCGTTCCTCAAGGTCGAGGCCACCAAGTTCACCGAGGTCGGCTACGTGGGCCGCGACGTGGAGCAGATCGTGCGCGACCTCCTCGACGCGGCCATCGTCCAGACGCGCGAGATGATGCGGGAAGACGTGCGGGCGAAGGCCCTCCAGGCCGCCGAGGAGCGCGTCATCACCGCCATCGCCGGCGAGGATGCCCGTCCCGGCACCCGCGAGGCCTTCCGCCGCAAGCTCAAGGCCGGCGAGCTCGACGCCACCGTGATCGAGCTGGAGCTCGCGGACACCTCGAACCCGATGGGAATGCCGGGCTTCGACCTGCCCGGCCAGCAGGGCATCGCCATGGCGAACCTGGGCGACCTCTTCGGCAAGGCCTTCCGCCGCACGACGAGGAAGCGCATGACCGTGGCCGAAAGCTATGACACCCTCCTCAACGAGGAAGCCGACAAGCTCCTCGATGACGAAACGGTGACGCGCGCCGCACTTGAGGCCGTGGAGCAGAACGGCATCGTCTTCCTCGACGAGATCGACAAGGTGTGCGCCCGCGCCGAGACGCGCGGCGCTGACGTGAGCCGCGAGGGCGTGCAGCGCGATCTCCTGCCGCTGATCGAGGGGACGACGGTGTCCACAAAGCATGGCCCGGTCAAGACGGACCACATCCTCTTCATCGCTTCGGGCGCCTTCCACATCGCCAAGCCGTCGGACCTCCTGCCCGAGCTGCAGGGCCGCCTGCCCATCCGCGTGGAACTTCAGCCGCTGACCGAGAAGGATTTCGTCCGAATCCTGACCGAGACGGAGAACGCCCTCACCCGCCAGTACGCAGGCCTGATGTCGACCGAAGGCGTGGAGGTCGCCTTCACCGAGGACGGCATCGCCGCGCTCGCGCGCATCGCCGCCGAGGTGAACCGCAGCGTGGAGAACATCGGGGCGCGCCGCCTCTACACCGTCATGGAACGCGTCTTCGAAGACCTGAGCTTTGCCGCCCCCGACCGCGGTGGCGACAGGGTCACCGTGGACGCGGGCTTCGTGGAAAAGCACCTGGGCGCCCTCATGGCCCGCGCCGATCTCGGCCGCTACGTGCTCTGACCGAACGAGACAGGCCGGTCGAGGACCGGCTCCCAGGGTGCGTCGGAACGCTCCGGATCGCGCGCGAAATGCGTGGTCTGGTCAATTTCCCAGACCGGCTCCGTCAAGGCGGCGTAGCGGTCCACCTGCACCCAGCCCGGCTCGATGCTCAGCAGGTTGAGCGTGTTCGGCTCGTCCCGAAGCCGGGTGGACAGGCCCGTGCCCGCCTGCACGAGAAGGATGCCCGGCGCAGAGGTGAGGGGCGCCACATGGGCGTTGTGGAGGTGCCCCGACAGGACGATGTCGGCGCCGGCGCGGCCCAGCGCCTCGACGCCATCGAGCGTGCGGCGCATCGGCGGCTTGCTGTTGCCCGGCGGATGCTCGAGCGGGTGGTGCATGACGGCGACCAGCGTCTTCTCGGGCTGCTCCTGCCGCGACGCCGCGATCTGGCGGAGCGCCGTCTTACCGATCCGCCCCGCCTGATGGGCATAGCGGTTCACCGTGTTGAGCCCGATGACCGTGATCTCCTCGTCCTCGTGGCGCGGCGAGAGGTCGTGGTGGATCAGGCTACGGTAGCGGCCCCAGGGATCGAGGAACCGCAGGAGCACATTGTGAAGCGAGATGTCGTGGTTCCCCGGCACCGCGAGCCAGGGCGCGCGTAGCCGGTCGAGGAAGGCGGCCGCCTCCAGGAACTGCCCCCGACGGGCGCGCTGCGTGAAGTCGCCCGAGATCGCCACGAGATCGGGCGACAGCTCCGCCACCAGCGCCACCAGCGGGTCGAGGAGGTCAGGCCGCGTGCGCCCGAAATGCAGGTCCGACAGGTGGAGGATGCGCCTCACGCCGCCGCCCCCGCGTGCTGGGCCTCGTCCACGGCCTCAGGCGGCGCAAAGACCTCCAGCGCCTCGTGCCGCATCCGCAGGCGCAACGGCGTGCGCATGCGGAACTTCTCGCCATCGCAGGCCACCGTCAGGTGACGCGAGCGGGTGGCGATGGTCACCTCGTCCGCGCAGAGGAGGTCGAAGTCCCGCCCCTCCCGCATCGACCGCCGCACCAGCCGCCAAGCCTTGTGGAACATGCCCACCCGGCCGGTGTCGGGTGCGACGAAGACGGCGAAGCGCCCCTCGGCCACGCAGTCCGTGCCTGCCAGCCCGAAGCTGTCGAGCTGATAGGCCGAGCGCGCGACGAACAAGAGTGGCGTTCTGACCCGCCGCTCCTCGCCGTCGGCGCGCACCGTCAGGAAGAGAGGCCGCTGGAAGCGCACGAAGGTCTTGGCCGCCGACCAGTGGGCCGCGAGCCGACGCCGGCCCCAGCGGGCATAGACGTCCTCGCGCGCGCGCAGGATCGCCGGATAGATTCCCAGCGAGATGTTGTTCAGGAAGGCCTGCCCGTTCACCTCGCCCACCGCGACGCACCGGGTCCGGCCGTCGCGGATCACCGCCGCCGCGCCCGCCGGGTCTTCGGGAATGCCCAGGCCACGCGCGAAGTAGTTGAACGTGCCCAAGGGCAACACGCCGAAGCGCCGCCCCGAACCCAGGAGCGCGCCCGCCACCGTCATGATGGTGCCGTCGCCACCCGCGGCCACGACCGCGCCGAAGCCCTCCTGCACCGCCTGCCGCGCAGCGTCGTCGATGTCCTGGCCGCGAACGCGCCGCAGCGTGGCGCGGGGGCCCAGCACCTCCATGGCGGCCTGGATCGCATCGGCCTCGCGGCTGTTGCGGCCCGAGCCCTGGTTGCAGATCACGCAGATGCGGTCGGCGGAAGTCTGGAGGTCTGTCATGTCCGGTCCGTGGATGGCGCGAGGGCGCGCGGGGAAGGCAACGCGCAGGGCCCGGCCCCGGGTTCCCCAAGGCCTCAGCCCGCGCGCAGGTAGACGTAGAGCGCGCCCTCGCCTCCGTGCCGCCGATGGGCGGGCGCGACCTGCAGGACGAGCGGGGCCAGCGGCGGCAGCCGCAGCCAGCGCGGCACGTCGTGGCGCAGCCGACCGGCGACGGCCGGCATGGGCGCTAGGTCGTCGTTCACCCGCCCCTTTCCGGTGATGACCAGCACCAGCCGCTTGCCCTGCGCCCGAGCCATCGGAACAAAGGACAGGAGCGCCTCATGCGCCTCGGCCAGGGTCATCCCATGCAGGTCGATCCGCCCCTCGGGTCGCAGCTTGCCGCGCGTCATCTGGCCGAAGCGCCCGGCGTCCATGTGCACGGGCCCCTGCCTCAGGCCTTCGACGAGCCCCGGCAGCAAGTCGTCCGAGCGGCGGTGATCCACGACCTGCCCCACGCGGAAGGACGGAATCGGCGCCCGCAGGGACGACAGGGCCTGCCCCGCGGGAGCGGGCGGGGCCGCCTTTGGCGCGGGGGCCGGTATGGGCTGGGCGGGGTGGAGCGGCGTGGCGCTCCCCTTGACCCGTTCCCAAAGTTCCCGGTCCTCCGAGGAGAGCCGGCGGGGCGTCACGTCGGCCCGGCCGGGCCCGGACCCCCGGCCGCACCGGGCCGGGGCAGCAGCAGGACCATCCGCCCGCCCTCCCGCACGGCACCGGCCTGCCGGCCGGCCTCGATCCCCGTCCCGAAGAAGATGTCGGCCCTCTGCGCCCCGCGGATCGCGCTTCCGGTGTCCTGCGCCACCATCAGCCGCCGCAGGCCGCCCCCGGTCTCGATCCAGACCGGCAGCCCCAGCGGAACGCAGGCGGGGTCCACCGCCACGCTCCGCCCCGCCATCACGGGGCGTCCCATCGTCCCGGGCGGGCCCGCCTCGGCCGGCAGGTCATCCAGCGCGCGGAAGAAGGCAAAGGACGCGTTGAGCCGCCGCAACGCCGCGCCCTCGACGGGATGCGCCATGACCCAGTCCCGGATCGCCTCGACCGAAACCTCGTCCGCCGGAACCGCCCCACGCTCGACCAAGACCCGGCCGATCGACGTGTAGGGGTGGCCGTTGCCACCCCCGTGTCCCAACCGCAGGACGCGGCCGTCGGGCAGGCGAATACGGCCGGATCCCTGCACCTGCAGGAGGAAGGCCTCGAGAGGGTCCGCGACCCAGGCCATCTCCAGACCGCGCCCCGCGAGCGCCCCGTCCTCGATCTCGGCGCGCGTGGGCCCCGGATCCCCGAGATCCTCGGGCCGGCGGTAGAGCGGCACGGGAAACCGCTCCGACCACCGAAGGTCGCCCTCAAGCTCCGGCTCGTAGTAGCCGGTAAAGAGAGCGGGCGCCTCGTCCTCGACCAGCAGGGGGCGGAAGCGGGCCTCGAAGAAGGCCCGCGCCTGCCCTGGCGCGATCGCCTCCGCCTCCTCGGCCAGGGCCGCCCAGTCAGGCAGGGCGATGTCGGAGCAGGTCACGCGAAAGGCGGCCAGGGCCGCCTCGTGGTCATCCTCCGCCCAGCCCTCCAGCGCCCCGAATCCGAGGTCCGTCAGCCGCCGATGAACCGGGGTGGATTCTGTCGCTCCGCCCGTCATCGGCCGGCCTCCCGCAGTCATTCGCCCGTGGCGACCAGGATCCAGTTCGGGTCGGACGACCCCATGGTGCGAGCGAAGGTCCAGACGTCCTTCTGCCGCTTGATCTCGGTGGGCGAGCCCTCGACGATCTGGCCCGCGCTGTCGCGCACGACCGAGGTGAGCTCGCCCACGAAGCGCACCGCGACCTCGCCCTCGCGCGTGGTGCGGTCATAAGTCGCGTCGCGCAGCGCGAGATCGCTCACGCCCACGAAGGTCGCCTCGACCTTGTAGCCGTTGCGATGCCGTTCCTCGACCACCTCGGCGAAGGCGTCGTAGATATCGCGGCTCAGGAAGGGCTTCACGGATGCGAGGTCGCCGCGCTCGAAGGCCATCAGGATCATCTCGTAGGCCGCGCGCGCGCCCTGCAGGAACTCGCGCACGTTGAAGGACGGATCCGCGCCCTTCATCGCCGCTAAGGCCCGAGCCGCGTCGGAGTCCTCGGGAACGTGATCGGTGATGTCGCGGTCCGGCCGCCCCTCGATCACTTCCAGCTCGGGCCGCGCACGCCGGCTGGGCGCTTCGGGCAGCGCCACGGGCGGCTTCTCGAAGCCCTCGCGGCTGCCCAGGACGCTCCTCAGCCGCAGGATCAGGAAGATGGCGATGCCGGCCAGAACAAGTAGCTGGATGATCGGAGAGTTCATGAGGTCCTCGTGGCCGGTGTGGGACCACGGATGGTAACGCGGCCGTCCGTCACCTATGTATGCCGGGGTCGGGATCAAGTCCATTGGCGCCGGACCGGCGCCACCGGCCCAAGATCCCGACGCAGCGGAGGATTTCCATGGCACGCCTTCTCCTTCCCCTTCTCGTCCTGGGCGAGATCGCGGGCTTCGTCCTCGTGGGCCGTGCGGTCGGCGTGCTGGGCACGCTGGCCCTCGTCGTCCTCGCGACGGCGCTGGGGGTCTGGCTTCTCAAGCGGCAGGGGGCCGAGGCCATGGCCAGCATGCGGGGTACCCTGCAGACGGGGCGCGACCCCCGGCCCGCTCTGCGGCGCGGCGGCTTCGGGCTGGTCGCGGCGCTCCTCCTGATCCTGCCCGGCTTCCTGAGCGACGTCGTGGCGATCCTTCTCCTGCTGCCGCCCGTCCAGCAGGCGATCGCGCGGCGCTTCGCGGCGCGCGGCGTCCGGATCGTCACGATGGGGCGGTCCCAGGGCTTCGGCCCCGCCGCCCCGCCCCGGCCCGAGGCTCCGCGCGACCGCGTGATCGACGCCGAATGGGAGGATGTGGCCATGCCCAAGAATCCGACGCACCGGCCCTCCGGCTGGACCCGGCATTGAGGCATCCTCCCGGGGGTGCTAGGCAGCGCCATCACCTTGCAATCCCCGGGAGGACCCATGCAAGACCAGCCCGAGAGCCCCCAGGGGGACTCCCCCGCCGCCGCCCCGGCCGCTGCCCCGCGCATCAGCCAGCGAATCCTGACCCAGTACGTCCGCGACCTGTCCTTCGAGAACGTGCTCGCGCGCAAGGGCGTTTCCGGCGACCTCACGCCCGAGATCGCAGTGCAGGTCAGCCTCGACGGACGCAAGCGCGGCGGGGCCGACAACCAGTACGAGGTCACGACCAAGCTCACTGCCACTTCCAAGACCAAGGCGGCCGGCGAGGTGCTCTTCGTGCTCGAGATCGAGTACGTGGGCGTGTTCCAGATCGAGGGCGTGCCCGAGGCGCAGATGCACCCCTACCTGCTGATCGAGTGCCCGCGGATCACCTTCCCCTTCCTGCGCCGCATCGTGTCGGACGTGACGCGTGACGGCGGCTTCCCGGCGCTGAACCTCGAGATGATCGACTTCGTGCAGCTCTACCGCAACGAGCTCGCGCGCCGTCAGCAGCAGCCGGCCGCCGCGCCCAGGCTCGACGCCTGACCAGGGACGCGGCGCTTCAGGCCTTCAGCCAGAGCGCCGCGTCCCCCAGCCCCGCCACGAACTTCGCGTGCGCCGCCGCCTCCTCCTCGGTCAGGCGCGGGGGCAGCGCGTAGGGCCGCGGACGGGGTCGCCAGGCCGCATCGACCTGGGTCCCGCCGGCTTGCGCCGGCTTGGCGGGCTCGGCGCTCAGGGCGAAGTCGGGCTGCCGGCCGCCGATCAGCTCCAGATAGACCTCGGCCAGGATCTCGCTGTCGAGCAGCGCCCCGTGCAGCGTGCGCGCCGAGTTGTCGATCCCGAAGCGTCGGCAGAGCGCGTCGAGCGAGGCGGGCGCCCCCGGGAACTTGCGCCGCGCCATCAGCACCGTGTCGATGGCCCGGTCCATCGGCATCGCGGGATAGCCGCAGCGTCCCAGCTCGTGATTGAGGAATTTCATGTCGAAGGCGGCGTTGTGGATCACCAGCCTCGCGTCCCCCACGAACTCCACGAACGACGTCGCGACCTGGGCGAACTTGGGCTTGTCGCGCAGGAAGTCGTCGCCGAGCCCGTGGACGGCGAAGGCCTCGGCCGGCATCGCCCGCTCGGGGTTGATGTATTCGTGATAGGTCCGGCCCGTGGGCAGGTGGTTCAACAACTCCACCGCTCCGATCTCCACGATCCGGTCGCCCGTCTCGGGATCGAAGCCCGTGGTCTCGGTGTCGAGCACGATCTCGCGCATCAGCTCCTCCTGGGGGCGGCCGCCCCGCCCCGGATCTCGGCCACGATCCCTCGCACGGCGGCGCGGGCCTCCTCAAGCGTCTCCGTCGGCACGACCCAGCGCGCGCGCTTGCGCTTCTCCGCGTCCGGCATCTGCCGCCCGATCAGCAGCGCCGCCGCCTCGGCATCCATCCCGGGCCGCGCGAGGAGGCGTCGCATCTGCGTCTCCGGCAAAGCCGAGACGACCGCCACCCCGTCGCAGTCCCGGTCGATCCCCCGTTCGTAGAGAAGAGGCACATCGAGCACGACGATGTCGGCCTTGCCCTGCGTGGCCCGGTGGAAGCGCTCGCGGTCCTCGGCCACCAGCGGATGCACCAGCGCTTCGAGCCGGGGAAAGAGCGACGGGTCCCGCTCCAGCGCCGCCCGCAGGGCGGGCCGGTCCACCGCACCACCGACCACCGCCTCGGGCACGAGCCCCGCGACCTTCGGCACCGCCGCCCCGCCCGGGGCATAGAGCGCGTGCACCGCCGCGTCTGCGTCCCAGACCGGCAGGCCCTCGTCGCGGAACATCGCGGCCGTGGTGGATTTTCCCATCCCGATCGAGCCCGTGAGCCCCAGGACGAACGCCATCTCAGGCCAGGACGGCGGCGCGGAGCGCCTCGTCCACCTCCGGCCGCACGCCGAACCAGCGCTCGAAGGCCGGCACCGCCTGATGCAGAAGCATCCCCAGCCCGTCCACCGCAACGGCTCCCGTCTCGCGCGCCTCGCGCAAGAGCCGCGTCTCCAGCGGCGCATAGATAAGGTCCATCACCACGTGGCCCTCCCGCAGCCCGTCGAGCGGCACGCGCAGCTCGGGCTTGCCGACCATGCCGAGCGAGGTCGTGTTGACCACCGTCCGCCCGTCCTCGACCGCGTTGCCCGCCTGCACCCAGTCATGGACCCGAACGCGGTCTCCGAACTCCTTGGCCAAGGCCTCGGCGGTCTCGCGGGTGCGGTTGGTGAGCAGGATCTCGGGCACGCCCGCGTCCAGAAGCGTCACGATCACCGCCCGCGCCGCGCCCCCGGCGCCCAGCACGGTCGCAGGGCCCGCCGCCGGGTCCCAGCCCGGCGCACCCCGCCGCAGCGCGTTCAGGAAGCCCTCGCCATCGGTGTTGTCCGCGAGGATCCGCCCTTCGCGGAATACGAGCAGATTCGCCGCCCCGATCCGCTGCGCCCGTTCCGTCGCCTCGTCCGCGAGCCGCAGCGCCGCGAGCTTGTGGGGGATCGTGACGTTCACGCCCCGGAATCCGGCCTTGGGCAAGGCGCGCAGCACCTCCTCCAGGTCGTCCTCGCCGACCTCCAGGGCGACGTAGTCCCCGGCGATCCCGTGCCGGGACAGCCAGTGGCGATGAAGACGGGGCGAGCGGGAATGCGCGATCGGTCGCCCGACGACGCCGGCGAGGAGATAGGGGCTGGTCATGCCGGAATGCTCCCCCGCACCGACAGGAAAGACAAGAGGGGCAGGAGCGGCAGCCCCAGCACGGTGAAATGGTCGCCCTCGATGCGGGAAAACAGCCGCACGCCCTCCGCCTCGACCTGATAGGCCCCGACCGAGTGGCGCACCTCCTCCCAGTTCCGCGAAAGGTAGCCGTCGATCCAGGCTTCCGACATCCGCCCCATCGTGAGCCGCGCTTCCGAGACGTGCCGCCAGACCGGCTCCTCGCCCCGGTGGATCACCGCCGCCGAATGCAGCTTGTGCGTCCGTCCCATGAGGAAGCCGAGCTGCTCGCGCGCTTCCTCGGGCGTTCGGGGCTTCGAGAAGACGCGTCCCTCGCAGGACAGGACCTGATCGCCCCCCAGCGTCAGCGCCTCGGGCCGCTTCGGCGACACCCGCGCGGCCTTCATCTCCGCGAGCGCGTCCGCGAGATCGCGGGGGCTCGCGCCTTCCGCGAGCAGCGCCTCCTTCAGCGCGCCCTCGTCCACGCGCGGCACCACGACCTCGAACTCCAGTCCCGCGGCCCGCAGCATCGCGGCGCGGGTCGCCGAACCGGAGGCCAGGACGAGGTTTTCGCGAGGCATGTGGACAACCTTGGGAGCATCTGGGGATGAAACGGCCCCCACTCTGGACGACTTGGGGAGTGGACGGAAGGCCTGTGGGAGACTCACCCCTTTGGGGCCCCGAGTCGCCCCGAGTCCCCCACGGTGGACAGGGATAACTCGACCCTGTGGACGAATCGGAATCGAATCGGCGGCCCTTCGGGGCAGCCTACAGACCTGATGCATATACATCAGTCACTTAGCTCTAATCCTGTGGCATCCGGGTGTCCCGATTCGGGGGAAAGTCCTGTGGATGAACCTGGGGACCGCCCCCTCTCTGCCGAGTTGTCCCCAGTACAACCGCCATCCACCTCCCCCTTCCTTTCAAATGACTCTAGAGAAGGAGGGGCAAACCCGAACGCGGTGCCGAATGCTCGATCTGCTCGAATCCTCGTACCTCTGGCTCAAGGCCGCGCATGTCGTCGCGATGGTTTCCTGGATGGCGGGACTGTTCTACCTGCCCCGGATCTTCGTGTACCACGCCGAGCGGGCGACGGTCGGGTCCGAGCTCGACCGGACCTTCCAGGTGATGGAGGACAAGCTCCTGCGGCTCATCATGCGCCCGGCCCTGATCGCGACCTGGGGCTTGGGAATCGTGCTGGTGCTTCTGGGTGGCTGGTGGACCGAGGTCTGGCTCTGGGTGAAGGTCACCTCGGTGCTGGCGCTCAGCGCCTTTCACGGCTGGTGCGTCGTCCGGGCGCGCGATTTCGCGGAGGGGCGCAACAGCCGCACGGGCCGGACCTTCCGGATTATGAACGAGGTGCCGACGCTCCTGCTGCTCGTGATCGTCGTCATGGTGATCGTGAAGCCCTTCTGAGAGCCCCGCGACCCCCCGATTGACGGGAGGCGCGAAGATGCCTATCTCTGATCCGGCCCTCCCGTCCGGGAACGGCATCCCACGCGCATATCTTCCGTCCCGACTGCCGCCCTCTGGGGTGAGCGCGGTCGCGCAGGACCATCAGGATCTCCATGACCCAAGACCGCCTCAACTTGGCCGACCTCAAGGCGCAAAGCCCCAAGGACCTCTTGGCGCTGGCCGAGGAGCTCGAGATCGAGAACGCCTCGACGATGCGCAAGGGCGACATGATGTTCGCCATCCTCAAGGAGCGCGCGGACGAGGACTGGGTGATCGGCGGCGACGGCGTGCTCGAAGTGCTCCAGGACGGCTTCGGCTTCCTGCGCAGCCCCGAGGCGAACTACCTGCCCGGCCCCGACGACATCTACGTCAGCCCCGAGATGATCCGGCAGCACTCCCTGCGGACCGGTGACTCGGTGGCGGGCGTCATCCAGGAGCCCAGCGACAACGAGCGCTACTTCGCCCTCGTCACCGTCGAGCGGATCAACTTCGAGGAGCCCGAGCGCGCCCGCCACAAGGTCGCCTTCGAGAACCTCACGCCCCTCTACCCCGACCAGCGCCTGCAGATGGAGATTGAGGCCGATCCCACGATCAAGGACCGCTCGGGCCGGATCATCGACCTCGTGGCCCCCATCGGGAAAGGCCAGCGCTGCCTGATCGTGGCGCCGCCGCGCACCGGCAAGACGGTGCTCCTCCAGAACATCGCCCACTCGATCGAGAAGAACCACCCCGAGTGCTACCTGATCGTGCTGCTCATCGACGAGCGGCCCGAGGAGGTCACCGACATGCAGCGGAGCGTGAAGGGCGAGGTCATCTCCTCGACCTTCGACGAGCCCGCGACGCGCCACGTCGCCGTGGCCGAGATGGTCATCGAGAAGGCCAAGCGCCTCGTGGAGCACAAGCGCGACGTGGTGATCCTGCTCGACTCGATCACCCGTTTGGGCCGCGCCTACAACACGGTCGTCCCCTCCTCGGGCAAGGTGCTGACGGGTGGCGTCGACGCCAACGCCCTCCAGCGGCCCAAGCGCTTCTTCGGCGCCGCGCGCAACATCGAGGAAGGCGGCTCGCTCACGATCATTGCCACCGCGCTCATCGACACCGGCTCGCGCATGGACGAGGTGATCTTCGAGGAGTTCAAGGGCACCGGCAACTCCGAGATCGTGCTCGACCGCAAGGTGGCCGACAAGCGGACCTTCCCGGCCATGGACATCCTCAAGTCCGGCACCCGGAAGGAGGACCTGCTGGTCGAGAAGATCGATCTCCAGAAGATGTATGTCCTGCGCCGCATCCTGAACCCGATGGGCACCACCGACGCCATCGAGTTCCTGATCTCCAAGCTGAAGCAGACCAAGACGAACTCGGACTTCTTCGACTCGATGAACGCGTAAATTACCATGGCCGACACGATCTTCGCCCTGGCCACCGCGCCCGGCCGGGCGGGGATCGCGGTCCTCCGCGTCTCGGGCCCCGAGGCGCACCGGGCCGCCGGGGCCCTCGCGGGCCATCTGCCCGTGCACGGGCGCACCCTGCGGACCCTGCGCGACGCCGAGGGCGAGCCACTTGACCAGACGCTCGTCCTCACCTTCGCCCCCGACCGCAGCTTCACCGGCGAAGCCGTCGTGGAGCTTCACTGCCATGGCGCCCCGTCGGTGGTCGCCGCCGTGCTGCGCGCGCTCGGGACCCGTCCGGGCCTGCGCCCGGCCAAGCCCGGCGAGTTCACCCGGCGCGCGCTCGAGAACGGCCGTCTCGACCTCGCGCAGGTCGAGGGCCTCGCGGACCTGCTCTCGGCCGAGACGGACGCGCAGCGCCGCCAGGCCCTGCGCGTCTTCGCGGGCGCCCTGGGCCGCAAGGCCGAGGAATGGCGCGCGCGCCTTCTCCGGGCGGTGGCGCTCGTCGAGGCCACCATCGACTTCTCCGACGAGGACGTGCCCGAGGACGTCTGGCCCGAGGTGCTGGAACTCATCGTCCTGCTGGAAGAGGAGCTGCGCGAGGAGGCCCGGGGCGCCCGCATCGCCGAGCGCCTGCGCGAAGGTTTCGAGGTCGCCATCGTGGGCGCCCCGAACGTCGGAAAATCCACGCTCCTCAACCGTCTGGCCGGGCGCGAGGCCGCCATCACCTCCGAGATTGCCGGCACCACCCGCGACGTGATCGAGGTCCGCATGGACCTTGCGGGCCTGCCGGTGACGCTCATCGACACCGCCGGCCTGCGCGAGGCGCAGGACCCCATAGAGGCCATCGGCATCCAACGCGCCCGTGACCGCGCCGCCCGGGCCGACCTCCGCGTTCACCTCCACCTCGCGGGCGAGCCCGCGCCGGAGCCCGGCCCCGACGATCTCGTGGTCCGCGCCAAGGCCGACCTCGCCCCCGGCAAGGGCCTCGCCATCTCGGCCCGGACCGGGGACGGCGTCGACGCCCTCGTGGCCGAGATCGGCCGCCGCCTGTCCGACCGCACCACCGGCCTCGGCGTCGGCCTGCGCGAGCGCCACGCCCGCGCCATGCTTGACGCGGCAAGCCTCCTTGACGAGACGCGCGCGCTCGTCGACATCGGCGCGGCGGTGGAGATCGTCGCCGAAACCCTCCGCCGCGCCCTGCGCCAACTCGACGCCCTTGTGGGACGGGTCGGCGTGGAGGATATACTCGGCGAGATCTTCTCGAGCTTCTGCATCGGCAAGTGAGGCGGTGTTTCACGTGAAACAGTTCGACGTCATCGTGGTGGGCGGCGGCCATGCGGGCTCCGAGGCGGCGCATGCCGCGGCCCGCGCCGGCGCGCGCACGCTCCTGCTGACGCTTAGTCTCGCCTCCGTGGGCGTGATGTCCTGCAACCCGGCCATCGGCGGCCTGGGCAAGGGCCACCTCGTGCGCGAGGTCGATGCCCTCGACGGGATCATGGGACGCATGGCCGACAGGGCCGGCATCCAGTTCCGCCTGCTCAACCGCTCCAAGGGTCCCGCCGTGCAGGGCCCCCGCACCCAGGCCGACCGCCGCCTCTACCGCGAGGCCGTGCAGGCCGAGATGGCCGCCTGCCCGGGCCTCGACCTCCTCGAAGGCGAGGCCGCCGACCTCCTCGTCGAAGGGAACCGCGTCGCAGGTGTCGTCCTGGGTGACGGAACCCCCGTCCGCGCGCGTTCCGTGGTCCTGACCACCGGCACCTTCCTCAACGGCGTCATCCATGTAGGCGACCACTCGCGTCCCGGCGGCCGGGTGGGCGAGCCGCCCTCCAAGGCCCTCGCGGATCGCCTCTACGGCCTCGCGCTCCCCATGGGTCGCCTCAAGACCGGCACGCCCCCGCGCCTCGACGGCCGGACCATCGCCTGGGACCGGCTGGAGCGGCAGGAAGCCGACCTCGACCCCGCGATGCTGAGCTTCCTGTCCGACGGCCCCATGGCCCCCCAGGTCGCCTGTGGCATCACCCATACGAACGGGCGCACGCACGAGATTATCCGCGCGAACCTGTCCCGTTCCGCCATGTACGGCGGCCACATCCAAGGCGTGGGCCCGCGCTACTGTCCCTCGATCGAGGACAAGGTGGTGCGCTTCGCCGACAAGGACTCGCACCAGGTCTTCCTGGAACCCGAGGGGCTTGACGACCCGACCGTCTACCCCAACGGCATCTCCACCTCGCTCCCGGCCGAGGTGCAGGAGGATTACGTCCGCTCGATGGAAGGTCTCGAGCAGGCCGTCATCACCCAGCCCGGCTACGCCATCGAGTACGACTACGTGGACCCGAGGGCGCTCTCGCTGGCGCTGGAAGTCAAAGCCCTGCCCGGCCTGTACCTTGCCGGCCAGATCAATGGCACCACGGGCTACGAGGAAGCCGCGGCCCAGGGCCTCGTGGCCGGCCTCAACGCCGCCCGCGCGTCCCGCGACGAGGCCCCGGCCGAATTCAGCCGTGCCGATTCCTACATCGGCGTCTTGATCGACGACCTGACCACCCGCGGCGTGACCGAGCCCTACCGCATGTTCACCTCGCGGGCCGAGTTCCGCCTGTCCCTGCGCGTCGACAACGCCGACCAGCGCCTCACGGCCAAGGGGCATGACTGGGGCGTCGTGGGGGACACCCGCTGGGCCGCGTTCAGCGAGAAGATGGACGCGCTGGAGACGACACGGGCCGACCTGCGCGCCCGCCGCTTCACCGCGCGCCGGATCGCCGGCGCGGGCCTCAACCTGAATCCGGACGGCGAGACGCGCGACGGCCTACAGACCCTCGCGCTCACCGACGCAACCTGGGACCACCTGGCCGCGCTCGACCCCGCGCTGCCCCTGCCCGCCCCGAAGATCCGCGAGCAGCTCAAGCGCGAGGCGCAATACGCCACCTACCTCGACCGGCAGGAGCGCGACATCGCGCAACTCAAGCGCGATGAGGCCACGCGCCTGCCGCCCGACTTCGACTATTCGGCGGTCTCCGGCCTCTCGATCGAGCTGCGCCAGAAGCTCGAACGCGCCCGCCCGGCCTCCCTGCGCCACGCGGCCGAGATCGACGGCATGACGCCCTCGGCGCTCCTCCTCCTCACCGCGCGGCTTCGCAAGCGCGCGGACGGCCTCGCCGCATGACCCCCACGCGCGATCTCGCCGGGCTGAACCTGTCACCGACCGCCCGGGCACGTCTGGAGGCCTTCGAGGCCCTCGCCCGCCGCTGGACCGGGAAGATCAACCTCGTGGCGCCCTCCACCGTCCCCGATCTCTGGACGCGCCACATCCTCGACTCGGCCCAGCTCTGGCCACTCGCGCCACCCGAAGCCCAGACCTGGGCCGACCTCGGCTCGGGCGGCGGCTTTCCCGGGATCGTCGTCGCCATCCTCGCGGCCGAAGCCGGCACCCCCAAGGTCACCCTGATCGAGAGCGATCAGCGCAAGTGCGCCTTCCTGCGCACCGCCGCGCGCGAGCTGGGCGTGCCCGTCACCGTCCTCGACCAGCGCGCCGAATCCGCCCCGCCCCAGGCCACTTCCGTCGTCTCCGCCCGCGCGCTCGCGCCCCTCGCCACCCTCCTCCCCCTTGTCGCGCGCCACCTCGCGCCCGGCGGCACCGCGCTCCTGCCCAAGGGCCGCGACCATGCCGCCGAGATCGAGGCCGCCCGCGCCAAGGGATGGCGCTTCGCGGTCGAGGCGCTCCCCAGCGCCACCGACCCCGAGGCCCGCCTCCTCCGCCTCACGGACCTTGCCCATGGCTGACCCGCGCTACCAACCCAAGATCATCGCCGTCGCCAACCAGAAGGGCGGCGTCGGCAAGACCACGACCGCCATCAACCTGGGCGCGGCGCTGGCGCGGCGCGAGCGTCGCGTGCTGCTCGTGGACCTCGACCCGCAGGGCAACGCCTCCACCGGCCTGGGCCTGCCGCCCGAGGACCGCAAGGTGTCGAGCTTCGACCTCCTTTTGGGCGAGGCCACGCCCGGCGACGCCGCCCACCCGACGGCGATCCCCAACCTTCTCCTCGTCCCCGCCACCAGCGACCTCAGCGGCGCCGACCTGGAACTGGGCGAGCGGCAGGGCCGAACCTCGCTCCTGCGCGGCGCGCTGCGCCAGCCGCTGATGGACGAGCTCACCCTCGACTACATCCTGATCGACTGCCCGCCCTCGCTGAACGTGCTCACGATCAACGCCCTCGTGGCCGCGCAGTCCGTCCTTGTGCCGCTCCAGAGCGAGTTCTTCGCCCTCGAAGGCCTGTCGCAGCTCATGCTGACCATCCGCGAGGTGCGCCAGAGCGCCAACCCGGGCCTCCGCATCGAAGGCGTGGCGCTCACCATGGTCGACCGCCGCACCAGCCTCGCCCAGCAGGTCGAGGCCGACGCGCGCGAGAATCTGGGCGACCTCGTGTTCCAGACGGTCATCCCGCGCAACGTGCGCCTGTCCGAGGCGCCCTCGCACGCCCAGTCCGTTCTCGACTACGACCCTTCCTCGTCCGGCGCGAACGCCTATCGCGCACTCGCGGCCGAGCTCCTCGCCCGCGAAACCTGAGAGCGTCCCCCATGGCCGAGAAGCCCCTCCTGAAACGCGGCCTCGGACGGGGCCTGTCCGCGCTGATGGCGGATCTCGGCAGCGACCTTGCCAAGGAAGCGGCCCCCCCAGCCCCTGCCGCGGCCACGGTGCCTGTCCCGCGCAGCCCCGACCGGCTCATGCCCATCGAGTCGCTGCGCCCCAACCCCGACCAGCCCCGCCGCACCTTCGAGCCCGCCGCGCTCGAGGAACTGGCCGCCTCGCTCAAGTCCAAGGGCGTCATCCAGCCCCTGATCGTGCGCCCCGACCCGCACGAGCCCACCGCCTGGCAGATCGTCGCGGGCGAGCGGCGCTGGCGCGCGGCGCAGAAGGCGGGCCTGACCGAGGTCCCGGTGATCGTGCGCGACTACGACGACGCCGAGCTGCTGGAAATCGCGATCATCGAGAACATCCAGCGCGACGACCTCAACCCGATCGACGAGGGCGCGGCCTACAAGAGCCTGATCGACCGCTTCGGCCACAGCCAGGAGCAGGTGGCCTCCGCGCTCGGCAAGAGCCGCAGCCACGTCGCCAACCAGATGCGCCTCCTGAACCTGCCCCGCGAGGTGCAGCAGATGGTGGCCGACCGCACGATCAGCGCGGGCCACGCCCGTCCCCTGATCGGCCATCCCCGCGCGCTCGACCTCGCCCGCCGCATCGCCGAGAAGGGCCTCTCCGCCCGCGACGCGGAGCGCATCGCCAAGGTGGCCGAGGCCGAGAAAGCCCGCCGCGCCCGCGCCGAGAAGGACGCCGACACCCGCGCCATCGAGGGCGAGTTGTCGGCGGCGCTCAGGATGGCCGTGCGGATCGACCACGGCGCCGCCGGCGAGGGCGGGCGCATGACCATCACCTACAAGGACCTCGACCAGCTCGACGAGCTCCTGCGGCGACTCTCGGGCGGCTGAAGGGGCGCAGGGGGCTCTGCCCCTTCGGGGCTCCCCAGGGAGGTTTGGGACCAAAGGAAACGCAGCGATCCGGACGGAACCCGCTGGCCTGCGCCCTAGGCCAGCAACTCGCGCAGCACGGCGTTGAGCAGCGGGCGCCCCGCTGCCGTCGTCCGCAACCGACCGTCCTCATGGGACACGAGCCCCATCCCGGTCAGCGCCTCGGCCCGTCCTGCCAGTTCGGGCAACGCGCCGAGCCGCCCCATCTCCACGCCGTCCGCCAGCCGGAGCCCCATCATCAGCCGCTCCTCGGCGGCCTCGACCTCGCTCAGCCGCTCGCGCGCGCTCTCGCCCGTCCCGCCCTGCTCGACCATCTGCAGCCAGCGCCCCGGCGCCCGCTCGGTCTCGACGCCCGTCCGCACGCCCCCGAGCGTCAGCCGCCCATGCGCCCCCGGTCCCACGCCGACCCAGTCGCCGCCCTGCCAGTAGACGAGGTTGTGCCGGCTCTCCTGCCCGGGCGCGGCATGGTTCGACACCTCGTAGGCCGGCAGCCCGGCGGCCTCGGTCAGCCGTTGCGTGATGTCCCACAGGTCCGCCGCCCGGTCCTCGTCGGGCAGGTCGCGCAGCTTGCCGGCCGCGAAGCGGTCCCCGAAGGCCGTCCCTTCCTCGATGGTGAGCTGGTAGAGCGACAGATGCCCCGCCGCGAGCCCGAGCGCCTCGCGAAGCTCCGCCTCCCAGGCCTCGGGCGTCTGCCCCTGCCGCGCATAGATCAGGTCCAGACTCACCCGCTCGAACGTGTCGCGCGCGATCCCGAAGGCGGCGGCGGCCTCCTCGGCCGAATGAAGACGCCCGAGCCGCTGAAGGTCCCGGTCGTTCAGCGCCTGCACGCCCAGCGACAGCCGGTTCACCCCGGCCGCGCGGTAACCCCGGAAACGCCCCGCCTCGACCGAGGTCGGATTGGCCTCCATCGTGATCTCGATGTCGTTGGAAAACCCCCAAGCCCCTCGCGCCGCGCCAATCACCGCCTCGACCGTCTCGGGCTCCATGAGCGAGGGCGTGCCCCCGCCCAGGAAGATGGACCGCAGCACCCGCCCGGGCACCTCGTGGCCCGCGCGCGCGATCTCGGCCTCGTAGGCCCGCGCCCAGCGCCCCTGGTCGATGCTCCGCGCGACATGGCTGTTGAAGTCGCAATAGGGGCACTTGGCCTGGCAGAAGGGCCAGTGGACGTAGAGCCCGAAGCCCCCCGCCTCCCAGTCCTCCCGCCGAACCTCGACCACGGGGCTCAGGCGCGCGCCGTCAGCCAAGACAGGCCGCCTCGAAGGCGCGGATCGACCGCCCGCGGTGACTCAGCGCGTTCTTCTCGTCGTGGGTCATCTCGGCAAAGGTCCTCGTCTCGCCCTCGGGCACGAAGATGGGGTCGTAGCCGTGTCCCATCACCCCCCGCGGCGGCCAGATCACGCAGCCGTTGACCTCGCCCCGAAACGACTCCTCGTGCCCGTCCGGCCAGGCCAGCACCAGCACGCTGACGAAGCGCGCGGCCCAGGGCTCGGGCGCCCCCGAGGCCAGCAGCGCCTCGTGCGTCCGTGTCATCGCCACCAGGAAGTCGCGGCCTCCGGGCGTCTCGGCCCAGTCCGCCGTCCGCACGCCCGGCTGACCCCCCAGCGCCTCGACCTCGATGCCGCTGTCGTCGGCGAGCGCTGGCACGCCCAGCGCACGCGCCGCCGCATGGGCCTTGATCCGGGCATTGCCGAGAAAGCTGTCCTCCGTCTCCTCGGGCTCTGGCAGCGCATGGTCCTTGAGCGAGCTGATGGCGATCCCGCGCGGCTCCAGCAGCTCGCGCATCTCCTCGAGCTTGCCCCGGTTCCCCGTGGCGACCACCAGGCTCGCCTCCATGAGCCGCCGCATCAGGCCACCGCCGCCCGCTGCGCCTGCGCCAGAAGGCCATTCCCCAAGGTTGCGAGGTCCAGAAGAGTGACCATCTGCTCGCGCGAGAAGGTCGCCCCTTCCGCGCTCATCTGCACCTCGATCAGCCGCTCGCCCGTCATCACCACGTTCGCGTCCACCCCGGCCTCGCTGTCTTCGGGATAGTCGAGGTCCAGCACCGGCTGCCCGGCATACATCCCCACCGAGATCGCCGACACGGGCGTGGCCAGCGGATCGCGCTGGATCGCCCCGGCCTTCAGCAGCTTGTTCACCGCGATCCGCAGCGCCACCCAGCCCCCGGTGATGGCCGCGCAGCGCGTGCCGCCATCGGCCTGGATCACGTCGCAGTCCACGCTGATCTGCCGCTCGCCCAGCGCCACGAGGTCGCAGCCCGCCCGCAGGGACCGTCCGATCAGCCGCTGGATCTCCTGCGTCCGCCCCGAGGCGCCGTCGCGCTCGCGCCGCATGCGGGTGTTGGTGGCGCGCGGCAGCATCCCGTATTCGGCCGTGACCCAGCCCTTGCCGGTGTTCTTCAGGAAGGGCGGCACCCGCTCCTCCAGCGAGGCCGTGCAGAGCACGTGCGTGTGCCCCAGCCGGATCAGGCACGAGCCCTCGGCGTGGCGGTTGACATGGGGCTCGATGGACAGGGAACGCAGGGCGTCGGTGGCACGGCCGGAGGGGCGCATGGGATCTCCTATGGGATGGTCGGTCCCGGCCCTACAGGACCGGGGGCCCCGCGCCAACCCGTCCCTCCGCGTCCCGTTGACGCCCAAGCTGCGGTTGCTTACATGCGTTCGCCCCGGAGATAGCGCAGGCCCATGCCCGACCGTTCGTCCGTCATCGAGGAAATGAACGACCGCTCGCGCGAGGTCTTCCGCCGCGTGGTCGAAGCCTATCTGGAAACCGGCCAGCCGGTGGGCTCGCGCACGCTCACCCGCAGCATGACCCAGCAGGTCTCGGCCGCCACGATCCGCAACGTCATGCAGGATCTGGAGGAGCTGGGCCTCCTCGGCCACCCGCATGTGAGCGCCGGCCGCGTGCCCACCCAGGCGGGCCTGCGTCTTTTCGTCGACGGCCTCCTCGAAGTGGGCCCCATGGCCGGCGAGGATCGCGAGCGGCTCGAATCCACCGTCAGCGCCACCCCGAACCGGCGCGGCGCCGACGTCAACGACGCGCTCGACCGCGTGGGCGCGGCGCTCTCCGGCCTCACGCGCGGCGCCTCGCTCGTGCTCGCGCCCAAGCGCGACGGCGCCCCCATCCGGCACGTGGAGTTCGTCTCCCTCGGCCCCGACCGCGCCCTTCTCGTGCTGGTCTTCGCCGACGGGCACGTGGAGAACCGCGTCTTCGTCCCTCCGCCCGGCCAGACCCCTTCCTCGATGCGCGAGGCCGCGAACTTCGTGAACGCGCTGGCCGAGGGCCGCACGCTGTCCGAGCTCCACGCCGCCATCGCCCGCGAGATGGAGACCCGACGCCAGGAGCTCGACCAGCTCGCGCAGGCGATGGTCGAGGGTGGCATCGCCACCTGGGCCAGCGAGGAGCACGGCGCCCCGGACCGGCTCATCGTGCGCGGCGCCGGGAACCTCCTCGACAGCCCCGAGTCGCAGGCCGACCTCGAACGCGTCCGCTCGCTCATGGACGACCTCGAGCGCAAGAGCGACATCGCCCGCTTCCTCGAGCTCGCGCAGGAGGCCGAGGGCGTGCGCATCTTCATCGGAAGCGAGAACAAGCTCTTCTCGCTGTCCGGTTCGTCCCTCGTGGTGTCGCCCTACATGAACGCCGACCGCACGGTCGTCGGCGCCATCGGCGTCATCGGCCCCACGCGGCTCAACTACGGGCGCATCGTCCCCATCGTGGACTACACCGCGCAGCTCGTGGGCCGCCTCCTTTCCGAACGATCCTGAAGGATTTTCCCCGCATGTCCGACCGACCCGATCCACAGACCCTGGGCGACGATCTCAAGTCGCTCGACGACCTCGCCGCCGAGGGCGACGCCGCCGATCAGGCCCATGACGCCCTCCTCCAGGAACTCGACGCCCTGCGCGCCGAGCGGGACGACTTCAAGGACCGCTTCGTCCGCCAGCTCGCCGAGACCGAGAACATGCGCAAGCGCGCCGAGCGCGACCGCAAGGAGGCCGAGCAGTACGGCGGCTCCAAGCTCGCCCGCGACATCCTGCCGGTCTACGACAACCTGCGCCGCGCGCTCGACGCCGTGACGCCCGAGCAGCGCGAGGCCAACGCCGCCCTTCTCGAAGGCATCGACCTCACGATGCGCGAGATCGTCAGCACCTTCGCCAAGCACGGGATCACCGTGATCTCGCCCCAGGTGGGCGACCGCTTCGACCCGGCCGTGCATCAGGCGATGTTCGAGGCCCCTCTCCCGGGGACCAAGGCGGGCGACATCATCCAGGTCGCGACCGAAGGCTTCCTGCTCCACGACCGCCTGCTGCGCCCCGCGCAGGTGGGCGTGTCCTCGATGCCGGCCTCCTGAGGCTCGGCCGGACCAGGGGGGCTCTGTACCCCACGCCTGCGGCTCGAACGCGTTCGCGGCCGTCCTCGGTGACGACAGCCCCCCGGGCTGTCGTCCTGACGCTCGAACGCCCGCCGAGATATTTCGGACCAGAGAAGGGGCCAGTGCGGTCGGAGGCACATCCGACCGCCCAGCGATCAGCACCCTTCGGCTATGCGCTTCAATTCGTAGACCAGTTCCAGCGCCTCGCGCGGGGACAGGTCGTCCACCTGCACCGCCCGCAGCCGCTCCTCGACGGGCGACGGCTCGGGGGGCGCGGGCTCCGGCTCCACCCCGCGCGCAAAGAGCGGCAGTTCCTCCTCCAGCGTCCGGGGCCCGCCCTCGCGCGCCCGCGCCTCCAATCCTCGCAGCACCGCCCGCGCCCGCGCCACCACCTTGGGCGGCAGCCCGGCGAGCTTCGCCACCTGCACCCCGTAGCTGCGATCCGCCGCCCCCGCGCGCACCTCGTGCAGGAACACGACCTCGCCTTCCCAGTCCGCCACCGCCACATGGGCGTTGGCCGCTCCGGGCAGTTGCGCGGCCAGCGTCGCCAGCTCGTGGTAATGCGTGGCAAAGATCGCCCGGCAGCGGTTCACGCCCTCCAGATGCTCCAGCACCGCCCAGGCGATCGACAGCCCGTCCCAGGTCGCCGTGCCGCGTCCGATCTCGTCCAGCAGCACGAGGCTGCGGTCGTCCGCGCGATGAAGGATCGCCGCCGTCTCGACCATTTCGACCATGAAGGTCGACCGCCCGCGCGCGAGGTCGTCCGAGGCCCCGACGCGAGAGAACAGACGGCTCACCAGCCCCATCTCCAGCCGCTCGGCCGGCACGAAGCTGCCGGCCTGCGCCAGCACCGCCAGCAGCGCCGCCTGCCGCAGATAGGTGCTCTTGCCCCCCATGTTGGGTCCCGTGAGCAGCCGCACGGGCCTTTCCGACAGGTCGCAGTCGTTGGCGACGAAGGCCCTGCCCTCGCGCCGCAGCGCCGCCTCGACCACCGGATGCCGCCCCCCTGTCACCCGGAAGGCGCGGCCCTCGTCCAGCACCGGCCGCGTCCAGCCCTCGGCTAGCGCCAGATCCGCCAGCGCCGCCGCTACATCCATCTCCGCCAAAGCACCCGCCACGCGCGCCAGATGCCCCGCCTCGGCCAGCACGGCCCGGCGCAGCTCCCCGAAGATGCGCTTCTCGATGGCCAGCGCCTCCCCGCCTGCATTGAGCAGCCGCGCCTCCGTCTCGCTCAGCGCCTGCGTGGCGAAGCGCACGGCCGAGCCCGTCGTCTGGCGGTGGTGGAACTCCGCGTCGAAGGGCGGGCGCCGCAGCTTCTCGGCCTGCGCCGCCGTCACCTCGACCACGTAGCCCAGCGTTCCGTTGTGCCGGATCTTGAGCGAGCCCACCCCCGTCCGGTCGGCGTAGTCCGCCTGCATCTGCGCGATGACGGCTCGCCCTTCGTCCCGCAGCCGCCGCGCCTGGTCGAGGTCCGCCGCAAAGCCCGCCGCCACGAAGCCCCCGTCCCGCGCCAGCGTCGGCGGCGAGGCGACCAGCGCCTCGTCGAGCAGCCGCGCCAGCCCGTCCGGCCCCGAGAGGCGCTCCACGGCCTCCGCCAGAAGCCCCGGTAATATCTCCGCCCCCAGCAGCGCCGCCACCCGCTCCGCCGCCCCCAGCGCGTCCCGCAAGGCGCCCAGGTCCCTCGGCCCGCCCCGGTCCAGCGCCAGCCGCGACAGCGCCCGGTCGAGGTCCGGCGCCCCCCGCAGCGTCTCGCGCAGGTCACGCGCGAGCGCGGGCCGCTCCACCAGCGCCTCCACCGCGTCGAGCCGCGCCCCGATCACCGGCAGCCGCCGCGACGGCGCCGCGAGCCGCGCCTCCAGCGCCCGCGCGCCCCCGGCCGTCACCGTCCGATCGATGCAGCCCAGCAGCGACCCCGGCCGACCGCCCCCCAGGGCCCGCGTCAGCTCCAGCGAGGCGCGGGTGGCCGCGTCGATCTCCACGACCTCGCCCTCGGCCTCGCGCAGGGGCGGGCTCAGATGCGGCCGCGCGCCCTTCTGCGTCAGGTCCAGATAGTCCACCAGCGCCGCCATGGCCCCGACCTCGGCCCGCCCGAAGGCGCCCCAGCCGTCCAGCGTCGCCACCCCGAACCAGGCGCAGATCCGCCGCGCGCCCCCATCGAAGGCCGCCCGCGGCAGCGCCGTCACCTGCGCCCCCGCCTCCCGGGCCAGGCCCGCCAGTTCCCGCTCCATCTCGTCGCAGACCAGGATCTCGCGTGGCGCGAGCCGCGCAAGCTCCGCCCCCAGCCCGTTGATCCCGCAAGGCTTCACCCCGAAAGCGCCCGTCGAGATGTCGACCCAGGCCAGCGCGCCCTCCCCTCCCCTGCCCGCCCAGGCCGCCAGGAAGTTCGCCCGCCGCGCCTCCAGCAGCGCCTCCTCGGTCAGCGTGCCGGGCGTCACCAGCCGCACCACGTCGCGCTTCACGACCGACTTCGAGCCGCGCTTGCGGGCCTCCGCCGGGTCCTCCAGCTGCTCGGCCACGGCGACCCGGAACCCCTTGCGGATAAGGCTCAGAAGGTAGCTTTCCGCCGTCGCCACCGGGACGCCGCACATGGGGATGTCGCGCCCCAGATGCTGCCCGCGCTTCGTCAGCGCGATGTCCAGCGCCTCGGCCGCGGCTTCCGCGTCCTCGAAGAACATCTCGTAGAAGTCGCCCATCCGGTAGAACAGCAGCGCCTCCGGGTGGCGTCCCTTGATCTCCAGGTACTGCGCCATCATGGGCGTCACGGCGCCAGTCTCCGGTCCCGTCCCGTCCATGCCCGAGTCTCCCGCAAGCCGGCCCGCAGGCTAGGCGCTCGCGCCCGCGTGGGCCAGCCCCCGCCGAACCCCGTTGCCCCGGCCGTGGCGCTCGCGCAATCTCCGCCCAAACAGGGGGACCACCATGGCACGAGCCCGTATCACGCCCGAGGAGGCGCTCGCCTTCCATCGCGAGCCGCAACCCGGCAAGTGGGAGGTCACGCCCACCAAGCCGATGACCACCCAGCGCGACCTGAGCCTCGCCTATTCCCCCGGCGTGGCCCATCCCTGCCTGTCGATCCGGGACGACCCCGGCTGCGCCTACGAGCTGACGAACAAGGGCAACCTCGTCGCCGTCATCTCCAACGGCACGGCGGTGCTGGGCCTGGGCAACCTCGGCGCGCTGGCCTCCAAGCCGGTGATGGAGGGCAAGTCCGTCCTCTTCAAGCGCTTCGCCGACATCAACTCGATCGACCTCGAACTCGACACCGAGGACGTGGACGCCTTCTGCAACGCCGTCCGTCTCCTGGGGCCGAGCTTCGGCGGCATCAACCTCGAGGACATCAAGGCGCCCGAGTGCTTCATCATCGAGAGCCGGTTGAAGGAGGAGATGGACATCCCCGTCTTCCACGACGACCAGCACGGGACGGCGGTGATCTGCGCGGCGGGGCTCCTCAACGCGCTGCACCTGACGGGCAAGAGCCTCGGGGACTGCCGCATCGTCCTGAACGGCGCGGGCGCCGCCGGCATCGCCTGCATCGAGCTTCTGAAATCTATGGGCGCCCGGCCCGAGAACTGCATCACCTGCGACACCAAGGGCGTGATCTACAAGGGCCGCACCGACGGCATGAACCAGTGGAAGTCCGCCCACGCCGTCGAGACCGACCTGCGCACGCTGGAGGAGGCCATGCGCGGCGCCGACGTCTTCCTCGGCGTCTCGGCCAAGGGCGCCGTCACGCCCGAGATGGTCGCCTCCATGGCCCGCGACCCCGTGATCTTCGCCATGGCCAATCCCGACCCCGAGATCACCCCCGAGGAGGCCCACGCCGTCCGCCCCGACGCCATCGTCGCCACGGGCCGCTCGGACTATCCCAACCAGGTCAACAACGTCCTGGGCTTCCCCTACCTCTTCCGGGGCGCGCTCGACATCCAGGCCCGCGCCATCAACGACGAGATGAAGATCGCCTGCGCCGAGGCCCTGGCGGCGCTGGCACGCGAGGAGGTCCCCGACGAGGTGGCCCTTGCTTACGGCAAGAAGCTGACCTTCGGGCGCGACTACATCATCCCCACGCCCTTCGACCCGCGCCTGATCCACCGCATCCCCCCGGCCGTGGCCGCAGCCGGGATGCGCACCGGCGTCGCCCGCAAGCCCATCGAGGACGCCGAGGCCTACACGACCCAGCTCCGCTCGCGCATGGACCCGACGGCCTCGGTCCTGCGCGGCATCCACGCCCGCGCACGCGCCGCGCAGGCCACGATGATCTTCGCCGAGGGCGACGACCCCCGCGTGCTGCGCGCCGCCGTGAACTACCAGCGCGGCGGCTTCGGCCGCGCCCTCGTCGTGGGCCGCTCGGGCGACGTGAAGGACAAGCTCGCCGCCGAAGGGATGCTCGACGCCGTGGGCGAGCTGGAAATCGTGAACGCCGCCGTCACGCCGCATCTCCAAACCTACAAGAGCTTCCTCTACGACCGTCTCCAGCGGCGCGGCTTCGACCAGGAGGACATCCACCGCCTCGCCGCCCGCGACCGCCATGTCTTCGCGGCGCTCATGCTCGCGCACGGACACGGCGACGGCATGATCACCGGGGCCACCCGCAAGTCCGCGCATGTCATGGACCTGATCGGCCGGGTCTTCGACGTGGGTCCCTCGGACGGCGCCGTGGGCATCACCGCCGTGCTGCACCGGGGCCGCATCGTGCTCATCGCCGACACGCTGGTGCAGGAATGGCCCGAGGAGCGCGACCTCGCCCTGATCGCCCGGCGCGGCGCGCAGGTGGCCCGCGACCTCGGCCTCACGCCCCGCGTGGCGTTCCTGTCCTTCTCCACCTTCGGCCACCCGGTCTCGGAACGCGCGACCAAGATGCACATGGCCCCCCGCGTCCTCGACGAGGAGGGCGCGGATTTCGAATACGAAGGCGAGATGACCGTCGACGTGGCCCTGAACCCCCGCGCGCAGGAATCCTATCCCTTCCAGCGCCTCACCGGCCCCGCCAACGTCCTCGTCATGCCCGCGCGCCATTCCGCCTCGATCTCCGTCAAGCTCATGCAGGAGATGGCGGGCGCCACCGTGATCGGCCCCATCCTCGCCGGGGCCGACCGACCCATCCAGCTCTGCTCGACCGTGTCCACCGCGAACGACGTGCTCAACATGGCCGTCATGGCCGCCGCCCAGGTCGAGAGGCCCGCATGACCATCTGGAACCTGGGCAGCATCAACGCCGACCACGTCTACGCCCTGCCCCATCTCCCCGGCCCCGGCGAGACGCTGGCCGCGCGCAGCCTGACCACGGGCCTCGGCGGCAAGGGGGCCAACATGTCGGTGGCCTGCGCCCGCGCGGGCGGCCAGATCCGCCACATCGGCGCCGTGGGCGCCGAGGGCGCCTGGATGGTGGACCGCCTCCGGAGCTACGGCGTCGACACCTCCGCGATCCTCACGCTCGACGGCGCCTCGGGCCATGCGATCATCGCCGTGGACGACGCGGCCGAGAACATGATCCTCGTCTTTCCCGGCACCAACCGCCGCATCCCCCGCGCCCATATCGACGCGACCCTCGCCGCCGCCAAGGCCGGCGACCTGTTCCTGACCCAGAACGAGACCAACCATCAGGTCGAGGCCGCCTTCTCGGCCAAGCTGCGCGGCCTGCGCGTGGCCTACGCGGCCGCCCCCTTCGACGCCGCCGCCGTCCAGGCGATCCTACCCCACGCCGACCTCCTCCTCCTCAACGAGGTCGAGGCCGAGCAACTGCGCCAAGCCACCGGCCAGGGCCCCGCCAGCCTCGGGCTTTCCGACGTGATCGTGACGCTGGGCGCCGAGGGCTCCGTCTGGCTCCACGGCGGGCAGGAGCACCGCGTCCCCGCCCTCCGCGTCACGCCCGTCGACACCACGGGGGCCGGCGACACCTTCACCGGCTACGTCCTCGCGGGCCTCGACGAGGGCCGCCCCATGCCGGACGCCCTGGCCCTCGCCACCCGCGCGAGCGCCCTCAAGGTCACGCGCCCCGGCGCCGCCGACGCCATCCCCACCCGCCTTGAGGCCGAGGCCTTCCATGCCGGATGATCACATCTCGACCCACCAGGCCGAGGACGATGCCCGCAACGAGCAGATCCTCATCTGGGTCAACGGCCGCCTCCTGCCCCGCGCCCAGGCCGTGGTCAGCGTCTACGACTCGGGCTTCATGCTGGGCGACGGCGTATGGGAGGGGCTGCGCCTCTACGACGGCCGCTGGGCCTTCCTGGACGAGCATCTCCAGCGCCTCTTCGAGGCCGCCAAGGCCATCGACCTCGACATCGGCGCCACGCCCGAGGAAGTCGCCGATGCCCTCACCGCCACCCAGCTCGCCAACAACATGCACACGGACGTGCACGCCCGCCTGATGGTCACGCGCGGCGTCAAGTCCCGCCCCTTCCAGCATCCGCGCCTCTCGCGTTCGGGCCCCACGCTCGCGATCATCATGGAGCATTCGCGCCCGCAGATCCCCCGCCCGATCCGGCTCGCGACCGTGCCCCACCTGCGCGGCCTGCCCATGACGCAGGACCCCAAGCTCAACTCGCATAGCAAGCTCAACTGCATCCTCGCCTGCATCGCCGCCGAGAAGGCCGGCGCCGACGAGGCGCTGATGCTCGACGTCCACGGCTTCGTGAACACCACCAACGCCTGCAACTTCTTCATCGTTCGCCGGGGCGAGGTCTGGACCTCGACGGGCGACTACTGCATGCCCGGCATCACGCGCCAGAAGGTGATCGACCTCTGCCGCGCCAACGGCATCCCCGTCCACCAGAAGAACTTCTCCCTCGTGGAGACCTACTCGGCCGACGAAGCCTTCCTGACCGGCACCTTCGGTGCCCAGACTCCCGTGGGCAGCATCGACGGCCGCACCATCGGCACGGGCCGGATGGGCCCCGTGACCCAGCGATTGCGCGACCTCTACAAGGCGCTGGTGGGCGCATGACCCGCGTCATCGCGATGTGGTCCGGTCCCCGGAACCTTTCGACCGCCCTCATGTACAGCTTCGCCGCCCGCGACGACTGCGCCGTCTGGGACGAACCCTTCTACGCCGCCTACCTGCGCCTCACCGGCCTCGGCCATCCCATGCGGGACGAGGTCATCGCCGCCCATGACGCCGATCCCGCCTCCGTCGCCGCCGCCTGCGTGGCCGACCGCCCCGAGCCACTCGTCTACCAGAAGCACATGACGCTCCACATGGTCCCGGACGTTCCCCGCGACTGGATGGACCGGGTCACGAACGTGTTCCTGATCCGCCACCCCGCTCGCGTGGTCGCGAGCTACGCCAAGAAGCGCGAAGCCCCCACCTTCGACGACCTGGGCTTCCGCCAGCAGGCCGACCTCTTCGACGAGGTGACCCACCGCCAGGGCCACCCGCCGCCGGTCCTGTCGGCCGAGGCCGTTCGCTCCAACCCTGAAGGCACCCTGACCCGCCTCTGCCAGACTCTTTCCATCCCTTTCAGTGATGGAATGCTGTCGTGGAATCCAGGCCCGAAGCCGTTCGACGGAGTCTGGGCGCCCCACTGGTACGGCGCGGTCCACGCCTCCATCGGCTTCGACTCGGCCGAGGGCCCGCTGCCCGACCTGCCCCCCCACTACGCCCGCCTCGCCGAGCAGGGGATGCCCTTCTACGAGCGCCTTCTGGCCCGCGCCCTTTAGATCCGTCCAACAGAGCCATCCCGTAGGTTGGGGCAATCTTTGTTGCCCCAAACAGAAAGGGCGGGGTCTCCCCCGCCCTGTCCCGTCCTCGCCGGCCAGGCGGCCCGCACCTTGCAGGCGCTCGGAAGCCTTCGCCGCGGACGACAGCCCTCCGGGCGGTCGTCCGGGCGCGGCTCAGCCTTTCGCCCGCGCGTTCCGCACCGCCACCAGCCGCAGCCGCAGCGCGTTGAGCCGGATGAACCCTTCCGCGTCCTTCTGGTCGTAGGCGCCCGCGTCCTCCTCGAAGGTCACGTGCTTCTCGGAGTACAGCGAATGGTCCGACCACCGCGCCACCGTCCGCACCGAGCCCTTGTAGAGCTTCAACCGAACCGTCCCGGTCACGTGCTCCTGGCTCTTGTCGATCAGCGCCTGCAGCATCTCCCGCTCCGGCGAGAACCAGAACCCGTTGTAGATCAACTCCGCATAGCGCGGCATAATCGAATCCTTGAGGTGCCCGGCGCCCGCATCCAGCGTGATCTGCTCGATCCCCCGATGCGCCTCCAGCAGGATCGTGCCCCCGGGCGTCTCGTAGGCGCCGCGCGACTTCATGCCGACGAAGCGGTTCTCCACCAGATCGAGCCGCCCGACCCCATGCCGCCCGCCGATGTCGTTGAGCCGCGCAAGGATCGTGGCGGGCGACAGGCGCTCGCCGTTGATCGACACCGCGTCCCCGCGCTCGAAGCCGATCTCCACGAACTCGGGCGTGTCCGGCGCCTCCTCGGGATCGACCGTGCGCTGCCAGACGTAAGCCGGCGGCTCCTCGGCCGGATTCTCCAGCACCTTTCCTTCCGAAGACGTATGAAGGAGATTGGCATCGACCGAGAACGGCGCCTCGCCCCGCTTGTCCTTGGCGATGGGGATCTGGTTGGCCTCGGCGAACTCCAAGAGCTTCGTCCGGGAGGTCAGGTCCCACAGCCGCCACGGCGCGATGACCTTGAGCGCGGGGTTCAGCGCCGCGACGCCCAGCTCGAACCGCACCTGGTCGTTGCCCTTGCCGGTCGCGCCGTGCGCCACCGCGTCCGCGCCCGTCTCGGCCGCGATCTCGGCCAGCCGCTTGGCGATCAGCGGCCGCGCGATCGAGGTCCCCAGCAGGTAGAGCCCCTCATAGAGCGCGTTGGCCCGGAACATCGGGAACACGAAATCCCGCACGAACTCCTCGCGCAGGTCCTCGATGTGGATGTTCTCGCTCCTGATCCCCAGCAGTTCTGCCTTCTTGCGCGCGGGCTCCAGCTCCTCGCCCTGGCCCAGGTCGGCGGTGAAGGTCACGACCTCGCAGCCGTACTCCGTCTGGAGCCATTTCAGGATGATGGAGGTGTCGAGCCCGCCGGAATAGGCGAGGACGACCTTCTTGGGGGCAGGCGCGGTCATGTTCGGGCTCCACTGGGGCAGTTCGCCGCGCCCCTAGCCCGTTTCGCCTGAACCGGCAAGCGAGGGGCTGACGTGGGGTCGGCCCGTTGCTGTCGACGGGGTGTTGCGCGCACCGGGGGAGGACCGTTCGGTGCTGTCAGAAACCGTTAACCTTTGTCCCGCACCCTGGTCCCGCACGCATCGCCACGGGGCCGCCTGCGGGACTCTGCTCTCCCGCTCTCGGACGACATCTTCGTGGCCGCTCTTTTCAGGGACCCGGCCCGCGTGCCGCCGGACCAACTGGGGAACCCACCCCCCAGCCGCCGCGCGTCGAACACGCGCCCCCTGCCCGCGTCGGAGTGGCGTCCGCCGAGCAGCCCCGGAGACCGTCCGCCCCGTGCCCCCAGACGCGGCGGAAACGCTCCGGCCCTTTCCCGGCCCCACGTATCCCGGGGGCGAAGCCGCGCAGCGGCGAGGGGGCAGAACTCCCTTACCGCAGCACCCGCCGCAGGAAGTCCCGCTCGGCCGCGTTCGGCAACAGGTCCAGCGCCATCTCCGGCGAGGCCCAGAGCGCCGCGTGCCCGGGCTCGGTGGGCTCGCCCAGCCGCCGCACGGGCCGCGCGAGCCAGACCTGGCACACCTTCTCGGCCCAAAGATCGTACTCGGGCATGTAGGCGTAGCGCTTGTAGACCCCCAGCCGCCGCGAGCCTCCGATACGCCAGCCGGTTTCCTCGAAGATCTCGCGGTGGAGGGCCGGCAGGGGCTGCTCGCCCGGATCGATCCCCCCGCCCGGAAGCTGCACCTCCGGCTCGGGCGCGGCCTGGAAGGTCAGCAGCAACTCGCCCTCGCGCCACAGGATCGCATAGATCCCGGGCCTGCGGCGGTAGACCCGACCGCGCACCATCGGCTCGCCCCAGCGCCGCATTCCCGCCCCCTTCAACAGCACCTCTCGCGGCCCTATATGACCGCCCGACCCCTTCCCCGCCAGACGCGGCTGTCCCATTGGAGCCGTCGGCCCTTTCCGCTAAAGGATTTGTCATGGATCTTGGTGCCCGCATCGCCTGGGACGACACCGTCCTGCCCTTCCAGCTCGACGCCTCCGACATCCGGGGCCGCGTGGCGCGCCTCGACGGCACGCTCGAGAAGGTCCTGGCCCAGCACGACTACCCCGCCGCGATCGAGGCGCTGGTGGCGGAAACCGCCCTTCTCGCCGCGCTGATCGGCCCCACGGTCAAGCTGCGCTGGAAGCTGTCGATCCAGGTCCGCGGCGACGGCCCCGCCCGCATCATCGCCGCCGACTACTACGCCCCGGAATCGGACGACGAGCCCGCGCGCATCCGCGCCTGGGCCAGCTTCGACCCCGCGCGCCTCGACGAGGGCGGCGACGCCTTCGGCCAGATCGGCAAGGGCTACTTCGCCATCCTGATCGACCAGGGCGAAGGGACGACCCCCTACCAGGGCATCACGCCGCTCGCGGGCGGCTCCCTCGCCGCCTGCGCGGAAACCTACTTCGCGCAGTCCGAGCAGCTTCCGACCCGCTTCGCGCTCTCCTTCGGCCGCTCGCGGCTGGGCGGCGACCAGGAGCGCTGGCGCGCCGGCGGCGTGATGATCCAGTCGATGCCCAAGGCCGGCATGTCCGTCGCCGCCGCCGAGGGCACGGGCGAGGGCGGCCTCCTGCACCACCGCGACATCCTCGACGGCGAGGACGGCGAGAACTGGAACCGCGCCAATATCCTGCTCGACACCGTCGAGGACCTGGAGCTGGTGGGCCCGCAGGTGCATCCGACCGACCTCCTCGTGCGCCTCTTCCACGAGGAAGGCCCCCGCATCTTCCCGGCCCATCCGGTGAACTTCGGCTGCTCCTGCTCCGAGGACAAGGTGCGCCAGTCGCTCTCGATCTACTCGGCCAAGGACATCGGCCACATGACGACCGAGGAGGGCATCGTCACCGCCGACTGCCAGTTCTGCGGCGCGCATTACGAGTTCGAGCCCAACTCCCTGGGCTTCGAGGCGACGGCTCCGGCGGGCACGAGTGCATCCCTCTGAGGCCGAGGACCTCCTGAGACGGGCGCTGGCGGTCCCCCGGGCCGCCACGACCGACTACGACCTCGACCCCGGCCTGCCCCGCCCCGCGGGCCGGGAGCTGCGCCCCGCCGCCGTCCTGCTCGCCGTGGACCTCACGGGCCCGCAGGCGCGGGTGATCCTGACCAAGCGCTCGGCCCACCTGCGCCATCACCCCGGCCAGATCGCCCTGCCCGGCGGCAAGATCGACGGCGTCGAGGACGCCCCCGCCTGCGCCCTGCGCGAGGCGCACGAGGAGGTGGGCCTGCCGCATGCCGAGGTCCTGGGCCTCTACGGCCCCCACGAGACCGTCACCGGCTTCTCGGTCGCCGCCGTCCTGGCCCTCGTCCGCGAGCCGTTCATCCCCCGCCCCGAGGCCGGCGAGGTCGCCGAGGTCTTCGCCGTGCCGCTCGCGCATCTGGCCCGGCTCGACCGCTACCGGGTGGAAGGCCGCCGCTGGCAGGGCCGTCATCGCCGCTACTGGGTTGTCCCCTGGGGTCCGTACTACATCTGGGGCGCCACGGCGCGGCTCTTGCGGGGCCTCGCCGAACGCATGGAGACTGCCCGTGGATGATCCGACCCCCGCCCTGACGCCGCTCCTGGCCGACGAGGCCGCCCGCCGTGTCCTGGAGATGCTGGAGGGCGGCGGTCACCGTGCCTGGATCGTCGGCGGCGCCGTCCGCGACGCGCTCCTGGGCAAGCCCATCGGCGACATCGACGTGACCACCGACGCCACCCCCGAGCGCGTCATGCACCTCGCGCAGGCCGCGGGCCTGCGCCCCGTCCCCACCGGCCTCGACCACGGCACGGTGACCGTGCTGGCGGGCCGCCCCGTCGAGGTCACGACGCTCCGCCGCGACGTGGCGACGGACGGCCGCCATGCCACCGTGGCCTTCGGCACCTCGCCCGAGGAGGACGCCCGCCGCCGCGACTTCACGGTGAACGCGCTCTACCTCGCGCCCGACGGCACCCTCCTCGACCCGACCGAGGGCCTGCCGGACCTGCGGGCGCGGCGCATCCGCTTCGTGGGCGACCCTTCGACCCGCATCCGCGAGGATTACCTCCGCTCCCTGCGCTACTTCCGCTTCCACGCCTGGCACGGCGACCCGGACGAGGGGCTCGACCCCGACGCCCTCGACGCCATCGCCCGCAACCTCGACGGCCTCGACACCCTCTCGCGCGAGCGCGTGGGCCACGAGACGCTCCGCCTCCTTGCCGCCCCCGACCCGGCCCCCGCCGTCGCCGCCATGCGCGTGACCGGGGTTCTGGCCCGCGTCCTGCCGGGGGCGGGCGACGGCCTCCTGGCCCCTCTCGTCCATATCGAGGGAGAGGCGGGCCTCCCTCTCGACCCCTTGCGGCGCCTGGCGGCGCTGGGTGGCGAGGAGGTGCCCGAACGGCTCCGGCTGTCGCGCCAGCAGGCCAAGCGGCTCGAACGCCTGACCGAGGGCATGGGCGCCTTCACCCCGCCGGGCGAGCTGGGCTACCGCCTGGGCGAGACCGACGCGCTCGATATCCTCGCGTTGCGCGCCGCGCTCTCGAACGCGCTCCTCGACCCCGAGGCCGAGCGGCTCGCCCGGAAGGGCGCGATTCAACGCTTCCCCCTCTCGGCCGCCGACCTCGCGCCCCTCGCCGGGCCTGCCCTGGGCCAGCGCCTGCGGGACCTGGAACGCGCCTGGATCGACTCGGGCTTCGCGCTCCCGCCCGAGGCTCTCCTCGCCCTGCCCCCGGCGGGCTGACCGAAAAAGCGGCAGGTTCCGTTTTCCTGCGGGACGGGCCAGCCTATATCCGCCCGACAACCTTCCTTTGCGGCTCGTCGCGCCCCTCCCGGGCGACGGCCCCACATGCGTGTCCCCATGTTCCGCCTTTTCGAGAACCTCGTCGATCCCTTCGCGCCCCATGAGGTCGTGAACGAGCCCCCGCGCCGGCTCTGGCCCTTTCTCAAGGGCTACATGGGCCCGTTCCGCGGCGTCTTCGTCGCCTCCGCCGTCTTCGTGGCGGCGGTCGCGGCCGTGGAGCTCTGGCTCATCCACTACTCGGGGGCGCTCATCGACGACCTCACCGCCGCCTCGCCCGAGACGGTCTGGGCCGACCACGGGACCGAGCTCCTCCTCGTCGCGGCCTTCGTGCTCTTGGTGCGCCCCTTCATCTTCGGGGTCCAGGCGCTGCTCCTGAACAACGCGATCCTGCCGAACTTCGGCACCCTGATCCGCTGGCGCGCCCATGGCCACGTCCTGCGCCAGTCGGTGGGGTGGTTCGAGGGCGACTTCGCCGGCCGCATCGCCAACCGCGTCATGCAGGCCCCCCCAGCGGCGGGCGACGCGATCTACAACGTCTTCGACGCCATCGCCTACGCGATCTCCTACATCGCGGGTGCCGCCGTCCTGCTCTGGGTCGCCGACCCCCGGCTCCTGATCCCGCTCACGCTCTGGCTCATTCCCTATGCGCTCCTCGTGCGCTGGGTCGTGCGCCGCATCGGCCCCGCCTCCGAGGCCTCCTCCAGCGCCCGCAGCGCGGTCAACGGCCGCGTCGTGGACGCCTACACCAACATCCATTCGGTCAAGATGTTCGCCCAGGGCGACCGCGAGCTGCTTGACGCGCGCGAGGCCATCGCCCGGACGCGCGAGACCTTCCAGCGCGAGATGCGGCTTTTCACGATCATGGACATCGTGCTGACGCTCCTGAACGGCGTGCTGATCGTGGGCGTGGTGGGCTGGGCCATCTGGCTCTGGACCGGGGGCCTCGCCACCGTGGGCATCGTGGCCGCGGCCTCGGCGCTGGTGCTGCGGATCTCCAACATGTCCGGCTGGATCATGCTGTCGGTGTCGGACTTCTTCCGCTCGCTCGGCACCGTGCAGGAGGGCATGGAGACCATCGCCCAGCCCATCACCCTGCTCGACGCGCCGGATGCCACGCCGCTCCACGTGACCGAGGGCCGGATCGAGCTGCGCGACCTCACCCACCACTACGGCCGCGACTCGGGCGGCCTCGACCACCTGGACCTGATGGTGGCCCCCCGCCAGAAGGTGGGCCTCGTGGGCCGCTCGGGCGCGGGCAAGTCGACGCTCGTCAAGCTCCTCCTGCGCTTCTACGACGCCGAGGGCGGCGCCATCCTCATCGACGGCCAGGACATCCGGGGCGTCACGCAGGATTCGCTGCGCTCGGCCATCGGCATGGTCCAGCAGGAATCGTCCCTCCTGCACCGCACGGTGCGCGAGAACCTGCTCTACGGACGGCCTGACGCCACCGAGGACCAGATGATCGCCGCCGCCCGGCAGGCCGAGGCGCATGACTTCATCCTCCGGCTGGAGGACTCGGACGGCAACCGCGGCTACGACGCCAAGGTGGGCGAACGCGGGGTGAAGCTGTCGGGCGGCCAGCGCCAGCGCATCGCGCTCGCCCGCGTGATCCTCAAGGATGCGCCCATCCTCGTGCTCGACGAGGCGACCTCCGCGCTCGACTCCGAGGTGGAGGCCGCCATCCAGGGCACGCTCGCCACGATGATGGAGGGCAAGACGGTCATCGCCATCGCGCACCGCCTGTCCACCATCGCCCGCATGGACCGCATCGTGGTGCTCGACGGCGGCCGCATCGTCGAGGACGGCACCCATGACGAGCTTCTGGCCCAGGGCGGCCTCTACGCCCGCCTCTGGAGCCGCCAGTCCGGCGGCTTCCTCGCCCGTGACATCGACCTGACGCCCGACCTGACGCCCGACCTGACGACGGAGGCCGCCGAATGACCGCCCTTCCCGCGCCCTCGGCCCGCCCGACCTGGGCCGAGCGCCTCGCGCGCCTGATCCCGCCCTTCGATGAGGCCCCGGTTCCCCGTCCGCCCCGCACCCTCTGGGCCTTCTTCGCCTGGTGCCTGCGCGGGTCCTTCCCGGTCCTCGCGGTGGCCTCGGTGGTCAGCGTCCTCGCCGGCACCGCCGAGGTCGTCTCGGCCATGCTGCTCGGCACCGTGATCGACCTCGCCTCCGGCAGCAGCCCCGACCGGCTCTGGTCCGACCACACGCTGCTCTTTCTCGGGATCGCGCTCTTCCTGATCGTCCTGCGCCCGCTCACCTTCGGCGCCTCGGCGGCCTTCCAGTCGGTGGTGATCGGCCCTTCGCTCAATGTGCTGGTGCTCTCGCGCCTGCACCGCTGGACGCTGGGGCAGGACATCACCTTCTTCGACAACGACTTCGCCGGCCGCATCGCGCAAAAGCAGATGCAGACCGGCCGGGCCGTGACCGAATCCACGGTGGAGTTCATCAACACCATCGTCTTCGCGCTCTCCTCGGTGATCGCGACCATGCTGCTGGTGATCTCGATCGACTGGCGCGTGGGGCTGGCGCTGGGGATCTGGTTCGCGGGCTACCTGTTCTACATCAGCCGCTTCCTGCCCCAGATCCGCCGTCGCGCCGAGGGCCGCGCCGCCGCCCGCGCCGTGGTCACGGGGCAGGTGGTGGACACCATCACCAACATGCGCACCGTCAAGCTCTTCGCGCACGCCGACGCCGAGGACGAAGCCGCCATCCAGGCCATGGACCGCTACCGCGAGACCACGCTCGACTACGGCACCATCTCCACCAGCTTCCGCTTCGGCCTCATGGTGATTGCCGGGCTCCTGCCCGTCCTGATGGTCGGCCTCACGCTCCATTTCTGGACGCAAGGGACCGCCACACCCGGCGACATCGCGGCGACCGGCACGGTGGCGCTGCGCATCGCGCAGATGACGGGCTGGGTCAGCTTCGCGCTCATGGGCCTTTACGCCAACGTGGGCGAGGTCGAGGACGGGATGAACACGCTCGCCCACAATCACAGCATGGAGGACGCCCCCGATGCCCGCCCGCTGCCTGCGGCCGACGGCATCCGCTTCGACGACGTCCACTTCACCTACGGCCGCGAGGGCGACGAGGAAACGGGCGGGGGCCTGCACGACCTGAACCTGACGATCGCCCCGCGCGAGAAGATTGGCCTTGTGGGCGCCTCGGGCGCGGGCAAGTCCACCCTCGTGGCGCTCCTGCTGCGGCTCTACGACGTGGAGCGTGGGCAGGTGCTGGTGGGCGGGCAGGACGTGCGCCAGACCACGCAGGAGTCCTTGCGCCGCGCCATCGGCATGGTCACGCAGGAGACGGCCATGTTCAACCGCTCGGCCCGCGACAACATCCGCTACGGCCGCCCCGACGCCACCGACGAGGAGGTGGTCGCCGCCGCCAAGGCCGCCCGCGCCCACGACTTCATCCTGCAATTGGAGGACTTCAAGGGCCGCAAGGGCTACGACGCCCATCTGGGCGAGCGCGGCGTGAAGCTCTCGGGCGGCCAGCGCCAGCGCATCGCGCTCGCCCGCGCCATGCTCAAGGACGCGCCCATCCTTGTTCTCGACGAGGCGACCTCCGCCCTCGACTCCGAGGTCGAGGCCGAAATCCAGGCCGCGCTGGAGGAGGCCATGGTCGGTAAGACGGTGATCGCCATCGCCCACCGCTTGTCCACCATCGCCAGCATGGACCGGATCGTCGTCATGGATCAGGGCCGCATCGTCGAGGAGGGCACCCACCAGGCGCTCCTTGCCCGCGGCGGCCTCTACGCCCGCTACTGGAACCGCCAGTCGGGCGGCTTCCTCACCATGGAGGCCGAGGCGGCCGAATAAGCCCCGTGCGGCGCTCCGCCCGCTTGCGGTGGGGCCCGCCCTCGCCCATCTAGGCGGCCTTGTTTCCTTCAGGCCGCCCGATGACCGCACTCCCCGACACCGCCGCGCGCGTCCAGTCGCTCACCCACCACGGCCAGGGCCGCCTCGCGGACGGCACGCTGGTCCCGCGCGTCCTGCCGGGCGAGGAGATCGCGCCGCGCGCCGACGGCACCTGGCGCATCGTGACGCCCTCGCCGGATCGCGTCGCCGCCCCCTGCCCTCATTTCAGCGCCTGCGGTGGCTGCGCCATGCAGCACGCCTCCGACGCCTTCGTGGCCGAGTGGAAGGCCGGGATCGTCTACGGCGCCCTCGCGGGCCAGGGGATCGAGGGCGAGGTCGCCCGCGTCGTCACCTCTCCGCCCAACAGCCGCCGCCGCGCCCGCCTCGCCGCGCGCCGGCTCAAGAAGGGTGCGCTCCTGGGCTTTCATGCTCGCGCCTCGGACACGGTGATCGACAACCCGCACTGCAAGATCCTCACCCCCGCCCTGATGGCGCTGCGCCCCGCCCTCCTCGACCTCGCGCAGGTGGCCGCTCCCCGCTCGCGCGAGATCGGGATCACCCTGACCGACAGCCCCGCCGGGGCCGACGTGGTGCTGGAGGAGGCGCGCGACCTCGATGTCGGCCTGCGCCAGGACGCCGCCGCCTGGGCTGCCCGGGCCGGCGTCGCCCGCCTCACCTGGAACGGCGAGCTGATCGCCCAGCGCGAGGGCCCCTGGCAATCCCTGGGCCGCGCCCGCGTCGTGCCGCCCCCCGGCGCCTTCCTCCAGGCCACCCAGCACGGCGAGGCTGCGCTCGTAACCTCCGTCCGCGAGGCCGTGCAGGGCGCCGCCCGCGTGGCCGACCTCTTCGCGGGCGTGGGCACCTTCGCCCTGCCGCTGGCCGAATCAGCCGAGGTCCACGCCGTCGAAGGCGAGGCCGCCATGCTGGAGGCGCTCCAGAAAGGCTGGCGCGGCGCGCCGGGCCTGCACCGCGTCACCACCGAGGCGCGCGACCTCTTCCGCCGCCCGCTCGACCCGACCGAGCTGAAACGATTCGACGCCGCCGTGATCGACCCACCCCGCGCCGGGGCCGAGGCGCAGGTCCGCGCCCTGGCCGAGGCCCGCCTGCCGACCGTCGCCTATGTGTCCTGCAACCCCGCCAGCTTCGCGCGCGACGCCAAGGCGCTGCTCGCGGCCGGCTACCGCATGGACCCGATCACCGTCGTGGACCAGTTCCGCTGGTCCCCTCACGTGGAGCTCGCCACGCGATTTTCGCTCGCCTGACCTCACGGCCTCTCGCGGGACGGTGAGTTCTCGGCTACGATCGGGGCAGAAACGGCGGCAGACCGGGCAGGCGACAGTGACGATTTCCAGGCGATTCCTCCTCATGGGCGGCGCGGCCCTGACGGCCTTGGCCGGCTGCGGCGGTGGCACCCCGACCAAGTTCCGCAATTACCAAGGCCCGCCGGTGACCGGCGTGATCGTGTTCAAGTCCAGGCGGGTCATGTACCTGATGAGCGGCAACCGCGCCCTGCGCGAGTTCCGCTTCGAACTGGGCGGCGATCCCATCGGCCACAAGTTGATGGAAGGCGACGGCAAGACGCCCGAGGGCACCTACACGATCAACCGCCGCAACCCGAACTCGCAGTATCACCTGTCGATCGGCATCTCCTACCCGAACGAGCAGGACGTGGCCCGCGCCGCGGCCCTGGGCTTGTCGCCCGGCGGCGACATCTTCATCCACGGCCAACCCGCGAGCCTCAAGCCGGGCGCCTATCTCGCCGGCAGCTGGACCGCCGGCTGCATCGCCGTCACGAACTCCGAGATGGAGGAGATCTACGCCATGGTGCGCGACGGCACGCCGATCCACATCTATCCCTGAACGCCCACGGCGGGGTCCGTGCCCCGCCGCCATGTTCCGGTCCCGGCCGCCTCAGGCGGCCAGCACCATCGTCCACCAGATCTTGCCCGACTGCTCCTGGAACCACGCGAGGCCCAGCCGCGTCGCCGAGGGATCGAGGATCACCGCCCGCGTGCTCGGGTTCTCCATCCAGGCGGCCAGCGTTTGGAGCTCGTTCTCGTAGGTTTCCGAGATCGCCTCTCCCACGAGCCGCCCCGGATAGCCCACCCGCCGCAGTCGGTCCACCGGAGAGGACCCGTCCGAGCCGAAGTGCCAGGGCCGGTTCTGCACCGCCATGTCGCGGGCATGCGTGGCCGCCGCGGCCGTGAGCTGCGCGTCGAGCGCCACCGGCGGCGCCCCGGCCGCCTGCCGCAGCGTGTTGACCGAATCGGCCATCCGGTAGCCGATCTCAGCCTCCATCTCGGGCGTGATGCGGTAGAGCGTCGGCAGGGGAAGCCCGTCCGGACCCACCAGCGGCCGGGGCGGAGGCCCCCCGCAGGCCGCGAGCGCCAGAGACGCCATCCCGCCCAACATCAACGCCCTGCGCCGCATCCCGTGTCCCCTCGGTTGTCCAGGCGCTTCCTTAACGGTGGTGCAAGAGGGTTTCAAACCGGATCGACACGGAGCGGCCCACCTCCCGAGACCTTGAATTGCGGCCCTGCATGGGCATCTGTAACGAGCCGATCACGAGCATGGGACAATAAGGGGAACGGGCGACATGGCCGACCGGAACGGCATCAGCCGCAGGCAACTCTTGGGCGCGGGCGCGGCCTTCCTGGGCGCGGGCCTTGCGGCGCCGGCCTTCGCGCAGCAGGCCAACTCCACCGAGATGGAGGCCGACATCTCGCAATCCACGCGCCACAACGTCTCGGCCTTCCGCACGGTGAACTGGCAGGACCACTTCCAGTCGACGCGCGGCGGCGTGATCCTCTGCGACATCCAGTCGCGCGCGCTCCACTACTGGAGCGAGGACCAGTCGATCTATCGCCTTTATCCGACCTCCGTGCCGCTCACCGACGAGCTGACGCGCCTGGGGATGACCGAGGTCGTGGACAAGGTGGTCGCCCCGCCGTGGCGCCCCACCCCCTCCATGCGCGAGCGCAACCCCGAATGGCCCGAGTTCGTGGCCGGTGGCGACCCGATGAACCCGCTCGGGCCCTACGCGCTCTACCTGAGCTGGCAGTTCTACCGTATCCACGGGACCCACGACACCCGCAAGATCGGGCGGCGTTCCTCGAACGGCTGCATCGGCCTCTACAACGAGCACATCGCCGAGCTCTTCCAGCTCGCCACCGTCGGCACGCAGGTGAAGCTGATCTGACGGCGGTCCCCAGGGCCGATGGGGTCGCAGGGGGCTTGGTTTCCAGGCCCCTTCGCGTTTATGCCCCCGGGCCAGGAGGACCCATCATGACCCACGCCGTGACCATCGCCCCATCCATCCTGTCCGGCGACTTCGCCGCACTCGGGGGCGAATGCCGCGCCCTCGCCGAGGCCGGGGCCGACTGGGTCCATGTGGACGTCATGGACGGGCACTTCGTCCCCAACCTCACCTTCGGCCCGCAGATGTGCGCCGCCCTTCGCCCCCACATCCAGGGCACCATGGACGTGCACCTGATGATCGCGCCGGTGGACGCCTACATCGGGGCTTTCGCCCAGGCCGGCGCCGACGTGATCACCGCGCATCACGAGGCCGGGCCGCACATCCACCGCACGCTGCAGGCGATCCGCGCCGCCGGCTGCAAGGCCGGCCTTGCCGTCAATCCCGGCACCGGCATCGACGCCGTGGCGCATCTCCTCGACGAGGTGGACCTCCTCTGCGTTATGACCGTGAACCCGGGCTTCGGCGGCCAATCCCTGATCCCGGCCATGCTCGACAAGGTGCGCGCGCTGCGGGCCCTGATCGCGGACCGCCCGATCCGCCTCCAGGTCGACGGCGGCGTCAGCCTCAAGACCGCCCGCTCGCTCGCCCAGGCGGGCGCGGACGTGATGGTGGCGGGCTCGGCCGTCTTCCAGGGCGGCCCCGAGGCCTACGGGCGCAACATCCGCGCCCTGCGCGAGGCGGCCCAAGGCGTGATGGCCTAAAGCCGCGCCAGCCGCTCCAGAAGGTCCGCGAGAACCTCCTCCTTGGGCCCGTCCACGGGCACCCGCAGCCCGCGCTCGTCGGCCTCCAGCGGCTCCAACGCCTCGATCTGGCTGTCGAGCAGCGCGGGCGGCATGTAGTGCCCCTGCCGCTTCAGCAGCCGTTCGTGGATCAGCCCGCGCTCGGCCACCAGATGCAGGAACACCAGGTCCGGCACCCGCGCCCGCAGCCGGTCGCGGTAGCCCCGCCGCAGCGCCGAGCAGGCCCCCACCACCGGCGCCTCACCCTCGGCCAGCGCCTCGGCCACGCGGTCGAGCCAGGGCCAGCGGTCCTCGTCCGTGAGCGGCGTGCCCGCGGCCATCTTGGCGCGCGCCTCCGGCGAATGAAGGTCATCCCCCTCGACGAAGCGCCCGCCCAGGGCGGCCGCCAGCCGCGTGCCGGTGCCGGTCTTGCCGACCCCCGACACGCCCATCACGACAAATCGGCCCGTCCGTGCCTCCAAGATCAGGCCCAGCCGCCCAGGTTGCGCAGGATCGCCCCCTCGATCGCGTCGAGATGCGCGGGATCGTCGTTGAGGCAGGGGATGTAGGTGAACTGCTCCCCGCCCGCATGCTCGAAGGACTCCCGGATCTCCTCCTGGATCTCCTCCAGCGTCTCGATGCAGTCGGCCGAGAAGGCGGGCGCGCAGATGGCGAGCCGCTTGACGCCCTCCTCCTTCACCAGCCGCGCGACCTCCTCGACCGTGTAGGGCCGCAGCCATTCCTCGGTGCCGAAGACGCTCTGGAAGGTCGTGCGGACCTTGGTGCGCTCCCAGCCCAGCGCCTCGGTCAGCAGCCGCGTCGTCTTCTGGCATTGGCAGTGGTAGGGGTCGCCCTGCATGAGATACCGCTTCGGCATCCCGTGATAGGAGCAGACCAGCAGCTCCGGCTCCTTCTCCGCCGCCGCCCAGCCCCGCCGGACCGACTCCGCCAGCGCCCCGATATAGGCGGGATCGTCGAAATAGGGGTCCATGACGCGGGCGATGGGCTGCCAGGGCAGGTCCATCAGCGCGCGGAAGAACTGGTCGCAGGCCGTGGCCGAGGTCGCCCCCGCATATTGCGGATAGAGCGGCACGAAGAGGATGCGCTGGCACCCCTCCTCCACCATCCGCTTGATCACCGACTGCGTGGACGGGTTGCCGTAGCGCATGCAGAACTCGACCCGCACCCCGTCACCGAAGCGCGCCTGGAGCCGCTCGCGCAGCCCCTCGGTCTGGGACTTGGTGATGGTGAGGAGCGGGCTCTCGTTGCGCTCCCGGTCCCAGATCTTGCGGTAGTTGGCCCCTGACGTGAACGGCCGCTTGGTTAGGATGATGGTCTGGAGCAGCGGTTGCCATTTCCAGGCCGGGTAGTCGATCACCCGCTTGTCCGACAGGAACTCGTTCAGGTAGCGCCGCATCGACCAGTAGTCGGTGTTGTCCGGCGTGCCGAGGTTGGCCAGCAGGATGCCGATGCGGGCGGGCTGGACCGCCGGATGCCCCTGGGGGGCATGGGCGGGAACGGCGGGGGTCCGAGGCGTCAGGGCGTTCATGGTGTCTCCCGAAACAGCGCCCGGCTTATCGCCGGGACCGGGGGGGCGGGGCAAGGCACATCGCCTGTGCGCCCCCATCAACTTGGCTCAAATACGCATGCGACCGTGCCACCGGGCGCCACATCCGCCGTTCTCCCGCCGCGCCGCCTCCAGCGCCTCCGCCAGGCTGCGCGCGGCCGAGCCCGGCCGCAGCGCCTTGGGCTGGCTCGGCGCCGGGGCCCAGGCGGTCAGCGTCACGACCTCGAAATGCGCGACCGCGCGCCCGTCGGTCAGCGGGTAGCGGGCCATCGCGCCCAGGATCACGTCGCGCCGGCTGAACCGCCGCAGCCGCCCCTCCAGCGCATTCGATTCGCCCATCGCCCGCAGGTCGCGCATGAGCGCGAGGGCGTCCGCGTAGCTCACGTCGAAGGGTGCCGAGTCCGCGACCGGCAGCGCCAGCCCCACCCGGCCCAGGAGGTTGCCGAGATCCCGGATCTCGCCCATTGGCGCCACGCGGGGGCTCAGGCCGCCGGTGGCCTCCACCTCGGCCTCCGCGAGCGCCCCCCGCAGCTCGGCCAGCGTCGTGCCGCCGAACAGCGTGGCCAGAAGGAACCCGTCCGGCTGCAGGGCCCGCGCCGCCTGCGCGAGCTGCCCCACAGGATCGTCCGCCCAGTGCAGGCAGAGGTCATGGATCACGAGGTCATGCGCCCCGGGCTCCAGGTCCAGCACCTCCGTGTCCGGGACCGTCTTCGCCCCGGGCAGCCGCCCGGCCCAGACCTGCGGGAAGGGCGTGACCACGGCGGGCGCCGTAAACCGCCTGTTAACCTCCAGCAGCCTATCCTCCACCTCGGCCGCGACGGCCTCGCGCAGGAATGGGGCGGTGGCGCGCGCGCGGTGACGGGACAGGGCGGATCGGTCGGTGAGCTGGGGCATGGCGCCCATGTAGGGGAGCGCGGGGGTGTTGCAAAGCATGGCGCGCGCAGCGTCGACATCGCTCGGCGCGCTCCGGCGCGCGGTCTATCCGCCCGCCTGCGTGGCCTGCGGCGAATTCACGGACTCGGAATTCGGGCTCTGCGGCCCCTGCTGGCGCGGGGCGGGCTTCCTGGCCGGCGCGCTGGTCTGCGACGCCTGCGGGGTGCCCCTGCCCGGCCAAGACGCCGGGCCCGTCCATTGCGACGACTGCCTTCGCCGCCCTCGGGCCTGGAGCCGGGGCCGCGCCGCCCTGCCCTATCGCGGCACCGGGCGGCAGCTCGCCCTCGCCCTCAAGCACGCCGACCGCACCGACCTCGCCCGGCCCCTCGGGCGCTGGCTCGCGACGGCGGCCCGGCCGCTCCTTCTCGACGGGCAGGTGCTCGTGCCGGTGCCGCTCCACTGGACGCGCCTCCTGCGCCGCCGCCATAACCAGGCCCTGCTCCTGGCCGCCGAGGCCGGACGCCACCTGGGCCTGCCCGTCCTGCCCGACGCCCTGCTGCGCCGCCGCGCCACCTCGTCCCTGGGCCATGGCGGGCGCGAGGCGCGGGCCCAGGCCCTGGCCGGGGCCATCGCGCCCCATCCCCGCCGGGGGGCGGCGCTCGCCGGGCGGCCTGTCCTCCTCGTCGACGACGTGATGACCTCCGGGGCGACGCTGGTGGCCTGCGCCGCCGCCGCGCACGCCGCCGGCGCCTCGGACGTCCGGGTTCTCGTTCTCGCCCGCGCGCTCCTCGAACCCTAGAAGCCGTCGCGCGCGTTCCCTAGGTTGAAACCGAATCCATCCGGAGTCTCCGCCATGGCGAACATCGAGATCTACACCTCGCCCACCTGCGGCTACTGCCACGCCGCCAAGCGCCTGCTCGCCCAGAAGGGCGTGAGCTACACCGAGGTCGACGTGGTCCGCGACCCGTCCCGCCGCCCCGAGATGGTGAGCCGCGCCGGCGGCCGCCGCACCGTCCCGCAGATCTTCATCGACGGTGACCATGTCGGCGGCTGCGACGACCTTTACGCCCTCGAGGAAGCGGGCAAGCTCGATCCCCTGCTCGCCGCCTGATGCGGGCGGCACTGCTCCAGTTCACCTCCGGCGACGACCCGGAGGAGAACCTGGCCCGCCTCCGTCCCCTGGTCGCCCAGGCGGCGGCGGGCGGCGCGCAGCTCCTCTGCACGCCCGAGGTCACGAACTGCGTGGCCCCCCGTGCCCGCCTGCACGAGGTCGCCACCAACGAGGCGCGCGACCCCGTGCTCGCGGGCCTGCGCGAGGAGGCCGCGCGCCATGGCCTCTGGATCGCCCTGGGCTCGCTGGCGATCCGGCCCGACGACGGCGACGGTCGCTTGGCCAACCGTTCCTTCCTTCTCGACCCCTCGGGCGCCATCGCCGCGCGCTACGACAAGATCCACATGTTCGACGTGGACGTCTCGGCCGCCGAGACCTGGCGCGAATCGCAGGGCTTCCGCCCCGGCGACCGCGCCGTGGTCGCCCGCACGCCCCTGGCCGCCCTGGGCCTCGCCATCTGCTACGACCTGCGCTTCCCGCATCTCTTCCGAACGCTCGCGCAGGCGGGCGCGCAGGTCCTCCTCGTCCCCGCCGCCTTTACCCGGCCCACGGGCGAGGCGCATTGGGAAACCCTCCTGCGCGCCCGCGCCATCGAGACGGGCTCCTTCGTCCTCGCCGCCGCCCAGACCGGCACCCATGCCTCGGGCGCGACGATCCGCCACACCCACGGCCACTCGCTCGCCGTCGCCCCCTGGGGCGAGGTGCTGGCCGACGCGGGCCGCGAGCCGGGGCTGACGCTGGTGGACCTCGACCTCGCACAGGTGGAGGAGGCGCGGGCCCGCATCCCCGCCCTTCGCCATGACCGTTCCTTCGCGGCCCCCGCATGAGGTCGCTGGGCTTCCGCACCGACCTCCTGGCGCTCTCGGGCCTCGCCGAGGTCGAGCGCCATCCCGATCACGTCGTGATCCGCACCCCCCAGGAGCCCGACTACTGGTCCGGCAACGGCCTCATCCTGCTCGGCCCCCCGGGAGACCCGGAGGAGGAGACCGCCCTCTTCCACCGCCGCTTTCCCACCGCCGAACACGTCAGCATCGCCTGGGACGTCCCCGATCTGGACCCCGACGAGGTCCGCCCCCTGTGGGAGCCGCGGGGCTTCGCCGTCGAGGTCTCGGACGTCCTGGCCCGCACCGGGGTCCCGCCAGCCTCCGATCTGCCGCCCGATGCCGAGCTGCGCGAGCTGCGCCGCGACGCCGACTGGGACGACGTCCTTGCCCTGGGCCTGGAACTGGCTGCCGAGGACGGCCTCGACCTCGCGCGGCACGAGCCTTTCCTGCGTCGGCGCCTGAGCGGGCAGCGCGCGCAGGCCGGGCGCGGGCTCGCCCGCTGGTGGGGCGCCTTCGCGGGCGGACGCCTCGCGGCCTCGCTGGGCGTGGTGCAGGGCGAGGGCCTGGCCCGCTACCAGACCGTCCAGACCGCCCCCGCGCAGCGCCGCCGGGGCCTCGCCTCGGCCCTCATCCGCCGCGCGGCCGAAGCGGCGCTGAAGCGCGATCCCGAGGCCCGCCTCGTCCTCGTGGCCGAAACCGGGGGCGCACCGGGCCGGCTCTACCGCCGCGCGGGCTTCGACCTGGCCGAGCGCACCGTCGCCGTCCTTCGCCGCGGCTACTGAGGGTCCCTCTCGCGCACGCTGGCGGTCACGTAGTTCACCGACAGGTCGCGCTCGGACAGCCGCCAGCTCCAGGTGAGCGGATTGAACACCATGCCCATGCGGTCGATGGGGCGCAGCCCGGCCGCGCGCATCATCTCGAACAGCTCCTCGGGCGTGATGAACTTGCGCCAGTCATGCGTGCCCTTGGGCAGCCAGCGCATGACCTGCTCGGCGCCCACGATGGCCATGGCATAGCTCTTGGCGTTGCGGTTGAGCGTCGAGCAGATGTGAAGCCCCCCGGGCCGCAGAAGCTCGCGCACCGACCGCAGGTAGTCGGCCGGGTCGGCCACGTGCTCGATCACCTCCATGTTCAGCACGACGTCGAAGCGCTCGCCCTGCTCGGCCAGCGCCTCGGCGGTGGTGTGGCGGTAGTCGATCCGCAGGCCCGACTGCTCGGCATGAAGCCGCGCCACGGGGATGTTGCGCGCCGCCGCGTCCGCGCCCACCACCTCGGCCCCCAGCCTCGCCATGGGCTCGCTCAGCAGGCCGCCGCCGCAGCCGATGTCGAGGAGGCGGAGGCCCGAGAACGGCGCCTCATGGCCGCGATCCCGCCCGAAACGCGACGCAATACGGGTCACGATGTAGTCGAGGCGAACCGGATTGAGCATGTGAAGCGGCTTGAACTTCCCCTGGGAGTCCCACCATTCTGCGGCCATCCGCTCGAACTTTTCGACCTCGGCCGTGTCGATGCTGCGACCGGAGGTCTCCTTCACGGTCGCGTCGTCCGCGCGCATATCCATATTCCATCCTCTCGCAACTTTGCCCTTAGGAATGATATAGCTCGGCCATGGACAAGTCCTCCGCGCCCCTGATCTCGCGCTTTGCGCCGCATCCCGCTCTTTATCCGGGGCAGGAGCCCTATGCGACGCACGCGCTGGATGTGGGCGACGGGCACCGTCTCTATGTGGAGGAATGCGGCAACCCGGACGGCCTGCCCGTGGTCGTGCTCCATGGCGGCCCGGGCGGCGGCTGCAGCCCGGCCATGCGCCGCTACTTCGACCCGCGCGTCTTCCGGGTCGTGCTCTTCGACCAGCGCGGCTGCGGCCGCTCGCGCCCGCACGCCTCCGTCGAGGCCAACACCACCTGGCACCTCGTGGCCGACATCGAGCGGATCCGCCGGCACCTGGGCATCGACGCCTGGGCCTGCGTCTTCGGCGGCTCCTGGGGCGCGACGCTGGCCCTGGTCTACGCCCAGGCCCATCCCGACCGGGTGCGCGGCCTCGTGCTGCGCGGCGTGTTCCTGATGACGCGGGGCGAGCTCGACTGGTTCTACGGCGGCGGCGCCGGCGCCTTCTGGCCCGACCTCTGGGACCGCTTCACCACCCTTGTCCCCGAGGAGGAGCGCCATGACCTCATCGCCGCCTATCACCGCCGCCTCTTCTCGGGCGATCTGCGCGAGGAGGTCCGCTTCGCCCGTGCCTGGGCGGGATGGGAGAACGCGCTGGCCTCCATCGACAGCGAGGGACCGGGGGGCCTGCACGCGGTGACCGGCGCGCCGCTCGGCGGCTTCGACGCGCCGGCCGACTACGCGCGCGCCTTCGCCCGCCTCGAGAACCACTATTTCGTGAACGGCGGCTTCCTGGCGCCCTCCCAGGCGATCCTGTCGAACATGGACCGCATCGCCCATATTCCCGGCGTGATCGTGCAGGGGCGCTACGACATGATCTGCCCGCCCTCCTCGGCCTGGGCGCTCGCCCGCGCCTGGCCCGCCGCCCGGCTGGAGATGATCGCCAAGGCCGGCCACGCGCTGTCCGAGCCCGGCATCACCGCCGCGCTCGTCCGGGCCATGGACGCCCTGGGCGACCGGCTCGCCCCCCGCCGGAGGCACGCCACCCCATGATCCCGCGCCGCCGCCCCGATGCTCCGCTGCGCCGCCTCGACTCGCGGGTGAGCCGGCGCGGCCTCCTGGGCGCGGGCGTGCTGGCGGGGGTTCTGGCGGCCAGCGGCGTGCCGCTCCAGGCCCGCGCGCGGGGCGGCGTCCTGCGCCTCGCGGTGGCGCGTCCCCTGCCCCAGGGCCCGGGCTGGGCCGAGGCGCCCGCCGCGCTCGGGCCCGGCGCCGTCTACGACACCCTGACCGAGATCGGCCCCACGGGCGAGCTTTCGGGCGAACTCGCGCAGTCCTGGGAGGCCGCGCCCGGCGCGCGGGCCTGGTTCGTGGCGCTGCGCCCCGGCGTGCGCTTCCACGACGGCACGCCCCTGCGCGCCTCCGACGTGATCGCCTCGCTCGAACGGCACCGCCGTGGCCCGGCGGCCTGGGCGCTGTCGCGGATCGAGCGGATCGAGCCCCAGGGACCGCAGGGCCTGCGCATCGAGCTTCACGAGGGTGACCCCGACCTGCCCTTCCTCCTGGCGGACCCGGCGCTGGTGATCGGGCCCGAGGGCCGCCTCGACGGCGTGGGCACCGGGCTCTACCGCGTGGCCGAGACCCAGCCCGAGGACCGGCTCCGGCTCGACCGCGTCCCCAGCCACTGGAAGGACGGCCGCGCCGGCTGGTTCGACGCCATCGAGGCGCTGCACCGGCCCGCTCCCCGTGACCGCCTGGAGGCGGTCGTCGCCGGCGAGGCCCATGTCACCGGCCCGCTGCCGCCCGCGCTTCTGGAGGAGGCGCGCGCCGCGGGCCTGGGCGTGACGGCGGTGCAGGGCAACCGGCAGCTCCACGTCACGATCCGGCGCCGCGCCGACGGGCGGTTCCACGAACTGCTGCGGCAGGGCGTCGACCGCGCCGCGCTCGCCGCCCTCCATGGGGGCACGCCGGCGGCCGACCATCCGCTCGGGCCGCTCCATCCGGCCCTCTCGGACCTGCCTCCGCCCCCCCTCGACCCCGAGGCCGCCCGCGCGCTCCAGAGTGTCGAGCTGCGCTTCACCACGTGGGACGGCTGCCCGACCGAGGACGCGACCTTCCGCAGGGCGCTGGCCGGGCCCTGGGCGGCGATCCGCCGCCACCCGGACCTCCTGCGTGCGCTGGCCTCCGCCCGCGCCACCGACGGCCCCGAGCGCGCCGCCCACTACGCGGGCGCGCAGGCGGTCTTCGCCCGCTTGGCCCATGTCACGGTCGCGGCCCATGTCCCGGCGGTGACGGTCCACGCCCGCGCTCTCGCCCATGACGCGGTCTCGCCGCTCGCGCCCCTCGACGGCGGGCGTCTGGCCGAGCGCTGGTGGTTCGCCTAAATCCCTTGCATCGGCGCGCGCCGCCGCCTATATGCCTTCTCGACAGCGGCGCGCCGGCTTCCATCCCCGGCGCCCACCGGCAGACTATCGACGGGCCGCGCGCCCGTTTTTTCGTTTTTCGGGACTGCCTCATCCATGTCCGACCTCATCGCCAAGACCGCCATCGACAAGCGCCTCGCCGAGATCGTCGAGCCCGTGGCCGCCGACCTCGGCCTCGAACTCGTGCGCCTGCGCCTCATGAGCGGGCACACCCCCACGCTCCAGATCATGGCCCAGCGTCCCGACGGGACCATGGAGGTCGAGGACTGCGCGCGCCTTTCGACCGCCGTGTCGGCCGTCCTCGACGTCGAGGACCCGATCACCGAGGCCTACACGCTGGAGGTGTCGAGCCCCGGCATCGACCGCCCGCTCACCCGCCTCAAGGACTTCGAGACCTGGGCCGGCTTCGAGACCAAGATCGAGCTGTCCGAGGCCGTGGACAACCGCAAGCGGTTCAAGGGCACGCTCCAGGGCGCCGAGGGCGACGAGGTCCTCCTCGAGATCGAGCAGGGCAAGGAGACCGTGACCATCGGGCTCAAGTTCGACTGGATCGCCGACGCCAAGCTCGTGCTGACCGACGACCTCATCCGCGAGACTCTGCGCGGCCGCAAGGACGCGGGCCAGATCGACGAGGCGCAATTCGACGCCGTGGAACAAATCATCGACGGGGAGGACGAAGCCGACGCTCCCGCCCCGACCCAAGAGGAGAAGAACTGATGGCCATCACCTCCGCCAACCAGCTCGAGCTGCTGCAGACCGCCGAGGCCGTGGCGCGCGAGAAGATGATCGACCCCGGCCTCGTGGTCGAGGCGATGGAGGAGTCGCTCGCCCGCGCCGCCAAGAGTCGCTACGGCGCCGAGATGGACATCCGCGTCCGCATCGACCGCAAGACCGGCCGCGCCACCTTCACCCGCGTCCGCACCATCGTCGAGGACGAGGCCGTCGAGAACTACCAGGCGCAGCTCACCGCCGATCAGGCCGCCAAGATCCTGCGGACGGGCGCCACGCCCGTGACCGTGGTCGCGGGGGCCGAGGGCCGCCAGTTCCTGCTGCGCGCCGCCACCGAGGCCGACGCCCGGCGCATGACGGGCGTGAGCCAGACCGACGCGCCGGCCGTGGGCGACGAGATCGTGGACGAGGTGCCGCCCGTGGACCTGGGCCGCATCGCCGCGCAGTCCGCCAAGCAGGTCATCCTCCAGAAGGTCCGCGAGGCCGAGCGCGATCGCCAGTTCGACGAGTTCAAGGACCGCGTGGGCTCGATCATCAACGCCACCGTCAAGCGCGAGGAATACGGCAACGTCATCGTCGACGTGGGCGCGGGCGAGGCGATCCTGCGCCGCAACGAGAAGATCGGCCGCGAAGCCTACCGCCCCGGCGACCGCATCCGCGCCTATGTCAAGGACGTGCGGCGCGAGATGCGCGGGCCGCAGATCTTCCTCAGCCGCACCGACCCGCGCTTCATGGCCGAGCTCTTCAAGATGGAGGTGCCCGAGATCTACGAGGGCATCATCGAGATCAAGGCCGTGGCCCGCGACCCCGGCAGCCGCGCCAAGATCGCGGTCGTGTCCTACGACAACTCGATCGACCCCGTGGGCGCCTGCGTCGGCATGCGCGGCAGCCGCGTGCAGGCCGTCGTCAACGAGCTGCAGGGCGAGAAGATCGACATCATTCCCTGGAGCGAGGACATCGCCACCTTCCTCGTGAACGCGCTCCAGCCGGCCGAGGTCAGCAAGGTCGTCTTCGACGAGGAGACCAGCAAGATCGAGGTCGTCGTCCCCGAGGAGCAGCTGTCGCTCGCCATCGGGCGGCGCGGCCAGAACGTGCGCCTCGCCTCCCAGCTCACGGGCCGCGACATCGACATCCTCACCGAGGAGCAGGAGTCGAGCCGCCGGCAGAAGGAGTTCGACGAGCGCACGCAGCTCTTCATGGGCACGCTCGACCTCGACGAATTCTTCGCCCAGCTTCTCGTGGCCGAAGGCTTCCGCACCGTCGAGGAAGTGGCCTATGTCGACCAGGACGAGCTTCTCGGCATCGACGGCGTGGACGAGTCCACCGCCGAGGAGCTGCAGGCCCGCGCCCGCGACCACATCGAGGCGCAGCGCAAGGCCGCGCTCGACCGCGCCCGCGCCCTGGGCGTCGAGGAGTCGCTCATCAACTTCCCCGGCCTCACGCCCCCGATGATCGAGGCGCTGGCCGCCGACGGCGTCAAGACGCTCGAGGACTTCGCCACGCTCGCCGACTGGGAACTGGCCGGCGGCTGGACCGAGGTGGACGGCAACCGCGTCAAGGACACCGGCATCCTGGAAAAGTTCGACCTTTCGCTCGAGGAGGCGCGCGACATGGTGATGTCCGCCCGCGTGGCGCTCGGCTGGGTCGACCCCGACGAGCTCGACCAGGGCCGCGAAGAGGAGGCGGAGGAGGCCTGACCTCCTCCGGGCAGCCGCGATGACGCGAGGCGGAGCGAAGATGCGTCCCGAGGAGCCCGAGCGGCGCTGCCTCGTGACCGGCGAGACGGGGCCCAAGTCGGGCCTCGTCCGTTTCGTGGTGGGACCCGATAACGCGGTCGTGCCGGACATTGTTGGAAAATTGCCGGGCCGGGGGCTGTATGTGACGGCATCGCGCCCCATATTGGAGCAGGCGAGGAAGGGCCAGTTCGCCCGCGCGGCCAAGGCCCCCGTCAACGTGCCCGAAGGTCTGGCCGAGGAGGTCGAGCGCCAGCTCGCCCACCGCGTCGTGGACCTCGTGTCGCTCGCGCGCAAGGCGGGGCTCGCGATCGCGGGCTTCGAGAAGGTGAAGGAGGCCCTGGCCCTTTCGGGCGAGGGCCTGGGCAAGGGCCGCTGGGCCCGGATCCGCGTCCTGCTCCAGGCCTCCGACGGCTCCGAGCGGGGCAAGGCCAAGCTCTGGACGCCCGAAGGCGCGCGCTACTTCAGTTGCCTCACGGGCGACGAACTGGGGCACGCATTCGGTCGCCCGAACGTCATTCATGCGGCTTTGGCGTCTGGCGCCTTGGCCGATCGTGTTGTAGAGGAGGCCGCGAAACTCCGTGGCCTGAGAGAAGTGGACAGCGGCGACCGCGCCGCTCCCTGAGGAACAGATACCCTTCATGAACGATACCGGCGACAAGAAACCCCTCGGCCTTCGCGCTCCCGGCGCCCGGCCCGGCACCGTGAAGCAAAGCTTCTCGCACGGCCGGACGAAAAGCGTCGTTGTCGAGCAAAAGGCCCGCAAGCGGGTCGTGGCGGCCCCCGCCGCACCCGCGGCCGGGGGAACGGCCACGCGCGCGAGCGCCATCCTGGGGGATCCGTCCAAGCGCCCCGCCGGGATCTCGGACGCCGAACTCGAGCGCCGCATGAAGGCGCTTGCCGCCGCCCGCGCCCGCGAGGCGGAGGAGGCCCAGCGCCGCGCCGTCGAAGAGGCCGAGCGCGAGGCCGAGCGTGCCCGCAAGCGCGCCGAGATCGAGGCGCGCGAGCGCGAGGAGCAGGCCCGCCAGGAAGAGATCCGGCGCAAGGCCGAGGAGGAAGAGCGCAAGCGCCTCATCGCCGAGCGCAAGGCCGCGGCCCAGGCCGCGACCCCGGCGCCGCGCGCGCCCGTGCAGCCCGGCCCGCCTCCCACCGAGGAGGACCGCCGCGCCGCGCTTCAGGCCCGCAAGCCCGACCGCGAGAAAGGCGACGCCCGCGGCCCCGCCAAGGAGGCCAAGGCCAAGCCCGCCCGCGAGGGCGACGAGCGGCGGGGCGGCAAGCTCACGCTCACGCAGGCCCTGGGCGACGGCGACCGCCAGCGCTCCATGGCCGCGATGCGCCGCAAGCAGGAGCGGGCGCGCCAGAAAGCCATGGGCGGGCATGACCCGCGCGAAAAGGTCGTGCGCGACGTGCAGCTCCCCGAGGCCATCACCGTGGCCGAGCTCGCCAACCGCATGGCCGAGCGCGTGGCCGACGTCATCAAAGCCCTGATGCGCAACGGCATCATGGCGACGCAGAACCAGTCGCTCGACGCCGACACCGCCGAGCTCATCGTCGACGAGTTCGGCCACCGCGTGGTGCGCGTGTCCGACGCCGACGTCGAGCACGCGATCGATACCGTCGAGGACCGGAACGAGGATCTCCTGCCGCGTCCGCCGGTCGTGACCATCATGGGCCACGTCGACCACGGCAAGACCTCGCTCCTGGACGCAATCCGCAAGGCCAACGTGGTTTCGGGCGAAGCCGGAGGTATCACCCAGCACATCGGCGCCTATCAGGTGCGGACGGACGGGGGGAGCCTGCTCACGTTCCTCGACACGCCCGGCCACGCGGCCTTCACCTCCATGCGCGCCCGCGGCGCGCAGGTGACGGACATCGTGGTCCTGGTGGTGGCCGCCGACGACGCGGTGATGCCGCAGACGATCGAAGCCATCGCTCACGCCAAGGCCGCCAAGGTCCCGATGATCGTGGCGATCAACAAGATCGACAAGTACGACGCCGATCCCCAGAAGGTGCGCACCGACCTCCTCCAGCACGAGGTGGTGGTCGAGGCGATGTCCGGCGACGTGCAAGACGTCGAGGTGTCGGCCAAGACGGGGCAGGGGCTCGACAACCTGCTCGAAGCCATCGCGCTCCAAGCCGAGATCCTGGAGCTCAGGGCCAACCCGAAGCGTCGCGCCCAAGGCGCGGTGATCGAGGCCAAGCTCGACGTGGGCCGTGGTCCCGTGGCGACCGTGCTCGTGCAGAACGGCACGCTCAACAAGGGCGACATCTTCGTTGTGGGCGAGAAGTGGGGCAAGGTCCGCGCGCTCATCAACGACAAGGGTGAGACGGTCGAGTCGGCCGGTCCCTCGGTTCCCGTGGAGGTCCTGGGCCTCAACGGCACCCCCGAGGCCGGCGACGTGCTCAACGAGGTCGAGACCGAGGCGCAGGCCCGCGAGATCGCCGACTACCGGGCCAAGGTCACGCGCGACAAGCGCGCGGCAGCCGGGGCCGCGACCACGCTCGAGCAGCTCATGGCCCGCGCCAAGGCGGACAAGAGCGTGGCCGAGCTGCCGGTGGTGGTGAAGGCGGACGTGCAGGGCTCGGCCGAGGCGATCGTCCAGGCGCTGGAGAAGGTCGGCAACGAGGAGGTGCGCGTCCGCGTGCTCCACTCCGGGGTCGGCGCGATCACCGAGTCCGACGTGGGCCTGGCCGAAGCCTCCAAGGCGCCGGTCATCGGCTTCAATGTCCGGGCCAACGCGCCCGCACGGGCCTCGGCCAGCCAGAAGGGCGTGGAGATCCGGTACTACTCGATCATCTACGACCTGATGGACGACATCAAGCAGGCAGCCTCGGGGCTTCTCAAGGCCGAGGTGCGCGAGCGGTTCATCGGCTACGCCCGCATCCAGGAGGTCTTCAAGGTCTCGAACGTGGGCAAGGTCGCGGGCTGCCTCGTCACCGAGGGCGTGGCGCGCAAGTCCGCGGGGGTTCGCCTCCTGCGCGACAACGTCGTTATCCACGAGGGCACGCTCAAGACGCTCCAGCGCTACAAGGACCAGGTCAACGAGGTTACCTCGGGCCAGGAGTGCGGGATGGCCTTCGAGAACTACGACGACATGCGCCAGGGCGACATCATCGAGATCTTCGAGCGCGAGACGGTCGAGCGCACGCTCTGACCGGCCCCGCCCAGGCACTGCAACAAAAAGGGGGACCCGCCGGGTCCCCCTTTCTTCATCTGGATCAGTTCAGTCTGGAGCTCTTCAGACGCGCCGTCCCGAACCAGAATCGGCTAGGACATTCAACACAGGACGCCTAAAACCGGCGCGGCTTCGGGTGTCATCGCAGGGATGAAGCTGTCCCACCGAACGATCCCGCGCTGTCCGGCGCGGGTCCGAACGCCACCTCCCTGCCGTGCCATCGGCCCGGTCCCGGCGGCCTCCTCCTGCCACTGACCGAGCCCTTGCGCCCCGTCCGGGGTCAGGCGGGCTCAGGCCAGATGGGGCAGGGGGCGCTCCACCGGATAGCCCTTGTAGGTCTTGCTGCCCACGCGGATGACCACGCGCCCGTCATCGAGTTGACGAACGAGAAGCCCCTGGACCGACATGCAGGTCCCGATTTGAATGGTCCGAAGCATGCGACACCTCCCTGACACGCGTGCTGTCTTAAGCGTGCCATACCAATCGTAAACGACATATTAAATTCACAAATGGTCGCGGTTTCTTGGCGCAAGTGTCACACTTCGCCTACAGCCAGTCCCGCAGGATCGGGATCAGCGGCACGTCGGCCGGGGGCATGGGATAGCGGCGCAGCTCCGAGGCCCGCGCCCAGGCGAGCTGCTGGCCTTCGCGCGGCTGCGGCGTCCCCTGCCAGCGCCGGCAGGCGAACAGCGGCATCAGCAGATGGAACCGCTCATAGGCGTGGCTCGCGAAGGTCAGCGGCGCGAGGCAGGACGCATGGGTGTCGATGCCCAGTTCCTCGTGCAGCTCGCGGATCAGCGCCGCCTCGGGTGTCTCTCCGGGCTCCACCTTGCCGCCCGGAAACTCCCACAGGCCCGCCATCGACTTGCCCTCGGGCCGCTGCGCGAGCAGCACACGCCCATCGGCGTCGATGAGAGCCACGGCGGCCACGAGCAGGAGGGGACGGGGGGAGGAGATCTCCCCCGCGCCAGCCGCCTCAGGAGCGGTAGTCGGCATTGATGTCGATGTAGCCATGGGTCAGGTCGCAGGTCCACACGGTGGCGGCGCCGTCGCCGATCCCCAGGTCCACCCCGATGACCAGCTCCTGCCGCTTCATGTAGGCCGAGGCCGCCTCCTCCGAGTAGTCCGGCGCGCGGAAGCCGTCCCGCGCCACGGTGATGTCGCCGAAACGGATCGCCAGGCGGTCGCGGTCGGCCTCGGCCCCCGACTTGCCCACGGCCATGACGATGCGGCCCCAGTTGGCATCCTCGCCCGCGATGGCGGTCTTGACGAGCGGGCTGTTGGCGATGGCCATCCCCACGCGATGCGCGTCGGCCTCGGAGGCTGCCCCCGTCACCCGCACCTCCACGAGCTTCGTGGCTCCTTCGCCGTCGCGCACGACCTGCAGCGCAAGGTCGAGGAACACCCGCTCCAGCGCCGCGGCGAAGGCGGGCTCGCCGCCCACGTCCACGCCCGAGGCCCCCGTCGCTGCCATCAGCAGCGTGTCCGAGGTCGAGGTGTCGCTGTCCACCGTGATCCGGTTGAAGGTCCGGTCGGTCACGGCCGAGACCATGTCCTGCAACTCCGCCCGCCCGATCCGGGCGTCGGTGAAGACATAGACCAGCATCGTCGCCATGTCGGGCGCGATCATCCCCGAACCCTTGGCGATGCCGGCGATCCGCACCGTCCCGCCCGGAAGCCGGACCTCGGCCGAGGCCCCCTTGGGGAAGGTATCGGTGGTCATGATGGCCCGCGCCGCCGCTTCGATCCCGCCCGCATCGAGAGCGTCGCGCAGAGAGGGCAGGGCCTCCGCGATCCGCTCCCAGGGCAGCGGCTCGCCGATGACGCCGGTCGAGGAGGTGAAGACGCGGCCCTCGGGCAGCCCCAGTGCCTGGGCCGCGGCCGCGCAGATGCCCGCGACGGCCTCCTCGCCGACCCGGCCCGTGAAGGCGTTGGAATTGCCGGAATTGATGACGAAGGCCGCAGGCCCGCCTTCATCCTGTGCCATTTTGCTCTGGCAGTCCCTTACGGGTGCCGAGCGCGTGGCCGAGCGCGTGAAGGTCCCGGCCACCGTCGCGTTCTCCAGGACCGCGAGCATCACGTCGGTGCGGCCCTTGTAGCGCACCCCCGCGGCGGCCGAGGCGAAGCGGACCCCCCCGATCACGGGGAGGTCCGGGAAGGCGGCGGGCGCCAGCGGCGAGATCTTGGTGGCCAAGTCAGTCCTCGAGAAGCGTGGCGTCGTTCAGCACGGCAGGGTCGAACTGCCCCGGCTCGGGCCGGGTGACCTGCGCTCCGGCCTCCAGCTCGGCAAGCCGCGCCTCGACGGCCTGCTGCTGGAGCTGGCCCTCGATCTCCGCACGCACGGCGTCGAGCGCCGGGGCCTCCTGCGGGCGGGTCTCGTTCAGGCGGATGACGTGCCAGCCGAACTGCGACTGGATGGGCGCCGAGGTCTGCCCGGCCTCCAGGCCCGACACGCCCGTCTCGAACTCGGGCACCATCATGCCGGGGCCGAACCAGCCGAGCTCCCCGCCCTGCGCGCCCGACCCGGTGTCGGTCGAGACCTCCTGCGCCACGGCCGCGAACTCCTCGCCGGCGTTCAGCCGCTCGACGACGGCCTGCGCCTCCTCCTCGGTTTCCACGAGGATGTGCGAGGCGTTCCACTCGGTCGCGGGCTCGACGTTGCCGTACTGCGCGTCATAGGCGGCCTGCACGGCCTCGTCGGTGACGGCCGTTCCGGCGATGTCGCCCAGCACTTCGTTGGCGAGCAGCGCTCGGCGCTGGTTCTCGATGGCGATGCCGGTCGCGACCGAGGGCTCGGTCGCCTGCTGGGCCAGCAGCTCCTGCTGGATGAGCTGGTCGACGACGCCGCCGAACAGCACGTCGGGCGGAAGCTGCTGGTACTGCGCCGGAAGCTGCCGCGCGGCCACGAGCACCTGGCCCAGCGTGATGTCGGTGCCGTTGACGCTGGCCACGACCGTGTCGCGCGTAGCATCGGTGGCCGGGGCAGGGGCCTCGGCGGTCGCGCCCTCGGCGGGGGCGTCGGTGGCTTGGGCGTCGGTCGTCTCTCCGTCGGGGACGACCGGGGCGGTGTCCTCGGCCGCGGGGGCCTCTTCCGTCGCCGCATCCTGGGCCGCGACGGGCAGCGCCAGCGCCAGGGCGAGCGCGGAGGCCGTCTGGAGGAGCATGAGCTGTTTCAGCATGGAACGAAGCCTTGATCGGGCAGCCCCGAAGGGCCGCGTTGACAGCGGGACCGCCCCCCCTTATCTCCGCGAATGGCCTTGGGTGGGCGCGCGGCCCCTCAATTAGGCCGGGCGCGCGCGGGCCACAAGGAATCTCCTCACAATTCGGCGGGAGTCCGGTCCGGGCTCGGGTTAGCGAGAGGACGGGAAGGACTGTCATGGGCTTGGGTACGCTCGCGCGGAGCATCTTCGGCACCCCCAACGACCGCCGGGTGAAATCGGTGCGCCCCTTGGTGGAGGCCATCAACGCGCAGGAGGCGAAGGTCAAGGCGCTGACCGACCAGGGCCTCAAGGACGCCACCGCCGCGTTGCGCGAACGGGCCAAGGGCGGCGAGAACCTCGACCGGCTCCTGCCCGAATGCTTCGCGCTGGTGCGCGAGGCGGGCGTGCGCGCCCTGGGCCTGCGGGCCTTCGACGTGCAGCTCGTGGGCGGCATCTTCCTGCACCAGGGCAACATCGCCGAGATGAAGACGGGCGAGGGCAAGACGCTCGTCGCCACCTTCCCGGCGACGCTGAACGCTCTGGCGGGCAAGGGGGTGCACGTCGTCACGGTGAACGACTACCTCGCCCGACGCGACGCCGAATGGATGGGCAAGGTCTACGGGGCGCTGGGCCTCACCACCGGCGTGGTCGTGCCCCAGCAGCCCGAGGACGAGAAGCGCGCGGCCTATCAGGCCGACATCACCTACGCGACCAACAACGAGCTGGGCTTCGACTACCTGCGCGACAACATGAAGTCGGACCTCGCGCAGATGGCCCAGCGCGGCCACAACTACGCCATCGTGGACGAGGTGGACTCCATCCTCATCGACGAGGCGCGCACGCCGCTCATCATCTCGGGCCCCTCGCAGGACCGCTCGGAGCTTTACATCCGTGTGGACAAGCTGATCCCGCTCCTGCCCGAGGCGGGCTACACGGTCGACGAGAAGACACGCAACGTCACCTTCACCGACGAGGGCAACGACGCGCTGGAAGAGCATCTGCGTGCGGCGGGGCTGCTGCCCGAGACGCAGTCGCTCTACGACCCCGAATCCACGACGCTGGTCCACCACGTCAACCAGGCGCTGCGGGCGCACAAGCTGTTCCAGCGCGACAAGGACTACATCGTCCGTGACGGCAAGGTGGTGCTGATCGACGAGTTCACGGGTCGCATGATGGTGGGCCGCCGCCTCTCGGACGGCCTGCACCAGGCCATCGAGGCCAAGGAAGGCGCGAAGATCGAGCCCGAGAACGTCACGCTCGCCTCCGTGACCTTCCAGAACTACTTCCGCCTCTACGCCAAGCTTGCCGGCATGACCGGGACAGGCCTGACCGAGGCCGACGAGTTCCGCGAGATCTACGGCCTGGGCGTGGTGGAGATCCCCACGAACCGCCCCGTCGCCCGCAAGGACGAGCACGACGCCGTCTACCGCACCGCGCGCGAAAAGTACGAGGCCATCGTCAAGGCGATCCGCGAGTCCCACGAGAAGGGCCAGCCCATCCTCGTGGGCACGACCTCGATCGAGAAGTCCGAGATGCTCTCGAACCTCCTCAAGAAGGAGGGCATCCCCCACAACGTCCTCAACGCCCGCGAGCACGCCCGCGAGGCGCAGATCGTGGCCGAGGCCGGCCAGCCCGGCGCGGTGACCATCGCGACGAACATGGCGGGCCGCGGCACCGACATCCAGCTCGGCGGCAACGTCGAGATGAAGGTGCTCGAGGCGCTGGCCCAGGACCCCGAGGCGCACCCCGACGAGGTGCGCGCCCGCATCGAGGCGGGGCACGCCGCCGACAAGGAGCGCGTGAAGCAGGCCGGCGGCCTCTACGTGCTGGCGACCGAGCGGCACGAGAGCCGGCGCATCGACAACCAACTCCGCGGCCGCTCGGGCCGTCAGGGCGACCCGGGCAAGTCGAGCTTCTTCCTGTCGCTCGAGGACGATCTCATGCGGATCTTCGGGTCCGAGCGGCTCGATAAGGTGCTCTCGACGCTCGGCATGAAGGAGGGCGAGGCCATCGTCCATCCCTGGGTGAACAAGTCGCTCGAGCGTGCGCAGGCCAAGGTCGAGGGCCGCAACTTCGATATCCGCAAGCAACTCCTCAAGTTCGACGACGTGATGAACGACCAGCGCAAGGTGATCTTCGCCCAGCGCCGCGAGATCATGGAGGCGAAGGACGTCAACGAGATCGTCGCCGACATGCGCCATCAGGTCATCGACGACCTCGTGGACGACTTCATGCCGCCGCGCAGCTACCCCGAGCAGTGGCAGACCGAGGCGCTGGACGAGTCGGTCAAGCTCAAGCTCGGCCAGGAGCTGCCCATCGCCACCTGGGCGGCCGAGGAGGGCGTGGACCAGGACGCGATCCGCGAGCGGATCAAGGCCGCGACCGACACGTTCATGGCCGACAAGGAGCAGGCCTTCGGCCCCGACACCATGCGCTCCATCGAGAAGCAGGTCCTCCTGCAGACCATCGACGGCAAGTGGCGCGACCACCTCCTGCGGCTCGAGCACCTGCGCTCGGTCGTGGGCTTCCGCGGCTACGCCCAGCGCGACCCGCTCAACGAGTACAAGACCGAGTCCTTCCAACTCTTCGAGAAGCTGCTCGACAGCTTGCGCGAGGAGGTCACGCAGAAGCTGTCGGCCCTGCGCCCGATGACGGCCGAGGAAAGCCAGGCGATGATGCAAAGCCTCCTCGCGCGCCGCGCCGCGCCGGCGGCGGGGCAGGGGACTCTCGCCGCGCAGCCCGCCGCCGCGCCCCAGCAGCCCCCGGTGGGCCAGCCGACCGCTCCGGTCAATGCCATCCGCACGATGGCGCCCGCGCTGGCCGGGGCCGGAGCCGCCCCGGAGGCCGAAGCCGCGCCCGCGGAGCCGAAGCCCGGCTTCGACGCAGCGGACCCTTCGACCTGGGGCAACCCCTCGCGCAACGACCCGTGCCCCTGCGGCTCGGGCCAGAAGTTCAAGCACTGCCACGGGGCGTTCTGAGCCGCCCCAAGAAGCGCCGAAACGACACGGGCCGGGATGTTCCACGTGAAACATCCCGGCTCTTGGTTTTGACGCCTCTGACCTGAAGTGCGGCTACCGAGACGCCGAGAGAGCCGATCGGAGGCCGGGGCATTTCCAGAGGATTCCGGCGATCAGGGCCACAGCCCAGCCCACCGCTTCCAAGGCTCCGCCAGCGAACAGCAGAAGAGCGGCGCCGTCCGAACACGTGAGCACGGGCCGAAGCACAGCCGCGATCCCTTCGTTGTTATAGTAGTGACCGAGTCACTGAGATGATCTGGCGGCGTCCCTGATGGGGCCTCGCGACACATGCCCCGTGGGTCTGGGCTGGACCATGCGTCTATACTCCACGCCTGATCCCATGGAGCGGATCAGGCCGCCTGCATGGCGCCGCCGGGCAGGGCTGTCGGTCCGTCGATGAAGGTGTTTCGTCTTCCATCCGGCTTCCTGCGCCGCAGCGTAGGCGGTGTCCGGGATTACAGATACCCCTCGGCCCGGAAGCTCAACTCCCGCTCCCGCCCGATGATGAGGTGGTCGTGCAGCACGAGGCCCAGCGCCTGCGCCGCCGCCTCGATCTGCGCCGTCATGTCGATGTCGGCCTGGCTTGGCGTCGGGTCGCCCGAGGGATGATTGTGCACGAGGATGAGCGCCGAGGCGTTCAGCTCCAGCGCCCGCTTGACCACCTCGCGCGGATAGACCGGCACATGGTCCACCGTGCCCCGCGCCTGCTCCTCGTCGGCGATCAGCACGTTCTTGCGGTCAAGGAACAGGACGCGGAACTGCTCCTGCTCCCGGTGCGCCATGACGGTGTGGCAATAGTCCAGAAGCTGCGCCCAGGACGACACCACCTGCCGCCGGAGGACCTTGGCCCGCGCCATGCGATGCGCTGCCGCCTCCACGACCTTCAGTTCCGTCGCCACCGCCGGCCCCACGCCCTCGACCTGCAGGAGGCGGGGCAGGGGGGCCGAGAGCACCGAGGCGAAATCGCCGAAGGCGTCGAGCAGCCGCCGCGCCAGGGGCTTCACGTCCTGCCGGGGGATGGCGCGGAACAGGACCAGCTCCAGCATTTCGTAGTCAGGCAGGGCCGCCGCGCCTCCGTCCAGGAACCGCTGCCGCAGCCGCGCGCGATGGTCGGCGATGTAGGACGGCAGCCGCGCACCGGGCAACGGCGCCACGGGCGCCTCGTCGCCATCGAGCGGAAAGAGTGTCTGCGAGTCGGCAAGGCCCGGAATGCTGGTCATGCCCGGGACGATACGGCGACGCGGTTAACAGATGGTAAACGGCGCGGGGAGCGCGAGGGGCCCGCGGGTCCCTCGCCCTTGTCCTCGTCAAGGAAGGTCAGGACCGCTCCCGCCAGCCCCTCGCAAGCGCTCGGGGCGTTCAGGCTTCGGATCGGTCCCCCGGACCGATCCGCCTGCGCGCCGATGGCGCGCGGACCAGCCTTCAGCCTTTCATCGAGTCCCAGAACCCCTTCACGGCCGAGAAGAACCCGGCGCTCTGGGGGTTGTTCTGCTCCGAGAGCTTGTCGAACTCCCGCAGCAGTTCCTTCTGCCGGGCGGTCAGGTTCACCGGCGTCTCGACGGACAGCTCGATGAACATGTCGCCCACGTCCTTGGTGCGCAGGACCGGCATCCCCTTGCTGCGCAGGCGCATCTGGCGGCCCGTCTGCGAGCCTTCGGGGATCTTCACCCGCGCCCGCCCGCCGTCGATGGTCGGCACCTCGATGTCGCCGCCCAGCGCCGCCGTGGCCATCGACACGGGCACCCGGCAATGCAGGTCCGCCCCGTCGCGCACGAAGATCGGGTGATCCTTCACCTCGATGAAGATGTAGAGGTCGCCCGTCGGGCCCCCCCGCATCCCCGCCTCGCCCTCGCCGGCCAGGCGAATGCGCGTGCCCGTCTCCACCCCGGCCGGGATGTTCACGGACAGCGTCTTCTCCTTCTCGACCCGGCCCGCGCCGTGGCAGGTCTTGCAGGGGTTCTTGATCGTCTGGCCCAGCCCGTTGCAGGTCGGGCAGGTCCGCTCCACGGTGAAGAAGCCCTGCTGCGCCCGCACCTTCCCCATGCCCGAGCAGGTCGGGCAGGTCAGCGGCTCGCTGCCGCCCTCGGCGCCGGTGCCCTTGCAGGTGCCGCAGGCCACGGCGGTGGGCACCTGGATCGTCTTCGTCAGGCCCTGATGCGCCTCCTCGAGGGAGATGCGGAGATTGTAGCGCAGGTCGTTGCCCCGCGCCGCCGCCCGCGCGCGCCCCTGCGCGCCCCGCTGGCCCATGATGTCGCCGAACAGGTCGTCGAACACGTCCGAGAAGGCCGAGGCGAAGTCGCCGTTCGGACGGAAGCCGCCCGCGCCGCCGCGCGCCCCGCCCATGCCGCCGTCGAAGGCCGCATGGCCGAAGCGGTCATAGGCCGCCTTCTTCTGCTCGTCCTTCAGGACCTCGTAGGCCTCGTTCACCTCCTTGAACCTGGACTCGGCGTCCGGGTTGGCGGCGTTGCGGTCGGGGTGCAGCTCCTTGGCCTTGGCCCGATAGGCCTTCTTGATCTCCTCGGCCGAGGCGCCGCGGGCCACGCCGAGCGTTTCATAGTAGTCGCGTTTCGCCATCGCACTCATCCTCCAGCCCCCCAAACGAAACGGCCGGCCCGCGAGGGAGCCGGCCTTCTCGGGTCAGGAGGCCTGCCCCTCAGCGGCCCCGCTTGTCCTCGCCCAGATCCTCGAAGTCGGCGTCGACGACGTCGTCATCACCGCCATGCGACCCCGGACCTTCGTCCCCGTCCGGCCCTTCGGCCTGCTGGGACTTGTAGATCGCCTCGCCAAGCCGCATCGCGGCCTCGGTGACGTTCTGGATGCCCGAACGGATCTTGCCGGCGTTGTCGCCCTCGACCTCGTCCTTGAGCGCGGCCACCGCCAGCTCGATCGCCTCGACCGTCGAGGGGTCGACCTTGGAGCCATGCTCCTTGAGCGACTTCTCGGTCGAATGGATCAGCGACTCGGCCTGGTTGCGGGCCTCGATCAGCTCGCGGCGCTTCTTGTCGGCCTCGGCGTTGGCCTCGGCGTCGCGGACCATCTTCTCGATCTCGGCGTCCGACAGGCCGCCCGAGGCCTGGATGGTGATCTTCTGCTCGCGGTTGGTGCCCTTGTCCTTGGCGGAGACGGACACGATGCCGTTCGCGTCGATGTCGAAGGTCACCTCGATCTGCGGCATGCCGCGCGGGGCAGGCGGGATCTGCTCCAGGTTGAACTGGCCCAGGAGCTTGTTGTCCGCGGCCATCTCGCGCTCGCCCTGGAAGACGCGGATCGTCACGGCGTTCTGGTTGTCCTCGGCCGTGGAGAAGATCTGCGACTTCTTGGTCGGGATCGTGGTGTTGCGGTCGATCAGCCGGGTGAACACGCCGCCCAGCGTCTCGATGCCCAGGGACAGCGGCGTCACGTCGAGCAGCACCACGTCCTTCACGTCGCCCTGCAGCACGCCCGCCTGGATCGCCGCGCCCAGCGCCACGACCTCGTCGGGGTTCACGCCCTTGTGCGGGTCCTTGCCGAAGAACTTGGTCACTTCCTCGACGACCTTGGGCATCCGCGTCATGCCGCCCACCAGCACGACCTCGTCGATGTCGCCCGCCGTCACGCCCGCGTCCTTCAGGGCCGCCTGGCAGGGCTTCAGCGTCGACTTGATGAGGTCGGCCACCAGCGACTCGAGCTTGGCGCGCGTCAGCTTCATCACGAGGTGGAGCGGCTGGCCGTTCGCCATCGAGATGAAGGGCTGGTTGATCTCGGTCTGCGACGTGCTCGACAGCTCGATCTTCGCCTTCTCGGCCGCTTCCTTCAGGCGCTGGAGCGCCATCTTGTCCTTGGTCAGGTCGACGCCGTGCTCCTTGCGGAACTCGTCCGCGAGGTAGTTCACGATGCGCATGTCGAAGTCCTCGCCGCCGAGGAACGTGTCCCCGTTGGTGGATTTCACCTCGAACAGGCCGTCGTCGATCTCCAGGATGGTGACGTCGAAGGTGCCGCCGCCGAGGTCATAGACCGCGATGGTCTTGGTGTCTTTCTTGTCGAGCCCGTAGGCCAGCGCGGCGGCGGTCGGCTCGTTGATGATGCGCAGGACTTCGAGGCCCGCGATCTTGCCCGCGTCCTTGGTGGCCTGGCGCTGCGCGTCGTTGAAGTAGGCAGGGACCGTGATGACGGCCTGCGTCACCGGCTCGCCCAAGTAGGACTCGGCGGTTTCCTTCATCTTCTGCAGCGTGAAGGCCGAGATCTGCGAGGGCGAGTACTTCTGGCCGCGCGATTCGACCCAGGCGTCGCCGTTGCCGCCGTCCACGATCTTGTAGGGGACGAGCTTCTTGTCCTTCTCGACTTCCGCGTCGGTGGTGCGGCGGCCGATCAGGCGCTTCACGGCGAAGATTGTGTTCTCGCTGTTCGTCACGGCCTGCCGCTTGGCAGGCTGGCCGACGAGCCGTTCGCTGTCGGTGAAGGCGACGATGGACGGCGTGGTGCGCGCGCCTTCGGCGTTCTCGATGACGCGGGGCTGCGAGCCGTCCATGATCGCCACGCACGAGTTGGTCGTGCCGAGGTCGATCCCGATCACTTTGGCCATTGTTCAAATCCCTTTCAGGCGGTCTGACGCGTGGGGGCCCTGCGGGAGGCACCCCCGATGGTTGATGGGGTATGCGGCGGGCGTCCCGCCGCGGACGGACGGTATATAAGAGGGGGGATTTGGGGGTGCAACGGGGCGGCGCTGCAACTCTGCCACGATTTGCGGCCCACCGTTTCGCCGCGGCACCGCAGGAGGCGCGACCATGGACCAGACTCTCGACCTCAACGGCGTCCTCGTCCGCCCCGGCCACCTGGACCGACCGGCGCAGGAGGCGATGCTGGCGGACATCCTGCGCGTGCAGGCCGAGGCACAGCCCTTCCATCCGGTCACCCGCTGGGGCAAGGCCATGTCCGTCGCCATGACCAGCGCGGGCCGCTTCGGCTGGGTCTCGGACCGGCGCGGCTACCGCTACGAGGAGCGTCATCCCTCGGGCCTCCCTTGGCCGCCGATCCCCCCATCGGTCCTGGCGGTCTGGGACGCCGTGGTCCCCGGCGCCCGGCCCCCCGAATGCTGCCTCGTGAACCTCTACCGCGAAGGGGCGCGCATGGGCCTTCACCAGGACCGCGACGAGGCGGACCTGTCGCAGCCCGTGGTCTCGATCTCGCTCGGCGACGAGGCGCTGTTCCGCGTGGGCGGCATCGAGCGCGGCGGTCCCACGGCGTCGCTCTGGCTCCGCTCGGGCGACGTGGCGGTGATCGGCGGGCCCGCCCGGCTCGTCCACCACGGGATCGACCGGGTGCGGGCGGGCTCCTCGGACCTCGTGCCGGGCGGCGGGCGGATCAACCTCACCCTGCGGGTCGTGACCTGACGGGGAAACCCGCCGACCGCCCCGCGCGGCCCGGAACGCGCGGGGCGCTGGCGCCGTGAGGCAGCGGCCGACGGCCCTTCGCAACTCACGGGAGCCACTCCGATGGACCAGAACGACCAGCAGAGCCAGTCCCTCCAGCGCCGCTACAACATCCGCGAGGTCACCCAGTACCAGGCCTCCTGGGTCGAGCAGGAGCGCGGCGAGGAGGGCAAGTTCACCGTCCAGCTCATCCTCGACAACGGCGTGGAGGAATACATCCTCGACGTGGACTCCGACGACATGGAGCCGATGCTGCGGCTCCTGGAGCGCAGCAAGCACACGACCTTCGACCTCGACCGCAAGGTCCTGATGTTCTCGAATCTCAAGGCCTGAGGCCGCGCCGGTCCCTCAACTTGGCCCAACTACGCCTGCGCCCTGTCCTGCCCTAGCGCGCCGACAGGGCGCAGCACCCCTCTAGGAACAGCTCGCCCCGGTTCCAGACCATGGCGGCCAGCCCATAGGACCGATCGCTCATCCCGTCCGAGCAGGCCTTTCGCACCACCGTCAGGTCCAGCGTCTCGCCGCCCGCGTCGAAGGCCGCGACGCCGCCCGTGAAGCCCGCCACCTCGCCGTGCTGGCGCAGCGGCACCTCGCCCCGCTCGGGCGTCGAAAAGGCCGCGCCCTCCGACGTCACCTCCAGCGCCCAGAAAGGCTCGGTCCCCCGGCAGAACAGCGGGCGCGGCAGCGGCGTGGACGCGGGCGCTTCGGGCGCAAGGAATTGCATGGCGACCCAGCCCGACCCCTCGCGCAGCGGCATGAGCCCCCAGCGCCCGTCGGGCGTGGTCTCCAGCACCTCGACCCCGGTGCTGCCCGGCGGCAGCGTGCCCAGCACCCGCGCCGCCGCGTCGGGCCGCTCGCGGACGTTCAGCGCGTCGCCCGCCGCGACCCCCGTGACCGAGAAGCGCGCGGGCAGGTCCTGCGCCCCGGCCGCGCCCCCGAGCAGGAGCGCGAGCGCCAGGGCGAGCGGGCGGGCGGGCGGGGGCATCGGGCGGTCCTCCGGGGCTGCGGGCGTCCCCGTTGCACCACGCCGCCCCGCGCCGGGCAAGGGTCCGCCTTGCCGATCCCCCCGCGCCCTCGCATAACGGCGCGGGCCACCCCGAAGGGAGACACCTGATGGACTTCGACCGCCTGTCCGAGACCATGCGCCGCCTCGCCATCGAGGCGGGCGAGGCGATCATGGAGATCTACCGGGCCCCCGACCTCGGGGTCGAGACTAAGGCCGACGACTCGCCCGTGACCAAGGCCGACCTCGCCGCCGACCGCATCATCTCGGACGGCCTGCGCGCCGCCTTCCCGGACGTCCCCCTCGTGACCGAGGAGCAGGCCGCCACCCACGGCGCGCTCCATGGCGACTTCCTGATCGTCGACCCGCTCGACGGCACCAAGGAGTTCGTGCAGCGGCGCGGCGACTTCACGGTGAACATCGCCTTCGTGCAGGGCGGCGTGCCCACGCGCGGCGTCGTCTACGCCCCCGCCAAGGAGCGGCTCTTCTACACCAACGCGCTCGGCCAGACGGTCGAGGAGGACGGCACCCACGACCCCAGCCGCGTGGGCTTCTCCGTCCCCATCCGTGTGGCCCGGCCCGACAACGCCGCGCTGCGCGTCGTGGCCTCGAAAAGCCACCGCGACGCCGCCACCGACGCCTACATCGCGGGCTATCAGGTCGCCGACTTCAAGAGCGCGGGCTCCTCGCTCAAGTTCTGCCTCGTCGCCACCGGCGAGGCCGACCTCTACCCCCGGCTCGGGCGCACGATGGAATGGGACACCGCCGCGGGGCAGGCCGTCCTCCTGGGCGCGGGGGGGCGCGTCGTCCGCTTCGACAGCCACGCGCCGCTCCTCTACGGCAAGCCCGGCTACGAGAACCCCTTCTTCATCGCCCATGCGCCGGGCGTCGACCTGATCCCCGCCGGATGAGCCCCCTTCTTGTCATCCCCGCCCGCCACGCCTCCACGCGCTATCCGGGCAAGCCGCTGGCCCTGCTGAAAGGGGCTACGGGCGAGTCGAAGAGCCTCCTGCGCCGCACCTGGGAGGCCGCGCGGCAGGTCCGGGGCATCGCCCGCACCGTCATCGCCACCGACGACGAGCGCATCCGGGCGCACGCGCTCTCCTTCGGGGCCGAGGTCGTGATGACCTCCGACCGCCACCTCAACGGGACCGAGCGCTGCGCCGAGGCGCTGGACCTCCTGGGCGGCGACCACGACATCGTCGTGAACCTCCAGGGCGACGCGCCCCTCACGCCCCCCTGGTTCGTCGAGGCGCTGGTGGACGCGCTCCGCGCCCGCCCCGACATGGCCGTGGCCACCCCCGTGCTGCGCACCACCGGCGCGCAGCTCGCTGCGCTCCTCGACGACCGCCGGCAGGGCCGCGTGGGCGGCACCACCGCCGTCTTCGGCGCCGGCCACCGGGCGCTCTACTTCTCCAAGGAGGTCATCCCCTTCACGGGCCGCGACTTCGGGGCCCACGAAGCCACGCCCGTCTTCCACCACGTGGGCGTCTACGCCTACCGGCCCGATGCGCTGCGCGGCTACGGCGCCTGGCCGCCCGGCCCCCTGGAGACGCTGGAGGGGCTAGAGCAGCTCCGATTCCTGGAGCAGGGCCAGCCGCTCCTCTGCGTCGAGGTGGAGGCTCGCGGGCGGGAGTTCTGGGAGCTGAACAATCCATCGGATATCAGCAGGATAGAAGCTATGATGGCAACGATGGGGTTAGCCTGACGAGCCGTAAAGATGGCGAAAACATGGCAAAAAGTGACTTGCCGCATCGCGGCGTATTTGCCTGATTGCGTTTGCGTGTTAGGTCGGTGATGCAACAATGGTCGAGCATAGGGGTCATGATGCAGCGCAAGGTCACCAAGGCGGTCTTTCCGGTCGCCGGTCTCGGGACGCGGTTCCTTCCAGCGACGAAATCCGTGCCGAAGGAGGTCCTGACCCTCGTCGACCGCCCGCTGATCCAGTACGCCATCGACGAGGCGCGCGCCGCCGGCATCACGGACTTCATCTTCGTGACCGCCAAGGGCAAGTCGGCGCTCGAGGACTACTTCGACTGCGCGAACGAGCTTGAGGCCAAGCTCGAGGCCGACGGCAAGCACGACCTCCTCGACGCCCTGCGGTCGTCGAACATGGAGTCGGGCTCCATCGCCTACATCCGCCAGCACAAGGCGCTGGGCCTGGGCCACGCGGTGAACTGCGCCAAGCGCCTGATCGGGGACGAGCCCTTCGCGGTCATCCTGCCCGACGACGTGATCGCGGCGGAAAAGCCCTGCCTCCAGCAGATGGTCGAGGCCCATGCCGAGACCGGCGGCTCGATGGTCGCCGCGATGGAGGTGCCGATGGCGCGCGCCTCCTCCTACGGCGTGCTCGACATCCGCGAGGACATGGGCGCCATGGTCGCCGTCAAGGGCATGGTGGAAAAGCCCAAGGCCGGCACCGCGCCCTCGAACCTTGCCGTCATCGGCCGCTACATCCTGTCCCCGCAGGTGCTCGACAACCTCGACAAGATCACCCCCTCGGCCGGCGGCGAGCTTCAGCTCACCGACGCCATCGCCATGGAGCTGACCGAAGGCCGCCCCGTCTACGGCTACCGCTTCCGGGGCGAGCGCTTCGACTGCGGCTCCAAGGCGGGTTTCCTCCAGGCCACCGTCGCCTTCGGCCTCGCCCGCGAGGAGCTGCGCGACGAGTTCTCCAACTACATCCAGCAGATCGTCTCGATGCGCGAAGCCGCGCAGTAAGGACGGACGGCCCCTGGTCATCGCGCCGCGTCCCGGTCTCCGGGCGCGGCGTTCGCATGTCGCGCGGGTGTTGCGCGAAGCGGGGGAGGACCGTTCGGTGCTGTCAGACCTCGTTAACCTCTGGCGCGCATCCTGAGGGCAAGTCACCGCTGCCCGGATGCCCCCATGGACCCCGACGCCCTCCTGCGCGACCCCTCGCGCCTGTCCTTTGCCCGCCGCCAGCCGCTCCTGGCGCTGCACGCGCGCCTCGCCCCCCTGGCCCAGGGCCGGCCCGAGGCGCGCGCGCTCGCCGCCCGCGCCTTCCTCGCCGCGCTCGCGCTCGCCGCCTCGCCCGCCACCGACGAGGCGCTCGCGAACGGCGCCCGCCACGAGCTGTCGCGCTTCACGCACGACCTCCTGTCCCTCGACTGGAACAGCTACCGCATGGAGCCCGAGGCGCCCTTCCTGCCCGGCTGGGCCCGCCGCGCCGCGCTCGACGCCGCCCTCCCGCCCGAGCACCGCCGCGACCGCCCCCTCGGACGCCCGCGGCCCAATGCGGTCACGGACGGCGCGCGTGGGCGGCCAGGGCCGGGCGTCCCCGGGGCGGGGCGTCCGTCCGCCTCAGGCGGCGAGGTTGCGGGGGCCGCCCTCGGTCAGGATGGTGTGCAGCGTCGCGGGATCGTCGTTGGCGCGCAGCTTGGCGCAGATCGCCGGGTCGCGCAGGGTCCGCGACACCAGCGCCAGCGCCCTCAGGTGCTCGACGCCCGCGCTCGCCGGGGCGAGCAGGGCGAAGATGAGGTCCACCGGCTGCCGGTCCACCGCGTCGAAGTCGAGCGCCTTGTCGAGCCGCAGGAACAGGCCCCGCACCCGGTCAAGGCCCTGGAGCCGCGCATGGGGCAGGGCCACCCCGTGCCCCACGCCCGTGGGCCCCAGCGCCTCGCGTTCGAGAAGAGCCTCGTTCACCTTGGCCGGGTCGAGCCGCCAGCAGGACCCGGCCATCTCGGCCAGGTCCTGGAACAGGCGACGCTTGCTGGGCGACGAGGAGATGACCTTGACGCCGTCGGGCCGCAGGATGTCCGCAAGTTGCATGTAGGTCCGCCGTCAGCCTTGGGATTGCGGCGCGCCGCCGGATTCGATCCGGGGGTCGATCCAGCCGATGTTGCCGTCCTCGCGCCGGTAGACGACGTTGATGGCGCCGCCCTTCTCGTTGCGGAACACCAGCACGGGGGCATGCGCCAGCTCCATCTGCATCACGGCCTCGCCCACCGAGAGCGAGGGGACCCGCAGCTCGGTCTCGGCGATGATGGTGGGGCCCGCCTCGCCGTTGACGTGCTCCTCGTCGTCGTGGCTGTCGTCCTCGTCGAAGGGCGCCAGCACGAAGGACCCGGCGGGCACGGTGTCCACGGGGTTCGGGCGCTCCTTGTGGTGGTCCTTGAGCCGGCGCTTGTGGCGGCGGAGCTGCTTGGCCATCCGCTCGCGCGCCTGTTCGAAGGCGGCATAGATCTCGGTCGCCGCGCCGTTGGCCTGCGCGGTGAGGCCGGTCGACAGATGCACGAAGATCTCGCAGTGGTGGCTGTGGCCATCGCGCGAGAAGGTCACCGTCGCGTCCGTGGGCCGGCCCGCGTACTTGGACGTGGACTCCGTCAACTCCTGATTGACATGAGTCTGGAGAGCCTCGCCGATGTCGATGTCCTTGCCGCTCACTCGGATGCGCATGTCATCTCCTCGCGTTGCGCCGGCGACCCCGGGGGGCGGCCGGTCGATGATTGCCGTTCGGGGGCCGGCGGACGGGTCGCCCCGCTTCTCCGGCCCTTGCTTCGGGCCCGTTGCCGCGGCCCTTCGCCTCTCTGCGCTCCGGCGTCAAGGTCATGGGCCGCGTCGCCCTCCCACAACGCCCAGGCCCGCGCTGCGCACGGGCTCGCCGAAGCTCTGGCCCAGGTAGACGCGGCGCACCGCCTCGTCGCGCACCACCTCGGCGGCGGTGCCGGACATGAGCACGCGCCCGTCGTGCAGGATGTAGGCCCGGTCCACGAGGCCCAGCGTCTCGCGCACGTTGTGGTCGGTGATGAGCACCCCGATCCCGCGGTTCTTGAGCCCCTCGACCAGCGTGCGGATCTCGCCCACCGCGATGGGGTCCACGCCGGCGAAGGGTTCGTCCAGAAGGACATAGGACGGCCGCGCCGCAAGGCATCGCGCGATCTCGACCCGCCGCCGCTCGCCCCCCGACAGCGCGAGCGCGGGCGCGCGGCGCAGGTGGGCGATGCCGAACTCGGACAGCAGCTCCTCCAGCCGCCCGCGCCGGGCCGAGCGGGGCTCGGACAGCTCCAGGATGGCCAGGATGTTGTCCTCGACCGACAGGCCGCGGAAGATCGACATCTCCTGCGGCAGGTAGCCCAGGCCCAGCCGGGCGCGCCGGTACATCGGCAGGCCCGTCACGTCCTGCCCGTCGAGCAGCACCTGCCCGCCCTCGGGCGTCACGAGCCCGGCGATCGAGTAGAAGCAGGTGGTCTTCCCCGAGCCGTTGGGCCCCAGGAGCGCCACCACCTCGCCGGGGCCGAGGTCCAGGCTCACGTCGCGGATCACCGGCCGGCGGCGGTAGCTCTTGCGCAGGCCCCGGACCGACAGGCCCCTGAGGGCGGGGGGCTCGGGCGCCGGGCTCATGGCGCGGCCTCGCGGTTCAGGAGGGTGCGGACGTTGCCCTCGACCTGCGCGGTCCCGGCGGCGAGGTCCACCACCATCCGGTCGGCGGAGATCGCGCTTTGACCCTGGGTGAGCAGCACGTCGCCCGTGAGCGTCAGCGTCCGCGCGGTCAAGTCATAGTCGGCCTCCCGCGCCTCGGCGGCCTCGGTGGGTGTGGCGAGCGTCACGCCGCCCGAGGCCAGGAGACGGGCGATGGCCTGCGTCGCCTCGTCGTAGCGCACCTCGACCTCGGCGGCGCTCAGGCGCAGGTCGCCCTGGCCGATCACCACGTTGCCCGTGAAGACCGCCGCGCCCGTGGCCTGATCCACGGTCAGCGTCTCGGAGGTGACCTCGACAGGGGCTGAAGGGTCCGTGGCAAGGCCGCCGAGGGCCACGCTCTGGGCCGGCGCCGCGCCGGGAGCGAAGAGAAGCGCGAGAAGAACGGCGCGCAGGGTCATTCGATGGCCTCGGCAGTCGGGTCTGAAGGAAGATATAGCAGGCGGACGCCCTCGTTGAACACCAACCGTGCGCCGTTCCCGTTTCCGCGCGTCAGAGCCATGCGACCCGCCTCGATCGTGCCGAAGGGCGCCGTCGCCGTGACCGGCCCCGTTTCGGCTGTTCCGGTGGCCAGGTCCGCGGTTGCCTCGGCCGTCTCGACCGTGATACCGGTCGCATCCTCGACATGAACGCCCCCGCTAAGGCGCAGCCGCTGCGCGGGCCCGTTGACCTCGCCCGTCCCCGCCGTCAGCGTGGCGACGTCCCGGGCGCCCCCGGTCTCCAGCCGCGGGGCATCCAGGGCGTAGACGTCCGCGCGGCCCTGCAGGGGAATGAGCCGATCCGCCGACAGCACCACCGTGGTGCCGTCGGGCGCCACCCCCGCGAGCCGTGGCTGGTCGATGCGGGCGTCGCGGGCGATCTCTTCGATGCGGGCGAAGGGAATCTCGCCCGGCTGCCCGGGCTCGCGGGCGAGGAGGAACAGGGTGGACAGGAGCGCCAGGGCCGCGAGCGGCAGGAGCACCTTGGCCCAGGCGATGACGCGGGTCCGACGGCGAAAGGGGATGCGGGGCGGGAGGCCGGGCTCGGCCATGGCCGTCAGCCCAGGCCCGCGCGCAGGCAGTCGTGGATGTGGAGCAGGCCTTCGACGCGCCCCGGCGCCTCGGGGTCCACGACGAAAAGGCAGGTGATGCGCCGGGCGTTCATCAGGCCCACCGCCTCCTCGGCCAGCCGGTCGGGACCAATGGTGAGCGGGCTGCGGGTCATCACCTCGCCCGCGCGCCGGGTCAGGAGCCCCTCCATGTGGCGCCTCAGGTCGCCATCGGTGACGATGCCGGACAGCCGCCCCACGCCGTCGGTCACTCCCGCGACCCCAAAGCCCTTCTGGCTCATGACGAGGAGCGCCTCGGACATGGGCGCATCCTCCGGCACCAAGGGGACGGCCTCGCCGGTGTGCATGAGGGAGCGGACTTTGGTGAGCCGCGCACCCAGCCGTCCGCCGGGATGGAAGTCGCGGAAGTTCTCGGGCGTGAAGGCCCGTGCCTCCATCAGCGCGATGGCCAGCGCGTCGCCCAGCGCGAGCATCATCGTCGTCGAGGTGGTGGGCACCACGCCGATCCCGCAGGCCTCCGGGAGGCTGGGCAGCAGCAGGGCCACGTCCGCGCGACGCAGGAGCGAGGACTCGGGCCGCCCTGCGACCCCGATGAGCGGAATGCCGAAACGGCGCGTGTGGGCCACGAGGTCGGCCAATTCCGGCGTCTCGCCCGAGTTCGAAAGGCAAAGCACCACGTCGCCCTTCAGCATCATCCCGAGGTCCCCGTGCGAGGCCTCGGCCGGATGGACGAAATGCGCGGGCGTGCCGGTCGAGGCAAAGGTCGCCGCGATCTTGCGCGCGACGTGCCCCGACTTGCCCATGCCCGAGACGATCACCCGGCCACGGGCCGCCAGGATCGTCTCCACGGCGCGGGCGAAGCCACCGTCCAGCGTCTCGGCCAAGGCGAGGAGCGCCTGCGCTTCCTCCCGGATCACGCGGGCGGCGGTGGCCTGGGCGCGAGGAAGGTCAGTGGGCAAAGATGTCCACCTCGGGCCAGCCGGCGACGTCGAGCCGCGCCCGCATCGGCAGGAAGTCGAAGCAGGCCTGTGCCATCTCGGTGCGGTCCTCCCGCGCGAGAAGCTGGTCGAGCGCGCCGCGGAGCCGGTGAAGGTACAGGACATCCGAGGCCGCGTAGTCGAGCTGCGCGGGCGTCAGCTCCTCCGCGCCCCAGTCCGACTGCTGCTGCTGCTTGGAGATGTCGACGTTCAGCAGGTCCTGCAGCAGCGCCTTGAGCCCGTGCCGGTCGGTGAAGGTCCGTACCAGCTTGGCCGCGATCTTGGTGCAGTAGACCGGCTGCGCCAGCACCCCGAAGGCGTGGTCGAGCGCCGCGATGTCGAAGCGCCCGAAGTGGAAGAGCTTGAGCACGTCCGGGTCGGCCAGCATCCGGCAAAGGTTCGGCGCCTCGGTCTGGCCCTTGGCGATTTGTACAAGGTGGCAGTGGCCGTCGCCCCCCGACATCTGCACGAGGCAGAGCCGGTCGCGCCCGGTCACCAGCCCCATGGTCTCGCAGTCGATGGCCACCACGGGCCCGAGATCCAGGCCGTCCGGCAGGTCGCCCTGATAAAGATAGTTGGCCATGGAGGTCCCGTCCGTCCGTTGCGAGGCAGGCCCTGAGCTACGCGCGCCGGGCGTGGGGGTCAATGCGGGTGGGCCGCGACCGCCAGTCCGGGCGCGCCCGGCTCAGGGCGTTTCGAGGTAGACCGCCACGAAGGGAGGCATGGCCTCGGCCCGCGCGTCATCGCCGATCATGAAGATCCGCTCGCCTCGGGCCGGGAGCAGCGCGCGGGGAATCGCTCCCAGATTGGCCCGCAGCTTCAGGAGCGCTCCGTTCAGCCGCCAGTCCACCGCCAGCGCCCCGTCCTCGTGGGACAGCACCGTTCCGCAGCCCGGTTCCACCCCCGCGAGATGCGGCACGATCCGCTGGCGCCGAAGCCCGAGCAGCGCCCGCACCTCGGCCAGCTCCGCCTGACCTTCAGGGCCTGCGCGGCGGCTCCAATCGAGCTTCGAGGCCAGGAAGGTGCTTTCGGCGTTGGGATCGGGGATATGGGCCAGCCCTTCGTCCCCGGTTCCGGCAAAAGCCGCGAAACCCGCGAACTCCCGCCGTCGCCCTTCGCGCACAGCGTCCGCGAGATCCCCACGGTAATCGGTGAAGAAGCAGAAGGGCCGCGTCTCGCCATGCTCCTCTCCCATGAACAGCAGGGGCACGTGCGGCGACAGCAGCAGGATCGCCCGCAGCGCCCGCAGCATCGGAGCGCCCGTTAGCGCCGCGAGCCTCTCGCCATAGGCGCGGTTGCCGACCTGGTCGTGGTTCTGGAGGAAATCCACGAAGGCGTCGGGCTGAAGATGCCCGCTCGGACGCCCGCGCGGCTCGCCGGTCTGGGGAGCAACCTCGCCCTGATAGGCGAAGCCCTCGGCCAGGGCGCGCGCGAGAAGCTGCCAGTGGTCGCGCGCGAAGTCGCCGTAGTAGCCTTCGCTCTCGCCCGTGGCGACGACATGGGCGGCGTTGTGGAAATCGTCGTTCCATTCCGCGGTATAGAGGGGCACCGCCCCCCCGGGCTCCCGCTCGTGAAGGTAAGTGACGTTGCGGTTGTCCTCGGTCGTCAGGTGGATGGGGCGGTCGGTGATCTCGGCCCGGACGCGCCGGGCCAGTTCCACGAGGATCTCGGGGTCGGACCCGTCGCGCACATGGTCGATGGCGTCGAGCCGCAGACCGTCCAGCCGGAACTCGGTCAGCCAACAGAGGGCGTTCTCGACGAAGAAGCGCCGCACCGGGTCGCGGCCGTAGGCGATGGCGGCGCCCCAAGGGGTGTGGCGGGCGCTGTCGAAGAAGTCCGGGGCGTAGAGGCCCAGGTAGTTCCCCTCGGGGCCGAAGTGATTGTAGACCACGTCAAGAAGCACCATCAGCCCTTGTGCATGCGCCTCGTCCACCAGCGCGCGCAGGTCGTCGGGCGAGCCATAGGCGTTGTGGGGCGCGTAGGGCAGGACTCCGTCATAGCCCCAGCCGCGGGACCCCGGAAACTGGCCCACCGGCATGATCTCGATCGCGGTGATCCCGACCTCGGCCAGATCCCGGAGCCGGCCGGCCGCGGCCGCGAGTGTGCCCTGGGGGGTGAAGGTGCCGATGTGCAGCTCGTAGAGGACTGCTTCCTCCCAGGGCCGGCCCGCCCAGGGCGTGCGCCAGCGATAGGTGCGGGGGTCCACGACGAGCGAGGGCCCGTGCACGTCCCCTGCCTGCGCCCGCGCGGCCGGGTCGGGCACCGCCGTTCCGTCGGGCAGCACGAAGAGGTACTCCGCCCCGGGACCGATCTCGGATGTCACGAGCTCGAACCATCCCTCGCCCTCAGGCTCCATCCGGCGGTCGCGTCCGCCGCTGCGCAGATGCAGCGAGTCGGCGGCGGGTGCCCAGAGCCGGAACCGGGTGCTCCCGTCCCCGAGCACGAACGCACCCCAGTTCGTAGGGAAGGCCGAGCTGTCGCGAAGGGCTGGATCGTCAAGGCGGGACAGGGTCGTCATCAGACCTCCGGAGGACACGCGCCGTCCAACCTGCGAAAGGGGCCGTTGTTCCGGGCCTCCCGGGACGACTTCGGGCCCGGGGGATGACACCGTCTAGTGGAGGGCCTCGCTTGAGAGCCGGTCAAATTCGCGCTCGGCCAGCGCCCCCATGGCTTCGTCGGCCATCCGCTCCAGCTCGGCCCGCTCCTCCGGCCCGAGGTCGCGAGGATGTCCATCGAGAAGGCAGAGCGCCCCGAGCCGGGCCTGCCGCACGTAGGTCAGGGGCGCGCCGGCGTAGAAGCGCAGGAAGGGGGCAGCCTTCACCAGGGAATGGCCGGCGAAGTCGGGATCGAGCAGGGCGTCGGGCACCACGAAGGCCCGGTCGCCCCGGATCGTGCGGTCGCAGAACTGTCCGAGCCGGGGCGCCTCCCGCAGGTCCGTGCCCGCCCGCGCTGCGACCACGACCCGATCCTCGGCCACCAGCGTGATCAGCGCCATGGCGGTCCCGAAGCGTGCCCGGGCGCGCTCGCAGACCGCCTGGAACTCGGCCGGGGCGGGCGAGGTCAGCAGGCCCGTCCGGCGCAGGGCGCGAAGGCGTTCGGCTTCCAGGAAGGTGTCGGACGTCATGATCATGGCGTTCTTGTCCTTGGCCCCTGCGGGGCATCGCGGCTTCGAAGGCCATTCAACCGGCCTGGGCGCCCCAGGTTCCGCCCTTGCCTCTGGGTCAGAACGTCGCTGGCCACGGCGTGTCGCGGCACGCACGTCAAAGGGGCTATCCCGGGCACAGGTATAGACCTAGAATCGCGCCATTATCGGGTCGTCGGCAGGGATGCATGACCGGGGAAGACAACTTGGTTCAGGGCAGACCGGAGACGCCGTCCGGCAAGAGCCCGCGCGCCACCCATCACGAACGCATCCTGTCCGAACTGAAGGGTCGGATCCTGTCGCGCGAATGGCCGCCCGGCTTCCGCCTGCCCTTCGAGACCGAGCTCGCCGACCGCTACGGCGTGTCTCGCATGACGATGAACAAAGTGCTGGGCCAGCTCGCGCGCGAGGGGCTTCTTGTGCGTCGGCGCAAGCTCGGCACCTTCGTCGCTGCGCCGCGTGCCCAGGCGGCCGTGATGGAGATCCACGACATCGAGGCCGAGGTGCGTGCGCTGGGCCTCCACTACGCCTTCGCGCTCGACCGGCGCGAGCTGCGGCCGGCCACCCCGCTTGAATGCGACGACGCGCGGATCGACCCCGTGGTCGGGTGGCAGGTCCTCTTCGTGCGGGGCGTCCACCTGGGCGCGTCCGAGCCCTTCTGCCTGGAAAGCCGCATCATCAACCCGCTCGCCGCCCCTGGGGCGCTCGACCAGGATTTCTCGCGAGAAGGGCCGGGGCGGTGGCTCCTCAAGGAGATCCCGTGGACGGCGGCCGAGCATCGCATTCGGGCCGTCAGCGTCCATGGAGCCGAGGCGCGGCTTCTGGGCCTGCGTAGCGACGAGGCCTGCCTTGAGATCCTGCGCCGGACCGAGATCGCCGGGACTTGGGTGACGCTGGCGCGGCAGATCTATCCCGGCAGCCGCCACCAGCTCCTGGCCCGCTTCTCGCCTGGCTCCGCCGAAGGGTGACGCACTCAGGGGCCCAGGATGCCGGGCAGGCGCAGGCCATGCGTGCGGGAGCAGGCCCGGGCATCCTCGTAGCCCGCGTCGGCGTGACGCCAGACGCCCGAGGCTGGATCGTTCCAGAGCACCCGCTCCAGCCGGCGCGCGGCCTCGGGGGTGCCATCGGCGACGATCACCATGCCCGCGTGCTGGCTGTAGCCCATCCCGACGCCGCCCCCATGGTGCAGCGACACCCAGGTCGCCCCCGAGGCGGTGTTGAGCAGCGCATTCAGGAGCGGCCAGTCCGACACCGCGTCCGAGCCGTCGCGCATCCCCTCGGTTTCGCGGTTGGGGCTGGCCACGCTCCCCGAGTCGAGGTGGTCGCGGCCGATGACGATGGGGGCCTTCAGCTCGCCCGAGGCTACCATCTCGTTGAACATGAGGCCCGCCCGGTGCCGCTCGCCCAAGCCGATCCAGCAGATGCGGGCGGGCAGGCCCTGGAAGGCGATCCGCTCGCCCGCCATGTCGAGCCAGCGGTGAAGCCGGGCGTTGTCCGGGAAGAGCCGCTTCATCGCGGCGTCCGTCCGACGGATGTCCTCCGGGTCGCCCGACAGCGCCACCCAGCGGAAGGGCCCGATGCCCCGGCAGAAGAGCGGGCGGATGTAGGCCGGCACGAAGCCCGGAAAGGCGAAGGCGTCCTCCAGCCCTTCGTCCCTGGCCACCTGCCGGATGTTGTTGCCGTAGTCGAGCGTGGGCACGCCCGCCCGCCAGAAAGCCAGCATCGCCTCGACGTGCCGGCGCATCGAGGCGCGCGCGGCGGCCTCGACCGTCGGGGGGTCCGTCTCCTGCCGCGTTCGCCAGTCGCCCACGCTCCAGCCCGCCGGGCAGTAGCCGTGCAGCGGGTCGTGGGCCGAGGTCTGGTCGGTCACGATGTCGGGCCGGCCGTTGGGCATCGGTTCCCCCGCGGCCATGCGGCGGGCGATCTCGGGAAAGACCTCGGCGGCGTTGCCGAGGAGGCCTACGGACTTCGCCTCGCCCTTGGCCGTCCAGTCGCCGATGAGCGCCAGGGCCTCGTCCAGCGTGCGGGCCTTGGCGTCGAGGTAACGGGTGCGCAGGCGGAAATCGATGCGCGTCTCGTCCACCTCGACCGCGAGGCAGCAGGCCCCCGCCATCACGGCGGCGAGCGGCTGCGCCCCCCCCATGCCGCCCAAGCCCCCGGTCAGGAGCCAGCGTCCCGTGAGGTTCCCGCCGTAGTGCTGTCGGCCCGCCTCGGCGAAGGTCTCGTAGGTGCCCTGCACGATCCCCTGCGTGCCGATGTAGATCCAGGATCCGGCCGTCATCTGGCCGTACATCATGAGCCCCTTGCGATCGAGCTCGTTGAAGTGCTCCCAAGTCGCCCATTTCGGCACGAGGTTCGAGTTCGCGATCAGCACCCGCGGCGCGTCCGGATGCGTCCGCACGATCGCCACCGGCCGCCCGGACTGCACCAGCAGCGTCTCGTCGGCCTCCAGGTCCCGCAGCGCGTCGCAGATGCGGTCGAAGTCGTCCCAGGTGCGCGCCGCCCGCCCGATGCCGCCATAGACCACCAGCTCGTGCGGGTTCTCGGCCACGTTGGGGTGGAGATTGTTCATCAGCATCCGCAGCGCCGCCTCGGCGAGCCAGGTCTTGCAGCTCCGCTCGGGGCCGGTGGGCGGGAAGATGTCGCGGAGGTTGTGGCGCGGATCTGACATGACAGCCCCTTTCAGGTTCGGGCGAGCGAGGGAGCGAGCGCGACAATCGCCGACAGGATCCCAGTCAGGACGGGCCGCAGCGCGGCGGCCTTTTCGGGGTCGAGCGCAAAGGGGGGTGACTCGGCAGCGAGATGGGAGGCTTGGGCCAGCTCCATCTGGATGGCGTGGACCCCCTCGGAGGGGCGGCCATGGTGGCGCACGGTCCAGCCGCCCCGGAAGCGGCCGTTCAGCACCCAGCTCCGGCCCGAGGCGCGGGCCACGGCCACAACGGTCTCCTCCAGCGCGGGTGCGCAGGTCCGCCCGCCGTCGGTGCCGATGTTGAGGTCGGGCAGGACGCCCGGAAACAGCCAGGGGATCTCGGAGCGGATCGAGTGGCAATCGTAGAGGATCGCCACCCCGAGACTTTCCCGCACGCGCACGATCTCGGCCGCGAGCGCGGCGTGGTAGGGGCGGTGAACCCGCTCGCGCCAGAGCGCCCGGTCCGCCTCGGCGGGCTCTTGACCCGGTTGCCAGATCGGCACGTCGTCGAAGGTGGCCTCGGGGATAAGCCCGGTGGTGGTCTGGCCGGGATAGAGGCTGCCTCCCGCAGGGTCGCGGTTGAGATCGATCACGTAGCGGTGGTGGGTGGCGGCGACCACCGTCACCTTGGGCAGGAGGCCCTCGTAGAGCGCATCGACGTGCCAGTCGGTGTCGCGCAGAACGCGCCCCTCGTCGTTGAGGCGGTCAGCCACCGCAGGCGGCAGGTGGGTGCCGACATGGGGTAGGCTCAGGATCAGTGGCCCTGCGCCGCGCCGGACGACCACCGGCTCCATCAGGAGAGCCCCGGCAGGAGGTCGGCGCCCGTGGCCTCCAGCGCGCCTTCGGCCACCAGCGCGCCGGCGGCGGCCATGTCGGGCGCCATGTAGCGGTCCTCGCGCAGCGGGGCGATGCGGGCTCGGATCGCCGCCAACGCCCGTTCCAGCCGCGGCGAGGTGCGCAGCGGCGCCCGCAACTCGATCCCCTGCGCGCCCATCATCGCCTCGACCCCCACGATCCAGTAAAGGTTCTGTGTCATGGCGAGGAGCCGCCGCGCTCCATGGCAGGCCATGGACACGTGGTCCTCCTGGTTGGCCGAGGTGGGCGTGGAGTCGACCGAGGCCGGATGGGCGAGCTGCTTGTTCTCGCTCATCAGCGCGGCCGTGGTCACCTCGGCGATCATCAGGCCCGAGTTCAGGCCCGGCTCGGGCGTGAGGAACCCCATCAGGCCGAAGTTCAGCGCCGGGTCCACCAGCAAGGCGGTCCGCCGCTGCGAGATGGACCCGATCTCCGCCACCGCGAGCGCGATCTGGTCGGCGGCGAAGGCCACGGGCTCGGCGTGGAAGTTGCCGCCCGAGACGACCGAGCCGTCCTCCAGCACCAGCGGGTTGTCGGTGGCGGCGTTGGCCTCGATCTCCAGCGTGGTCGCCGCCTGCCGCAGCAGGTCGAGGCAGGCTCCCGTGACCTGCGGATGGCAGCGCAGGCAGTAGGGGTCCTGCACCCGCTCGTCGCCTTCGCGGTGGCTGTCGCGGATGGCCGATCCGTCGAGCAACGCCCGCAGCGCTTGCGCCACGTCGATCTGCCCGCGATGGCCGCGCAGCGCGTGGATTCCTTCCGCGAAGGGCGCCGTGGAGCCCATCGCCGCGTCCGTGGACAGTGCCCCGGCCACCACCGCCGCGCGCAGGGCGCGCTCGGCCCGGAACAGGCCCGCCAGCGCCAGCGCCGTCGAGACCTGCGTCCCGTTGATGAGCGCGAGCCCCTCCTTGGCGGCCAGCACCACGGGCTGGAGGCCGGCCGCCTCCAGCGCCGCCCGTCCCGCCATCCGCCGCCCGGCAAAGACCGCTTCGCCCTCGCCGATCAGCACGGCCGTCATGTGGGCGAGGGGGGCCAGATCGCCCGAGGCGCCAACCGAGCCCTTCTCGGGGATGATCGGAACCACGTCGCGCGCCAGCATCTCCTCCAGCAGGCGCACCACCTCGATCCGTACCCCCGAAGCGCCGCGCCCGAGCGACACGAGCTTGAGCGTCAGGATCAGGCGCACGACCGCTTCGGGCAGCGGCTCGCCCACACCGCAGCAATGAGACAGGATCAGGTTGCGCTGGAGCGTCTGGAGGTTCGCCGCCTCGATCCGGATCGAGGCGAGCTTGCCGAAGCCGGTGTTCACCCCGTAGACCGGCGCGCCGCCCGCTGCGACCTCGGCAATGCGCCGGGCCGCGCGCTCCACCGCCCCAAGTGCCGCAGGATCGAGCCGCGCCCTGCGCCCCTGCCAGTAGACGGCGGCCAGATCGGGCAGGAGCACCGATCCGGGGGTCAGGAGGGCAGGGGTCATGGGGCGATCTCTCCCTGGAAGATGCGGGCGTGGAGCGGGTTGAAGCCGATCCTGTTGACGAGGAGCGCCGGGCTTTCCACGTCCCAGAGCGCGAGGTCGGCCGACAGGCCCGGCGCGATTTGCCCCGTCAGGCCCGACAGTCCCAGCGCGCGCGCCGCATGGGAGGTGACGCCCAGGAAGCATTCGGCCACGGTCATGCGGAACAGCGTCGCCCCCATGTTCATCGCCAGCAGCAGTGAGGTCAGGGGCGAGGTGCCGGGGTTGCAGTCGGTGGCCAGCGCCATGGGCACTCCGGCCGCGCGAAAGGCCGCGACGGGCGGCGCCTTGGTCTCGCGCAGCAGGTAGAAGGCGCCGGGCAGCAGCACCGCGACCGACCTGGCGGCGGCCAGCCGCGCGGCATCCTCCTCGGTCGCGTGCTCCAGATGGTCGGCCGACAGCGCCCCGAAGCGCGCGGCGAGCGCCGTCCCGCCCGAATGCGAGAGCTGCTCGGCGTGGAGCTTGACCGGCAGCCCGAGCCGCCGGGCGAGGTCGAAGAGTGGCGCGATCTCCTCGGGCGCGAAGGCGATGCCCTCGCAGAAGGCGTCCACGGCGTCGACCAGTTCCTCGGCTGCCGCGCGTTCCAGCCCCGCCATCGCCACCTCGCGCAAGTAACCCTCGCGATCGCCTGCGTACTCGGGCGGCAGGGCATGGGCGGCGAGCCAGGTGGTGCGCACCCGCACCGGGCGCCGCTCTGCCAGCCGCCGCGCCGCGCGCAGCATGTCGAGTTCGGCCTCGACCGACAGCCCGTAGCCCGACTTGATCTCGACGGTCGACACGCCCTCGGCCAGCAGGTGGTCGAGCCGGGGCAGCGCTGCCGCGACCAGCCCTTCCACGTCCAGCGCCCGCGTCGCCCGCATGGTCGAGGCAATGCCCCCGCCGGCCCGGGCAATCTCCTCGTAGCTGGCGCCGTCCAGCCGCATCTCGAACTCAGCGCTGCGATCGCCCCCGTGAACCAGATGGGTGTGGCAGTCGAGAAGGGCAGGCGTCAGAAGCCGCCCTTCGCAGTCGACGACTCGCTGGCCGCACCGGGGCAGCGCCAGGCCCAGGGCGGTGATCCGCCCGCCTGCCGTCTCGACCTCCAGCGCGCCGGGCGCGGGGGTGCGGCCGATGCTTCCATCGGCGGTCATGATTCGCGCGTTGGTCCAAAGCGTCACATCGGTCATGGTCCGCTCCTCGTAGGCCGGACGGCGCCATGCCTCCTGCGCACCGCAGGTGGACAAGCGGCTTGGCGTTTCATGTATAGACATGAAGATGGAACCCTGGGAAGTCCCTGTGAGGGGCGCCGAGCCGTCGCGGCCCGGGTGGCGAGGGAAGTCAGAAGGCCGGGTGCAGGCTGAAGCGACCGGGTTCTACCGCCGACAGGACCCTCCACCGGACCTGCACGGCTCGGACCTGCTGACGGAATTATATCCGGGGGCCCGCCGCTTGGCCGGCAGCCATATCTCCAAGGCAATGCTGCGTTGCGGAATCGGCGTTTGTGGCGGTTGGCGCGGCACCTTATCTGACGAACATCCGACATCCTCCCAGGTCCACGACAGACCATGCCCGGCGCCGCACTGCTCTCACCATGTCCCTATCCGTTGCGCCTTCTGGACGAGCATGAAGACTTGAGCCTTCTCCGTTCGCAACTGAAGGTGCACTACCGGAGCCTCGGCCCGCGCTCGCGGCGCCTGCGCTTCCTGGGAGAGCCTTCGACCGAGGCGCTCGACCGGCTGGCCGACCGGGCGGATCCCGAGCTGGTGCTCGAACTCGTCGAGGAAGGCGCGGTCCGCGCCGTGCTCGAGGCCTATGCGACCTCGCCCGGCCATGTCGAGGTCGCCATCTCGGTCGAGGATGGCTATCAGGGCCGTGGCCTCGGGCGCGCGCTCTTCGAGGAAGGGCTGGTTCTCCTGGCCTCGCGCGGGTTCCGCACGGCCGATCTCGTCTGCCTGCGCGAGAACACCGCCCTGCTGCATCTGGTCAGCCGGGCCGGCGCCCGGCTGCGCATGGAGGGCGGCGAGGTTCACATCTCCATCGAGCTCGGCCAGGTGCTCGACCACGTGCGCGGCGCGGAGCCCGGTCCCGCTGCCCAGTAAGCCCGGCTGGCCCTGTCAGAGCCCCGAGCCCGACCAGGCGGCCATCCACCCCGTCACAATCTCGTCCAGCTCGCCCACGACCTTCGCGGCCGGCTTGAAGAGGGTGCGGTCGAACTGCCGGGGCATGACCATCCCGGGCACGAAGTTCTCCGGCGCCACGGGTTCGAGGTTGTTGAGCACCTTGCGGCACGGCAGCCGCTCGGCAATCTGCCCGATCGGGACCACGGCGCCATCCGTGCCGATCACCACGAGCACGTCGTCGCGGCCCAGCGCGCCGAGAATCTCGGACATGGGCTTGTAGAGCGGTGCCGGTTCGTTGAAGAACACGACGTTGGGCTTGACCCGGTCCCGCGACCCGCAGGTGGGGCAGCGCTCCTCGGAGGGGTCCCAGGCCTTCGGCCCGATGTCCCAGACCGACCCGCAAGCCAGGCACCGCATCTCGCTCAGGACCCCATGGACGTGCAGCACGTCCCGGGCTCCGGCCCGTTCGAGCAGGTCGTCGATGTTCTGCGTGATCAGCGTCGTCCGGAAGCGCGTCTGCCAATTGGCCAGCAGGCGGTGCATGGGGTTGGGCTGCACCTCGGCCAGCGCCGCGCGGCGGGCGTTGTAGAAGCGATGAACGCTCTCGCGATTGCGTTCCCAGGTATCGTAGTTGCAGACCTCGTCGATGGAGTGGTTCTCCCAGAGGCCGTCAGCCCCCCGGAAGGTCGCGATCCCGCTGTCGGCCGAAAGGCCGGCGCCGGAAAAGACGACCAAGTGTCGTTGATGGGGCATCGCATGTCCTCGTCCCAGGCCTCCCGGACCATACAGCTTCGTGGGCCGGGCGGGAGGCCCGTCGGCGCGACCGGGCGAAAGGGGCCAGTCGCGAGAGTCCCGATCTAGGGCATTAAGGATTTCGCAAGGGGCGACGGGTTAGAGACAGGATGATCGATCCCGAACCGGCCCGTTCGAACCTAGCGCGCTTCAGGAGTCCCATGCCCTTCCTTTCGACCCTCAAGCTGACGGACGAGCCGGGTCGTCTGACGGCGCTGCGGCGCTATGGGGTGCTCGACACGGACCCGGAAGCCGACTTCGAGGATGTCGTCGACCTGGCCAAGGCCGTCTTTCAGGTGTCCTGCGTGGCGATCAGCTTCATCGACGACCGCCGCCAGTGGCTCGGGGCCTCCCGCGGGCTGGGCGTGACCGAGATTCCTCGGTCCATGAGCCTGTGCCACCACACGATCCAGCAGCCCGGGACCTTGGCCGTCGACGACCTGACGCGGGACCCGCGCTTCGCCTCCAACCCCTTCGTGCTCGGCGAGCCCGGGCTCCGGTGCTATCTGGCCACTCCCCTGCGCTCGCCCGATGGTTACAACTTGGGGACCCTCTGCGCGATGGACGGCGCGGCGCGCCAGTTCGGCCCGTCCGACATCGCGATGATGGAGCGCCTCGCCCGGCTGGTCATGTCGCACTTGGAACTGCGCACCTTGGCCCGGCGGGACGGGCTGACGGGGGCCATGACGCGGCGCAGCTTCGAGGCCGAGCTGCAGCGGGCCACGCAGGGTGACCGTGGCCATCGGCGCATGGCGCTGATCCTGCTGGACATCGACCACTTCAAATCGGTGAACGACCGCTTCGGGCATCTCGCGGGGGACGACGTCCTGCGCGAGGTGGCCCGGACGCTCCAGGAACGCCTGGGGCCGGGCGACGCCCTGGGACGCCTGGGCGGCGAGGAGTTCGCTCTGCTCCTGCGCCGGGCCGAGCCCGATCGCGCCCGAAGCGTCGCCGAGGAGATTCTTGGAGCGGTCCGCGATCTCGACCTGCCGGTCGGCCAGGTAACGGCAAGCTGCGGGGTGGCCGTCTGGCCCCCCGGACGCGCCACGCATCGCGATTGGATCGGGGCCGCCGACACCGCCCTGTATGGCGCCAAGGCCAGCGGCCGCGACCGGCTTTGCCTTGCCGGCCCGACCGATCTCCTGGGCTGCTGAAGCAGGGGGCACACCGGAACGCAGGGTGGCGGCTCGCCAAGGGACGGGTGGGGCAGGGCCGTCGGGCCTGCGCGTCCTTGCGCTCGGAACCGGCCGGAATGGCCTTGGGTTTGTCCGGTCGTCAGGAGGAACACACCATGGCCCGTATCGGCTATCACGCCTCGCACGAGCAGTTCCCGCCCTCCGAGCTGCTGCGCCTCGTCGAGACAGCCGAGCGGGCGGGTTTCGACGCCGCCAAGTGCTCGGACCATTTCCGTCCCTGGGGCGGGCAACAGGGACACTCGGGCTTCGCGTGGTCCTGGCTCGGCGCCGCGCTGGCGCGGACGGCCTTTCCCATCGGTTCGATCTCGGCGCCGGGCTACCGCTACCATCCGGCCATCCTTGCGCAGGGGGTCGCTACCTTGGCCGAGATGTTCCCCGGCCGTGTGTGGCTGGCGCTGGGCAGCGGCCAGCGGCTCAACGAGGATGTCATGGGGGTCGTCTGGCCCGAGAAGGCCGAGCGCAACGCCCGCCTCGCGGAATGCGCCGACATCATGCGCCGGCTCCTTCTGGGCGAGAGGGTGTCCCACCACGGCCGCGTCACCGTCGTCGACGCCGAGATCTACTCCCGCCCTTCGACGCCTCCGCCCCTGCTGGGCGCGGCCGTCACCGAGGCCACCGCCGAGGCCGTCGGCGGCTGGGCCGATGGGCTCCTGACGGTGAGCGGCGAGCCCGACCAGGTCCGCAAGGTCGTGGAGGCCTTCCGGCGCGGGGGAGGGGAAGGCAAGACGCTCGTGATGCAGGTCGGGATGAACTGGGCGCCCACGGAAGACGAAGCCCGCCAGGGCGCTTGGGAGCAGTGGCGCACCAACGTCCTGGGCGGCGAGGTCAACTGGGAGCTGCGCACGCCCGAGCAGTTCGAGACGGCGACCCGCCACGTCCGCCCGGAGGACGTAGCCGAATCGATCCTTGTCTCCTCCAGCCTTGACCGCCACGTGGACTGGATCGGGCGCTACGTCGAGCTGGGCTTCGACGAGATCTACCTCCATCAGGTCGGTTGCAACCAGGACGCCTTCCTCGACACCTTCGGGACGAGGGTCCTGCCGCAACTCCGCCCGTAGCGGAGCCTTCGGTCCCGGCACCTTGCTCGGGCCGCAAGCCCGAGTCGGCTTGCCGGAGATGGCCGAGCCCGACCGAGCCGTCTCCCGAGAATCAGATCGGACGCTCGGCCTCTCACTTCCGGAGAGCGCAGATGACCTAGGGTCAGTGTCGCTCCATCGGCGGCTCGGAGCGTCATTTGTCATGAAACTATTACATGGCTGTTACATGAGCATCGCTGTGCGGCCTTAGGGAGTGCTCCCAAGGGCCGGCGACCTGCCTCTCCGGCCCACAAGGGACAAACAGGAGCTTCCCCCATGTTTCACGTGAAACACCCGGCCACGGCCCTCGCGCTCGTCCTCGCGGCGACGCCGGCGCTCGCGCGCGACAACGTCCAGGTCGCTGGGTCCTCGACCGTCCTGCCCTATGCCACCATCGTGGCCGAGGCCTTTGGCGAAAACTTCGACTTCCCGACCCCGGTCGTCGAGGGCGGCGGCTCGGGCGCCGGCCTCGCGCGCTTCTGCGAGGGCGTGGGCGAAAACCAGATCGACATTGCCAACGCCTCGCGCGCGATGCGTGCGGGCGAGTTCGAGACATGCCAGGCCAACGGCGTGACCGACATCATCGAGGTCCGCATCGGCTATGACGGGATCGTCTTCGCGTCCCAGAAGGACGGTCCCGCCTTCGCCTTCACGCCCGAGCACTGGTTCAACGCCCTGGCCGCCCAGGTCGTGCAGGACGGCCAGGTCGTGGCCAACCCCTACACCAACTGGTCGCAGATCGACCCGGCCCTGCCGGACCAGGAGATCCTTGCTTTCATCCCCGGCACCAAGCACGGCACCCGTGAGGTGTTCGAGGAGCGGGTCATGGCCGCGGGCTGCGAGGCCACCGGCGCCCTGGAAGCCTTCGTCGCCTCCGGCATGGACGAGGACGCGGCCGAGGACGCCTGCCTCGCGCTGCGCACCGACGGCGTGTCGAACGACATCGACGGCGACTACAACGAGACGCTCGCCCGACTCGAAGCCAACCCGACCGGCATCGGCGTGTTCGGCCTGGCCTTCTACGAGAACAACACCGACAGGCTGCAGGTCGCGACAATGTCGGACGTGACCCCGTCCACCGAGTCCATCGCCACCGGCGAGTACCCGGTTTCGCGCCCGCTCTTCTTCTACGTCAAGAAGGCCCATATCGGCGTGATCCCTGGCCTCAAGGAATACGTCGAGTTCTTCGTCTCCGACGATCTCGCCGGTCCGGACGGCCCGCTGGCCGAGTACGGCCTCGTCTCCGACCCCGAACTGGCGTCCGTTCAGCAGACGGTTGCCGACGAGACCGCGATGGCCGCCCCGGCCGAGTGATCTGACGCTCTCCCGGGGCCGGCGCGCCGTTGCGGCACGCCGGCCCCTTTTCCCATTCGAGTGATCCCTATGCCTCTTGGCTGGCTTTTCCTCCTCGTCCTCCTCATCGCCGCCCTGGGCTATGCCCTGGGGCGCCGGCGTGCGCTCGCCGGCGCAGGCGGCAACCTACGGGCGATGCACTCGCTGCCCGGCGCCTATGGCTGGAACGTGGCCATGGCCGTGCTTATTCCCTCGCTCATCATGCTGGCGCTCTGGACCGCCCTCGCGCCCTTCGTGCTCGACCGCATGGTCGCGCCACTGATGGCGGGGCAGGAGGGCGAGATCTCCCTCCTCATGAGCGACGTGCGCCGCGTGGCCGATGGGCTCGTGCGGCTGGGCGAGGATGTGAGCTCCGTGCAGGCCGAGGGCCTGCGGGACCGCCTGGCCGAGGTCGGCGTCGCCGTGGGCCAGGACGTGTCGGATGCCACCCTGGCCGCCGCGGCGCGCTACGACGTGCTGAGCGCGCGTTCGGGCTGGGCGCTCACGGTTCTCGTGCTGGCCATCGCCCTGGGAGCGGCCGCCTGGTCGCTCCGCCGCATCACGCCCGGCCTGCGGGCCCGCAACGAGGTCGAGACCGCCATCCAGGGCCTCCTGATCGCCGCCGCCCTGGTCGCCATCGCGACCACCGTGGGCATCGTGCTGGCCCTCATCTCCAACACGATCCGCTTCTTCCAGGTCTATCCCGCCTCCGACTTCTTCTTCGGCGCGACCTGGAGCCCGTCCTTCGGGGGCGGATCCGAGCTGGGCATCCTGCCGCTCGTCTGGGGCACTCTTTATATCTCGGCCATCGCGTTGCTCGTGGCGGTGCCGCTGGGCCTCCTTTCGGCCGTCTACCTGTCGGAATACGCCAGCAAGCGCGTGCGTGCCTGGGCCAAGCCCATGCTCGAGGTCCTGGCCGGCATCCCCTCCATCGTCTACGGCCTCTTCGCGCTGCTGACGGTAGGACCTGCGCTCCTCGTCGTCTTCGGTGACGGAGGCCTGGGCTGGATGCAGGGCGGCACGGCCGTCATCACCGCAGGCCTCGTGATGGGCATCATGCTCATCCCCTTCGTCTCCTCGCTGTCGGACGACATCATCAACGCTGTGCCGCAGGCCATGCGCGACGGCTCGCTGGGCCTGGGCGCGACGCCCAGCGAGACGATCCGCCAGGTCGTCCTGCCCGCGGCGCTGCCGGGCATCGCGGGAGCCGTGCTCCTCGCCGCCTCGCGCGCGATCGGCGAGACCATGATCGTGGTGCTGGGCGCCGGCGCCGCGGCGCGGCTCTCGCTCAACCCCTTCGAGGCGATGACCACGATCACCGCCAAGATCGTGAGCCAGCTCACCGGCGACCAGGACTTCACTTCGCCCGAGGCGCTGGTGGCCTTCTCCCTCGGCATGACCCTCTTCGTGGTCACGCTTTGCCTGAACATCCTCGCGCTCTGGATCGTGCGCCGCTACCGGGAGCAGTACGAATGACCGACCTCCCCGCCGCCGGGGCCATCCCCGTCACTCCCAGCCCGAGCCGCTCGATCCTCGAGACCGACGCCCGCACCCGCGCCCGCAACCGGGCCGAGGCCCGCTTCCGCGCCTATGGGCTCGGCGCGCTGCTCGTCGGCCTGATCTTCCTGGTGCTGCTCCTGGGCTCCATCCTGTGGAACGGCATGGGCGCCTTCACGCAGACCCAGGTCACGCTTCCCATCGAGCTTCTCGAATCCGAGCTCGACCCCGAAGGGACCCGCGATCCGGCCGTGATCGGCGAGGTTTCGACCTTCGGCTACAACGACCTGATCGAGGCCTCGCTCGCCCGCGTCGTCGCGGATGCGGGCGTGCAGACCGAACTCGACGCCGGCGACCTCACCGACATCCTCTCCTCCGGCGCTGCCGCCCAGCTCCGAGAGGCGGTCCTCGCCGACCCGTCCTTGGTCGGGCAGACGGTGACCTTCGACCTCCTCGCCGCCTCGCGGGTGGACGGCTACGTCAAGGGCCGCGTCACGCGCGAGAGCCTGGCCGACGACCGGAACCTCAGCCCCGTGCATCTCGACGTCGTGGACCAGCTCCGCGACGCGGGCTTCGTTTCCCGCGGCCTCAACCTCGACTTCATCACCGGTGCCGACGCCTCCGAGAAGCGGCCCGAGGAGGCCGGGATCGGCGTCGCCATGATCGGCTCCTTCTACATGATGCTGGTGGTTCTGGGACTGTCGCTGCCCCTGGGCGTCGCGGCCTCGATCTACCTTGAGGAGTTCGCCCCCAAGAACCGCCTCACCGACCTCATCGAGGTCAACATCGCCAACCTCGCGGCCGTGCCCTCCATCGTCTACGGGATCCTGGGCCTCGCCGTCTTCATCCAGTTCGCGCATCTGCCGCAGTCCGCGCCGCTGGTGGGGGGCCTCGTCCTCACGCTGCTCACGCTGCCCACCATCATCATCGCCACCCGCGCCTCGCTCAAGGCGGTGCCGCCCTCGATCCGCGACGCCGCGCTGGGCGTGGGGGCCTCGAAGATGCAGGCGGTGTTTCACCACGTCCTGCCGCTCGCGGTGCCGGGCATCATGACCGGCACCATTATCGGCATGGCCCACGCCCTGGGGGAGACGGCGCCGCTCCTGCTGATCGGGATGGTCGGCTTCGTGGCCTCCAACTACCCCGGCGGCGTGGTCGAGGGCTTCACCTCCCCGAACTCGGCCATGCCCGCGCAGATCTACGAATGGGCCAAGCGCGCCGACCCCGCCTTCTACGAGCGGGCCTGGGGCGGAATCATCGTCCTTCTCGTCTTCCTTCTCCTCATGAACCTCGCGGCCGTTCTGGTGCGTCGCCGCTTCGAACGCCGCTGGTAAGGAGCTACATCATGAATGACATGCGACTGTTCGAAAGGGCCGCGGCCGTGGACGGAGTGAAGATCAGGGCCCAGGGCGTGAATGTCCACTACGGCGCGGCGCACGCGCTCAAGGACGTGTCCGTGGACATCGGCGACCGGCTGGTGACGGCCTTCATCGGCCCCTCGGGCTGCGGCAAGTCCACCTTCCTGCGCTGCCTCAACCGGATGAACGACACCATCCCTGCCGCGCGGGTCACCGGCACCATCGCGCTCGATGGCCAGGACATCTACGACCGCCGCGTCGACCCGGTGCAGTTGCGCGCCAAGGTCGGCATGGTGTTCCAGAAGCCCAATCCCTTCCCCAAGTCGATCTACGACAACGTGGCCTACGGGCCCAAGATCCACGGCTTGGCCAAGAACCGGGCCGAACTGGACGAGATCGTCGAAAAGGCTCTGCGCCGCGCCGCGCTCTGGACCGAGGCCAAGGACCGGCTCCAGTCGCCCGGCACCGGCCTCTCGGGGGGCCAGCAGCAGCGCCTCTGCATCGCCCGCGCCATCGCGACCGAGCCCGAGGTCCTGCTGATGGACGAGCCCTGCTCGGCGCTCGACCCCATCGCCACCGCGCAGGTCGAGGAGCTCATCGACGAGCTCAAGCAGAACTACTCGGTGGTGATCGTCACCCACTCCATGCAGCAGGCCGCCCGCGTGAGCCAGCGCACCGCCTTCTTCCACCTGGGCAACCTCGTGGAGTACGGCGAAACCGGGCAGATCTTCACCAACCCGAGCGACCCGCGGACTGAATCCTACATCTCCGGCCGGATCGGCTGAGAAGGCGCCCCATGAACGAGCAGCACATCCTCAAGTCCTACGACCGCGACCTCGAGGCGATCCAGGCCGCCATCCTCAAGATGGGGGGCCTCGTCGAGGACGCGATCCTCCACGGCGCCGACGCGCTGGCCGCCCGCGACACCGAGGCCGCCGACCGCGTCCGCGCCGGCGACAAGGCCATCGACGGGCTCGAGGAGCACATCAACGAGGAGGTCGCCCGCACCATCGCGCTGCGCGCGCCCATGGCCGCGGATCTGCGCATCCTGCTGTCGGTCCTGCGTCTCGCCGCCGCGCTCGAACGCATCGGCGACTACGCCAAGAACATCGCCAAGCGCGTGGGCGTCCTGGCCGAGGCGCGCGGCATCGAGGGCGCGGACGCCTCGCTCCGCCGCATGGCGCGCGAGGTGCAGGGCATGCTGCGCGACACGCTCGACGCCTTCGTGCGCCGCGACGCGGGCCTCGCGCGCGAGGTGCTGGCCCGCGACGAGAGCGTGGACCAGATGTACAACGCGCTCTTCCGCGAGATCCTGACCTTCATGCTCGAGGACCCGCGCACCATCACCGCCTCCATGCACCTCCACTTCATCGCCAAGAACCTGGAGCGCATGGGCGACCTCGTGACCAACATGGCCGAGCAGGTCGTCTACGTCGTGACGGGCGAGAAGCCCCACGACGAGCGGCCCAAGGGTGACCGCACGGCCTTCATGGGGGCGCCGGAGGCGGGGACACCGTGAGCCGACCCTCGCTGGCGCCGCATGTGCTGGTCGTGGAGGACGAGCCCGCCCAGCGCGAGATGCTGGCCTACAACCTGGAGGCCGAAGGCTTCCGGGTGACCCAGGCCTCGGATGGCGACGAAGGGCTCGCGGCCCTGCGCGACGACCCGCCCGACGTGCTCGTCCTCGACTGGATGCTGCCCGGCGTTTCGGGCATCGAGATATGTCGCCGCCTGCGCGCCCGCCCCGAGACGCGGGCGCTTCCGGTCATCATGCTGTCGGCCCGCTCCGAGGAGGTCGACCGCGTGCGGGGGCTGGAGATCGGGGCCGACGACTACGTGACCAAGCCTTATGCCGTGGCCGAGCTTCTGGCCCGCGTGCGCGCCCAGCTCCGCCGTGTGCGGCCCTCGACGGTGGGGCAGGTGCTCGAATACGCCGACATCACGCTCGACTCCGAGACGCACCGGGTGACGCGCGACGGCAAGGTGCTCAAGCTAGGCCCCACCGAGTTCCGGCTCCTCGCGGTGCTGATGGAGAAGCCCGGCCGCGTCTGGTCGCGCGAGCAGCTCCTCGATCGGGTCTGGGGCCGCGACATCTTCGTGGACACCCGCACGGTGGACGTCCATGTGGGCCGCCTGCGCAAGGCGCTCATGGCCGAAGGCGGAGGCGACCCGCTGCGCACCGTGCGCGGTGCGGGCTACGCGCTGGGCTGAGCGGCGGCTGCCCCGCGTCACCCCGGCAGGTCCCGCAGGTCCGAACGCGAAAGGGGCGGACCCTTGGGTCCGCCCCCGTCATCCTTCATACGGGCCCGTCGGAGCCCTCACTCCGCCGCGGGTGCGACCTTGCCTTGGTCCAGCCGCTCGCGGATGATCTTGCCCAGCTTCAGTGCGTCGGCGTGGAAGTTGCGGATGCCCTCCGCGAGCTTCTCGGTCGCCATGGCGTCCTCGTTCATCTCCCAGCGGAAGCTTTCCTCGGAGATCGGCTCGGCCTGGCCCTGCGCCTGACCGGGCGACAGCCGGCGCGGCAACTCCCCTTGATCCTCCGAAAGCTTGGTCATCAGGTCCGGCGAGATGGTCAGCCGGTCGCAACCCGCCAGGGCCTCGATCTGCCCGGTGTTGCGGAAGGACGCGCCCATGACGACCGTTTCGATCCCGTGCGCCTTGTAGTGATCGTAGATGCGCCGCACCGACAGCACGCCGGGATCTTCGTCCGGCCCGAACGTCTTGCCTTCCTTCTTGGCGTACCAGTCGGTGATCCGCCCTACGAAGGGCGAAATCAGGAACACACCCGCGTCCGCGCAGGCTTTGGCCTGCGCCATGGAAAACAGCAGCGTCAGGTTGCACTGAATGCCCTCGCGCTCCAGCCGCTCGGCCGCGCGGATACCCTCCCAGGTGGAAGCAAGCTTGATGAGGATGCGGTCGCGGCCCACGCCCAGCTTGTCGTAGGCTTCGATGATCGCGTGCGCCTTGGCGACGGAGCCTTCGGTGTCGAACGACAGGCGCGCGTCCACCTCGGTCGAGACCCGTCCCGGCACGATCTTCGCCAGCTCCGCACCCAGGCCCACCGTCAGTTCCTGCGCGATGGTCTCCAGGGCGCCGTCCGACCCGCGGCCCGTGTCCACGGCGCGGGCGAGGTGCTCCTCCATGGCCGGGTTCTGGATGGCCTTGAGCACCAGCGACGGGTTCGTCGTGCAGTCCTGCGGCTGAAGCCGGCGCACCGCCTCGAGGTCGCCGGTATCGGCCACGACGACGGTCATGGACCGGAGTTGCTCGAGCTTGCTGGCCATGGCTGATCTCCTCCCAAAGGCTGCCGCGCCCTATCTAGGCCATTGCGCCCTCCGCCGCAAACGGGCCGTCCCCTCGTTGACCCCCGGCCGCGAAAGGCGCACACGGGTCGCCGGGCAGGCGAGGGCAGGCATCCTATGGACATGGCGGAGTTCCACGATCCCCTGGCGCTCGCGGTGATGGCGCTGGCCGCCGCCATCGTGGGCCTGGCCAAGGGCGGGCTCGCGGGCGTAGGGACCATGGCCGTGCCCGTGCTGGCGCTGGTGCTCTCGCCCGTGCAGGCGGCCGCGATCCTCCTGCCCATACTTTGTCTCACCGACATCGTCGCCACCTGGACCTGGTGGGGCACCTGGAGCCGCCGCACGCTGGCCCTCATGCTGCCCGGCGCCATCGCCGGGATCGGCATCGGCTGGCTCACGGCGGCGCTGGTTTCGGACGCCGTGGTGCGCCTGATCGTGGGCACGGTCGCCGTTGCCTTCGTCGCGCGCTGGCTCTGGCAGCTCTGGCACCGCCGTCCTGCCGTCCCCCGCCCGGAGGCCGCGGCGCCGGCCTCGTTCTGGGGCAGCCTCGCCGGCTACACCAGCTTCGTGGCCCATGCCGGCGGCCCACCTTTCCAGGTCTACACGCTGCCCCTCGGCCTCGACCCGCGCACGCTCACCGGCACCTCCGTCGCCTTCTTCACCATCGTCAACTACGTCAAGCTCATTCCGTACGCCGCGCTGGGCGAGTTCGACGCGCAGAACCTCGGCGCCTCGGCGCTCCTCGCCCCCGTCGCCGTGGCCTTCACCTTCGTCGGCGCCTGGATCATCCGCCGGATGCGGGCCGAGGTCTTCTACCCCGTGACCTACGTGCTGACGGCGCTGGTGGGGCTCAAGCTTGTCTGGGACGGGCTCGCGGGACTCTGAGCCCGGTTGCGCTATCGTCCCCGCCCATGCAAGTTCGCGCCGACCCATCCGGGAGAGACATCATGGCCATCCGCACCGTCGTCTGGGGCGAGAACGTCCACGAGCAGAAGAACCGCATCGTCGCCGGGGTCTATCCCAAGGGGATGCACCAGGCCATCGCCGATGCCCTGAACCAGGACCCGGCCATCGAGGCCACCACCGCCACCCTGCAAGAGCCCGAGCACGGCCTTCCCGCCGCCCGCCTCGCGGACACGGACGTCCTCCTCTGGTGGGGCCACGCCGCCCACAAGGAGGTGTCGGACGAGGTGGTGGAGCGCGTGGCCGAGGCGGTCTGGTCGGGCATGGGCCTCCTCGTGCTGCACTCGGGGCACTTCGCCAAGATCTTCAAGCGCCTCATGGGCGCGCCCTGCAACCTCACCTGGCGCGAGGCCGGCGAACGCGAGCGCCTCTGGGTCACCTCGCGCAACCACCCCATCGCGGCCGGGCTCCCTGACCACTTCGAGCTGGAGCAGGAGGAGATGTACGGCGAGCCCTTCGGCGTCCCCGAGCCGCTGGAGACAGTCTTCGTCTCATGGTTCCAGGGCGGCGAGGTCTTCCGCTCGGGCCTCACCTACAAGCGCGGCGCGGGCAACGTCTTCTACTTCCGCCCCGGCCACGAAACCTATCCGACCTACCACGACGCCAACGTCCAGCTCGTGCTGAAGAACGCCGTGAAATGGGCTCACAACCCCGCCGCCCGCGTCCAGGGCGACGTGACGCGCGCGCCCAACGTCCCGGTCGAGCAGGCGCTGGAATCCATCGAGGAACGGGGCCCCAAGCTTCACCATGCCGGCGAGGAGGGCCTGCGTTGACCACCGAAACCCCCCGGACCACCGCTGGCCAGACCGAGGCCGGCGCCGCCGGCTGGGCCGAGGCTCCGCTCGATCGCCGGCAGGGCGAGCTGCAGCCCGCCGGCCGTCCCGTGGCCGCCGAGGCCAAGGGCGACAAGCCGGTGCGCCTGCTCGTCCTGGGCACCGGCAACATGGCCCGGCTCCAGAGCAAGGGCTTCTCCGCCATTCCGGGCGTGACCCTCGTGGGCAGCGTGGACGTGAGCGAAGAGCGCCGCTCAGCCTTCAACGCCGAGCATGGCATCCCGCAGGGCTTCGCTTCTGTCGAGGAGGCGCTCGCCTGGGGCGAGTTCGATGCCGTGACCAACATCACCCCGGACGCGGTGCACTACGTCACCACCATGCCCTTCCTGCGGGCCCGCAAGCACGTCCTGTGCGAAAAGCCCCTGGCCACCAATTACGCCCACGCCGCCGAGATGGCGCAGGTGGCCTCGATGATGGGCGTGGTGAACATGGTGAACCTCACCTATCGCAACGTGGCCGCGCTCAACGAGGCGGCGCACCTCGTGGCCGAAGGGCACATCGGCGAGGTGCGGCACTTCGAGGCCTCCTACCTCCAGTCCTGGCTGACCCAGCCCGCCTGGGGCGAATGGTCCGAGTCGCCCACCTGGCTCTGGCGGCTCAGCAAGGGGCACGGCTCCATGGGCGTCCTGGGCGACGTGGGCGTCCACATCATCGACTACGCCTCGCACATCGCGGGCTCGCCGCCCTGCAACGTGTCCTGCCGGCTCGCCACCTTCCCCAAGGCGCCGGGCCACCGGATCGGCGAATACCTGCTCGACGCCAACGACAGCGCGGTGATGCACGTGCGGCTCGCCAACGACGCGGTGGGGGTGATCCATGCCACGCGCTACGCCTCCGGCCACCTCAACGACCTCACCCTGCGCCTCTTCGGCACCAAGGGCGGGCTGGAGGTGCGCGGCAGCAACGTCTTCAGCCAGCTGCGCGGCTCGTTTGGCGACGACATGCTGACCGGCACTTGGCGCGATCTCGACGCGCCGCCGGTTCCGACCAACTACGAGCGGTTCATCGCGGCCATCCGGGCCGGCACGGGCGTCCTGCCGGATTTCGCCCGCGGCGCCATGCTCCAGCGGGTCATCGACCTCGCCGTGCTATCCGACCAGGGTCACTCGGTCGACATGGCGGTCTGACCCCATTCCGCCAAGGCATCCGGCCCGCATGGACCATCCTGTCCCCGCCATCTTCTTCCACCCCGACATGGTCGAAGGGGCGGGCAAGGACCTCGTCGGCCGCCGCTCGGCCGGCACCGGCTTCCTGAACGCTTGGCTCGCCCATTCCGGCGCGCCCGAGATCCGCGTCGTGACCGATACGCCCGAGCACGGGCAGGTGCTCGCGCAACTCCTCCGGGACCGGGGCGAGACGCGGCCCCTGCGCGCGACGCCGCTCCTGGGCGGCGGCGACTTCGGGGACGCGGGCTGCGTGTTCTTTCCGGCTCCCAGCTTCCAAGCCGCCGCCTGGCGCCGCCAGCGCCTGGGGCCCGAGCGGCTCTCGCTCGTGGGCCTCACTCACACCGTCTCCACCCGCCGCATCATCGAGAGCCTTCACGCCCTCATGTCCGAGCCGGTGGAGGAGTGGGACGCCATCATCTGCACCTCGCGCGCCGTCCGCTCGGTGCTCGCGCGCCAGTTCGCGGCCGAGGCTGCCTACTTCCGCCAACGCTTCGGCGCGACGCGGGTCCCCCAGCCGCAGCTTCCCGTGATCCCGCTCGGCGTCGACGCGGCCGCCTTCGCGTCCCGCCCCGGCGCGCGCGAGGGATTCCGCGCCGCGCAGGACGCGCCGCCCGAGGCCGTGGTCGTCATGACCATGGGCCGCCTGTCCGTGGTCGAGAAGGCCAACCCCGTCCCGCTGATGCTGGCGCTGGAGGAGATCGCCCGGACCTTCGACCGGCCGCTGCATCTCTGGCTCACCGGCTGGGCCAGCCGCCCCGAGGAGGAGGCGCTCCACCGAGAAGCGGCGCAGCTCGCGCCCTCCGTGACGGTGCGCCTTCTCGACGGCCGCGACCCGCAGGTGCGGCGGGACGCCTGGGCGGGGGCGGACCTCTTCACGCTGCCCTCCGACTCGATCCAGGAAACCTTCGGCCTTGTCCCGGTCGAAGCCATGGCGGCGGGCCTGCCGGTGGTCATGCCCGACTGGGACGGCTTCCGCGACACCGTCCGCCACGGCGAGACGGGGTTCCTCGTGCCCACCCGCATGGCGCCGCCGGGCCTGGGGGGCCAGCTCGCCCGGCGCTTCTCGGACGGCACCGACGCCTATCTCCACCACCTCACGCTGGTGCAGGCCCATGTCCAGATCGACGTGCCCGCCTACGCCCGCGCGCTGGGGACGCTGATCCGCGACCCCGGGCTCCGCGCCCGGATGGGAGAGGCCGGTCGCCGCCACGTCGCGGCCCATCTCGACTGGTCGCGCATCGTCCCGCTCTACCTCGACCTCGCCCGCGACCTGGCCGAGCGGCGGCGTGGCGCCACGCCCACGACGCCCGCCCTCGCCCCCGGCCTGCCGAACCCGCTCGAGATCGACCCCTTCGAGCTCTACGCCGACTACCCCTCCGCCGCGCTCGACGGCGCGACCCCGATCCATCCCGGGCCGCAGGGAGGACCTGGGTTCCTCGACATCAACGACCGCCTCTCCGGTCGTGCCCTCTACCGCCGCCGTGTCGCCACGCCCGAGATGTCGCTCCGGGTCCTCCGGGCCGTGACCAAGAGGCCCGGCCTGACGGTCCTCGACCTCGCGCGCCATCTCGGGCTCGATCCCGTGACGGTGGCCTCCACCGTCCTCGTGCTGGCCAAGGCCGACGCGCTGCGCCTGCCCGAGCCGCCGCTGCGCCGCTCCTGACCACGCCCTTTGCCTTCGCGACCGCTTTCGGGTTACCTCCGGGCCGTCGGGCACGAGGAGGGGCGCCATGAGGATCTCGGTGAGCTTCGAGCGGGATGCGGAGCCCCAGGCCGGGCATGACTCAGGCCGCGGTCCCGTCACGGTGGGCTGGTGCCTGACGGAAACCAAGGGCGGCATCATCTACGCCCCGCCCGAGCGGGTCCGCTCCGTCGACCTCGATCGCCGCCACGCGAAAAGCGCCTCGCGCTGCCCGGCGGTCATCAACCTCGAATCGCGCCACTTCCTGATCCGTGCGCCCTTCGACATGCACGTGGGCTTCGCCCGCGACGACAAGGGCAAGCCCGTCCTGCGCAACCTCGCCGGCGAGGCCAGCGCCATCCGCGCCTCCAAGCTCGGCGAGAAGCTCCACCTCACGCCCGAGCCCGAATGGCGCCACCCCGGCGTTCCCACGATCCAGCTCTCGCTGCCCTATCTCTTCGTGGCCGATGAGCCCGTCTACCTGAGCCAGGTCGCCCCCTTCATGCATTACACACCGGACCCGCTCCCCGGCACCATCTTCGGCGGCCGCTTCCCCATCGATGTCTGGCCGCGCCCGCTGATGTGGGCCTTCGAATGGCACGAGCCCCAGAAGCCCCTCCGCATCCGGCGCGGCGACCCGCTCTTCTATGCCCTGTTCGAGACCACGCCCCCCGACCGCGGCGTGGCGGTGGTCGAGGCCGAGATGACGCCCGACCTGCGCGACTACATGGACCTCATCTCGGGCGCGGTGAACTACGTGAACCAGACCTTCTCGCTCTTCGCCGCCGCCGAGGAGCGCCGCCCGCCGCGCCTCGTCCAGCCCGTCAGGCGCCGCGAGAAGGCCGCCGAATGACCATCGCGGCCGAGGACGACCTGACGGCCCTGCGCAGCCACGCCATCGCCGCCCATCGTGCCGGCCGGCGGGCCGAGGCGCTGCCGCTCTACGCCGCGGTGCTCGCGCGCGCCCCGGACGATGCCGGGATCTGGACCAACCTCGGCGCCCTCCTGCGCGCCGAGGGGCACTACGACCAGGCCCGCCGCGCGCAGGAGCGGGCCTTCGCCCTCGACCCCACCGCGCCGGGCGTGCTCAACAACCTCGCCAACATCCTCAACGATCTGGGCGAGCACGAGCGCAGCCTCGCCCTGCGCCGCGAGATCATGCGCGCCGCGCCCCACGACCCCAACCATCTCGCCATGGCCGGCAAGTCGCTCCGTTCCCTGGGCCGCCTCGACGAAGGCATCGAACTCCTCGAGGACGGCGTTCGCCGCTTCCCCGCTCATGCCGAGATGAAGATCCAGCTCGCCCTGACGCAGCTCGCGGCCAGGCGCTACGGCGCGGGCTTCGGCCATTACGCGGCCCGGTGGGAGACAGGCGAGCTCGCCCCCCGCAGGATCGAGGCGCCCAAGTGGGACGGCGGCCCGATCGAGGGCCGCACCATTCTCGTCCTGCCCGAGCAGGGCTTCGGCGACGCGCTCTGCTTCGCGCGCTTCCTGCCCATCCTGCGTCACATCGAGCCGGCCAGCGTGCTGCTGCTGAGCGAGAACCCCCTCCTGCGCCTCATGCAAGGCGTGGAGGGAGCCGACCGCGTCGCCTCCTCCATGCGGGCCGACGAATTCGATGTCTGGGTCGACATGATGGACCTGCCCATCATCCACTTCGCCGTGGACGACGCCGTGCCCCCGCCGACGCGCCTGTCGATCCCCGAGGATTCGCGCGCCCGCGCCCGCGGGATCGTCGCGCCGTTCCGGGACCGCCTTAAAGTGGGCGTGGTCTGGTGCGGCTCCGTCACCTACCGCGCGAACGCCTTCCGCAGCTTCCCGCACACCGAGTTGCACGCGCTCCTCGACCTGCCCGGCCTCCAGCTCTTCTCGCTCTACAAGGGCCCCGAACTCGCGGCCTTCCAAGCCGACGGGACCTCGGCCTTCATCGTCGACGCAGGCAGCACCGACCGCGACTTCGCCGACTGCGCCGCGCTCATGGAGGAGATGGACCTGATCGTCACCTCCGACACCGTCACAGCACATCTGGCGGGCAGCCTGGGCCGTCCGGTCTGGACCCTGCTCCACTGGGACGCCTTCTGGCTCTGGGGCCCGAAGGGCGACACGACGCCTTGGTATCCCTCCATGCGCCTCATCCGACAGGACCGACCGCGCGACTGGTCCGGCGTCCTCGGCCGCGTTCGCGCCGACCTCGCCGCACGCCTCCAAGGACACGTTCCATGACCGACCTTCTGGTGCCAGTCTCGGCCGGCGAGCTTCTCGACAAGATCGCCATCCTGCGCATCAAGTCCGAACGCATTGACGCCCCCGAGAAGGTGGAGAACGTCAAACGAGAACTCTGCGCCTTGGAAACGGTGGCCGCCCGCGCCATCCCGCGCAGCCCCGCGCTCGACGCCGTGGAAGCCGAGCTCCGGGCCGTCAACGAGGCGCTCTGGGACATCGAGGACGATATCCGTGCCCATGACGCCCGCGGCGACTTCGGCGAGGGCTTCGTGCGTCTCGCGCAGGCGGTCTATCGCACCAACGACCGCCGCGCCGCGCTCAAGCGCGAGATCAACGGCCTGACCGGCTCGACCCTGGTCGAGGAGAAATCCTACCACGACCATTCCGCCTCTCCCACGGAGTGAGGCGCCCGCAACCTTTGTGCAGGATTCGAGACGTTAAGAGAGCGTTGTCGCTTTCCGGCCTATGACAACTCCCGGGTGAGATATGGGAGTTACGACCATGGCCAAGGCCGCGGCAGCGCCGATTATTCTCAAGCGCAAGAAGGTGTCGGGCGAAGGGGGGCATCACGGGGGCGCCTGGAAGGTGGCCATGGAGATGTCCTGTTGTGTGCGGCGCATTTTGCGCCAGGGTTTCGGGATGCCGGGAGGTGTTGGCCGCCGGCATGACGGGCCATTCTGACGTCCGCGGCGGGTCGCCGCGCCATCCTTCGGGATGCCGGAACATCCTGGGGTCGAAGGCGTAAAGAAGCGCCTAACGCCGAAGGACGTGATGCGAGCAGTTTGACTCAACTGCTTCTTGTTCTGGCCATTCCTTGCGAACGAGCGGCCGGCGACGCGAAGGCGCCGTCGGCAAGAGGTGCGCGATGAGAGAGGTCAGGCCTTGCGCTCGTACCGGGGCGAGGGCGCCGCCAGCGCGGCGCGCAGGCCGCTCGGGTCGTAGGTCGCAAGGCCCCGGCGCGCGGCTTCCAGGGCGGCGCGGCGGCCCAGGGCGTCGCGCAGGCCGTCGATCGCGGCGGCGAGCAGCGCCTGATTGCGGGCCAGCGCGGTGGCCAGTGGCGGCAGGGGCGCGCCCGGAGGCAGCCGGTCGAGGAGCGCCGCCTTGCGGGGCGCGAGGCTCTGGAGCCCGGACCAGTCCCCGGTGAGGATCAGGCGGCGCTCCGTCTCGAGGAGGAGGGTCAGGTCGGAGGGCTCAGGTCGCATCGCGGGCCTTGAGCGCCTCGAAGAGCGATTCGGCGAGCCCGATGCCCCCGGCCTGCGCCAGACGAAGCGCCTGCGCATCGAGCAGGAAGGAGGCGAACTGATCCTCGCCAGCGCCGCCGCCCAGCCCGCCGGGAGGGCGGCCCAGGCCGGCGGCGGCAAGCATTTCCTTGAGAAATCCTGCTTCGAGCCTGACGGCGGCGTCGCGGAGCGGACCGTCGCGGGCCGGAAGCTCGGCCAGTGGATTGGAGGGCGGCGATGTGATCATGCGGCGATGTCCCAAGATGTTTCGGGCATCTTGCGCGCGTCGGGTAAAGGATTGGTAAGCTTCCCGCGCAACACTGCACCTGAACAGCAGGGGCGAATCGGATGTTGGAGCCGGTCACGGCGGCTTGGGCCAGGCGCGCATCGCAGGACCTTCCCGCCTCGGGGCGGGGCGGGCCGTGCGCCGCGAGCGGCGGCGATTTCGCGGCCCTCCTTGAGGAAGCGGCCACGGCACCCGAAGAGCTCGGGCCGCCGGACGAGGCGATCCCTCCGGAGCCGGCCGAGCCGACACCAATCGTCGAGAATGCGACGGCCCTGGCCTCGGCCGTCGCGTCGGCCGGGCCGGGGCCGACGGTGTCCGGGGTCTCCACGCCCTCGGCCGAGGTCAGGTCCGCCGCCGCAGCGCGCGTCGCGGCCTGCGCGGCCGATCCGCGGCCCGGTCCGTCTTCGGCCGCGCCGGCCCTGTCCCACCTGACCACCGGGTCAGGCCACCCGGCGGCCACGCTTGATCCGGGGCTGGCGCCGGTGTCGACCGGAGTTCCGCGTACGGCATTCGAGGCGGTCTCTGTCATGCCCCCCGGCGCGCCGCCCCGGACGGAGTTCCTCCCATCGCCGGCTGCTGCGCAGGCCTCGACCGTCCGTCTGACCGAGACGTCTGAAACTTGGCCGGCCCCTGCTGGGGCGCGAGCCTTCGTGGACGGTGCGGAGGGCACCCCGCCCGACCCAGCAATTTTGCGGCACAATCTGTCGTTGCCACAGGAGACATCGTCGGTGTCCCGTGAGAGCGCGCGGGCGCAGGGCGCCTCGGCCCCCTTCCTGCATGAACTGGCGCCTCGCCAGATAGCATTCTCCGCTTCGCCAACCGGCACGCCGGTTGCGGCCGGCTTTGTCGGCCTGCCAGCGCCGGGAACCCAGGTGCCCGTCCCATCTTTGGCCAAGGCTCCGGCGGCCCAGGGTCCCGCCCCGAGCCCCGAAACACCTTCTGCGCCGTCGCTGGCGTCCTTGCCGGCTCCAGCAGGCGCTTTCGCGGAAGCGGTCCGGCCGGAACCATCCTCTGCCGGGCTCGCAAGCCAAAGGTCCGAAGCCGAAGCCCTGATTCCGGCCGGGTCGCGCCCAAACGCTCGGCCGGGGGATCTGGCCGTGTCCGGTATCCCATCGTCCGGATCGCCGGCCACTCCACGCCGCCTGCTCGATGACTCCGGAGTTCCCTTGCCCGAGGGGCCCGCGTCCGAATCGTTTGTCCTCTTGGCTCCGGCCGCAAGCGGCGCTGCCCCGACCGTTCTCCTGCCCGGGGAGGCCCTGGCCGCGCGTCGCATCGCCCGTCAGGTGGCGGAGCAGACGATCCTGCGCACCGGCGGGCGGGCGGAGATGAGCCTGGCGCCCGAGGAGCTCGGCCATCTCCGCCTGCGGGTGGATGTGGACGAGGGCGGCCTGCGCGTCCTGATCGAAGCGGCGCGGACCGACACGGCCGATCTGCTGAGGCGTCACGTCGAGACCTTGCGGCAGGAGTTGCGCAGCGAAGGCCTGGGCTCGGTCAGCGTCTCGATCGGAGGCGGAGAGGCGAACCGGGGCGGCGGGGACGCGCAGGGTCGTGCTCCGGCCTTGGAACGAGCGGGCCATGCGCCCAGCCCGGTGACGTTCGATCCCGGCGGACCTGCGAATCCCGTTCCGTCCCGGCCGCGTGCCGGGACCGGCCAACTCGACCTGCGATTCTGAGAGGATGCCTTGGACGCCCTGACTCCCACCCCAGCCGCCGCCACCGGTGCGACCGTTCCTGCCCGGAGCTCCACCGCCACAACGGTTCCGAACGATTTCAACACATTCCTGAAGATGCTGACCGTTCAGATGCAGAACCAGGACCCCCTCAATCCCATCGATTCGTCCGACTATGCGGTGCAACTCGCCACCTTCTCGGGGGTGGAGCAGCAGGTGAAGACCAACGAGATCCTGAACGGCCTGTCGGGGCAGCTCGCGCTTTCGGGCCTCTCGGAGATGGCGGGCTGGGTGGGGCGGCAGGCGCGGGCGGCGATGCCGGCCTGGTTCGACGGGGTGCCCGTGACGATCTCGCCCAAGCCCCTGGCCGCGGCCGACCGGGTGGAGCTGGTGGTGCGGGACGCGAAGGGGGGCGAGGTGGCGCGGAGCGAGATCCCCGTCTCGTCGGAACCCATCGAATGGGCAGGCGTGGGGGAGGATGGAGGGCCTTTGCCTGGTGGGTTCTACAGCTTCGAGGTGGTGAGCTACGCGGGCGGCCAGCCGGTCCTGACCGAGCCGGCGGAGATCTATGCCCGGGTGACGGAGGTGCGGACGGAAAACGGCCAGCCGGTGCTCGTGATGGAGGGGGGCGGGGTGGTGGCGGCCGACAAGGTCACGGCACTGCGCGCTGCCGGATGAGGCGGGGTGTGGGCGCGAGCGGACGTGATCGGGCCGTCTCACACCTGACGAGCGCACCTTTCGTTGGTTCTCCGGGGCGGACGGGGCGGGACACTTGCCTGAGGCCGTCAAAGACGGGAGCGATCCCGGGAACTACACGGCCGCTTGAATGGGTCCGGCAATGGCCCGAGCCATCGCAGCCGTTCGCTTGGCACACCTCGCCTGCAGCGGCAGGGGCTGCGCTCTCGTCGCTTGGCGTGGCATCTGTATAGGTGACTGCCGAGGGATGCCGGTCCGCCAAGGGGGCTTGACCCTGTTTCCGATCCGCCGCGCTCCCGATGGCTTCTCCCCGCAAGGAGGGCTGGGGCGCTGCATCCTGCGACCGTCTGGCGTCGTCGCTAGAAGTTCCCGGCGAGGAGCCCGCCCAAGATGGCCAGGGCCGCGCCGACGGCCATGTAGAACGAGGCGGCGGGCAGCCCCGGCCGCCACCAGGTCGAGGGCGGCGTCGCGGTGCGGATGAGGCCCGCCCTGGCGATCTCGGGCAGGCGCGGCGAGAAGCGCGCGAGGATCCAGGCGGTGCGGGCGAGGTCGCGGGCGAAGGCCTTGGGGCCGAGCGAGTCGCGGATGTAGCCTTCGACCACGGGGCGCGCGCCGTCCCAGATGTTCATCTTGGGGTCCAGCATGCGGGCCACGCCCTCGACCACGACCATGGTGCGCTGGAGCAGGATGAGCTCGGTCCGGGTCTGCATCCCGAAGCGCTCCGTCACCTCGAAGAGATAGGCCAGGAGGCGTCCCATGGAGATGCGCGAGGCGTCCATGCCGAAGATGGGCTCGCCCACGGCGCGCAGGGCTTGGGCGAACTGGTCTATGTCGCGGTCGGGGGGCACGTAGCCCGCCTCGAAATGGACCTCGGCCACGCGGCGGTAGTCGCGGCGGATGAAGCCGATGATGATCTCGGCGTAGACGCGGCGGGTGTATTCGTCGATCCGGCCCATGATGCCAAAGTCGTAGGCCACGAGGTTGCCGTCCGCGTCGATCTTGAGGTTGCCCTGGTGCATGTCGCCGTGGAAGTAGCCGTCGCGCAGGGCATGGCGCAGGAAGAGCTGGAGCACGCGCCGCGCCAGCGCCTCGGTGTCGTGGCCCGCGGCGCGGATCGCCTCCACCTCGGCGGCGCCGATGCCTTCGACCCAGTCCATCGTCATGATGCGCCGGCCCGAATAGGCCCAGCGCACGGCCGGCACGCGGAAGCCCTCGTCGTCCGCGGTGCTGTCGGCGAACTCGGAGGCGGCGGCGCTTTCGAGCCGGAGGTCGAGCTCGCCCATGACCACGCTCTCGAAATGGTCGATCACATCCAGTGGCCGCAGCCGACGGGCGGGCGGCGCGAACAGGTCGAGGATGCGCGCGGCGAAGCGGAAGGCGTCGATGTCGCGCCGGAAGGCCTTCTCGATGCCGGGGCGGAGCACCTTGACGGCGACCTCCTCGCCCGTGGCCAGGAGCCGCGCGCGGTGGACCTGGGCGATGGAGGCGGCGGCGACGGGTTCGGAGAACTCGGAGAAGAGGCTGTCCACGGGGCGGTCGAGCTCGGCCGCGACGGCGAGGCGCGCCTCGTGGGTCGGGAAGGGCGGCAGGCGGTCCTGCAGGATCCGGAGCTGGCGGGCGAGGTCGTCGCCCACGATGTCGGGGCGGGTGGACAGGATCTGGCCGAACTTGACATAGGCCGGCCCCAGCGCCGTGATCGCGCGCGTGACGGGCGGCATGGCCGGATCGCCCGCGTAGCCCATCCAGCGAAAGGGCATGACCAGCGCCCGGATCGCGCCCTGCAGGAGCGGCGGCGCCTTCAGCGCATCGAAGACCTGGGCCAGGGCGCCCGTCCGCTCGAAGGTGGCGCCCGTCCGCAGGAGCCGCAGGATGTTGACGGGCCCGCGCATCAGATCTTCCAGGCGGAATGGAGGCAGGCCACGCCCATGGTGAGGTTGCGGAAGGAGGCGTTGGCAAAGCCCGCCTGCCGGATCATGTCGAGAAAGGTCTCCTGGTCGGGGAAGCGGCGGATCGACTCGACAAGGTATTGGTAGCTTGCGCGGTCGCCGGTGACAGCCTGCCCCATCGCCGGGATGACGTTGAAGGAGTAAAGGTCGTAGGCCTTCTCCAGAAGCGGCACCGGCACGCGCGAGAACTCGAGCACCAAGAGCCGCCCGCCCCGGCGCAGGACCCGGAAAGCCTCGGACAGCGCCACCTCGGGCCGGGTCACGTTCCGGATGCCGAAGGAGATCGTGTAGCTATCGAAGGTCGCGTCGGGGAAGGGGAGCCGCATGGCATCGCCCGCCACCCAGGTCAGCCGGTCGCGGAAGGACTGCGCCTCGGCCCGGCGGCGGCCCTCGACCAGCATCGATTCGGTCAGGTCGAGCACGGTGACCGTGGCGCGGGGCGCGCGGCGCAGGATGCGGAAGGCGATGTCGCCGGTGCCGCCCGCCACGTCGAGCGCCTTCATCCCCGGCCGGGGGGCGAGCCAGTCGATCATTGCGTCCTTCCAGACCCGGTGGAGACCGCCGCTCATGAGGTCGTTCATCAGGTCGTAGCGGGAGGCGACGGAGGTGAAGACGCCCTGCACGCGCCCGGCCTTCTCGGCCTCGGGGATGGTCTCGAAGCCGAAGTGGGTGCTGGGGTCGCGTCGGGTCTCGTCCGGCATGGTGTACGGCTCGCTTGGGGGGCGCGGGGGAGGATGGCGCGCCATCGTGACTTGCCAAGGCTTGTCCGGCCTCGCGCCCGGGTCCTTATAGGGGACGGTCGGCCCAGGAAAGGACCCTTCGATGCCCGAACTGCCCGAGGTCGAGACGGTGCGCCGCGGCCTGCTGCCCGTGATGGAGGGCCGGCGGATCGCGCGCGCCCAGGTGCGCCGCCCCGACCTGCGCTGGCCCTTTCCCGAGAGGATGGCCGAGCGGCTGACGGGTGCGCGGGTCGAGCGCCTTGGGCGGAGGTCCAAGTACCTGCTCCTCGACCTCAAGCATGGAGAGACGCTGATCGTGCATCTGGGGATGTCGGGGCGGATGCTGGTGGGCGGCGAGGTGCTGGGCGAGTTCCACCACGACGTGGGCGCGGCGCCCGGGCCGCACGACCACGTCGTCCTCGACCTGGAGGGCGGGCCCCGCGTGACGTTCAACGACGCGCGGCGCTTCGGGGCAATGGATCTCTGGCCCACCGAGGACATCGGGAATCATCGCCTCCTGCGCGCGCTCGGGCCCGAGCCCCTGGGCAACGGCTTCTCGGCCGAGGCGCTCGCGCGGGCCTTCGCGCGCAAGGCCGCGCCCGTGAAGGCGGCGCTGCTCGACCAGGGAATCGTCGCGGGGCTGGGCAACATCTACGTGTCCGAGGCGCTGGCGCGGGCCGGCATCCACCCTGCGCGGCCCGCGCGCGAGATTGGGCGCGACCGGCTGGAGCGGCTCGTGCCCGCGATCCGGGCCGTGCTGGAGGAGGCGATCGAGGCTGGGGGATCGAGCTTGCGCGACCACCGGCAGGCCAATGGCGAGCTCGGCTATTTCCAGCACAGCTTCCGGGTCTACGATCAGGCGGGCCAGCCCTGCCGCACGGAGGGCTGCGGCGGAACCATCGAGCGGATCGTCCAGTCCGGTCGGTCGAGCTACTATTGTCCCGGCTGCCAGACTTGACGCGGTTGACACTTACCCACATCCCGTCTAGGGACGCGGCTTCAAGAATTCCAACCCTGCCGCGGGACGACACCACATGGCCAATACGCCCCAGTCCGCGAAGCGCGCCCGCCAGAGCGAAGCCCGCTTCAAGATCAACAAGATGCGCCGCTCGCGCATCCGCACCTACCTCCGCAAGGTCGAGGAGGCGATCGCCTCTGGCGACAACGCGGCCGCCCGCGAGGCGCTGCGCCAGGCGCAGCCCGAGCTGATGCGCGGCGTGTCCAAGGGGGTGGTGAAGAAGAACACCGCGTCCCGGAAAATCTCGCGTCTGGCCGCTCGCGTGAAGGCGACCGGCGCGGCCCCCGTGGCCAGCGCCTGAGTCCATCGCTCGCGGCACGAATCAAGGGGCGCGTCCTGCGGGGCGCGCCTTTTTCGTTTTTCGATAGGGCCTTAGCTGCGCGACTCGGGGCCAGGGGCCAATGCCGCACAGCCCCCGATTGTCCAGACCACGACGGCCTGGTTCCGGGCGCGAGCGAAAAAATTCCGGAGCTTTGACGACTCCGTCACAAGCGCGTCACCCGACTCCTCGGAATCCTGAGGAGTCGCGGGAGCCCGCCAAGGCCCGCTTCGATTCGGCTCGGCGGAGTCGCGCGTCAAGCCTGATGTTCGGTTGCGGGACCCTGCAGGCTCGCTAGCTTGACTACTGCGATTCCGATCGTTCCTGGGGGAATGAAGGGATCGGCGCGACCTCTCCCGAGCCGCCCCTGCCAGGGTGGCGCGGGGGACCGGGGCAGGCCCTGCCAGGCCGGCCCATGGCACCTGTCGCGCTGATCGGAGGGAGGAGCTGCGCTGCCACGCGGCTCCCGACCGCGCGCGCCGGCCGTCAGGTCGGGGTGCGCGACCTTGCATCCTTCCCAGGGACGCCTCGGGCGTGAAACGAGGCGAGGTCCTGGGGGGACCGGCGGGCGCCGCCCGCTCGATGCGAGGATGACGACATGGCGGACGGCGCAGGCTTCGGAACGATTCAGGTGGGCACGGAAGCGGGCGCGGAGGCGCTCTGGTCGCGGTGCCGGATACTGCTCAAGGAGCGGGTGGGGGCCGGCAGCTTCCAGAGCTGGATCTCGCCCCTGCGCCTCGCCTCGGTCGAGGGGGGCGTGGCCACGCTGACCGTGCCGACGGCCTTCCTGGGTTCCTACGTCGCCCGCAACTTCCAGGAGGCCATCCTCGCGGCGCTGGCCGAAGCGGGCGGTCCGGCCAGCCGACTCGTCTTCGAGGCGCAGGGCCGGACCCCGATGCGCGGCGCCGTTCCGATGCCGGCAGCCCAGGCCGCTGCCCCCATGGCGGCCCCGGCGCTGGCCCCCGAGCCGGCCGAGGAGACCCAGCGGCTCGACGCGCGCCTCACCTTTGATCGATTCGTCGTGGCCAAGTCGAACGAGTTGGCCTACGCCGCCGCCCGCCGGATCTCCGAAGGCATGGCGGTGGGGTTCAACCCGCTTTTCCTTCACGGCGGCGTGGGGCTCGGCAAGACTCACCTCATGCAGGCCATCGCCCACGAGATGCGCGCGCGCCGGCCGCACACGCGGGTGCTCTACCTTTCGGCCGAACAGTTCATGATCCGCTTCGTGACCGCGCTGCGCGACCGCAAGATGATGGACTTCAAGCAGGTCTTCCGCGCCGTGGACGTCCTGATGGTGGATGACATCCAGTTCATCGCCGGCAAGGATTCCACGCAGGAGGAGTTCTTCCACACGTTCAACGCGCTGGTGGACCAGGGCAAGCAGATCGTGCTGACCGCCGACCGCTCGCCGGTCGAGATCGCCGCGCTGGAGGAGCGCGTGACCTCGCGCCTCCAGTCGGGCCTCGTGGTGCAGGTGCATCCGGCGGATTACGAGCTGCGGCTGGGGGTCCTGCAATCCAAGCTCGCCGCGGCGCGCGTGGCCGATCCTAACCTGCGCATCGCGGATGGGGTGCTGGACTTCCTCGCCACCCGCGTGACCTCGAACCTGCGCGTGCTGGAAGGGGCGCTCACCCGGCTCTGCGCGCAGGCGAGCCTCGTGGGCCGCGAGATCACGCTCGACCTCGCCCGCGACTGCCTGGGCGACGTGCTGCGGGCCTCCGACCGCAAGGTCTCGATCGAGGAGATCCAGCGCAAGGTGGCCGAGCACTATCACATCCGCCTCGCCGACCTGATCGGGCCCAAGCGGCTGAGGAGTTTCGCGCGTCCCCGGCAGATGGCCATGTACCTGGCCAAGACCATGACCAGCCGGTCGCTGCCGGACATTGGACGGCGCTTCGGCGGGCGCGACCACACCACCGTCATGCACGGGGTTCGCAAGATCGAGGAGCTTCTGGGCACGGACGCCCAGATCGCGGATGACCTCGAGATCCTGCGCCGCGCGCTGGAAGGCTGACGCGACCCCCTTGAGCGGTGGAAAAAACCTTGTAGGTTTCGCCTCCCGGCCGTGGCCGGAAGGACAGGGAGAGAGAACATGAAATTCAGCATCGAGCGCGCCGTTCTCTCCAAGGCCGTGGCGCAGGCCCAGTCAGTGGTCGAGCGGCGGAACACCATTCCGATCCTCGCGAACGTCTTGATCGAGGCCAAGGGCGACGGCGTCCGCTTCCGCGCGACCGACCTCGATGTCGAGGTCGTCGACCGTGCCGCGGCTCGTGTCGATCAGGAGGGCGCGACGACGGTCGCGGCGCTGATGCTGAACGAGATCGTCCGCAAGCTCGGGGACGGGGCGCTGGTGACACTGTCCACGCAGGGCGCGCCCGGGCGGCTGACCATCGAGGCGGGGAGGTCGACCTTCCAGCTCTCGACCCTGCCGGTCGAGGATTTCCCGCAGATGGCCTCGCCCGACTACACGACCACCTTCGAGGCGCCGGCGCCGCTGCTGCGCCGTCTCTTCGACAAGTCGAAATTCGCCATCTCGACCGAGGAAACGCGCTACTACCTGAACGGCGTCTATTTCCACGTGTCGCAGGGCGCCGACGGCCAACGCGTGCTGCGCGCCGTTGCGACCGACGGGCACCGCCTCGCGCGCATCGACGCGGAGCTGCCCCAAGGCGCCGAAGGGATGCCCGGCGTGATCGTGCCCCGCAAGACGGTGGCGGAGCTGCGCAAGCTTCTCGACGACGACGAGGCCGTCATCAAGGTCTCGGTCTCCGACACCAAGATCCGCTTCGAGACGCCGACGATCACGCTGACGTCCAAGGTCATCGACGGGACCTTCCCCGACTACACGCGCGTGATCCCGCAGGCCAACGCCCGTCGGCTGGAGGTGGACGCCAAGGAGTTCGCCAAGGCCGTGGACCGGGTGGCGACGGTGTCGTCCGAGCGGTCGCGCGCGGTGAAGATGAACCTGGACGAGGACCGGCTGATCCTGTCGGTGAACGCTCCCGACCAGGGCACCGCCGAGGAGGAACTGGCCGTGGCCTATGGCGACGACCGGCTGGAGATCGGCTTCAACGCCAAGTACCTCCTGGAGATCGCGCATCAGGTCGACCGCGAGAACGCGGTGTTCCTGTTCAACTCCTCGGGCGATCCCACGGTGATGCGGGAGGGCGACGACCAGTCCGCACTTTATGTCGTGATGCCGATGCGGGTGTGAGCCGGCCGCATCTCCAGCATCTGGCGCTCTCGCAGTTCCGCAGCCACGCCCGCGCGCGGCTCGACTTCGACGGGCGGCCCGTGGCGCTCTGGGGGCCGAACGGGTCGGGCAAGACGAACCTTCTGGAGGCCGTGTCCTTTCTGTCGCCCGGTCGCGGCCTGCGCCGCGCGGGCGCCGAGGAGGTCGGGCGGCGGGCCGAGGGCGTGGGCTGGAAGATCGCGGCGCGGCTGGAGCTGCCGGGCACGATCCGCGAGGTGGAGACGCAGGCCCTGCCGGGCGAGGCGCGCAGCGTGCGGATCGACGGCAAGGCCGCCTCGCAGCTCGATCTGGCGCGGCTGATCCCTGTCCTGTGGCTCGTGCCGGCCATGGACCGGCTCTGGCTCGAGGGGGCCGAGGGGCGGCGGCGCTTCCTCGACCGCGCCTGCCTGAGCCTTTTTCCCGATCATGGCGAGGCGTCGCTGGCCTACGAGAAGGCCATGCGCGAGCGGAATCGGCTGCTGAAGGACGGCTCGCGGGACGCACACTGGTACGGGGCGCTCGAATCGCAGATGGCGCAGGCGGGGACGCGTCTGGCGCGAAACCGCGACGCGACGCTGGCCCGCCTGATGGCGGCGCAGGCGAGGGCCGAGACGGCCTTTCCGGCCGCGACGCTGGCCGTCGTCTATCCCGAGGACCCGCTCCCCCCCTCCGAGGACCTGTTCGCCCTGGCGCTGGAACGCGGGCGCTGGCGCGACATGGCGGCGGGGCGCAGCCTTGCGGGCCCCCATCGCGCCGACCTGGACGCGGTCTGGACGGCCAAGGGCGTGGCGGCGCGGGACTGCTCGACGGGCGAGCAGAAGGCGCTGCTGGTGTCGCTGATCCTCGCCAACGCGCGGGCGCTGGAGGAGGAGGGCACGGCGCCGGTCCTCCTTCTCGACGAGGTGGCGGCCCATCTCGACCCGGGCCGCCGCGCCGCGCTCTATGACGAGGTCTGCGGGTTGGGCCTCCAGGCCTTCATGACCGGTACGGAGCCTGCGCTCTTTGCCGAACTGGGCGCGCGGGCGCAGTATTGGGAGGCCGCCGAGGAGGGCGGCGCGACGCAACTCACGGAACGGAGCCTGCCATGAGCCACCACCTGCTGCCCGACCAACGCGTGACCCTCGTCACCCTGGGCGTGCGCGACCTCGCCCGGTCGCGCGCCTTCTACCGTGCCCTGGGGTGGCATCCGGCGCAGGAGCAGGAGGGCGTCTCGTTCTACCAGATGCACGGCGCGGCGCTGGCGCTTTTCGGGCTGAAGGATCTGGCCGACGACATGGACCGGCCCGCGGACGATCTGGGGACGGGCGCGGTGACGCTCGCGCAGAATTTTCTGACCGAGCAAGAGGTCGACGCCGCCTGGCACCGGGCCATGCAGGCCGGCGCGCGAACGATCAAGGTTCCGCAGGCCACCGCCTGGGGCGGCTATTCGGGCTACTTCGCGGATCCCGACGGGCATGTCTGGGAACTGGCGATGAACCCCTTCTGGCCGCTCGGGCCGGACGGGAGCCTGACCCTGCCGCGGGCATGATCGCGTGACCGTCTCGGGCGCCGACCTGGGGTTCTACGCCGTCGCGGTCGGTTTCCTGTGGCTCACGCCCGGGCCGGTCTGGGTCGCGCTGACCGCGCGCGCTCTGTCCGGCGGATTCCGAGGCGCCTGGCCCCTGGCGGTGGGCGTGACCCTCGGTGATCTGCTCTGGCCCTTCTGCGCGATCCTGGGGGTGAGCTGGATCCTGTCGGTTTGGGGCGGCTTCCTGGAGGCCATGACCTGGGTCGCGGCGATGACGTTCCTTGTCATGGGCGCGCTCGTGATCCGCGGCGCGGGCCGGCCGCTCGGGGCCGATTCGCGCCTCACGCGGCCGGGTATGTGGGCGGGGTTCGGGGCCGGAGTCGCGGCGATCCTGGGCAACCCCAAGGCCATCCTGTTCTACATGGGGATGCTGCCCGGCTTCTTCGACCTGTCCCGGCTCACGGTGCCCGACATTCTGGCGATCCTCGTGGTGTCGATGATGATCCCGCTCTTGGGCAATCTCGCGCTGGCGTTTGTCGTGGACCGGGCGCGGGTCGTCCTGACGTCTCCGCGCGCGGTGCGGCGGACCAACCTTGCCGCGGGCGCGATGCTCGTGGCGGTGGGCCTGCTGATCCCCCTCCTGTGACCTTTGCAGGGGTGGCAATCCGGCCGGAAAACCCCATATCTGCAAGGCCTAAGGGGTGACATTCCCCCCTCTCCCTCCTATAAGATCGACGAGTTTCAGAAGGGTCTTTCCCCATGTCCGACGCATCCGCCGCGGCTGCCACCTATGGCGCCGAATCCATCAAGGTTCTCAAGGGCCTGGATGCCGTGCGCAAACGCCCGGGCATGTACATCGGCGACACCGACGACGGATCGGGCCTCCACCACATGGTCTACGAGGTCGTGGACAACGGCATCGACGAGGTGCTGGCCGGCCACGCGACCGAGGTGAACGTCCGCATCCACGCCGACAGTTCCGTGTCCGTGCGCGACAACGGGCGCGGCATCCCCGTGGACATCCACAGGGAAGAGGGCGTCTCGGCGGCCGAGGTCATTATGACCCAACTCCACGCCGGGGGTAAGTTCGACCAGAACAGCTACAAGGTTTCGGGCGGCCTGCACGGCGTCGGCGTCTCGGTGGTGAACGCACTCTCCGACTGGCTCGACCTGCGGATCTGGCGCGACGGGAAGGAGCATCACGCCCGCTTCGAGAACGGCGACACGACCGTGCCGCTCCATGTCGTGCGAGAGGCGCCCGGCGAGAAGGGCACCGAGGTGCGCTTCTTCGCCTCGGCCAAGACGCATCGTCCGGACGGGACCTTCTCCAACCTCGAATATTCCTTCAAGACGCTGGAAACGCGCCTGCGCGAGCTCGCCTTCCTCAACTCGGGCGTGAAGATCACGCTTGATGATGAGCGCCCGGCCGAGCCGCTTCATGCCACGCTCTTCTACGAGGGCGGCGTGAAGGAGTTCGTGAAGTATCTCGACCGCTCCAAGTCCTCGACCATGCCCGAGCCCATCCACATCTCGGGCGAGCGCGCAGGAATCGGGGTCGAGGTGGCCATGTGGTGGAACGACTCCTACCACGAGACGGTCCTGCCCTTCACCAACAACATCCCCCAGCGGGACGGCGGCACGCACATGCAGGGCTTCCGCGCGGCGCTGACACGGACGATCACCAAGTACGCGCAGGACAGCGGCATCGCCAAGCGCGAGAAGGTCGACTTCACCGGCGACGACGCGCGCGAGGGGCTGACCTGCGTGCTCTCGGTCAAGGTGCCGGACCCCAAGTTCTCTTCCCAGACCAAGGACAAGCTCGTCTCCTCCGAGGTGCGTCCGGCGGTCGAGAACCTCGTGGGCGAGAAGCTCGCCGAATGGTTCGACGAGAACCCCAACCACGCCAAGGCCATCGTCGGCAAGATCATCGAGGCGGCGCTCGCCCGCGAGGCGGCGCGCAAGGCGCGTGAACTGACGCGCCGCAAGTCGGCCATGGACGTGAACTATCTGGCCGGCAAGCTGAAGGACTGCTCCGAGAAGGACCCCTCCAAGACCGAGGTCTTCCTGGTGGAGGGCGACTCGGCCGGGGGCAGCGCCCAGACCGGCCGCGACCGACGGACCCAGGCCGTCCTACCGCTGCGGGGCAAGATCCTCAATGTGGAACGGGCGCGCTTCGACCGGATGCTGTCCTCGCAGGAGATCGGCAATCTCGTCATGGCGCTCGGCACCGGCATCGGGCGCGACGAGTTCAACATCCAGAAGCTCCGCTACCACAAGATCGTCATCATGACGGACGCGGACGTGGACGGCGCGCATATCCGCACGCTGCTGCTGACCTTCTTCTTCCGGCAGATGCCGGAGCTGATCGAGGGGGGTTATCTCTACATCGCGCAGCCGCCGCTCTACAAGGTCAGCCGGGGCAAGTCCGAGGTCTACCTGAAGGATCAGGCGGCGCTGGACGACTACCTGATCCAGCAGGGGGTCGAAGGGGCCGTGCTGCGCCTGGGAACCGGGGCCGAGATCGCGGGGCAGGATCTCCTGCGCGTGGTGGAGGAGGCCCGTGCGGTCCGGCGCAGCCTCGACGCCTATCCGACGCACTACCCGCGCCACATCCTCGAGCAGGCCGCTATCGCGGGGGCCTTCCGCACGGGGGCCGTGGACCAGGATCTCCAGGGCGTGGCCGAGACGGTGGCCGAGCGGCTCGATCTGATCGCGCTCGAATACGAGAAGGGCTGGCGCGGCCGCGTCACCCAGGACAAGGGCATCCGCCTGTCCCGCGTCCTGCGCGGCGTGGAGGAGCTGCGCACGCTCGACGGCGCCATGCTCCGATCGGGCGAGAGCCGTCGGCTGGGGGCGCATTCCGATGCGCTGGTCGAGACTTACGAGAAGCCCGCGACGCTGGTGCGCAAGGACCGCTCGCAGTTCGTGTTCGGGCCGCTCGACCTGCTCCGCGCGATCCTGACCGAGGGCGAGAAGGGGCTCGCGCTCCAGCGCTACAAGGGCCTGGGCGAGATGAACCCCGAGCAGCTCTGGGAGACGACGCTCGACCCCGAGGCACGGACTCTCTTGCAGGTGCGCATCGACGACGTGGCCGAGGCCGAGGACATCTTCTCGCGCCTGATGGGCGACGCCGTGGAGCCGCGGCGCGAGTTCATCCAGCAGAACGCGCTGCAGGTCGCGCATCTGGACACCTGACAGGCGGTTGACCGCCCCGGGCCCCCTCCTTACCCATGGCAGGCACGCCATGGGGAGGGAGGATGCCATGCGCCCCGCGAACGAAGCCCTCGTCGTCATCGACGTCCAGAACGACTTCTGCCCCGGCGGCGCGCTGGCCGTGCCCGGCGGCGACGGGATCGTGCACGGCATCAATGCCCTGATGGCCGAGTTCCCGGCCGTCATCCTGACCCAAGACTGGCATCCGACGGGGCATTCCTCCTTCGCCTCGTCCAACTGGGACCACGAGCCCTACGAGACGATCGAGATGCCTTATGGCCATCAGGTGCTCTGGCCCGACCACTGCGTGCAGGGGACGCAGGGCGCCGAGTTCCACCCACTCCTGCGCACGGACGCCGACCTGATCCTGCGCAAGGGCTTCCGCCCCGGCGTCGACAGCTACTCGGCTTTCTTCGAGAACGACCACACCACGCCCACGGGCCTTGCGGGCTACCTGCGCGAGCGGGGGATCGACACGGTGACGCTCGTCGGCCTCGCCACGGATTTCTGCGTCAACTACTCGGCGGTGGATGGGGCACGGCTCGGCTTCCGCGTCACGGTGCGAGAGGACCTGACCCGCGCCATCGATCTCTCGGGCAGCCTTGCCGCCGCGCGCCACGCCTGGGACGCAGCCGGCGTGCAGGTGGTCCGATGATGGACCTCGCCACCCGCGTCTGGAACCACACCTGGAAGATCGACCCGATCGTCCGGTCGCTGATCGACACGGACTTCTACAAGTTGCTCATGTGCCAGTCGGTCTTCCGCAACCGGCCGGACGTGAACGTCACCTTCCAGCTCATCAACCGCAGCCACAACGTCCGGCTGGCCGAGCTGATCGACGAGGGCGAGTTGCGCGAGCAGCTCGACCATGTCCGCAGCCTGTCGCTCACCCGCGGCGAGTCGACCTGGATGCGGGGGAACACCTTCTACGGCAAGCGGCAGATGTTCTCGCCCGAATTCATGGAATGGTTCGAGGCCCTGCGGCTGCCGCCCTACCATCTGGAGAAGAAGGACGGTCAGTTCGAGCTGACCTTCGAGGGCGCCTGGCCCGAGGTCATGCTGTGGGAGATCCCGGCGCTCGCCATCATCATGGAGCTGCGCTCGCGGGCCGTGCTCAAGGACATGGGCAAGTTCGAGCTGCAGATCCTCTATGCCCGCGCCATGACGCGGGTCTGGGAGAAGGGACAGCGGCTGCGCCGGATCGAGGGGCTTCGGCTCGCGGACTTCGGCACGCGCCGCCGCCACGGCTACCTGTGGCAGGACTGGTGCGTGCAGGCGATGATCGAGGCGCTGGGCGACAAGTTCGTCGGCACCTCCAACTGCCTCATCGCCAAGAAGCGCGATCTGGAGGCCATCGGCACCAACGCCCACGAACTGCCGATGGTCTATGCCGCCCTGGCGGAGAGCGACGAGGAGCTGCTCCAGGCCCCCTATACGGTGCTGGAAGAATGGCAGGAGGAGCACGAGGGCAATCTCCGCGTGATCCTCCCCGACACCTACGGGACCAAGACCTTCCTCGACCGCGCCCCGGACTGGCTGGCCGCCTGGACGGGCATCCGCATCGACTCGGGCGACCCGGTGGAGAACACGGAGCACGCCATCCGCTGGTGGCAGGCTCACGGCCAGGACCCGCGCGAGAAGCTGATCGTCTTCTCCGATGGTCTCGACGTGCCCGAGATCGAGGCGCTCCACGCCCGCTTCGCCGGCCGGGTGCGGCTGACCTACGGCTGGGGAACGCTCCTGACCAACGACTTCTCCGGGCTCGTGGAGGGCGATGCGCTCGCTCCCTTCTCCCTCGTCTGCAAGGCCGTGGAGGCCGATGGCCGCCCCACGGTCAAGCTGTCGGACAACCCGGAAAAGGCGATGGGACCGAAGGATCAGGTGGAGCGGTACAAGCGGCTCTTCGGGGTGGGCGAGCAGGTGGGACGGGCGGTGAGGGTCTAGCGCTCCTCAGTCCTCGCCCGGGGCGGACTGGCTCCGTCCCGCCTTGACCTCGCTGCGCTTGGCCTTTTCTTCCAGCCGTCGCCGGATGCTGCCGCGCGTGGGCTTGGTCGCGATCCGCCGCTTGGGCGCCACGAGCGCCTTGGCGATCAGCTCTGCCAGCCGCTCCCGCGCGATCTCGCGGTTGCGGGCCTGGCTGCGGGTGTCCTCGACCCGGATCAGCACCGCGCCCGAGCCTTCCTCGCCGACCCAGCGGCTGCCGGCGAGCCGGCGCAGCCGGCTCTTGACGGGCGGGGCGAGGGAGGGCGAGCGCTCGGCCTCGAAGCGGAGCTCCACGGCGGTGGAGACCTTGTTGACGTTCTGCCCGCCCGGCCCCGAGGATCGCGAGAACTGCTCGGTGAGTTCCCAATCCTGGATCGCCACGTGGTCGCTGATCCGCAGCACGGCATCCTCTTCGTTGACTCGGCAAGGGGAGCGCCCCACCAAGAGGGGATGATCGCCTCGCCCCTTCGTTATAGCGCCTTCTGCGCCCTCGTCCTCGGGGGGCTGGCGTGGGTTGCGGCCGAGGGGGCGCGGCTCGGGCTGCTGCCCGCGCTGCTGGTCCTGCCGCTGGTCGCCGCCCCGGTCTGGGTCGCGCTGGCCTATGCGGCAGCGGTGCGCAAGGCGCAAGCCCGGGCGGTCCTGCGGGACGGCCCGGCGCCGTGGTGGGCCTTCGTGATGGGCGGCGCCCTGGCCCGGCAGGTCCTCGCGGTGCCGGTGGCCCTGGTCGCGGCCGGGCACGTCGCGGTGTGGCTCGTCACTCAGGGGTGGTCGGGCTGGGCGTGGATCGCGCTGGCAGCCTTGGCGCTGTACCCCGTGGCGGCGCTGACGGCTCGGCCGCTGGCGGCACTGAAGCCCTATGCCCGGCTGCGCCCGGTGCTTCTGCTTGCGCCGCCCCTGACGGCGGTGCTCCTGACCGCCGCTTGGGGGCTCGGGGCAGGCCTCGGAGGGGTAGGGGAGGGGACGCTGGCCCAGCGGGTCGCGGCCGAGCCCCGTTACGAAGGGGCCTCGGCCCTCATGGCCTGGGCGGTCGACGCGGCTGCCGTGGCGAACGGCCTGCGTGGCTGGGGGCTCGGACGGGCGGAGGCACAGGTCGGGCCGCTCGTGGCGCTCTGGACGATGGGGGTCACGTTCGGGAGCTTCTGGCTCGTGGCGGGCGTCTTTTCCAGCTTTCTGCTGCCCCGGGGCGAGACGCGGCGCATCCTGCGAACCTCGGACGCGGACCAAGCCCTGCGGGTCGGCCCCGGGCGAGTGGCCACTGCGGCGGCGTTGGCCGTGATCCTGGCGGGGGTGATCGCGTCGGCACTGGCCGAGGCGGAGGCTTGGGCCGCCGGCCGGAGCCGCCCGGTCGTGCTGGCCGAGCTGCCGGGCCTGGGCGCCCCGGCCGAGCCGGGCCTGCGGCCGGCGCCCGGGCCCGGGCTGGACGCGCCACCTGCGAACGCGCGGCCGGTGCTGCCCAGCCCCAGCGCCGCGCGGCGGATCATCGAGGCCGAGCGGATCGGCGACCTGACCTGCCCGGAGGGGACGCTGGCCGGGATCGCGGACCTCGACCAGAGCCTGCGCGAGGCCGTGGCGGCGCGCCGGGCCGAGGTGGAACGGGCGGCGCGCGCGGGTTTCGACCGGATGCGGGCCCGCGTTCCGGCGTTCCTGGACGGCTACTACAGTCTGACCGCGGAGTATGTCCGCACCTTCCGGCTTGTCGCCGGGGGGGCCGAGGCCTTCCTCGCGCGCCAGATGACCGAGGCCTTGAGCGCCGAGACGGCTTTCGCCGACCTGCGGGCAGCGGTGCTGGCCCTTGAGGCGCCCTTGCCAGGGCTTGCCGCGCGGGAGCAGCTGCTCGGTGACTGCGGCGGGCTGCCGTCGGACCTGACGGAGTTCCAAGTCGCTGCGACGGCGCCGGCGGCGCTGCTCGACCCGGTGCCCGTCACCGAATTGATGACGTTCCAGGCGCGGCTGGCGGCCAGCGGCGTCGGCGTGGCGGCGGGAGGAGTGGCCGGTGCGATCGCGGGGCAGCTCGTCGCCAAGCTGATGGCCAAGGAGGCCTTCGGGCTCGCGGCCGAGGCGGTCGCCAAGCTGGCGGTCGGAAAAGCGGCGGGCGGGCTCGGGGGCGCGGCCGCGGGAGCCGGCGCCGGGGCCCTGGCCGGGAGCGTGGTGCCGGGGATCGGGACCACGCTGGGCGCCCTTGTCGGCGGAGTGGCCGGCGGCCTCGCCATCGGCGTGGCGACGGACTACGCCCTGATCGAGATCGAGGAGGCCGTGTCGCGCGACGCCTTCGAGGCGGAGATCATCCGGTCCATCGACGAGGCCGAGGCGGCCTTTCTGGCAAATTTCGGGCCGTCCAATTGAAAAGGGCCGCCCCGTCTGGTGCGGCCCTCTCGAAAGTTCAGGAGGTGGGGTCGGTTAGACCGTCGTCCACCCGGGTTCCCGGAGGGCTGAGGGCTGCCTCAGCCGCGGATCCCCCGTGCTGTCCCGACACCTCTCTCCAGGTTCTTTCTCGACACTGGATCACCTCCTTTCTAAGGGTTTCGCCTGACTCCCAAGATGGGACTTCCTGGCCCTGTGTCAAACCCCGAATGCGGAAGATGACGTTCAACTCACGCGTTGGTGCATCTGCCCAAGAATGAGGCGGTACGGGACGAGCGCGATGAGCGCGAGGGCGATCTTCACACAAAGGTCCGCAAGGGCCAGCGTCACCCAGAGCGGCGCCTGCGGGCCGAGGTTCAGCAGGGGAACCGGGCCTTGCGCCCAAGTCACCATCTCGTTCGCGCTCAGGGGGAAGAGGACGCTGAACGTGGCGGCGAAGGCCACCGAGAAGAAGATGGCCGTGTCGACCGAGGACGACACGAAGGAGGACGCGAGCGGAGCCCGCCACCATTCGCGGTTCCGGAACCGCTGGAAGATGGCCACGTCGAGGAGTTGCGCCGCCAGGAAGGCGGCCCCAGAGGCCACGGCCACGCGCAGGGGCACGGCGGGTCCGGTTTCCAGCATGATCTGCGAACCCACGAGCGAGCAGACGATCCCGGTGACGAAGCCCCAGAACACCACCGCACGGGCCGCGCGAGGGCCCTGCGTGCGGTTGGTGAGGTCGGTGACCAGGAAGGCGAGGGGATAGGTGAAGGCCCCCCAGGTGAGGAGCCCTCCCGCGATGACGAACTGCACGAGGACGTTGGAGGCCACGACGATCGCGGCCATGGCGAGGATGGCGGGCAGGAGGCGCATGGAGGAGGTCCGTTTTGGCAAGGGTGCGGCGACTTGGCCCCGCGAGCCGGGGCGGTGCCCGATACGCCCCCCAGCGCCCCGCGTCAATCCGGCAGGCGGTAGTCGACGATCTGCGTTTCCTGGAAGAAGAAGCCGTTGTCGTCCGCGATCATGGTCGCGCGCAGGCCCTGCGCGTCCTGCCAGATCGCCACGCCCTCCAAGTTGTCGTGGGTCCCCGTGGCCGTGGTCAGCAGGACGGTCTCGCCGGTTCCGTCGAGGTCGATCCGGCGCAGGCGCGAGCGGAAGCCGAGCCCTGTGAAGTCGCGTTCGAGCAGGTAAAGCCGCCCGTCGGGGCCGATATCCGCGCCGGAGACCGAGAAGCCGTCGCCCACGGGCAGCCGGAAGGCGATCTCCCACCGGTGGCCGTCGAAGCGGTGGAGGGCCAAGTCCCTTTCGCCCGGGATCGGCCGCTCGGCCAAGGTGTAGAGCCGGTTCTCGGCATCCACCGCCAGCGCCTCCAGGCCGCCGTTGTCCCGCATGCGGGCGAAGTCCGGGTGCTCGGGCAGCAGGAAGGGCAGCCGGCCGTCCCGCCCCTGCTGGCGTACGCGGGTGTCGCCTTCGAAGCTGATCCAGACCCGGCCGTCCGCGGCGATGGCCAGCCCCTCGCTGTCGGCGCGCTTGCCCTGGAGCGGGTCGCCGCCGCGGTCGAGGAGCCGGTCGGCCTTGGGCGTCACGACCCCGATCACCGCGCCGGCCTCGTCGCGGAGGAGGCGGCCCGAAACGATGGCGCTGCGGTCGCTCATGGCGGTGAAGGACAGGCCGTCGTCCGCCATCTCGATGGCGGACATGCCGCCGAAGTTGCGCCAGGTCCCGTGCCAGACATGGGTGCCGACATAGGTCGCCTCGCCTCCCGGCCGGCTGGCCGCCGGCAGGAGAGCGGCCGAGCCCAGGCTGGCCGCCAGCAGGGAGGCCCGGAGGAACAGACGGCGCACCGGCTCAGTCGCTGGCCAGGACGCCCATGCACTGGCCGGGAAGGTCGGCCAGGGTCAGGTCGGCGCGCGGCTCGGGCGGGGGGGCGTCGGGGTCGGCCGGAGCCGGGTTGAGGATGCCCGCGACCCATTGGCGCGCCTCTTCGCATCCATCGCCGGGGGGCACGGGGTCCTGCGCCGCGCAGCCCGGGGTGCCGGGCGGGCAATGGAGCCGGACGTGGAAGTGGGTGTTGTGCCCCCACCAGGGCCGGACCTTGGCGAGCCAGGAGCGGTCGCCGGTGGCGGTCTCGCACATGGCGGCCTTGGCGCCCGCGAAGACGAAGATGCGCGCGACGCGCGGGTCCTGGGCGGCGGCGCGCAGAAGCGCCTCGTGCTGCGGGGTCCAGGCGTCGCGGACATAGGCGCCCTCGGCCCGCTGCATGTCGGTGGAGGATATCTCCTCGCGTTCCTGCGCGGTGAGGTTCAGGCGGGTGGCGGGGCGCATCCAGATGTCGGCGTCGAGCCCGGTCTGGTGGCTCGCGTGGCCCGAGGTCATGGGGCCGCCGCGCGGCTGGCTCATGTCGCCGACGTAGAGGCCCGCCCAGCCGGGCAGCGTGGCGGCGGTGCGGCTGAGATCCTGCACGAAGTCCACGGTGACGGGCTGCGCCCAGTTGCGGTTCCGGGACAGGCGCATGGCCTGCCAGGTGGGCCCGGTTTCGGGAAGCTGGACGGCCCCGGACTGGCAGCCGCGCGAATAGGCACCGATGGGCTCGGACGCCTGCGCCGAAGGGCCCGCCTGGGCGCCGAAGAGATGCTTGGCCACTCGCGTGTCGCCCGGACCGGCCGCCGGGGCGGTGGTGTCATGGGCGCTGCCACCGCCGCCGCAGGCCGCGAGAAGCAGGGTCAGGGCCAGGGCCTTGAGGGGGCGGTTCGTCATCGCGCGCGGTCTCCCTGGGGGTCGGTCCAGCGTAGCAGCCCCAGGCCGACAAGGAAAAGCAGGATCACCGGCACCAGCCCCATCCGTGTCGAACCCGTGATCGCCGTGGCGGCGGTGACGAGCGCCGGCGCCAGGAAGGCCGTGGCGCGGCCCGACAGCGCGAAGAGCCCGAAGGCCTCGCCGGCGCGGGCCGGATCGGTGTGCCGGACCATCAGGCTGCGCGAGGCCGAGTAGAGCGTGCCCCCGGCGCCGCCGATGGCCACCCCGCAGAGGTAGAAGAGGGTGTCGGGCAGGACAGAGCCTTGAGGCAGCGGAAGGCCGAACAGCGTTTCACGTGAAACGCCGATCATGACCGAGCAGACGGCGAGCAGCGCCCAGCAGGAGGCCACGATGACCGGCTTGGGGCCGAGGCGCCGGTCCGCGAGCCCGCCGGCCCAGGTCACGATCGCCGCTGCGACCGCGGCCACGAGGCCGAAGATCCCGATCTTCACGATGTCCCAGCCCAGGACCAATGCCGCGTAGATGCCGCCAAAGGCGTAGAGCGCCCCCAGGCCGTCCCGGTAGAGCATGGAGCCCAGAAGGAAGCTGCCGAGGCTCGGGCGCCGCCCGATGTCGCGGATCGTGTCCCGGAGACCGGATGCGACCTCGCGCAGGGACGGGCGGCGGGCGCGGGTCGGGGCGTCGCGCACCCAGAGGGCGAAGGGGAGAATGGACAGGGCAAACCAGAGGGCGATGAAGGGGCCGACGCTGCGGGTGCCCTCGCGCTCCTCCGGGTCGAGGCCCAGCGCCGGGGGGCGGCCCAGGAGGGTGCGGCCGGCGTCGTTCTCGGCCAGGAACAGCAGGACGACCAGCAGCGAGAGGACCCCGCCCCAGTAGCCCAGCGCGGCGCCCGAGCCCGAGATGCGCCCGATCTCGGACGCGGGCGCCAGGGCGGGGAGCTGCGCGTTGTTGATGTTGAGGGCGGCCTCGCCCGCCACGAAGCCCAGCCAGAACAGGACGAGCACCGGCAGGAGATGGGCGCCGTCGGGGGTGAGGAACCACAGGCTCGAGGCGCAGCCGAGATAGATGGCGGACAGGCCCGCGATCCAGGGCAGCTTGCGCCCCGAGGCGTCGGCATAGGCCCCCAGCAGGGGCGCGGTCAGCGCGATGAGGAGGCCGGCGAGGGTCTGGCCCGCGCCCCAGAGGCTTTGCGCCTGCGCGGCGGCGGCTTCGGGGGCCGCGCCCTGGGCCTCGAAGCGACGCGCGGCGACCTGGGCGAAGTAGGGGGCGAAGACGAAGGTCAGGCCCAGCGTGGCATAGGGCTGCTGGGCCAGGTCGAAGAACATCCAGCCCCAGATGCGTTTGCGTGCGCTCGTCATGTCGGCTCCCCGGTTCGGGGGAGGAGTGCGCGAAAGGAGCGGGGGCGGCAACCGACTTTCGGGGCGGGCTCCTCGCGGGGGCCGCAGCCGGGACGCCACGCCGGACTGCGGGGGCGCGTCCACGACGCGCGGCGGCTGGGTCTTTGCGGCCCCGCCCCCGGCGTCACCCGACGTGAGGGGGAGTCCTCCCAGGGGGACGGGGGCCCGCGCCGTCCCTTCAAAGAGCCTCGGTCCGTGAAGCCTCTCTCCCGCAGGAGCCCCGGACAGGAACGGCCATCGGCGGACGCGCGGCCCGGAGCGGCTGGCCATCCGTGGCCGCCCCGGGGGAAGCGCGCCCGCCTCGTCCGCCGGGTCCGTCCGGGCCCGCCCCCCTTTCCATGGCGCCGTGCCGGGGCGGGCCGGAGGGCGGGGTCATGGGGGGGGCGCTCCGGGTCCTTGGGGGCGAGCGTGGCAGGGCCAGGTTAACGACTCCCTACACCACCGAACGGTCCTCCCCCGGTTCGCGCAACGGCTTGACAGGCGTGCGAGCCCCTGCCGGGCAGGGCCGGATAGGTGCGTGGGGTGCCGCCGGCGGTTTCCGCTCGGGCCTGCAGGGAGGAGGGGAGCGATTCGCTTTGTCCGCCAGCGGCGCGACGCCCCGGGCGCAGGGGACCGCTGTCGTCCGGTCCGGGAGGAGAGGTCCCGTCCCTGGATGGAGCGATCGAAGCGGATGCGCTGTGGAGAGGGGAAAGCCCTTGGGGCGACGGGGATCGGGCTTGCTGTCCGGGCACGCGCGCCCCGGAAGGCGCGCGTCAGGCCGAGAGGGCGTAGGGGGCGCGGGCGTCAGGTGCGCCCGCGGAAGTCTGGGGCCTCAGTGCGTCGTGAGACGCGTGATCTCCTCCTTGAGCATGAGCTTCTGCTTCTTCATGCGCGCGATCTCGAGGTCGTCGCTCCCCGGGGCGCGCTGGGCGGCCTCGACCGCCTTGGACAGCGTCTCGTGCTTGCGGCGAAGTTCTTCCAGATGGCCGTTCAGACTCATGGATCGTCCTCCGTTGTGGTGCCTTCCACAGGGTCAACTCGACCACAGTTTCATGAAACTGTCATGCGGCAGACGGTCGCGGCACAGTTTGGGCGGATTCTCGCTTAGGTTGTAAGTTGCTGGGTGCTGGCGCTATGGCCAGGGCAGCGCCGCGCCGTCGCGCAGGACCGCCGCGGCCCAGGGGGCGAAGTCGGGCGCGTCGCGCTCGTGCCGCGCTCCGGCATGGACCGGGAGCGCGGCCAGAAGGCAAAAGGGGGCGCGGCCCCCCTTGCGCGCGCGCAGCAGGACCGTTGTGGCGGCGCGGCCCTCGCGTGGGGCGAGAGGGAGCAACTCGGGCGAGCCCAGGGTCGCGGGCAGGGCCGCCAGGACCTCGGGCAGGCGGGCCGCGCGCTGGATCAGCGTGAGCGTGCCACCGGGGCGCAGGCGGCGGGCGGCGAGCTTCAACCAGAGCGCGAGGGGCGTGTCGCCGCCATGGGCGAGGTCGCGGCCCGGGTCGGCGGCGCGGGTGGTGCGGGTCCGGTCGTAGTAGGGCGGGTTCATCAGCACATGGTCGAAGGTCGCTGCCCGCAGATCGGGCGGGGGCACGGCCAGGTCGCCCTCCCACAGGTCCAGGGGCAGGCCGTTCAGGGCGGCGTTGCTGCGGGCCAGCGCGGCATAGGCGGGCTGGATCTCGATCCCGGCGAGCCGGAGGCCGGGGACGCGCGCCCCGAGCGCCAGGATCGCCGCGCCCGCGCCGCAGCCCAGCTCCAGCGCGGCCTCTCCGGGGCAAGCGGGGACGGCAGCCGCGAGCAGGATCGCGTCCTGCCCGGCGCGGAAGCCCCGCGCGGGCTGGCGCAGCCGGAGCCGTCCGCCCAGGAAGGCGTCGAGCGTCAGGTCAGAGGCCGCGGTCGATGCCGTTGTCACGGATGACCAAGATCGCGTCATCGAGGTCCTCCTCGCGCACCATGAGGCGGCGCGGCAGCACGCCGATAGAGCCTTCGAGGATGCTCATGTTGTGGTCGAGCGGGAAGCAATCTATACCCTCCCCCCGCAGGAGCGCGGTGGCGAAGGCGATCACGGTGGGATCGGTGGTGCGCAGCAGTTCCCGCATCGTCCGGGCAGGCTAGCCCTGCGCCACCCCCGATGTCGAGCCCGTGGAACCATGCTGATGAGCCTCGATCACGCCCGCGCGAAACCCCACGACCGGCTCGCGGCCGCGCTGGAGGCGGACCTCGGGGCGGTAGGCGCGCTCATCCGCGAGCGGATGCAGTCGGAGGCGGCGCCCCGCATCCCGGCGGTCACGGCGCACCTGATCGAGGCGGGGGGCAAGCGGCTGCGGCCGATGCTGGTGCTCGCGGCCGCGCGGCTTCTGGGCTACGCGGGCCCGTTCCACGTGCATCTGGCGGTGGCGGTGGAGTTCATCCACACGGCGACGCTGCTGCACGACGACGTGGTGGACGATTCCAAGCAGCGGCGCGGGCGGCCCACGGCGAACCTCCTGTGGGACAACATGTCCTCGGTGCTGGTGGGGGACTACCTCTTTGCGCGGTCCTTCCAGCTCATGGTCGAGGCGGGGGACCTGCGGGTGCTGGGCATCCTGTCGGACGCCTCGGCGACGATCTCGGAGGGCGAGGTGCTGCAGCTCGTGGCGGCGCGGGATCTGGCGACGACCGAGGACACCTACCTGAAGGTCATCCGGGGCAAGACGGCGGCGCTGTTCTCGGCGGCGACGCAGGCGGGCGCGGTGGTCGCGGGGGCCGACGCCACGCAGGAGGAGGCGTTGCGCGACTACGGTGACGCCTTGGGCATCGCCTTCCAGATCATCGACGACCTACTGGACATCGAGGGCACGGACGCCATCGGCAAGAACCGGGGCGACGACCTGCGCGAGGGCAAGCTCACGCTGCCGGTGATCCGGGCCGTGGCGGCGGCATCCGACGAGGAGCGGGCCTTCTGGACGCGCGTGATCGCGCGCGGGCAGGTCGAGGACGCGGACATCGAGCGGGCGCGCGACCTGATGAAGCGGCATGGGGCGCTGGCCTCGACCCGCGCCGAGGCCGAGATGTGGGTCGGGCGCGCCAAGGCGGCGCTGGGGCGGCTGCCCGGCCATCCCCTGCGCGAGATGCTGTCGGACCTGGCCGACTACGTGGTCGCGCGCGAGGCCTGAGCGCCGATCTGGGCGTCGTAGGCGGCCTGCGCCGCCATCACCGCTTCGATATGCGCCTCGGCCCAGCGGGCCAGCGCCTGCACCGTCTCGGCCAGCGTCCGCCCGAGCGGGGTGATTGAGTATTCCACCGTCACCGGCACCGTCGGGAAGGCCCGGCGCACGATCAGGCCGTCGCGCTCCAGCCGCTTGAGGGTCTGCGACAAGACCTTCTGCGACACGCCCTCGATCCCCCGCCGCAGCTCGTTGAAGCGCCGTGGACCCTCGGCCAGCCGTACGAGGATCAGCGTCACCCACTTGTCCGCGAGCCGGTCGAGGACGAGCCGCGTGGGGCAGGACTCGGAATAGACGCTGTAGGGCGGGGGCGGGGCGGTTTCCGCAGGGTGACCTAGTGACATGGAGGTGCCTTCTTTTCCCGTCCGCTTCGCCGTGCCATGTGATGTCACGTCGAAACCAGGTTTCCAATGGAAACCATATAGGCGAGGACGAGGACGATGTCAGGACGGATTCTGGTGCTGGGCGCGAGCGGGCATGTGGGCCAGCCGCTGGTGGCGGAACTGGTGGCGCGGGGCGAGGCGGTGCGGGCCGCGTCGCGGGGCGGGCAGGCCCGGGGCGGGGCCGAGGGCGTGCGCTTCGACTGGCACGATCCGGCGACGCACGAGGCGGCCTTCGAGGGCGTGGACCGTGTCTTTGCCCTGCTTCCGGCCGGTCAGCTCGATTCGCCGGGCCTGCTGCGGCCGGTGGTCGAGCGCGCGGCGGCGCAGGGGGCCAAGGTCGTGCTGATGACGGCGATGGGGGTCGATGCCGACGATTCCATTCCCTACCGGCAGGCCGAGCTGATGCTGGAGCGCAGCGGCGCGCGCTGGACGGTGATCCGGCCCAACTGGTTCATGGACAACTTCCACAGCTACTGGCTGGACGGCGTGAAGCGCGGCGCCATCACCGTCCCGGCGGGCGAGGGCAAGACCAGCTTCATCGACGCGCGCGACATCGCGGCCTCGGCCGCGGGTGCGCTGACCTCGGACCGCTTCGAGGGGCGGGCCTTCAACCTGACCGGGCCCGAGGCGCTGAGCTATCACGAGGCGGCGGCGGTGCTGTCCAACGTCGCGGGGCGGACGATCGCCTACCGGCCCGTGGACGACGAGAGCTTCGTGGGGATGATGACCGGGGCGGGGATGCCCGAGGATTACGCGCGCTTCCTGACCGCGATCTTCGGGCCGGTGCGCGAGGGCTGGGCCGCGGCCCTGACGGGCGACGTGGAGGAGCTGACGGGCCGCCGCCCGCGCGACCTGCGGGCCTATGCGCAGGACCACGCGGCGGCGCTGCGGCTCGCGGCCTAGGTCAGCAGCGGCGCCGGGGCGACCCACCAGGACTGGCGGGCGACCTGGATGGCGCGGGCGGCGGTGCGGGCCGCCCCCGCGTCCTTGCAGATGCCCACGCAGGTCGCCCCCGAGCCCGACATGACGGCGGCCAGCACGCCGGGCGCGCGTCGCAGCAGGGCCAGAGCCTCGCCCACGGGCGGGGCGAGCTTCTCGGCCGGACCCTGGAGGTCGTTGCGGACCGTCTTGAGCCAGGCAGCGAAGTCCTCGGGCCGGCGCGTCTCGGGCAGGGCGGGAAGAGGGGCGTTGCTCTTGGTTTCCAGCGCCTGGAAGACGTCGCGGGTCGGCAGGGCCGTGCCTGGGTTCACGAGGATCAGGCCCAGCGACGGCAGGGGCGGCAGGGGGTCCAGCACCTCGCCGCGCCCGCGCATCCGCATGGCGGTGGGCGCGCGCAGGCAGACGGGGACGTCCGAGCCCAGCTCCAGCACCTCGGGCGCGTCGGGGTCGAGCGGCTCCACGTCCCAGAGCTTGGCCAGGAGCTTGAGCGTCGCGGCGGCGTCCGAGGAGCCCGAGCCGATGCCCGCCCCGTGCGGCAGGTTCTTGGTGAGCCGGATCGCCGCGCCCTTGGTCACGTTCCGCGCCTCCCGCAGCGCCTGCGCCGCCCGCAGCACAAGGTTGGTGCCGTCCGTGGGCACGCCGATGGCGAAGGGGCCGCCCACGGTCAGCGTCAGCTCGCGCGCCGGGGTGGCCGTGATCTGGTCGCCGGTGCCCGCGAAGACCACCAGGCTGTCAAGCCGGTGGTAGCCGTCCGACCCCAGCCCCGTGACGTGGAGCGCCAGGTTCACCTTGGCGGGAGCGAAGCCCTTATCCACCGGAGGCCTCGTCCGCGAGGGCGGTCGTCTCCCGGTCGTCGGCCTCGGCGGCCAGCACGGCGTCGAGCCCCTGCGCGAGCTTGAGGCGGATGCGCGCCTCGTCGGCCTCGGCGGGTTCGAAGCTGAGCGCGCGCGTCCACTGGAAGCGCGCCTCGCGGGTGCGCCCGACCTTCCAGTAGGCGTCGCCCAGATGATCGTTGATGACCGGATCGGTGGACAGGAGCGTGGAGGCCAGCTCCAGCTGCTCCACCGCCTCCGCGTAGCGGCCCAGCCGGAAATAGGCCCAGCCCAGCGAGTCCACGATGGCCCCCGAGTCGGGGCGCAGGTCCACGGCGCGGGCGATCATCTCCATGGCCTCGTCCAGCTTCTCGCCCCGGTCCACGAGGCTGTAGCCCAGGTGGTTGAGCACCTGCGGCTGGTCGGGATTGAGCCGGAGCGCGGCACGCAGGTCCGATTCGGTCGCGGGCCAGTCGGCCTGCCCTTCGTGGGCGAGGGCGCGCATGAAGTGAAGGTACCAGAGCCGCCCGGCCCCCTCCGGCAGGAGGGCGATGGCGCGGCCGTAGGCGGCCTCGGCCTCGGCGAAGCTTTCCATGCGGCGCAGGTGGTCGGCCAGGGCCGTCTGGGCCTCGGGGCTGTCGGGGTGGTCCTGGGCGAGCCGCGAGAGGACCTCGAGCGCGGCCTCGTCCAGGTCCTCGGACTGGAGGACCCCGGCGCGGCCGATCTCGGCGCCGAGCGTGAGGGGATCGCTGGCGGGCACGAGCCCGTAGGCCTCGCGCGCCAGCGCGGGCTGGCCCAGGTCCTCGAGGAGCCGCGCGGCGAGGATCGCGGCCTCGGCATGGGACGGATCGAGCGCCAGCGCGGCGCGGGCGTAGAGGAGCCCGGCTTCGCTGTCCTCGGGGGCGAGCACGGCGGCGAGGCTGAAATAGGTTTCGGCCAGCCCTTCGGCGGGGGTGGCGACCAGGGTGAAGGCCACGGGCTCGTTGGCCGCGAGGCGGGCGCGCAGGTCCGCGAGGGGCGCGTCGAGGTCGGCACCGAAGGCGGCGTCGATGAGGTTCATCGCCTCTTCGGGACGGCCCAGAGCGGCGAGCACCTGCGCCTGGGCCAGGACGACGCGGGGCGTGCGCTGGAGCCCGTCGGAGGCCAGGGCGGTCTGGGCCCCGGCGAGGTTGCCCCCGACCGCAAGCGCCAGCGCCTTGTGGTAGAGCGCGAAGGAGCGGAAGGCCGGCGTGGCGCCCAGTTCGTCGAAGGCCGAGGCTGCGGCGGCGCTGTCGTTCAGGCCCGCCCAGGCCCAGCCGCGCGTGAGCCCGTCCACGAGCGGGGCCACGCCACGCCCAGCCTCCAGCTCGGACAGGAGGCCGCGCCAGTCGCCGTCCCGGGCATGGCCGAGGTCGAGCACGAGATGGGCGTAGGGGCTCTGGAGCCCCGCCTCGACGATGCGGGCGGCCAGGGCCTGCGCCTGCTCGATCCGGCCGAGGCCGAGATTGGCGGACAGGGCGTTGCCGAGGAGCCAGGGATCCGCGGGGTCGGCCTCCAGCGCCTCGGCGAAGAGGTCGGCGGCGCGGGGCAGGTCCGCGGTCGCGCGCGCCGCACGGGCGGCGAGGTAGGTCCCGGCCGGCGCCGAACCCCCGTCCGGCGCGGCGGCGGGCGCGGTGGCGATGAATGCGGCGGCGATCGCCCCGAGAAGGGCGGCTCCGCGTCCCGATGCGTGCAAGGTGGCGGCCCCTGTCGTGCTGTCCCGCCCGCCAAGGTAAGGAGGGGGCCGGGCGGGCGCAATCGAGCGCGAGAAAATCGGGGCCGAAGCGGCAGATTCCCGCCCCCGTTGTGCCGGGGGCGGGGGAGGATCACATGTTGGGGTAGTTGGGCCCGTCGCCGCCCTGCGGGACCGTCCAGACGATGTTCTGGGACGGGTCCTTGATGTCGCAGGTCTTGCAGTGGACGCAGTTCTGGAAGTTGATCTGGAAGCGCGGGCCCGTGGGCTCCTCCACCACCTCGTAGACGCCCGCCGGGCAGTAGCGCTGCGCGGGCTCGGCATAGAGCGGCAGGTTGCGGGCAATCGGGATCGAGGGGTCCTTCAGCTTCAGGTGCGCGGGCTGGCCTTCGTCGTGGTTGGTGCCCGAGAAGGCCACGTTGGTGAGCCGGTCGAAGCTGAGCCTGCCGTCGGGCTTGGGGTAGGCGATCGGCTTGTGCCTGGCGGCGGGCTCGGTGGACTCGGCGTCGGTCTTGCCGTGGCGGATCGCGCCCAGGACCGAGCGGTTCAGGAGCGTCTGCGTCCACATGTCGAAGCCGCCCACGCCGAGGCTGGCCATGAGGCCGTAGCGGCTCCAGAGCGGCTTGACGTTGGCCACCGCGCGCAGGTCGCGGCCCACCGCGCCGGTGCGGACGACGGTGTCGTACTCCTCCAGCACGTCGCCCTCGCGTCCCGCGGCGATGGCGGACTGCGCCACCTCGGCCGCGTGGAGGCCCGAAAGCATGGCGTTGTGGTTGCCCTTGATGCGGGGGACGTTGACCATGCCCGCCGCGCAGCCCAGCAGCGCGCCGCCGGGGAAGGCGAGCTTCGGGAGCGACTGCCAGCCGCCTTCGTTGATGGCGCGCGCGCCATAGGCGGTGCGCTTGCCGCCGGTCAGGATCTCGGCCACCAGCGGGTGATGCTTGAAGCGCTGGAACTCGCCGTAGGGGTAAAGGTAGGGGTTGCGGTAGTTCAGGTGGACGACGAAGCCCACGTAGACCTCGGTGTCCGACAGCGCATAAAGGAAGCCGCCGCCGCCCGCGCTCTTGTCGAGCGGCCAGCCCATGGTGTGCAGGACCTGCCCCGCCTGCACGCGGCCCGGCTCCACGGTCCAGAGCTCCTTCATGCCCAGGCCGTACTTCTGCGGCTCGCGGCCTTCGGCCAGCTTGTAATGCGCGATGACCTGCTGGGAGAGCGAGCCGCGCACGCCCTCGGCGAGGAACACGTACTTGCCGCGGATCTCCATGCCGGGCTCGTAGTTCGGGCCGGGCGCGCCGTCGAAGGTGCCGTCCGCGACCTTGCCGAACTCGCCCGCGACCACGCCCGCCAGGCGCGGGCTGCCGTCGGGGGCCTCGCCCCAGACCAGCTCCGAGCAGGACATGCCGGTGAAGATCTCGACGCCCAGCTCCTCGGCCTGCTGGCCCAGCCAGCGGCAGACGTTGCCCATGGAGACGATGTAGTTGCCGTGGTTGTTCATCAGCGGCGGCATGACCCGGTTGGGGATGCGCATCCGCCCGCCCTCGCCCAGCACGTAGAAGGCGTCGGAGGTCACCGGCGTGTGGAGGGGCGCGCCCTTGGCCTTCCAGTCGGGGATGAGCGCGTCCAGGCCCACGGGGTCGAGCACCGCCCCCGACAGGATGTGCGCGCCGATCTCCGAGCCCTTCTCCAGCAGCACCACGCTGAGGTCGGGGTCGAGCTGCTTGAGCCGGATCGCGGCCGACAGGCCCGACGGCCCCCCGCCGACGATCACGACGTCGTAGTCCATGGATTCCCGCTCGACCTGCGCCATCTGCCATCCCTTCCCTTTTCGGGAAGCGGAGGTAGACATTCCCGAGGGAAAGCGCAAATGCGACATGGCGCTGCGGGGCCCGTCCCCGCGCGCGCCCCGGAGGGCTTGACTTCAAGACACCCCGCCGGGTTATGAACCTGTCTCCCGAAGCCCCGCGATGACGGGAAAGGACCTATGGAAAAGATCCCTCTGACCCGTGCCGGATACGACAAGCTCGACGCCGAGCTGAAGCGCCTCAAGACCGTGGAGCGGCCCGAGATCATCGCCGCCATCGCCGAGGCGCGCGCCCACGGGGACCTGAGCGAGAACGCCGAGTACCATTCCGCCAAGGAGAAGCAGAGCTTCATCGAGGGCCGGATCAAGGAGCTGGAAGGGGTCTTGGGCCTCGCGGAGGTGATCGACACCTCGAAGCTGTCGGGCTCGATCAAGTTCGGCGCCACGGTGAAGCTCGTGGACGAGGACACCGACGAGGAGCGCACCTACCAGATCGTCGGCGAGTACGAGGCCGACATCGAGAACGGCCGGCTGAACGTCAGGAGTCCGCTGGCGCGGGCGCTCATCGGCAAGGGCGCGGGCGACAGCGTCGAGGTCCGCACGCCGGGCGGCGAGAAGAGCTACGAGATCCTGGAGGTCTCCTACTCCTGACCGGGGCGCCCGTGGGGAATGTCGCGGGCGTATCTGGACCAGGTTGATGGGGCCGCCGCCTCAGCCGACCCGCAGCACCATCGTCGTCGCCGCGCGGAAGCGGAAGACGTAGCGCAGCAGGCCCGTCGAGTGGCGGGCCACCGCGCGGTAGCCCTTGCGCTCGTAAAGGGCGCGGGCGCGGGTGTTCTCGTCCACCACGTCGAGCCGGACCTCGGCATAGCCGCGGGCGCGAGCCTCCTCGGCGATGGCGTCGAGGAGCCGCGTGCCCACGCCGTGGCCCCGCGCCTCGGGGGCGACGAAGATCCCGTCCATCAGGAAGCGCGCGTTCTCGGTGTCGCGGCTGAGGAGCGCGAGCGCCCCGATCCGCCAGAGCGCCCCCCCGCGTCCGTAGATGCGCGCCATCTCGGCGTAGCCGCCCCCCACCAGCGCGCCCTGAGCCGTCTTGAAGCCGGCGACGCCCAAAAGACGGCCGTCCTCGGCCCAGGCGCAGACGGCGTGGTCGGGCGAGAGGACCGATTCGATGAAGCGCAGCGCCCGGTCGCGGGGGCCGAGCGCCCGGCCGAGCTTCTGGCCAAAGGCCTCCCAGTAGAGGGCGGCGATGGCGGGCCGGTCGGCGGGGGCGAAGCCTTTGACGATGTGCATGGAACGGATGGTGGGAAGCTGCGCGCGAAAATCCAGGGGGGCGAATCAGAGCCAGCGGAGCGCTGCCGCCACGTCCTCGGGGGTGTTGAGGTTGAGGAAGGGGTCGGGGCCCCCGCGCGGCACGGGGAACTCGACTGCGTTGGCGCCTTGGGCGCGGGCGAAGGATTCGACCCGGCGCAGGCCGCCCGCGAGGTCCTGGCGCAGGGGGGCGGCGAGCTCCACGGGCCAGAGGCCCGCAACCGGGTGCGTGCGCCCGGCGGAGGCGGCGATGGCCGGGGCGCCGGCGGCCGCGAGGCGCCGGGCGAGGTCAGAGGGCAGGAAGGGGGCGTCGCCCGGGACGGTGAGCACCCGGTCGGCCCCGAGCCCTTCCGCCCAGAGCATCGCGGCCAGGAGCCCGGCGAGCGGCCCGGGGCGGCCCTCGACCGGGTCGGCCAGGACCGGCAGGCCCAGCGCGGCGAATCGGCCGGGGTCGCCGTTGGCGTTGAGCGCGAGGGGGCCGGCCTGGGGTCGGAGGCGCGCGACGATGGCCGACAGCACCGTGCCGCCGCCCCAGGGTCGCAGGCCCTTGTCCCCTCCGCCCATGCGGCGCGCGAGCCCGCCCGCGACGATCACGGCCGGCAGGGGCGAGTCGGGCATGGGGGCGGCTCCGGCGGAAACGAGAAAGGCCGCCCCGGTGTCCCGGCGGCGGCCCATGTTCGGTGCCCTGTGGGCGACCGCTCAGCCCTGGCGGGCCTTGTAGCGGCGCTGGGTCTTGTTGATGACGTACACCCGGCCCTTACGGCGCACGACGCGGCAATCGCGGTGGCGCTGCTTGAGCGAGCGGAGCGAGTTGGCGACCTTCATCGTCGTCTCTCCTGTTCGCGGCGCGCATCGCGCCTGTTTCGGTTCGTGCGAGGTCTTGCGACCCTGCCGGAAGATGGTGGGCGGTACTGGGATCGAACCAGTGACCCCTACGATGTCAACGTAGTGCTCTACCGCTGAGCTAACCGCCCGTTCCGTTCCGCCGACACACAAGGCGTCGGCATCGGGTGGGCGGTGGATAATTGCTGCGCGCGGGGTGGTCAAGGGCTTTTGGCGAGGTAGCATTCCACGCTATGCCAGCGGACGCGGGGGACCCTTCGACGCATGACCCAGGCCTTTCAGATCACCCGGCCCGAACGGCGGACGACCTCGGTCGTCTTCGCCTCGCCGCATTCGGGACGCGAGTATCCCAGGGCCTTCCTGGAGCGCGCCGAGCTGGATTCGCGCACGATCCGGTCGTCGGAGGACGCCTTCGTGGACCTCCTGTTCGACAGCGCGACGGATCACGGAGCCCCGTTCCTGCGGGCGCAGGCCTCGCGCGCCTTCGTGGACCTCAACCGCGCCGCCGACGAGCTCGACCCCGCGCTGATCGAGGGGGTGCGGCGTCCCGTCCACAACCCGCGCGTGGCCAGCGGCCTGGGGGTGATTCCCCGCGTGGTGGCGGGCGGGCGCCCGATCCATCGCGGGCGCATCGCCCTGTCGGAGGCGCAGGGCCGCATCGACGGCTACTGGCGGCCCTACCACGAGGCGCTTCAGGGGCTGCTGGCGGAAAGCCATGCCCGATTCGGCGAGGCGATCCTGATCGACTGCCATTCCATGCCGCACGAGGCCATCGAGTCCGTGGGCGCGCCCGGCGGCGCCCGGCCGGACGTGGTGCTGGGCGACCGCTTCGGCGCGGCGGCCTCGACGGCGGTGGTGGACCGGATCGAGGCGGCCTTCGTGGGCGCCGGGCTGCGGGTGTCGCGCAACATGCCCTTTGCGGGCGCCTACATCGTGCAGCATTATGGCCGCCCCTCGCGCCGGCAGCATGCGGTGCAGGTGGAGATCGACCGCTCGCTCTACATGGACGAGCGCCTGGTCGAGCCCCTGCCGGCCTTCGAGGAGTTCCGCCGGCTGGTGCGGGGCGTGGTGGCCGAGCTCACGGCCATCGGGCGGCCCGAGGGCCTGCGCATGGCGGCCGAGTAGGCGCGCGGGCCGGGGCGGCCGCGACGTTTCGGCGCGATCCGGTGGAAACCCGGGGCCGCCCGCTCCGGTTGGCCTGGGACATGCCCCCGGAGCCCTGCCCATGATCCCTCGCAAGCCCTTGCACCGCGGCCCCCGCACCCCGCATTTCGACGGGCTCCGCTTCCGGTCGCATCCCGAGCCGCCCCGGCGCGGGGTCGCGGCGACGTTGCGATTCGTGCGGGGCCAGATCGCGGGGCGCTGGCCACCCCCCGCCGAGCCGGTCGTCCCGGACGTGCCACCGACGCGGGTGGAGGCGCTGCGGATCTGCTCGGCCGGGCATTCGAGCCTTCTCGTGCAGGTCTCGGGGCTGAACGTCCTGATCGATCCCGTCTTCGCCGAATGGCTGGGGCCCTGGCCGCATTCGGGGCCGCGCCGGGCGCATCCGCCGGGCATCCGCGAGGCAGACCTGCCGCCCATCGACGCCGTTCTCCTGACCCACAACCACTGGGACCATCTCGACGGGCCGGGCGTCGTCCGCCTGTGGCGGCGCTTCGGCGCCCGCGTCCTAGCGCCGCTCGGCAACGACTCGGTCCTGCGCCGCTACGACCCGGCCCTGCCGGTCGAGGCGCTCGACTGGGGGCAGGGAGTGCCCTTGTCCGACCGGTTGACGGCCCATCTCGCGCCCGCCTACCACTGGTCGGGCCGGGGTCTCCTCGACCGGCGCATGGCGCTCTGGGGCTCCTGGGTGCTGACCGGGCCGGGCGGGGTGCTCTACCACGTGGGCGACACGGCCTATGGCGACGGACGGATCTTCCGGGACGTGCGCGAGCGGTTCGGGGCCCCGGACGTGGCGCTGATCCCCATCGGCGCCTACGAGCCGCGCTGGTACGTAGGCACCCAGCACGTCGATCCCGACGAGGCGGTGCGCATCCTGCTCGACTGCGGGGCGGCGCAGGGCTTCGGCCACCACTGGGGGACGTTCCAGCTCACCTGGGAGGCGCGCGAGGCGCCGCCGCGCGACCTGGCGCTGGCGCTCGACCGGCATGGCCTGCCGCCCGAGCGGTTCCAGCCGCTGCGGCCCGGACAGGCCGTCGAGCCGCCCTGGCGCTGAGTCGTTCCCCGGCGTGGGCGGGATCCCGGCTCAGGCGGCCTTGTCGCGGCACAGAAGCTCCAGCACCTCCAGCGCGGCCTCGGGGATGGGGGTGCCCGGCCCGAAGACGGCGGCGACGCCCGCGGCCTTGAGCGCCGCGTGGTCCTGCGGCGGGATCACGCCGCCCGCCACCACGATGATGTCGCCCCCGCCCTGCGCCCGCAGCGCCTCGACGAGGCGGGGGGCGAGCGTCAGGTGCCCGGCCGCCTGCGAGGAGACGCCCACCACATGCACGTCGTGGTCGAGCGCGAGCCGCGCGGCCTCGTCGGGGGTCTGGAAGAGCGGGCCCACGTCCACGTCCCAGCCGAGGTCGGCGAAGGCCGTGGCGATGACCTTGGCGCCACGGTCGTGGCCGTCCTGGCCCATCTTCACGACCAGCATCCGGGGCCGGCGCCCTTCGCGCGCGGCGAAGGTCTCCACCGCCGTGCGCGCGGCCTCGAAGGTCTCGTCCCCCGCCCGTGCGCCGCCATAGACGCCGGCGAGCGTGCGGACCTCGGCCCGGTGGCGGCCCCAGACATCCTCGAGCGCCTGGGAGATCTCGCCCACGGTGGCGCGGGCGCGGGCGGCGGGGATGGCGGCGGCCAGCACATTGCCGTCGGCCCGCGCGGCCTCGCGCAGGGCGTCGAGCGCCGCGTCCACAGCAACCTGATCGCGCGAGGAGCGGACGGCCTGGAGCCGCTCAACCTGGGCGGCGCGCACGGCGTGATTGTCGATGGCGCGGATCTCGACCTCGCCCGCGTCCGCCGCCTGATAGCGGTTGACGCCGACGATGACCTCCTCGCCCCGGTCGACGCGGGCCTGCCGGCGGGCGGCGGTCTCCTCGATGCGCATCTTGGGCCAACCCTCGGCCACGGCGCGGGTCATGCCGCCCTTCGCCTCGACCTCCTCCATCAGCGCCCAGGCGGCCTCGGCCATCTCGTGGGTGAGGGCCTCGACGTAGTAGCTGCCGCCCAGGGGATCGACGACGCGGGTGACGCCCGTCTCCTCCTGCAGGATGAGCTGGGTGTTGCGGGCGATGCGGGCCGCGAAGTCCGAGGGCAGCGCCAAGGCCTCGTCGAAGCTGTTGGTGTGCAGCGACTGCGTGCCGCCCAGCACCGCCGCCAGCGCCTCGTAGGCGGTGCGGACCACGTTGTTCATCGGGTCCTGGGCCTGCAAGGACACGCCCGAGGTCTGGCAGTGGGTCCGCAGCATAAGGGATTCGGGCTTCTTCGCCCCGAAGCCGGACATCACCCGGTGCCACAGGAGCCGCGCGGCGCGAAGCTTGGCGACCTCCATGAAGAGGTTCATGCCGATGGCGAAGAAGAACGACAGGCGCGGCGCGAAGCTGTCCACGTCCAAGCCCCGCGCCATCGCCGCGCGCACGTATTCGCGGCCGTCCGCCAGCGTGAAGGCCAGTTCCTGCACGAGGTCGGCCCCCGCCTCCTGCATGTGATAGCCGGAGATGGAGATCGAGTTGAAGCGCGGCATCCGGGCCGCCGTGTGGGCGATGATGTCGGCCACCACCCGCATCGAGGGCTCGGGCGGGTAAATGAAGGTGTTGCGGACCATGAACTCCTTGAGGATGTCGTTCTGGATGGTCCCCGACAGCAGCTCGGGCCCCACGCCCTGCTCCTCGCCGGCCACGACGAAGCAGGCCAGCACCGGGATCACCGCGCCGTTCATGGTCATGGAGACCGACACCCGGTCGAGCGGGATGCCGTCGAAGAGCACCTTCATGTCCTCGACCGAGTCGATGGCGACCCCGGCCTTGCCCACGTCGCCTTCCACCCGCGGGTGGTCCGAATCGTAGCCGCGATGGGTGGCGAGGTCGAAGGCCACCGAGACGCCCTGCTGCCCCCCCGCGAGCGCGCGGCGGTAGAAGGCGTTCGATTCCTCGGCCGTGGAGAAGCCCGCGTATTGCCGGATGGTCCAGGGCCGGCCCGCGTACATCGTGGCGCGCACGCCCCGCCCGAAGGGGGCGAGGCCGGGCAGGCCGGGGTCGGGCAGGCCGGCCACGTCGGCGGCCGTATAGAGCGGCTTGACCGTCAGGCCTTCCAGCGTGGGCTTCTCGAGGCCCGACGGGTCCGCGCCGCGCAGCTCCTTGCCGGCGAGCGCCCGCCAGCGGTCCAGATCGTCAGCCATGCGCCGTCCTCCTCACGCGAATTCCAGGATGACCTGATCCACCGCCAATGTCTCGCCTTCGCGCGCGCGGATCGCCTGCACGCGGGCCCGCCGTTCGGCCTTGAGCGTGTTCTCCATCTTCATGGCTTCGACCGTGGCGAGCGCCTGGCCCTCCTCGACCTCCTCGCCCTCGGCCACCAGGAGCCGCACGAGAAGCCCCGGCATCGGGCAAAGGAGCGACTTGGAGGTGTCGGGCGGCAGCTTGACGGGCATGAGCGCCGCCAGTTCCGCCTCGCGCGGGGTCATGACCCGCACCCGCAGGTCCGCGCCGCGCGTGCGCAGGCGGAAGCCGCCCGTCGCCGCCTCGACCTTGAGCACGAGGGGACGGCCATCCACCGTGAGCCGCGCGAGGCTCTGCCCCGGCGCCCAGGGCCCCTCGACCCGCAGCGTCGTGCCGCCCAGGAACGTCACGTCGGCGGCGCCGGGCTCGGCCAGGATGGAGACGGGAATCCGCTCGCCCTGAAGCTGCACGACCCAGTCGCGGCCCACGTGGCGCTCGTGGTGGTCGAGACGGCCCGAGAGGCGCGCGCGCCGGATCTCGGCCACGCGGTGCATGGCGACGGCGGCGGCGGCCACGCGGCGCAGCTCGGGCGCGGGGAGCTCCACGCCCGCGAAGCCCTCGGGCCATTCCTCGGCGATGAAGGCGGTGGTGAGCCGCCCCTCGCGGAAGCGGGGATGCGCCATGACGGCGGACAGGAAGGGCAGGTTATGGCCGATCCCCTCGACCTCGAAGCCGTCGAGCGCCTCGGCCATGGCGTCGATGGCGCCCTCGCGCGTCGGCGCCCAGGTGCAGAGCTTGGCGATCATCGGGTCGTAGAAGCGGCTGATCTCGCCGCCCTCCTGAACGCCGGTGTCGTTGCGCACGACCGTGTCGCCCTGCCGCCCCTCGGCGGGCGGGCGGTAGCGGGTGAGCCGCCCGGTGGAGGGCAGGAAGCGGCGGTAGGGGTCCTCGGCGTAGAGCCGGCTTTCCACCGCCCAGCCGTTCAGCGCGATCTCCTCCTGCCGGAAGGGCAGGGGCTCGCCGGCGGCGACGCGGATCATCTGCTCCACGAGGTCGATGCCGGTGATGAGTTCCGTCACCGGATGCTCGACCTGGAGGCGGGTGTTCATCTCGAGGAAGTAGAAGTTGCGGTCGCCGTCCACGATGAATTCGACGGTGCCGGCGCTCTCGTAGCCCACGGCGCGGGCGAGGGCGCAGGCCTGCTCGCCCATGGCCTTGCGGGTCGCCGCGTCGAGGAAGGGCGAGGGCGCCTCCTCCACGACCTTCTGGTTGCGCCGCTGGATCGAGCATTCGCGCTCGTGCAGGTAGACGGTGTTGCCGTGCCTGTCCGCGAGAACCTGGATCTCGATGTGGCGGGGCTGGTCGACGAACTTCTCGATGAAGATGCGGTCGTCGCCGAAGGAGGCCGCCGCCTCGTTCTTCGAGGCCTGGAAGCCCTCGCGCGCCTCGGCGTCGGACCAGGCGATGCGCATCCCCTTGCCACCACCGCCCGCCGAGGCCTTGATCATCACCGGATAGCCGATGCCGGACGCGATCCGCACGGCCTCGTCGGCGTCGGCGATCAGGCCCATGTGGCCGGGCACCGTGTTCACGCCCGCCTCGGCCGCGATGCGCTTGGAGGTGATCTTGTCGCCCATCGCCTCGACGGCCGAGGTCGGCGGGCCGATGAAGGCCACGCCCGCCTCGGCCAGCGCGGCGGCGAAGCGGGGGTTCTCGGACAGGAAGCCGTAGCCCGGGTGGACGGCCTCGGCGCCCGTACGGCGCACGGCGTCCATCACCCGCTCGATGCTGATGTAGCTCTGCGCGGCGGGGGCGGGGCCGATGCAGACGGCCTCGTCGGCCATCTGGACGTGCAGCGCGCGGGCGTCGGCCTCGGAATAGACGGCCACCGTGCGGATGCCCATGCGGCGGGCGGTCTTGATGACGCGGCAGGCGATCTCGCCCCGGTTGGCGATCAGGATCTTGTTGAACATCGCGTCACCTCAGAGCGGCAGGTTGTCGTGCTTGCGCCAGGGGGTCTCAACCTCCTTGGTGCGGAGGAGGGCTAGGGCCCGGGCGATGCGCCGCCGAGTGTTGTGCGGACGGATCACCTCGTCAATGTAGCCGCGCTCGGCCGCGACGAAGGGGGACATGAAGCGCTCCTCGTAGTCGCGGGTGGCCTCGGCGATCTCCTCGGGCTCGCGGCCGCGGTACAGGATCTCGGCCGCGCCCTTGGCGCCCATGACGGCGATCTGCGCCGAGGGCCAGGCGTAGTTCACGTCGCCGCCGATGTGCTTGGAGGCCATCACGTCGTAGGCGCCGCCGAAGGCCTTGCGGGTGATGACCGTCACCAGAGGCACCGTGCATTCGCTGTAGGCGAAGAGGAGCTTCGCGCCGTGCTTGATCAGGCCGCCCCCTTCCTGCGCGGTGCCCGGCAGGAAGCCCGGCACGTCCACGAAGGTCACGATCGGGACGGAGAAGGCGTCGCAGAAGCGCACGAAGCGCGCGGCCTTGCGGCTGGCGTCGCTGTCCAGCACCCCCGCCAGCACCATGGGCTGGTTGGCGACGATGCCGACGCTGCGCCCCTCGATCCGGGCGAAGCCGGTGACGATGTTGCCCGCGAAGCGCTCGCCCAGCTCGAAGAAGTCGCCCTCGTCCACGACCTTCCGGATCAGCTCCTTGATGTCGTAGGGGCTGAACGGATTGTCGGGGACCAGCGTGTCGAGGCTGGGCTCGGCCCGGTCGCCCGGATCGTGCGAGGGCCATTCCGGCACGCCGTCCCGGTTGTTGGCGGGCAGGAAGTCGATGAAGCGCCGAAGTTCGGTCAGCGCCTCCACGTCGTCGTCCCAGGCGCCGTCCGAGATGGAGGACCGCGTGGTGTGGACCGAGGCGCCGCCCAGTTCCTCGTGCGTCACGACCTCGTTCGTCACCGTGCGCACCACGTCGGGGCCGGTGACGTACATGTAGCTCGTGTCGCGGACCATGAAGATGAAGTCGGTGAGCGCCGGGGAGTAGACGTCGCCCCCCGCGCAGGGCCCCATGATGAGGCTGATCTGCGGGATCACGCCCGAAGCCACGACGTTCTGCTTGAAGATCTCGGCATAGCCCGCGAGCGAGGCCACGCCCTCCTGGATGCGCGCGCCGCCCGAGTCGTAGAGCCCGACGATGGGGCAGCGGGTCTTCAGCGCCAGATGCTGGACCTTGCGGACCTTCTCGGCATGCGCCTCGGAGAGCGAGCCGCCGAAGACGGTGAAGTCCTTGGCGAAGACGAAGATCTTGCGCCCGTTCACCGTGCCCCAGCCCGTCACCACGCCGTCGCCGGGGATGCGGGTCTTGTCCATGCCGAAGGCGGTGGAGCGGTGGGTGACGAAGGTGTCGAACTCCTCGAAGGACCCTTCGTCCAGCAGCAGCTCGATCCGCTCGCGGGCCGTCAGCTTGCCGCGCCGGTGCTGCGCCTCGATCCGCCGGGGGCCGCCGCCCAGGCGGGCCTCCTCGCGCTTCTGCTCCAGCTCCTCGATCACGTCGCGCATCACAGGCCTCCGATCCGGCGGGTCAGCTTCTGCCCGGCAAGGAGCAGCATGAGGGCGAGGGCGGTCTTGACGGCGCTGCCCAGAAGGAAGGGCGCGGCGCCCTTGGCCCAGGCCTCGGGAAGCCCGGTGAAGGTGGCGAGCCACAGCACGCCCGGCACGAAGACCAGCGCATGGCCCAGCGTCAGCGCGGCCAGCAGCAGGAGCCCGTGCCGCGTCGCGCCCCGGTCCACGGCCCAGCCGATCAGCATCGCGGCCAGGAGGAAGCCCAGGAGGAACCCGCCCGTGGGGCCCATCATATAGGCGAGGCCGCCGCCGGCCGCGAAGACCGGCAGGCCCAGCGCGCCCTGGCCCAGGTAGGCCAGCACCGTCGCCGTGCCGAGCCGCAGGCCCAGGCCGCCCGCCAGCACCAAGAGCGCCAGCGTCTGCAGCGTCATCGGCACGGGCGCCATGGGGACGCTGATCCGCGCCGAGAGCGCAAGGAGCCAGCTTCCCCCGAGGACGACGGCGACGGGGACGAGCCACCCGGCGCGCGACCGGCCGGGGGCGGACAGGGTGACGGGGGTCATGCGGATTCTCCTCCTCCCAGGATTTCGGCCTTCTTGGCACGGATGGCGTGGAAATGCGCGGCGTTTCGTGCCAATCTGCGAAGCTGCGAAGATTGCGGATCAGGAAATTGCGAAAGCGGAAAGTCTTCTCCGGCGAGGCGGTGCGGACGCTCCGGCAGGCCCGGCGCATCACGCAGGCCGAGCTTGCGCGCCGCCTCGGGATCTCCACGAGCTACCTCAACCAGATCGAGCACAACCAGCGCCCGCTGACCGCCGGGGTGCTGCTGGAACTGTCGCGCGTGTTCCGCGTGGACGCGCAGGCCTTTTCCGACGACGAGCAGGACCGGCTGCTCCTCGGCCTCAAGGACGCGCTCGCGGACCCGGCGCTGGGCGCGGGGGACATCCCGGCGGCCGAGATCAAGGCCGTGGCCCAGTCCGCCCCCGGCGTGGCGCGCGCGCTGCTGCGGTTGCAGGCCGACCACCGGGCGCTGCTCGACCGCTACCAGTCGCTGGACGATGCGCTGTCGCTGCGGCGCGGGGCGCCCGCCGCGACGGTCGCGCCGAACCTGCCCTATGACGAGGTGCGCGACTTCTTCCATGACATCGGCAACTACGTGGACTCGCTCGACACCCTGGCCGAGGCGCGGGCGGCGCGCCTGCCCGGCGCGGACGACCCCTCGCTGCGGCTCGCCCGCGCGCTGGAGCAGGACCACCGCGTGGCCGTGGCGCTCGACCGCGACCTCGCCGCGCGCCGACCGATGCGCCGGTTCGACCCCGCCACGCGGCGGCTCCAGATCGACGCCTTCCTCGAACCCGCGTCCCAGCGCTTCGCGATGGCGCACCAGCTCGCGCTTCTGGAGGCGGGCGAGGCCATCGAGGAGGCCGTTGCGGGCGCGGGCTTCGCCAGCCCCGACTCGGGCGCCATCGCGCGCATCGCGCTGGCCAACTACTACGCGGGAGCGCTGATGCTGCCCTATGGGGCCTTCCTGCGGGCGGCCTCGGATTTGCGCCACGACGTGAGCGCGCTCGCCGCCCTGTTCGGGGCGAGCCTGGAGCAGGTCTGCCATCGGCTCTCGACGCTGCAACGGCCGGGGCAGGAGGGCATCCCCTTCTATTTCCTGCGAGTGGACCGGGCGGGCAACATCACCAAGCGTCACAGCGCCACCCGCGTCCAGTTCGCCCGCTACGGCGGGGCCTGCCCGCTCTGGAACATCCACGAGGCCTTCGAGACGCCCGACCGGATGCTGGTGCAGATGGCCGAGATGCCGGACGGCACGCGCTACCTGTCGATGGCGACCGGCGTGACCAAGGCGGCCTCGGCCTTCGGCGCGCCCCGCCGCCGCTACGCGATCGGCTTCGGCTGCGAGCTGGCCTACGCCGACCGGCTGGTCTACGGCGACGGGCTCGACTGGCAGAAGCCCCGCGCGCTGACGCCCATCGGCGTGAGCTGCCGCCTCTGCGACCGGCCCGACTGCGCGCAGCGCGCCTATCCGCCGGTGGGCCGACGGCTGGCTGTGGATCGCAACCGGCGCGGCGAGGTGCCCTACGAGCTGCCCTGAGCCAGCCATTCCCCGAGCCTGGACCACCGCTTGCGTCCGGAGGCGTTGCGCACCGCGAGCCCCACCGCCTTGACCTGCCCCACGAGCACCACCAGGCGCTTGCCCCGCGTGACGCCGGTGTAGAGGAGGTTGCGTTGCAGCATGGCGTAGTGCTGGGTCAGGACCGGGATGACCACGGCCGGATACTCGGAGCCCTGGCTCTTGTGGATCGTCACCGCGTAGGCGGGCTGGAGAGCGTCCAGTTCGCCGAAGGGGTAGACGACCTCGCGCCCGTCGAAGCGCGCGACGAGCTCCCCGTCCTCGGGGTCCACCCGCTCTACGAAGCCGATGTCGCCGTTGAAGACCTCGCGCTCGTGGTCGTTCTCCACCTGCATGACCTTGTCGCCCGGGGCGAAGGTCCAGCCGAAGCGCTCGACGCGCGGCCCGCCGTCGGGGTTCAGCGCCGCCTGCAGCAGGCCGTTCAGCGCCCGCGCCCCCACGCCGCCCCGGTTCATCGGGCAGAGCACCTGAATGTCGCGGATCGGGTCGAGCCCGAAGCTTTTCGGGATGCGCGAGCCCACCAGCACCTGGAGCCGCTCCGCCGCCTGCTCGGGCGTCTCGGCAGGGACGAAGTAGAAGTCCGACCCCTTCTCGGCCCAGTTCAGGTCCGGCATCCGCCCCCTGTTGATCCGGTGGGCGGCGGCGATGATGCGGCTTTCGGCGGCCTGCCGGAAGACCTCGGTCAGCCGCACGACGGGCACCGCGCCCGACCCGATCAGGTCCGCCAGCACCTGCCCCGGGCCCACGGAGGGCAACTGGTCGATGTCGCCCACGATCAGCAGCCCCGCCTCGTCCGGCAGCGCGCGCAACAGCGCCTGCATCAGCGGCACGTCGATCATCGAGCTTTCGTCCACGACGAGGAGGTCGCCGTCGAGCGGGCTGTCCTCGGTCTTCCTGAAGCCGCCGGTCTTCGGGTCCGTTTCCAGCAGCCGGTGGATGGTCCGCGCCTCCAGCCCCGTCGCCTCGGACATGCGCTTGGCGGCCCGGCCCGTCGGCGCGCAGAGGAGCATCCGCACGCCCTTGGCGCCCAGCACCTTGAGGATCGCGTTCACCAGCGTCGTCTTGCCCACCCCCGGTCCGCCGGTCACGACCAGCACCTTGGACCGCAGCGCGAGCCGCAGCGCCTCGGCTTGGCTGGGGGCGAGCGCCATCCCCGTGCGCGCCTCGATCCAGGGCAGGGCCTTGTCCGCGTCGATGGCGGGCCAGGGCAGGGGGGCGGACTGGAGCGCCCGCAGCCGTTCCGCGATGCTCCGCTCGGCGTGGTAGAGCCCCGCGAGGAACAGGCAAGGCGCGCCGCCGACCTCGGTCGCGATCACCGTGCCCTCGGCCACCTCCTGCGTGATGGCCTCGATGATGAGCGGGTGGGGTACCTCCAGCAGGGTTCCGGCGAGCGCCGTCAGTTCCTCCGCCGGCAGCCCGCAATGCCCCTGGCTCATGGCCTCGGTCAGCGCGTAGGAGATGCCCGCCCGCACCCGGATCATCGCTATCCGCTCGATCCCGAGCTTTTCCGCGATCATGTCCGCCGTCTTGAAACCGATGCCCCTGATGTCGCGCGCCAGCCGATAGGGGTTCTCCTTCATCACGGCGACCGACTCGGTCCCGTAGGCCTTGAAGATGCGCACCGCCCGCGCCGTGCCCACGCCGTGCGAATGCAGGAACACCATGATGGAGCGGATCACCTTCTGGTCCGCCCAGGCCGAGGTGATCCGCGCCATCCGCTTGGGCCCGATGCCGCCCACCTCGCGCAGGCGCTGGGGCTCGGCCTCGATCACGTCGAAGACCCGCTCGCCGAAAAGCTGCACGAGGCGCTTGGCGTAGACCGGCCCGATGCCCCGGATCATGCCAGAGCCCAGGTAGCGCTCGATCCCCTCCAGCGAGGTAGGCTCGGAGGTCCGGAGCACCCGCGCCCGGAACTGCCGCCCATGCGCGAGGTCGTGGACCCAGTCGCCCCAGGCGCTGGCCCATTCCCCGGCGCTGATCGTCGCGGCGTGGCCCACCACGGTCACGAGGTCGCGCTCGCCCCGCGCCTTGACGCGCAGCACGCAGAAGCCCGTCTCGGCGCTGTGAAAGGTCACGCGCTCGATCAGGCCCGTCAGGACCTCCGCCTCCGTTGCCGCCGTCGCGCCCACGCCCGTTCCCATGAGGCCCTATCTAACCCGAAAGAGGCCGGAAATCCCGCCCCCCGCGCTCACGTTCCGCCGATCCCGTGGCTGGCGGCCCCTGCGCGGAGCGCTACAAGAGGGCGAGCCGCCCGGAGCCCCCTCATGACCCATCCGCGTTTCCCCGCCCATCCCGCCCCGCAGGCCCGGCGCGATCCCCGCGACGACACCCGCCACGGGATCACCCGGACCGACGAGTACGGCTGGCTGCGCGCCGCCAACTGGCAGGAGGTCCTGCAGGACCCCGCGCGGCTCGACCCCGAGATCCGCGCCCATCTGGAGGCGGAGAACGCCCATCAGGCCGCGCTCATGGCCGGAACCGAGGACCTGCAGGCGCAGCTCTTTTCGGAGATGAAGGGCCGCATCAAGGAGGACGACGCCTCGGTGCCGATGCGCGACGGCCCCTTTGCCTATGGCACGGCCTATGTCACCGGCGGCCAGCACCCCCGCTTCGTCCGCGTGCCCGCCGAGGGTGGCGCGACCGAGGTGATCCTCGACGGCGACCGGGAGGCCGAGGGCAAGGCCTATTTCGACCTGGGCGGCGTCGCGCATTCCCGCGACCACCGCCGCCTCGTCTGGGGACACGACGACAAGGGGTCCGAGTTCTACACCCTGCGCGTCCGCGACCTCGCCTCGGGCGCGGACCTGCCCGACGCGGTGGCTGACACCACGGGCGAGGGGGCCTTTGCTGCCGATGGATTCGTCTACGTGGCGGTGGACGCCAGCCACCGGCCTTCGCGCGTCCTGTTCCACCGCCTCGGCACGCCCGTCTCCGAGGACCGCCTCCTCCACGACGAGCCCAACGCGGGCATGTTCGTCTCGGCCGGGACCACGCGGGACGGGCGCTGGATCGTCGTCTCCATCGGCGACCACGAGACGAACGAGACGCGCCTGATCCCGGCCACCGACCCCGCCGCCGCGCCCCTGCTGGTCGAGCCCCGGACGCCGGACGTCCAGTACCATCTGGAGGAGGGCGGGGACGAGCTGTTCGTCCTGACCAACGCCGACGGGGCCGAGGACTTCAAGGTCATGGCCGCCCCCGCCGCCGCACCCCACAAGGCCCAATGGCGCGAGGTCGTTTCCCATGTTCCCGGCCGGCTGATCCTGTCGATCACCTCCTTCGCGGGCTTCCTCGTCCGGCTGGAGCGCTGGCAGGGCCTGCCCCGGATCGTCGTGCGCGACCGCGCGAGCGGAGAGGAGCACGCCATCGCCTTCGATGAGAAGGCCTATGCGCTGGGCGTCCACCCGCCCTACGAATACGACACGACGACCCTGCGCTTCTCCTATTCTTCGATGACGACACCCGGGCAGGTCTTCGACTACGACTTGGCGACGCGCGAGCGGGTGCTGCTCAAGACGCAGGAGGTCCCCTCGGGCCACGACCCGGCGCAGTACGTCACCCGCCGCCTCCACGCGCCCGCCCCGGACGGCGAACTGGTCCCGGTCTCGGTCCTCTACCGCAAGGACACGCCGCTCGACGGCTCCGCGCCCTGCCTGCTCTATGGGTACGGCGCCTATGGCATCACCATCCCGGCAGGGTTCGAGACCAACCGCCTGTCGCTGGTGGACCGAGGCTTCGTCTACGCCATTGCCCATGTGCGGGGCGGCAAGGACAAGGGCTGGGCCTGGTACGAAGCCGGCAAGCGGGCCGCCAAGCCCAACACCTTCACCGACTTCGTCGCCGCCGCGCGGCATCTGGTGGCCGAGGGGCTGACCTCCCACGATCGAATCGTGGCGCAGGGCGGATCGGCCGGGGGAATGCTGATGGGGGCGGTGGCCAACCTCGCGCCCGAGGCCTTCGCCGGGATCGTCGCCGAGGTGCCCTTCGTGGACGTGCTCACGACGATGCTCGACGACACGCTGCCGCTCACGCCGCCCGAATGGCCCGAATGGGGCAACCCGATCGAGTCCGAGGCCGACTACCGCGCCATCGCCGCCTACTCGCCCTACGACAACGTGGGGGCGCGGCCCTATCCGCCGATCCTGGCGCTCGCGGGCCTGACCGACCCGCGCGTGACCTACTGGGAGCCCGCGAAATGGGTCCTGCGCCTGCGCGACCGCACGGCCAGCGGGAACCCGGTGCTGTTCAGGGTCAACCTGGAAGCGGGCCACGGCGGCGCCTCGGGCCGGTTCGAGCGGCTGCGCGAGGTGGCGCTGGCGCAGGCCTTCGCGCTCAGGGCGGTGGGGCGGGCCTGAGCACGCCCTCCAGCCAGAGCAGGAGGTCCCGGTCCAGCGCCTCGCGGCATTGATCCAGCCCGTGGCGGCAGCCGGGATAGAGGATCAGCTCCTTGGGCCCGCTCGCCCGCGCATGGATGTCCTCGGAGCAGGAGGGCGGCAGGATCTCGTCCGCCGTGCCGTGGACGAGGAGCAGGGGCCGGGGGCTCAGCGCGTCCACGGCTCCGGTCCCGGCGGTCTGGGAACTGAGCGCCGCCACGGCGACGACCGTGGGGGACACGGCGCCCGCGCCGATGACCACGGCGCCTCCGAAGGAGTGCCCGACCAGCACGGTCCGCGTCTTGCCCAGGGTTTCGAGCCAGGCGATCCCCAGGAGGGCGTCCTGCACGCAGGCCCCAAGCTCCCCCGGGCGGCGATAGTCCAGTTCCAGCGAGGCCACGCCACGTGGCTGGAGGAGCCCCGCGAGCCGCGTGTAGACCCTGCCCGCCGGGCCACCCAGGCCCCCGCCCGAGCCGAAGACCCAGAGGATCGCCGCATCCCCATCCGCCGGATGCAGCCGCCCGACGAGGCTGCCCTGCGCCGTCACGAGCTTCACGAGGTCCGAGGTCTCGTCCTCGGGATGGGTGACCACGTCGAGAAGGGACAGGGCAGGGGGCATGGCGCGAACTCCGGCGGGCCGTTCCGAACCGCGCGGGGCGCGGCCTGTTCCCTCAGCCTCCGAAGCGGTGCACCCGCCCGTCGACCGCGATGCGCGACACGGTGCGCAGGTTGATCGAGCGCGGCGCCCCAGCCCGCACATCCCAGACCGGCAGGAGATGAGGGTGCCGCATCTCGCGCGTCCGTGCCGCGCGCCGGGCCCGTTCGCTCGCCGCCTCGCCCTTGAGGCGGGGGCCGAGCGCGGCGGGCTGCACTTGCATTTGCCGCTCGGTGCCGTCCGTCTTCACGAAGGTCACGCCGCAGAAGCGCCCACCCGCCGAGGCGAGGAGGTCGCGCTTGATCGCGAGGTCGGGCGCTTCGGGCCAAGCGGACGGCGGGGCCGCCCGGACGGGGAACCGGGGGATGGGCATGTCGGAGATCCCTGAGGATGTTTCACGTGAAATAGGTATGAATGTTTGCGTTTACAAGGATTTGTCCCTTGCTGGCGCCTGCTCCGCGCCGATCAAGGCGATGCGAGCCGCTGGCCTCGCGCCCGCGACCGACTAGGTTCCGCGCGACCTCCTGACCGCGAGTTCCCCCATGCCGCCTCCCCTCAAGGGCCTGCCCGTTCCCTCCGGCCGCCTCGCGCGGCTCACCCGTCTGGGCGGCCTCGCCGCGGGCGTCGCGGGCGGCGCGCTGGCCGAGGGCGCGCGGCAACTCGCGCGCGGGCAGCGGCCGGGGCTGGAGCAGGTCCTGCTCACTCCCGGCAACCTCGCCCGCGTGGCCGACCGGCTGGCCGAGATGCGCGGCGCTGCGATGAAGATGGGCCAGTTCCTGTCGATGGATGCGGGCGACCTGCTGCCGCCCGAGCTTTCGGACATCCTCGCGCGCCTGCGCGCCGACGCCGCGCCCATGCCGCCCCGGCAACTGGGGGCGGTGCTCGACGCCGAATGGGGCGCGGGATGGCGCGGGCGCTTCGTGGATTTCGACACCCGGCCGCTGGCCGCCGCCTCCATCGGGCAGGTCCACCGCGCGCGGCTGCGCGACGGGCGCGATCTCGCGGTCAAGGTCCAGTATCCGGGCATCGCCCGTTCCATCGACAGCGACGTGGACAACGTCGCGACCCTCCTGCGCCTGTCGGGTCTCCTGCCCGAAGGGCTCGACGCAGGCCCCCTGCTGGCCGAGGCCAAGCGCCAGCTCCGCGATGAGGCCGACTACGCCAAGGAGGCCGCGCACCTGCGCCGCTTCGCGGGCCTCCTCGCCGGGGACGGAGCCTTCCGCGTGCCGGAGGTCCATGCCGACCTCTCGACTCCCCACGTCCTCGCCATGTCCTTCGAGCCCGGCGAACCGCTGGAATCGCTCGCGCAGGCCCCGCAGGCCACGCGCGACGAGGTGGCCGGCCGGCTGGTCGACCTCGCCCTGCGCGAGCTCTTCGGCTGGGGCTGGATGCAGACCGACCCCAACCTCGCCAACTACCGCTGGGACGGCCGCCGGGTGGTGCTCCTCGACTTCGGCGCCACGCGCGAGGTGCCCCGGCCCATCGCCGACCTCTATCGCGGTCTCCTGCGGGCGGCGCTGGCCCGCGACCGCGACGGAGCCGAGGCGGCGCTCGGGGCCTTCGGCGCGCTCGACGCCCGCACGCCAGAGCCCCTGCGGGAGGAGGCGCTGGCGCTCTTTGACCTCGCCGCGCGCGAGATGCTGCACGAAGGTCCCTTCGACTTCGGCCGGAGCGACCTCCTGGCCCGCCTGCGCGACCGGGGGATGGCACTCGCGCTCGACCGCAGCGGCTGGCGCGTGCCGCCGGCCGAGACTCTCTTCGTCCAGCGCAAGCTCGGTGGCCTTTATCTTCTCTGCTCCCTCCTCGGGGCTCGCCTGGACCTGCGCGAACGGCTGGGACCCTGGATCGAGGGACCTGCCGCCACGTGACCTCGCGCGCTTTCTCGGGCCGATGGCGTCAAGGCCCAGATCCTTCCATTTGAGGGCATTTCGTCAGGCCCCATTGGTGTAATCCCATCAGGATTGGGGGAAAGGCCGTTCCTCGCGTTGACAGAGGGGCGCGTTCCGGGTGCTTTCACGTCACGTAAACGGTCGCGGCACGGACAGGCATCGCAACGACGGTGCGCGCTCGCGGGAGGGAGGACCACGATGCGGCCTTGGGACATCCATCGCGCGACCGTGGCGGCCTGACCGCCGCGACATCCGGGCCCCTTGGGGAAGGGGGGCTCTCCGGTCTTGACGAATCCGCGGCGCGCCGGACGCCGCACCAGGGAGGAACAACATGAAAAAGACCTTCGTTCTGGCCGGCTTCGCCGGTCTGCTCTCCACTTCGGCCATGGCCGAGACGATCGGCGTCTCCATGGCGCTCTTCGACGACAACTTCCTGACCACGCTCCGGGGCGGCATCCAGGCCCATGCCGACTCGCTCGACGGCGTGGACGTGACGATCGAGGACGCCCAGAACGACGTGGGCAAGCAGCTCAGCCAGATCGAGAATTTCATCGCCGCGGGCGTGGACGCGATTATCGTGAACCCCGTGGACACCTCGGCCACGCAGGCCATGACCGACGTCGCCAACAACGCCGGCATCCCGCTCGTCTTCGTGAACCGCCAGCCCATCAACATCGACACCCTGCCCGACAACCAGGCCTTCGTCGCCTCCGACGAGGTCGAGTCCGGCACGCTCCAGACGCAGGAGGTCTGCCGCCTCCTCAAGGAGCAGGGCGCGACCGAGGCCAGGATCGTCGTCATGCAGGGCGAGCTGTCCAACCAGGCCGCCGTGCAGCGCACCAAGGACATCCACGACGTCATCGCGACCGAGGAATGCGCCTTCATGCAGATCGTGGAGGAGCAGACCGCCAACTGGAGCCGCACCCAGGCCACCGACCTCATGGCCAACTGGCTGTCGGCAGGCGTGGAGTTCGACGCCTTCATCGCCAACAACGACGAGATGGCGATCGGCGGCATCCAGTCGCTCAAGGCCGCGGGCTTCTCCATGGACGACGTGATCGTGGCCGGCATCGACGCCACGCAGGACGCCCTTGCCGCCATGCAGGCGGGCGACCTCGACGTGACCGTGTTCCAGGACGCCGCCGGCCAGGGCCAGGGCGCGGTGGACGCGGCGCTGGCGCTGGCGCGCGGCGAGCCGGTCGAGCAGAAGGTCTGGATCCCCTTCCAGCTCGTGACCCCCTCCAACATCGGCGACTTCCTGAACGCCAACTGACACCGAGGTCCCGCGCCGGGCGCATCCCTCTCCGCGCCCGGCCTTCGCGGGGCGGCCCCCGAATTGGGCCGCCCCTCGTTCATGCGGCCAGGAAGGCCCGCGCCGCCTCCCATTCCCCGGGCGCCACCTCGTGCCCGCCGCCGTGCCAGTGCAGCGTCACCTGCGCGCCCTGCGATTCCAGCCAGTCCGACAGGCGCACGGTCAGGGGCACGGGGCAGATCGGGTCCCGCTGCCCGGCCGTCACGAGCACCCGCCGCCCCGAAAGCCCCGGCGCGTCCGGCGGCGTGAAGGGAATGAGAGGGTGCATCAGCACCGCCTCCGTGAACAGATCGGGCCGATGCGCCAGCACCGAAGCCAGGATATTGGCCCCGTTCGAGTAGCCCAGGCCCGCGACCCGCGTGGCCCCCGTCCGGGCGATCTCGCCTTCGACGAACCCGGCCATCGCGGCCGTGCGGCGCCCCAGGTCCTCCATGTCGTAGACGCCTTCGCCAGTGCGGCGGAAGAAGCGGAGCATCCCGTGCTCGTTCACCTCGCCCCGGGGGGAAACGACATGCGCCCCCGGCAGGAGCTGCCGCCCCACGTCCAGAAGCTGCCTCTCGTCCCCGCCGGTGCCGTGGAAGGTCAGCAGGAGCGGCGCGCCCGCGTCCCCGTCGAGCCGCGCCGCGATCACGCCAGGCCCTCCAGGGGCTCCAGCTGCCGCACCAGCCGCTCGCGCAGGTGGTCGTGCTGGCGCGGCAGCTTCAGAGCCGTGCCCAACGCCTCGGGCGCCTCGTCGCGGGCGAAGCCCGGCTCCTCGGTCGCGACCTCGAACAGCACGCCGCCGGGCGAGCGGAAATAGATCGCCCAGAAGTAGTCGCGGTCGATCGAGGGCGTGGCCTGGAAGCCCGCCGCGGCCAGCTCCTGCCGGACCTCCGCCTGCGCGGCGCGGTCGGCGACCGAGAAGGCGACGTGGTGGACGCTGCCCGCGCTCTGCAGCGCGGGGCGGGCGGTCGGGTCCTCGTGCAGGTCCACGACCTGCGCCCCGTTGCCCCGGTCCAGCCGCATCCGCGTGACCGCGCCCTCGCGCCCCGCCTCCCGGTAGCCCATCAGCCGCAGGAGGTCCGCCGTCGCCCCCACGTCGCGCAGCGCGAGCGTCACCGAATGGAAGCCCCGGATCGCCGTCTCCACGCCCACGCCCCCTTCGGTCCAGGGCGTCCGGTCGTCGCCCGCGACCTCCACGAGCGCGAGGCTTTCCCCGTCGGGTCCCTCGGTCAGCAGCCGCTCCTCGCCAAAGGCGATCTCGCGCGTGGTCGGGCCCAGGGGGGCGAGCCGCTCCTCCCAGGCCGGAAGGCTGCCCACCGGCACCGCGAAGGCGGTCAGCGCGGCCTCGCCCGTGCCCCGTTTGCCGCGGGCGGCGTTCGGAAAGGGGAAGGAGGTCATCACCGTCCCCGGCCGCCCCAGCCCGTCCCCGAAATACAGGTGGTAGACGTCCGGCGCGTCGAAGTTCACCGTCGTCTTGACGCGGCGCAGGCCCAGCGCCTGCGTGTAGAAGGCGTTGTTCGCCGCCGCGCCCGACGCCAGCATCGTGACGTGATGCAGCCCGTTGATCCTGTCCGTCATCGCATCCTCCGCAAGCCTTACGGCGGAGAGATAGGCGATGAGGGGCCGGGGACCCAATTCCCTTCGCCCGAACCGGCCCTGTGCGCGGATGCGGGACCAGGCCTCACCAGCCCGAGATGGACTTCACCTCCAGGAACTCCTCGATCCCCCAGGCGCCGCCCTCGCGCGCGCGCCCCGAAGCCTTGGTGCCGCCGAAGGGCGCGCCGCGCCCGCGGCTCTGGCCGTTCATCTCGACCATGCCGGACTTGAGCCTGCGCGCGAGGCGGTGCCGCCGCGCCTCGTCCTGCGTCTGGATGTAGTTGGTGAGCCCGTAGTCGGTGTCGTTGGCGATCCGCAGCGCCTCCTCCTCGGTGTCGAAGGGGAGCATGGACAGGACGGGGCCGAAGATCTCGATCTTCTCGATGCTCATGCCGGGGACCACGTCCGCAAAGACCGTGGGCCGCACGAAGAAGCCGCGGTTCAGGTGCTCGGGCCGCCCGGGGCCGCCGGCCACCAGCCGCGCGCCCTCCTCGATCCCCTTCTGGATCAGGCCCTGCACGTGCTCCCACTGCCGCGCGTTCACCACCGGGCCGATATGCGGGCCGGGCTCGGAGGCGGGGCCCACCGTCGTCGCCTCGGCCACGCCGCGCGCGATCTCGACCGCCTGCTCGTAGACGGGCCGCTCGACCAGCATCCGCGCGGGCGCGTTGCAGCTCTGGCCGGTGTTCTCCATGACGTGCCGCACGCCGCGCTCGACCGCCCGCTCGTCCGCGTCGGCGAAGACGAGGTTCGCGCCCTTGCCACCCAGTTCCAGCGTCACGCGCTTGAACGTGTCGGCTGCCGCCACCGTGATCGCCCGCCCCGCGCGGGTCGAGCCGGTGAACGAGATCATCTCCACGTCCGGGTGGGTGGACAGCCGCGTGCCCGCGCCCGCCCCGTCGCCCTGGATCAGGTTGAACACGCCGGGCGGGCATCCGGCGTCGTGCAGCATCTCGGCCACCACCACCGCCGAGAGCGGCGCCTGCTCGGACGGCTTGAGGACCGAGGTGCAGCCGGCCAGCAGCGCCGGGATCACCTTGAGCGCGATCTGGTTGGCCGGCCAGTTCCACGGCGTGATGAGCCCCACCACGCCGATAGGCTCCATCGCGATCATGCTGCCCCTGGGGCCCAGCGGGCGCAGCCATTCGATCCGGTCGAAGGCCGTCAGGAAGTTCTCTAGGTGCCACGAGAAGGAGGGGGCCTGCTCGGCCAGCGCGAAGTCGATGGGAGCGCCCATCTCGCGGCTGATCGCCTCGGCGAAGTCGCGCTCGCGCCGCCCGTACTGCTCCAGGATGCGCCCGGCGAGCGCGCGGCGCTCCTGCGGGTCGGTCTCGGCCCAGGCGGGCAGGGCGGCCTTGGCGGCGTCCACGGCGGCGTCCACGTCCTGCGGGCCCGCCAGCATGATCGTCACGGCGCCTTCCTCGGTCGAGGGATCGATGACCACGTGCTCGCGCCCGTCCCGCGATTCGACCCATTGCCCGCCGATGTAGAAGCTGCGCTTGTCGATCATGGCCGTCCCCTCAGAGGTGCCGTGGCGTCCCCACGGTCCGCTCACTATATTGCCCGGGCCATCGCCCGGCCAAGGCCGGGCCACGACATCGCCAAGGGGAGCCGCGACATGGGCCTGCGCATCAACGACACCATCCCGAACCTGCGGGTCGAGACCGACCAGGGAACCATCAGCCTCCATGACTGGGTGGGCGACTCCTGGGCGGTGATCTTCAGCCATCCCAAGGATTTCACCCCCGTCTGCACCACCGAGTTCGGCGCCGTCGCGCGGCTCGACGAGGAGTGGAAGAAGCGCGGCGTCAAGGTGCTGGGCGTGTCAGTGGACGGGGTCGAGGACCACCTCCGCTGGAAGGAGGACATCAAGGTCGCGGGCTCCGCCGAGCCGACCTTCCCCATCGCGGCCGACCAGGACCTCGCCATCTCCAAGGCCTTCGACATGCTTCCGGCCGAGGCCTACCTGCCCGACGGCCGCACGCCCAACGACACGGCAACGGTGCGGTCGGTCTTCATCATCGGCCCGGACAGGAAGCTGAAGCTGTCGATGACCTATCCGATGACGGTGGGCCGCAACTTCTCCGAGATCCTGCGGGCGGTGGACGCGCTGCAGGCCTCGGTGAAGAACGGCGTGGCCACCCCGGCCGACTGGCAGCCCGGCGACGACGTCATCATCCCCGTCGCCGTCAAGGACGACGAGGCGCGGGCGAAGTTCGGCGAGTTCACCACCGTCCTGCCCTACCTGCGCAAGACCAAGCTACCGGCCTGAGCCGGCCCTTCGCCCCGTCCGGGGCCGCAGCCCGGCCCCGCTGGGGGCCGGGCCAAGGCGCTTACTGCTCGGCAGGGGCCGCGTCGCCCTCGACGGCCTCGGCCGCCGGAGCGGCGTTCTCCTGCTGGACCGCGCCATCGACGGGCTCCAGCCCGCCTTCTACAGCGGTGTCGTCGCCTTCGGCGGCCGTCGCCTCCACGTCCGTGACCTCGTTGGCCGGGGCCTCCGCCGTCGCCGGATCGCGCGCCTCGAAGACGGTGCGCAGCGCGAAGCTCGCCATGTCCGTCGCCTCCTTCGCCTCGGGCACCACCGCGCCCATGCCGAAGAACTCGTGCGTGACGCCCGGATAGGTCATCTGCTGCACGTCCACGCCCTGCGCGGTCAGGGCCTCGGCCAGCGCCTCGCCCTCGCTGGCCAGCGGGTCGATCTGCGCGTTGATGACCGTCGCGGGCGGCAGCCCCGCCAGATCCGTCCGGTCCACGAGGTTGATGCGCGGGTCGGCCGTCTGGGACGGATCCGTGAAGACGTGCTCCACGAACCACATCATCGCGTCGCGCGACAGGGGCTGCGCGTCCGCGTAGGTCTGGTAGGAGGGCGTCTCCATGTCGTTGCCCGCCACCGGATAGACCAGCAGCATGTGATCGGGCTGGATGAGCTGCGCGTCGCGGGCGTTGATGGCCACGTTCATGGCGAGGTTGCCGCCCGCGCTCTCGCCCGCCACCGCCAGCCGCTCGGCGTCGGCGTTCAGCGTGCCCGAGTTCTCGATGATCCAGGCATAGGCGGCGTTGGCGTCCTCGTGCGCCGCCGGGAAGGGGTTCTCGGGGGCGTGGCGGTATTCCACCGAGACCACGACCGCCTGGGCCCCGGCCGCGAGCGCCCGCGCCGAGGCGTCGTAGGTGTCGATGTCCGCGATCACCCAGCCCCCGCCGTGATAGTAGACGATCAGCGGGAAGGGGCCCTCGCCCTCGGGCGTGTAGACGCGCAGCGGCTGCTCCGAGCCGTCGGCGGCCGGATAGGTGAGGTCGCGCGTGGCAATCGCCGCCAGCTCGGGCGGGGTTTCGATGCCCTGCTCCTCCATCACCGCCATGACGGCGTCGGCGGGCGTGGGCTCCTGCCGCTGCTCCTCGGGCGGCAGCGTGCCGATCGGGTCCGCGCCCAGTTCGGCCAACTGGTCCAGCACCTGCTGCATCTCGGCCGTGGGCTGGGCTGGCTCGCCCGCCGCGGCGGTCTGGGTGCCCTCCTCGGCCATGGGCTGGGTGGTCGCGTCGTCCTGGGCCGTGTCGTCGGGCGTGGCCGCGTCGTCGCCGGTGGCGTCCTGCGCCAGCAGGGCCACGGGCGAAAGCGTCAGGGCCGCCACGAGCGCCGCGCTCGCGGTGGTCGTTCTCAGCAGGGAATGCATGGAAGATCCTTTCGGAATCCGAACCGGTTCAGGCGGCCAATGCCCGGAAGCGGACAGGAGTTCCCGCGACGGCACCGTCACAAAGTCGTAGGGCGCGAAGCCCCGACCGACCGGAACCGCGCGCTGCGCTGGGGGTTCGCCCGGCGCGTCCCGCCCTCGATCCCCCGGAGCCTGCCATGACCTCGACCGTTTCCGCCCCGCCCCGGTCCCCTGCGGCCGACCTCGAACGCCCGGCCCCGGACGAGGCCGAGACCATCGCCACGCTCGACGCGGCGATGCGCCGGATCCAGGAAACGACCCTGAAGGACTACGGCCACGCCCTGCGCAGCGTCCACGCCAAGAGCCATGGCCTGATCGAGGGCGAGATGCGGGTGCCGGGCGGCCTGCCGCCCGAGCTGGCGCAGGGGCTCTTCGCCCGGCCGGGCACCTACCGGGTGGTCATGCGGCTTTCGACCAACCCCGGCGACGTGCTCGACGACACCGTGTCCGCACCGCGCGGCATGGCGATCAAGGTGATGGGCGTCGAGGGCGAGCGCCTGCCCGGCTCCGAGGGCGGGCGGACTCAGGATTTCGTCATGGCGAACGCGCCCGCCTTCGCCGCGCCCGACCCCAAGGCCTTCGCGGGGAACCTGTCGCTCCTTGCCGCTACGACCGACACCGGGCAGGGCTGGAAGAAGGGCCTGTCCGCCACCCTGCGTGGCGCCGAGGCCGCGGTCGAGGCGATGGGGTCCAAGAGCCCGACGCTCACCACCCTCGGCGGCCAGCCGATCACGCATCCCCTGGGCGAGACCTTCTACACCCAGACGCCCTTCCTCTACGGCGACCACGTGGCCAAGCTGTCGCTGGCCCCGGTCTCGCCCGGCCTCGTCGCGCTGACCGGCCAGCCCGTGGACGTGCAAGGCCGCCCGAACGGGTTGCGCGAGGCGGTCATCGACGTCTTCCGCGAGCAGGACGCCGAATGGGAGCTGCGCGTCCAGCTCCGCACCAAGGCCGAGACCATGCCCATCGAGGACGCCTCGGTGCCCTGGCCCGAGGAGGAGAGCCCCTACGTCGCCGTGGCCCGGATCACCGCGCCGCGCCAGCCCGCCTGGAGCGAGGCCCGCGCGCGGCAGGTGGACGACGGCCTGGCCTTTAGCCCCTGGCACGGGCTGGCCGCGCACCAGCCGCTGGGTGGCATCAACCGCGCCCGCCGGGGCACCTACGACAACGCGGCCCGCTTCCGGTCGCAGCGGAACGGCTGCCCCATCGCCGAGCCCTCGCGCGGGCTGCGGCTCGTCGATGAGCCGGCTATGACCTACGGCACGGCCCCGGGCCGCGAAGGCCGGCGTCCCGGAACGCCGGACGCGCGCGACGGGGCCTGGGGCCAGCCAGTGAACGACACGATGCGCCATGCCGTCGCCGGCGCCGCCGGAGGTCTGGCGGCGGGGCTCCTCCTGTCGGGGGTCATCGCCGGGATGGGCGCCGCCCAGGGACGGGCCTCGGAACTGGTGACCCTCGAGCGCCGCACGCTGGGCCGCCCCGAGCATCCCGACAGGTCTGGCTCGGCCCGCGAGGAGGCGCTGGGCCACGGCGGACATCTCGCGCTGTCGGCCCTGGCCGGCGCGGGCTACGGCGCGGTCCACAAGGGCGAGGGCTCGCCGGTGGCGGCGGGGCTCGCCTTCGGGGTCGGGTTCTGGGCGCTGGCCTATGGCGTGGTGGGCCCCGCCCTGGGCGTCACGCCCAGGCCCTGGCGCGACGAGCCCGCCAACCTCGCCCAGCACGCGCTCCTGCATGCGGTCTTCGGGGTCGCCACGGCGCTGGCGGCCGATCGCGTCGCGCCCCCGCTCAGAGCGAGATCACCCGCGTCCCGACCGGCACCCGGTCGTAAAGGTCGATCATGTGTTCGTTGATCATGCGCGGGCAGCCTGAGGAGAAGCTCTGCCCCATGGTCCAGGGCTGCGGCGTGCCGTGGATGCGGAAGAACGTGTCGCGCCCGTCCTGGTACAGGTAGAGCGCCCGCGCCCCCAGCGGGTTCATCGGATGCCCGCCCGGCAGGCCGCCCCGGAACTTGCCGTAGACATGCGGCTCGATGGCGACCATCTCGGGCGTGGGCCGCCACGAGGGCCATTCGACCTTGCGGGCGACCGTGGCCACGCCCCGGAAGTTGCGCCCCGGCGCCCCCACGGCGATCTTGTAGCGCCGCGCGCGGCCCTCCCCGATGGTCCAGTAAAGCCAGGTGTTCTCCACGTCGACATGGATCTCGCCCAAGGGCACGCCGGGCGCGATGTCCACGTCGGTGGGCAGCCAGTCGGGCGGAATGCGGACGACGTCCCGCGCCAGCGCGGGCGCGGCCAAGACGCTCGCCGCCGCGGCGGCGAGAAAGCTTCGGCGGGTTGTCATGGTGCGGGCCTGTTTCCCTGCGTGTTCTGCTCGGGGCAAGCCTAGCAGAACGGCCGCCGAGTCGCCCCGGCGGCCGTTCGTTTTCATTCGACCGTGGCCTATCTGCGACCCTCAGTAGGCGTAGGCCCGCGCGCCCAGCGGCACGCGGTCGTAAAGGTCGATGACGTGGCTGTTGTACATGCGGAAGCAGCCGTTCGAGGCGTTGTGCCCGATCGAGGTGGGGTCCACCGTGCCGTGGACCCGGATCGCCGTGTCGCGCTCGCCCTGGAAAAAGTACAGCGCCCGCGCGCCCAGCGGGTTGTCGGGGCCCCCCGGCATCCCGTCGGCGTACTTGGCGTAGCGGTCCGGGTTGCGGTCGATCATCTCGTCCGTGGGCCGCCAGGACGGCCATTCCACCTTGCGGCCGATCACCGCCTGCCCATGCCAGCCGAGCCCCTCCGTCCCCACGGCCACGCCGTAGCGGATGGCGTAGTCGCCCGGCAGGATGAAATAAAGGTAATGGCTCTGCGGCACGATGTGGATGTCGTTCGGCACGAGGCCCGGCGCCACCTGCACCACGCGCGCGCGGAACCGGTCGGGGATCTCGTAGTCGCCGTCGAAGTCGGGGGGCAGCGTCAGCGAGGCCTGCACCGCCTGTGGCCCGATGTTCAGCCGGAGCGGGCCCGGGTCCTCGATGAGCGGCGCCTCGGCGGAGACGAGCTCCTGCGCGGCGGCACGCCCGGCGGCGAGCGCCAGCGCCGAGGCGGCGATGAAGCGGCGGCGGGTCAGCATGCGTGGTCGTCCTCGTTCGAATCGGGCGGCCGAAGGGGACGCCCCGCCTTCCGTTCTATCTTGGCCGGAGCGGGCCCGGCAACGCCGTTCACCCGCCGGATGCGGTTCCGCCCAGCCCCCGCCGCAGCTTGTGAAAGGCGGCCCGCGCCTTGTCGCCCCACAGCCGGCGCTGCTTGACGAGCCCATAGAGCGGGCGGCGCCCCTCGACCTTGCGCCGGGCACCGGGGGCGTCGATCTCGCTCTCGGCCCCCGTGGGCCGGACGAGCGGCGGCCAGACCGCGAGCCCCCGGTCGGTGGCCGTCAGCCAGCGGCGGAAATGGTTGTCCACCGGCGCGTCGATCCGCGCGTGGCCCCCGACGAATCGGCCCGCTCCCTCGCGCGACCAGATCAGGCCCGTCGTGGTCATCGGGAAGTAGTGCGCGCGGCCCAGCACATGGGTCGTCCCCTCGCCCGCGAAGTCCCGCAACGGCGTGAAGAACTTCCGCTTCCCCGCGCCGATGTTGCACAGGTCCCAGTCCCCGGGCTGCCCCGCCAGCCAGTCCAGGACCTCGCCCAGAACCCGCGCCGCGCCGGGGACGGGCGCCATGTCGTCCTCCAGCACGACGGCGAAGCGGGCCCCGGTCGCGAGGAAGCGGCGCGCGCAGTCGAGGTGGCTCAGGTAGCATCCGATCTCGCCGCCCCGGAGCGTCCGTCCCATGTAGGCCAGCGCGCCGGCCTCGTCGTAGCCCGGCAGGGACGCGGGCGGCACGCCCCGCCCGTCGAAGGCTGCCACCCGCTCGAAGCCGAGGCCCTGCGCCTCCAGCGCGCGCGTGGCCAGGGCCAGCCGCTCGTCCGAGCCGTCGAGGTTGATGAGATAGGTGACGGCGGTCACGGCTCAGCCCGGGCTGCGGCCGCGCCACCAGTCCCTCAGGCGCGCGAAGCGCTTGGGCGGGCGCGGCATGGTGGTGCGCTGGTCGCCGATGTGGTGGCAGAAGCCGGGCTCGAGGAAGGCCACAACCTTTCCCTGCGCCCGCAGGTGGCGCGAGACGTGTCGCTCCTTCTCGAAGCGGGCGAAGCCGCCCAGCTCCTCCCAGAGCGCGCGCCGCGCGAGGTGCGGGTTGAAGGTCCAGCCGTGCCACTGGTCGTGCAGCCGGTCGAGGCAGGCGTAGCGGACGCCGTCGCGCTCCTCGTGGCGGATGCGCGCACGGTCGGCCTCGGTGAACCAGGTGAAGTCCGAGATCCCCCGGAAGCACACGGCCGAAAGCGAGGGCTCGACCTCCAGGAGATGCCGTGCAGGGTCGAGGAAGTCGTGCCGGGTGTAGGCCCAGTCGTCCTCGTCGTGCCAGATGAAGGGGGTCGTCACCTCGGCGTACATCGCGTCGATGACGCGGTGCTGGCCCTGGCGCGGGGCCCCGGTCCCCACGATCCGCCCGTTGGGGCAGCGATCCAGCAGCACGGCGCTGCTTTCGGCGTCGCCGAAGTCGTTGACGGCCAGCGTCCGCACGGCGCGCAGCTCGGGCGAGAGGCTGTCGAGGCTTGCCGCCAGCAGGTCCGGGCGGCTTCCGATGGTCAGGCAGTGGGTGATGTCGTCCATGGTTCCGGTCCCCGCAAGGCAGGCGCGGGCCCCCTGGGGGACCCGCGCCCGAGGCGGTGAATCACTCGGCCGCCGGAGCCTCTTCCTTGGCCATCTCCTGGCCGGTCGCCTGGTCGACGACCTTCATCGACAGACGCACCTTGCCGCGGTCGTCGAAGCCCAGAAGCTTGACCCAGACCTCCTGGCCTTCCTTCAGCGCATCCGACGGATGGTTCAGGCGGCGGTTCTCGATCTGGGACACGTGCACGAGGCCGTCGCGCTTGCCGAAGAAGTTCACGAAGGCGCCGAAGTCCACAATCTTGACGACCGTGCCCTTGTAGACGCCGCCTTCCTCGGGCTCCGCCACGATCGAGTAGATCATGTCGTAGGCCTTCTTGATCGCGTCCCCGTTGGACGACGCGATCTTGATGGTGCCGTCGTCGTTGATGTCGACCTTGGCGCCCGATACTTCCACGATCTCGCGGATGACCTTGCCGCCCGAGCCGATCACTTCCCGGATCTTGTCGGTCGGGATGGTCATCGTCTCGATGCGCGGCGCGTGGACGCTGAAGGCGTTCGCGCTGGTCAGCGCCTTGGCCATCTCGCCCAGGATGTGCAGCCGGCCGGCCTTGGCCTGCTCAAGCGCCTTGCCCATGATCTCGGGCGTGATGCCCGCGACCTTGATGTCCATCTGGAGCGAGGTGATCCCGGCCTCGGTGCCCGCGACCTTGAAGTCCATGTCGCCGAGGTGGTCCTCGTCGCCCAGGATGTCGGTCAGCACGGCCCACTGGCCGTCCTCTTCCAGCACGAGGCCCATCGCCACGCCGGCTACGGGGGCCTTCAGCGGCACGCCCGCATCCATCATCGACAGCGATCCGCCGCAGACGGAGGCCATCGAGGAGGAGCCGTTCGACTCGGTGATCTCCGACACGACGCGGATCGTGTAGGGGAAGTCCGTGGGCGCGGGCAGCACCGCCTGCAGCGCGCGCCAGGCGAGCTTGCCGTGGCCGATCTCGCGACGTCCGGGCGAGCCCACGCGGCCGACTTCACCGACCGAATAGGGCGGGAAGTTGTAGTGCAGCAGGAAGTTCTCTTTGAAGTTGCCGTGCAGCGCGTCGATGAACTGCTCGTCGTCGCCGGTGCCCAGCGTGGTCACGACCAGCGCCTGCGTCTCGCCGCGCGTGAACAGCGCCGAGCCGTGGGTCCGGGGCAGCACGCCCGTCTCGCTCACGATGGGGCGCACCACGTCGAGCGCGCGCCCGTCGATCCGCTTGCCGCCGCGCACGATGTCGCCGCGCAGCACGCTCGACTCGAGGTCCTTGAGCGCCGCCTTGAGGCTCGGGTCGGCCCGCTCCTCCTCGGAGAGGCCCGCCTTGATGGTCTCGACGGCGGCGTCGATGGCCGCCACGCGGTCCTGCTTCACGCGCAGCGCGAAGGCTTCGCGCATGGCGGTCTCGCCCAGGGCCCGCACCCGCGCCGACAAGGCCGAATAGTCCACCGGCTCGAAGTCGAAGGGCTCCTTGGCCGCGGCCTCGGCGAGGTCGATGATGAGGTCGATGACCGGCTGCATCTGCTCGTGCGCGAAGGTGACCGCGCCCAGCATCTCCTGCTCGGAGAGTTCATAGGCCTCGGACTCCACCATCATGACGGCGTCCTTGGTGCCCGCCACCACGAGGTCGAGCCGCTGCTCGGGCTTGTTGCGGATGCCCTGGATGTCGTCGACCTGCGGGTTCAGCACGTACTGGCCGTTGACGAAGCCCACGCGCGCCGCGCCGATCGGGCCCATGAAGGGCACGCCCGACAGGGTCAGCGCGGCGGAGGCCGCGATCATCGCCACGATGTCCGGCTCGTTCTGGAGGTCATGGCTCAGCACGGTGCACATCACGAGCACCTCGTTGCGGAAGCCCGGGACGAACAGCGGCCGGATCGGCCGGTCGATCAGGCGCGACGTCAGCGTCTCCTTCTCCGAAGGGCGCGCCTCGCGCTTGAAGAAGCCGCCCGGAATCTTGCCGGCGGCGTAGAATTTCTCCTGGTAGTGCACGGTCAGGGGGAAGAAGTCCTGGCCCGGCTTCGGCTCCTTGGCGAAGGTGACGTTCGCCATGACCGAGGTCTCGCCCAGCGTGGCGATGACGCTGCCATCCGCCTGACGGGCGACCTTGCCCGTTTCCAGCGTCAGCGTCTCGCCGCCCCACTGGATCGATTTCTTGTGTTCGTTGAACATCGGGTGTCCTTCCGGCGCGCCTTCGCGCCTGTGATGCCCCCCTGTCACTTCCATTTCCTGGGGGCCGGTTTTCGGAGGGGCCGCATTGCCCCTGGCTCTGTCTGTGCGAGGCGCCGGTCGAGCCCGGCCGACGCCCGTCGTCGGATAAGGAAACCGCGCCCCCCGGTCTTCGGTTCGAGGGGCGCGGTTCGGTCGTCTCTTAGCGGCGCAGGCCCAGACGCTCGATCAGGGACTGGTAGCGGGCCTCGTCCTTGCCCTTGAGGTAGTCGAGCAGCTTGCGGCGCTGCGCCACCATCATGAGAAGGCCGCGGCGGCCGTGGTTGTCCTTCTTGTGCGTCTTGAAGTGCTCGGTCAGCGTGGCGATGCGCGAGCTCAGGATCGCGACCTGCACCTCGGGCGAGCCGGTGTCGCCGGGCTTCGTCGCGAAATCGGAAAGGATGCGGGCCTTGTCTTCGGCGGTGATCGACATCGGAGTGTCTCCTGTAGGGTTCGTGTGACGGCGCAAGCCGGGATGTCGTCCAGCAAGGCCCGTCCGCAGGGGCAACCCGGCGGATTGGTGGCACATAGGGGCAATCCCTCCGCTTGGGAAGGGCCACGATGCGACATGATTTGCCGCATCCCGCCAAGCGCTTGGTTCGGGCCGGGCGGCACCCTAGGTAGGGCCCGCAAGGAGACGGCGCATGCACGACTTTCTGGACGAGATCCGGTCCCGCCTCGACGCGATCCGCGCCGAGGGGCTCTGGAAGACCGAGGCGGTGATCGCCTCACCGCAGGGCCCCCGCGTCCTGGTGGAGGGGCGCGAGGTGCTGAACCTTTGCGCCAACAACTACCTCGGGCTCGCGGACCATCCCGCGCTCAGGCAGGCCGCCGCGCAGGCCATGGAGGAACGCGGCCTGGGCCTGGCCTCCGTCCGTTTCATCTGCGGCACGCAGGACCTCCACAAGGCGCTGGAAGCGCGCGTCGCCCAGTATCTCGGGCTCGACGACGCCATCCTCTTCGCCGCAGCCTTCGACGCCAACGGTGCGCTCTTCGAGCCGCTGCTGACAGATCAGGACGCCGTGGTCTCGGATGCGCTCAACCACGCCTCCATCATCGACGGCATCCGTCTGTCCAAGGCGCGCCGTCTGCGCTTCGCCACGGGCGACATGGACGACCTCGAACGCCAGCTCCGCGCGGCGCGCGAAGGGGGCGCGCGGAACATCCTGATCGCCACCGACGGCGTGTTCAGCATGGACGGCTTCTTCGCCGACCTCGCCACCATCCGCGACCTCGCGGACCGGTACGGCGCGCTCCTCATGGTGGACGACTGCCACGCCACGGGCTTCGTGGGCGAGAAGGGCCGGGGCACGCCGTCGCGGGCGGGCGTTCGAGCCGACATCGTGACGGGCACCTTCGGCAAGGCGCTGGGGGGCGCGCTGGGCGGCTTCGTCGCCGGCCCCCAGCCCGTGATCGACCTCCTGCGCCAGCGCGGGCGGCCCTACCTCTTCTCCAACGCGCTGCCCCCCGCCATCGTGGGCGCCGCGCTCGCGGCTCTCGACCTCGTGGAGGGTTTCGAGGGCGACGAGCGCCGCGCGCAACTCGACACCAACACCCGCCGCTGGCGCCGGGGCCTCCAGTCCATGGGCTTCGAGCTCCTGCCCGGCGAGCATCCCATCGTCCCCGTCATGCTCCACGACGCGCGCCTCGCGCAGGAGATGGCGCGGCGGCTCCTCGACCACGGGGTGCTGGCCACGGGCTTCTTCTATCCGGTGGTCCCGCAGGGAAAGGCCCGCATCCGCACGCAGATGAACGCGGCCCTGACCCTGCCGGACCTCGACCAGGCGCTCCAGGCTTTCCGACAGGCGGGGCGCGAGACGGGAGTCGTCATATGAAGGCGCTGGTAAAGGAGGCCCCAGGCGAGGGCCTCACCCTCAAGGACGTGCCCGAGCCCGCCATCGGCCCCGACGACGTGCTCATCAAGGTCCGCAAGACCGGCATCTGCGGGACCGACATCCATATCTGGAGCTGGGACGCCTGGGCCGCCCGCACCGTCCCCACGCCGCTCGTGACGGGCCACGAGTTCGCGGGCGAGATCGTGGCCCTGGGCCGCGACGTGACCGACCTCAAGTTGGGCCAGCGCGTCTCGGGCGAGGGCCACCTGATCGGCAAGACCTCGCGCCAGTCGCGCTCGGGCCGCTTCCACCTCGACCCCGAGACGCGCGGCATCGGCGTGAACGAGCCCGGCTCCTTCGCGGAATACCTGCGCCTCCCGGCCTTCAACGCCGTGCCGCTGCCCGACACGATCGACGACGAGATCGGCGCCATCCTCGACCCCCTCGGCAACGCCGTCCACACGGCGCTGAGCTTCGACCTGATCGGCGAGGACGTCCTGATCACCGGCGCGGGCCCCATCGGCATCATGGCGGCGGCCGTGGCCCGGCACGTGGGCGCGCGCCATGTCGTCATCACCGACGTGAACCCCCTGCGCCTCGACCTCGCCGCGCAGGTCGCGGACGTGACTCCCGTGAACGTCGCGCAGGAGGACCTCAGGGAGGTGATGTCCCGCCTCCACATGGTGCAGGGCTTCGACGTCGGCCTGGAGATGTCGGGCAGCCAGCAGGCGCTCGACCAGATGGTGGAAAGCCTCGTGATGGGCGGGCGCATCGCGCTCCTCGGCATCCCGCCCGGAAAAAGCCCGGTGGACTGGAGCCGCATCGTCCTCAAGGCCCTCACCCTCAAGGGCGTCTACGGCCGCGAGATCTTCGAGACCTGGTACAAGATGATCGCGATGCTGGAGAACGGCCTGGACGTGCGCAAGGTCATCACCCACCGCTTCAAGGCCGACGATTACCGGCAGGGCTTCGAGGCGATGCTGTCGGGGAAAAGCGGCAAGGTCGTCCTCGACTGGGCGTGAGATACCCCGTCACGCCCGACGGCCGCTACTTCGTCGTGCGCGGCCGGCTCTGGCGCATGGCGAATCCCGCGCTCGACCCGGCAACGCGCGAGGCGCTGGTGCGCGACCTCATGTCCGCCCGCCGCGCCGTGCGCGACGCGAAGGGCGAGCCCGAGGCCACGCGTCAGGCCCGCGCCCGCGTGGACGCCGCCAAGCGGGCCCTGGGCGAGCGCGGGCCGGTCTGGTGGACCGACGGGAGCCCAGACTTCAAGCGCCGGATGGCGCGGACCACTCCCTACGCCGACTGGTTCGCTGGTTTGGGCAAGGAGCCGTAGGGCGCGCGGGCCGAAGCCCACCCTGCGCCGCCCGAGGCGGCCTCAGGCTCACTTGTCCTGATAGACGTCCTTCTCCTGGGTCGTGCCGCGCCCGCGGCTGTCCTGGTTGTCGCCCAGCGGCCCGCGAAGGTCGCCCGTCTCCTTCAGGCCGGGGGTTTCGCGCGTCACGCCCGTCTCGTCGATGCGCTCGCGGATGCTCTGGGGCACCTCCTTGGCGCGCTTGAGGTCGTGTTCGGCCGGGAACCCGGGTCCGGCGTTCGGAACCTCGGTCTGGCGGCCGGGCAGCGGTCCCTGATCGCTCTTGTCGTGCGAGCCTACCATGGCCTCGTCCTCCTGATGCTGCTGGATCGGCCCCGCCGGGCGGGACCCTGGGCTCCCCTTGGGGGGCTCCTGTCCCAACGCCCGGCCTCCCCGAGCGTTCCGATGCGGCGGCCTCTGGAAGTCCCCCCGGCGTTGCGCCAAGTCTGGGGGCGCGACCTCCCCCCAGGAAAGCCCCGCCGTGACCTCCGCCATCGCCTCCCAGGCCGGGACCCCCGTCCCCGGCTTCGCCTCGCGCCTGTTCGCCTCGGGCGCGCTCGCCTTCTTCCTGACCGGCAACCTCGTCTCGCTCTACGGCGTGGCGCTGCCCGCCTGGTCCGAGACCTACGCCCTTGCCGAGGGGCAGGGCGGCGCCCTCCTCGCCGCGCAGGGCGCGGGCTCCTTCGCGGCGGTGCTGGCGGGCGTCTTCGGCCTGCCCCTGGGCCAGCGCGCGGGCCTCGTGGCGCTGGGGCTCGGCACCCTGGGCCTCGCGCTCGGCCCCGCCTGGGGGTTGATGCTGCTGGCCGCCGCCGTTGCCGGGGCGGGCTTCGGCTTCCTTTGCGTGGCGGTGAACCGCGCCTTCCTGGCGGGCTTCGGCGACCGGGGCCCCGGCATGGTGGGCCTCGTCAACGCCTTCTTCGGGCTGGGCGCCATCGGCGCGCCGCTCCTCTTCCTGCTGGCGGGCGAAAGCCCCGGCCCCGTCATGGGCGCCATCGCCGCCCTGTCGGTCGTGGCGCTCCTGCTGTCCCCCCGCGACGACGCGCCCCTCACGCGCGGCCTGCCCGACCTGCGACAGAAGAGGCTTCTCGTCACGCTCTTCATCTTCTGGAACGGCCTGATCGAAGGCGCGATCACCGGCTTCGGCGCCTCGGCCCTGATCGACGCCCGCCTGTCGTCCGAGGCGGCGGCCCAGCTCACCTCGGGCTTCTTCGTCACCTACCTCGCCGCCCGCATCGCGCTCTACTGGCTGGCCGCGCGCATCCCGCCGGGGCCGCTGTTCCTCTTCGGCCTGCTCGGCGCCTCGGCCTGCATGGCCGCCGCCGCGCTGGGCGCGCCGGGCCTGGGCTTCATCCTGGCGGGCGCCTTCGTGGGCGTGATCTTCCCGGCCTACTACGTCTGGGCCATCGGGGTCCTGGGCCCCGATGGCCGCATGACGGCGGCGATCCTGACCATGGCGCTCCTGGGCGGGACCCTTGGCCCGATCCTGCTGCGGCCTATCCTCGCCACGACCGGAGAGGAGGGCGTGTTCTGGATCGTGTCGATGGTGTCGCTGGGGGTGGCCCTGTCCTTCGCCACGCTGAAAGGCCGGGCCCAGGCCCTGGCCCCGGCGTGAGCGCCGCGCTCCTGGCGGTCCGCGACGTCCACAAGAGCTTCGCGGGCCCCGACGCCCCCATTCCCGTCCTGCGCGGCGCCTCGCTCGACCTCGCGCAGGGGCGCACGCTGGCGCTCACGGGCGAGTCCGGCTCGGGCAAGAGCACGCTCCTCCATCTCATCGGCGGCCTCGACCGCCCCGACAGCGGGAGCATCCGCCTGGGCGACGTGGAGGTGACGACGCTCGACGACCGCGGCCGCGCCCGCCTGCGCCGCGACGCGGTGGGCGTGGTCTTCCAGCAGTTCAACCTCGTCCCTTCGCTGGACGCCGGCGCCAACATCGCCTTCCAGGCCCGCCTCAAGGGCGCCCGCGACCCCGCTTGGGAAAAGGAGCTGGCCGACCGCCTCGGCCTGACCCCGCATCTCCACAAATACCCCGAGGAGCTGTCGGGCGGCCAGCAGCAGCGCGTGGCCATCGCCCGGACGCTCGCCGCCCGCCCGCGCCTCGTGCTGGCGGACGAGCCCACGGGCAACCTCGACGAGGCTTCGGCCAGCGCCGTCCTCGACCTCATGCTCGACCTCGTGCGCCAGACGGGGGCGAGCCTCCTGACCGTCACCCATTCCGAGGCGGTGGCCGAGCGCATGGACACCCGCGTCCACCTCCGCCTGGGCCGGGTCGCCGCATGAGGGGCGCATGATCGCGGCTGGCCTTCTGGCGCTCCTGTCCCACTGGCGCCGCCACAAGCTCCAGCTCTTCACCCTCATCGCGGGCCTCGCGCTCGCCACCGCGCTCTGGTCCGGCGTGCAGGCCATCAACGGCGAGGCCCGCGCCTCCTACACCGAAGCCAGCGAGACGCTGGGCGAGGGGCGCCTGTCGCGCCTCCTCCCGCCCGAGGGCGCGACCATCCCCGAGGCGACCTGGGTCGCCCTGCGCCGCGCGGGCTGGCTCGCGAGCCCCGTGGTCGAGGGGCGCTTGGGCCGCGCCCGCCTCCTGGGCATCGACCCCCTGACGACGCCCGTGGACACCGGCCCCATCGAGGAGGCCGACACCGCCGACCTCCAGGCCTTCCTCGCGCCGCAGGGCGCGCTCCTGGGGCGCGAGGAGGTGCTGGCCCAGCTTCCCGACACGGGCGCCACGCTCCTGGCCTCCGAGGAGGCCGCGCCCGGCACGGTCCTGACCGACATCGTGACCGCCCAGCGCGTCCTGGAAATCGACGGCTTCACGAGCCTCCTGCTCGCCCCCGTCCAGCCCCTGCGGCAGGTCCCGCTGGCTGAGGTCGCCCCCGGCCTCCGCCTCCAGGCTCCCGATCAGGGGACCGACCCGGCGGCGCTCACGGACAGCTTCCACCTCAACCTCACCGCCTTCGGGCTCCTGTCCTTCGCGGTCGGGCTCTTCATCGTCCATGGCGCGGTGGGCCTCGCCTTCGAGCAGCGCCGCGCCACCGTCCGCACGCTGCGCGCCATGGGGATGCCGCTCGGCCTCCTGATCGCGCTCATGGCGGCGGAACTGGCGCTTCTCGCCCTCGTCGCCGGGGGGATCGGGCTCCTGCTGGGCTACCTCATCGCCGCCGCGCTCCTGCCGGACGTGGCGGGCACCCTCCAGGGCCTCTATGGCGCCGAGGTCGCGGGCACGCTCCGCTTCCGGCCGCTCTGGGCGCTCTCCGGCATGGCCATCGCGCTGGTGGGCACCGCGGCGGCGGCGGCCAGCGCCTTCCGCCGCCTCGCCACCACGCCGCTCCTCGCCGGAGGCACCCGCCGTGCCGGCGCCCGCTGGGCCGCGCGCCGCGCCATCCGGCAGGGTGTCGCGGGCCTCGTCCTCCTCCTTGTCGCGCTTCTCGTCGGCCTCTGGGGCGGCGGGCTCGTCGGCGGCTTCGTCACGCTCGGCTGCCTGATGATCGGCGGCGCGCTTCTCCTCCCGCTCCTCCTCGACCGCGTCCTCGCGCTGGGCAGCCGCTTCGCCCGCGAGGCGCTGCCCCAGTGGATCTGGGCCGACTCCCGCGCCGAGCTTCCCGGCCTCTCCCTCGCCCTGATGGCGCTGCTCCTCGCCATGGCCGCCAACGTCGGCGTCTCGACCATGGTCAGCAGCTTCCGCCAGACCTTCGTGGACTTCCTCGACCAGCGCCTCGCGCCCGAGCTTTATGTCGGCGTCTCCTCCCCCGACCGCGTGAACGCCTTCCTCGCCGCGCTGCCCTCGGGCACCCGCGTCCTCCCCATCGCCGAGATCGAGCGCCCCCTCGCGGGCCTGCCCGCGCAGGTCCAGATCCTGCGCGACGACCCCACCTACCGCGAGAACTGGCGCTTCCTGTCCGCCGTCCCCGACGCCTGGGACCGGCTCGCGGCGGGGCAGGGGCTCCTCGTCAACGAGCAGCTCGCCCGCCGTGCGGGCCTGTCGGTGGGCGACGATCTCCAGGTCACTGGCGCCGTCACCCTCCCGATCCTCGGCATCTACGGCGACTACGGCAATCCGGTGGGCGAGGCGATCCTGACCGAGGCGCTGTTCCGCCAGACCTTCCCCGAGGTGGTCCCCGTCAATTTCGGCCTGCGCCTGCCCGCCGAAGGGGTCCCGGCGCTGGCCGAGCGGCTGGTGACCGACCTGGGCCTCGACCCAGATCAGGTGGTGAACCAGTCGAACCTCAAGGCCATCTCGCTCGGCATCTTCGAGCGCACCTTCGCGGTCACCGCCGCGCTGAACGTCCTCACGCTCGCCGTCGCGGGCTTCGCGCTCCTCATGTCGCTCCTGACGCTGGCCTCGATCCGCCTGCCGCAGCTCGCCCCCGTCTGGGCGTTGGGCACGCGGCGCGCGACCTTGGGCCGGCTGGAGCTGATCCGCGCCGTGGGCCTGTCGACCCTGACCGCGCTGGCCGCGCTTCCCCTGGGCCTCGCGCTGGCCTGGGTGCTTCTGGCGGTCGTCAACGTCGAGGCCTTCGGCTGGCGGCTGCCGATGTTCCTCTTCCCTTGGGACTGGCTGCGCCTCTTCGCGCTGGCGCTGCTGGCCGCCGCGCTCGCCGCCCTCTGGCCCGCGATCCGCCTCGCCCGCGTGCCGCCGTCGATCCTCCTCAAGGTGTTCTCGGATGAACGCTAGGACCCTCGTCCTTGCCCTCTGCCCCCTGGCCGCCCAGGCGCAGGGCTTCGCGGGCCTTGGCACCTCGGCCGAAGGCTACGCCCTCCCGCAGCCCGGATACGGGTTCGCCTTTCCACGGGACCACGGGGCGCATCCCACCTTCCGCATCGAATGGTGGTACATCACGGCGAACCTGACAGGCCCCGACGGCACCCCCTACGGCTTCCAGTGGACGCTCTTCCGCTCGGCCCTCGCGCCCGGAGGCGCGCCCGAAGCCCAGGTCTGGATGGGCCACGCCGCCGTCACCACGCCCGAGGCGCATTTCGTCACCGAGCGCCTCGCCCGCGGCGCCACAGGCCAGGCGGGCGTCACGGCCGACCCGTTCGAGGCCTGGATCGACGAATGGCGTCTCGCCGGCCCCAACTTCGACACCGCGACCCTCACCGCGCAGGGCCCCGACTGGGGCTACGACGTGACGCTCACCGCCCAGGGCCCCATCGTCTTGCAAGGCGACCAGGGCTACAGCGTCAAGTCCGAGGACGGGCAGGCCAGCCACTACTACTCCCAGCCCTTCTTCGCCGTCGACGGCACCCTGACCCTCCCCGACGGCGAGATCCCCGTGACCGGCACCGCCTGGCTTGACCGTGAATGGTCCTCCCAGCCGCTCGCCGACCGGCAGGTGGGCTGGGACTGGTTCTCGCTGTCCTTCGACACCGGGGAAAAGCTCATGGCCTTCCGGTTGAACGAGGAGGGCGGCGACGCCTTCACCGCCGCCACCTGGATCGCGCCCGATGGCACGCCCACGCCCTTCCCGAACGGCGCCTTCGCCGCCGAGCCGCTGGCGACCTCGGACGTGACCGACGGCGAGGGGGCCCAACGCGAGATCCCCACCCGCTGGCGCGTCCGGCTGCCCGACCGCGGCCTCGACGCGACGGTCGAGGCGCTGAACCCCCAGGCCTGGATGGCGACCTCCGTCCCTTACTGGGAGGGGCCCGTGACCGTCACCGGCTCCCACGCGGGCGTGGGCTACCTGGAAATGACCGGCTACTGACGAAGCGGGGGGTCCTTGGACCTCCCGCTCCGCATCACGCCATGTCGAACTGCAGCGCCTTGACCTGCTGGAACATCCCCGTCCCGCGCAACTGGTCAAGGATCGGCTCGGGCACCGGATCGTCCACGTAGAGTATCGCGATGGCCTCGCCGCCCCGGTGGCTGCGGCCCAGCGTGAAGTTGGCGATATTCACGCCGTTCTCGCCCATGGTCTGCCCCAGCGCGCCGATGATGCCCGGCACGTCCTCGTTGGTGGTGTAGACCATGTTCGCCCCGATCTCGGCGTCCACCGTGATGCCCTTGATCTGGATGAACCGAGGCTTGCCGTCCGAGAACACGGTCCCCGCCACCGACCGCTCGCGCAGTTCGGTCACGACCGTGACCTTGATGTAGCCCTCGAACATGCCCGACTGGTCCTGCCGGGTGGTCGAGATGTGGATGCCCCGCTCCCGCGCGATCACCGGCGCGCTGACGAGGTTCACGTCCGGGTTCGCCCGCCGCATGATCCCCGCGATCACCGCGCAGTTCAGCGCCGCGAGGTTCATCGTGCTCGTGATCCCGTCATACAGCACGTTGATCGCCGTGATGGGCTCGTCCGTCATCTGCCCCACGAAGTTGCCCAGATGCCCCGCAAGCCGGATCCACGGCCCCATCACCCTGGCTTCTTCGGCGGTCACCGACGGCATGTTGAGCGCGTTGCTCACCGCGCCCGTCAGCAGGTAGTCGGCCATCTGCTCGGCCACCTGCAGGGCCACGTTCTCCTGCGCCTCGGTGGTGCTGGCGCCCAGATGCGGCGTCACCACCACGTTGGGCAGCCCGAACAGCGGCGAATCCGTCGCGGGCTCGACGGCGAAGACGTCGAAGGCCGCCCCCGCCACATGGCCGCTCTTCAGCGCCTCGGCCAGCGCCTCCTCATCGACCAGCCCGCCCCGCGCGCAGTTCACGATCCGCACGCCCGGCTTCAGCTTCTGAATCGCCTCGCGGCTCAGGATGTTGCGGGTCTGGTCGGTCAGCGGCACATGGAGCGTGATGAAGTCGGCGCGGCGGAACAGCTCGTCCAACTCCACCTTCTCCACGCCCATCTGGTCGGCCCGCTCCTCGCCCAGGAAGGGGTCGTAGGCCACGACCTTCATCTTGAGCCCCCGTGCCCGGTCGCAGACGATGGAGCCGATGTTGCCCGCGCCGATGACACCCAGCGTCTTGCCGGTCAGCTCCACCCCCATGAAGCGCGACTTCTCCCACTTCCCCGCATGGGTGGAGGCATTCGCCTCCGGGATCTGCCGCGCCACGGCCAGCATCATCGCGATGGCGTGCTCGGCGGTGGTGATGCTGTTCCCGAAGGGCGTGTTCATCACGATGATGCCCTTCTTGGACGCGGCCGGGATGTCCACGTTGTCCACGCCGATGCCCGCGCGCCCGATCACCTTGAGGTTCGTGGCGGCGGCGAGCAGCTTCTCCGTCGCCTTGGTCGCGGACCGGATCGCCAAGCCGTCGTAGTTGCCGATGATCGCCAGCAGGGCGTCCTTGTCCTTGCCGAGCTTGGGTTGGTAGTCGACCTCCACGCCGCGATCCTTGAAGATCTGAACGGCGGCGGTCGAGAGTTCGTCCGAGATGAGCACGCGGGGGGCCATGAGGGGCTCCATGAATGAAATCTGAGGGGGTGGCGGGCCGAATGCCCGCCATGGGATGGGGCAGGGCGGGGTCGCCCCCCGCCGCCGGATCACGCCGCCTGAGCGACCTTGGCGATCTCCTCGTGGAACGCCCAGTCGAGCCAGGGCAGCATCGCCTCGATGTCCGCCCGCTCCACCGTCGCCCCGCACCAGACCCGCAGGCCGGGGGGCGCGTCGCGATAGGCGCCCACGTCCAGCGCCGCGCCCGCCTGCTCCAGCCGCTTCGCCACGGCCTTTGCGAAGGCCGCGCCGTCGGTGATGCGCGGATCGGTGAACTTCAGGCAGACGGAGGTGTTCGACCGCGTGGCCTCGTCCTCGGCGAGGTTCACGATCCAGGGCCGCGCCGCGCAGAAGTCCCACACGGCCTGCGCATTGGCGTCGGCGCGGGCGATCAGCGCCGGCAGCCCGCCGATGGCCTGGCCCCACTCCATTGCCACGATCCAGTCCTCGACGCAGAGCATCGACGGCGTGTTGATCGTCTCGCCCTGGAAGATGCCCTCGATCAGCTTGCCCTTGCTGGTCAGCCGGAAGATCTTCGGCAGCGGCCGGTCCGGCGTGAACGACTCCAGCCGCTCCACCGCGCGGGGCCCGAGGATCAGGACACCATGCGCCGCCTCCCCGCCCATGACCTTCTGCCAGGAGAAGGTCACCACATCGAGCTTGTCGAAGGGCAGCTCCTGCGCGAAGGCCGCCGAGGTCGCGTCGCAGATCGTCAGCCCCTTGCGGTCGGCCGGGATCACGTCACCCGAAGGCACCCGCACGCCCGAGGTCGTGCCGTTCCAGGTGAAGACCACGTCGCGGTCGTAGTCCAGCGCCGCCATGTCCACGATGCGCCCGTAATCGGCGCGATGCACCCGCGCATCGAGCCGGAGCTGCTTCACCGCATCCGTGACCCAGCCTTCGCCGAACGACTCCCAGGCAACCATCTCCACCGGCCGCTCGCCCAGCAGGGTCCACATGGCCATCTCGACGGCCCCGGTGTCGGACGCCGGCACGATGCCGATGCGATGGGTGTCGGGGACCTGCAGGACCTCGCGCGTCAGGTCGATGGCGCGCTTCAGCCGCGCCTTGCCTTCGGCGGCGCGGTGCGACCGGCCAAGGCTCGCGCCGGACAGCGTATCGAGGCTCCAGGTGGGGGGTTTGGCGCAGGGGCCCGAGGAGAAACGGGGGTTCGCAGGCTTGGCCTGCGGCGTCTCGCGCGTCATGATCTACCCTTCCAGGTATATGGCCCCTCGTTGGGGAGGGGTGTCCCAAGGACGCCCCTACGGAACCCCAGTAAAAAAAGCAAGAGACCAGCGGTTCGCCCCTGCTGAACCGTGCTCCAATGTGCAGAACGATGTACCGACCTCGCGGCATCAGCGGCACAAATCTGACACACGCACGTCAGTGCAGGTCGAGCGGCTCAGGCAGATGTCACGGGTCCAGACAAGCAAAAACCCCGGCGCGCTGGCGGGCGCAACCGGGGCTGTTAGCAAGACTGCTGGTCTTCATCATCTGTATGCCCGACCAGGGCGCCTCCGGGCAAGCCTCTTCTTTTGGGATCGTGAGTCCAACAGCGTCGAACGGGTCTACAAATCCGGGGCGGTGCTCGCATGACCATGCATCAACCAATCCTCAGCCTGCGCAATTTGGCGGCTGCTCTGGACGGTGATGTGACCGGTCCCGAGAGCATCAATGCGCCTGGACCCGGTCACAGCCCCAAGGACCGCAGCCTGTCGGTCAAGCTGGCGCCCGACAACCCGGACGGCTTCGTCGTGCACAGTCACGCAGGCGACGACTGGCAGAAATGCCGCGACCACGTGCTCCAGTGCCTTGGCCGGGCGCCTTGGACCCCTCGGGGAGACAAGGAGCGGCAGGGTGGCCCGGGACGGCCGCAGCGCAAAGTCGCGGAATACGTCTACCATCTCGAAGACGGCACGCCCTACCTCAAGGTGACCCGCCTTAAGGACCCCAAGAGCTTCCCGCAGGAGCACTGGACAGGCACAGGCTGGGCCAAGGGCAAGCCCAAAGGTCCGAAGGTGCCCTACAGGTTGCCGGAGCTCCTGGCGTCCCCCCATGCACCTGTGCTGATTGCAGAAGGCGAGAAGGACGCAGACGCGCTGGACCGCCTTGGGCTGGTCGCCACGACCGCCTCAGAGGGGGCTGGCAAGTGGACCTCCGACCTCAACCGGTGGTTCACCGGCCGCATCGTCTATATCCTGCCTGACAACGATGAGGCTGGCCGGGCGCACGCGCGTCAGGTTGCGGAGAGTCTGCTAGAGACCGCAGCCGAGGTGCGGATTGTGGCTCTCCCGGGCCTCCCTGAGAAGGGCGACGTGTCGGACTGGATCGCGTCAGATGGCGACATCGAGGAGCTGCTGAGGCTCTGCCAAGAGACCCAGCCGTGGCGGCCTCAGGAGACGGCGCACAACGAGGCGGCTTCACGGGCCTCGCGCTTCTACTCGGCGGCGAGCCTCAAGGGCAGGCCGGTGCCCGAGCGCCCCTGGCTGGTGCCCGGCCTTGTGCCCGATCGAACCGTGACTCTGTTCTCGGGCGACGGAGGGACCGGCAAGTCACTCTTGGCGCATCAGCTTGGCATCGCCGTGGCCTCAGGCTGCGGCTGGCTCGGGATGGATGTCGCGCAAGGACGGGTCATCTACCTTTCAGCCGAGGATGACGACGACGAGCTGCATCGCCGCACCGACGACATCCTCCGGGCCATCGGACGAACCTATGACGACATCGAGGGTCTGACGCTTCGCAGCCTTGCGGGCGAGGACGCGCTTCTGGCAGTGGAGAGCGGACTGGCCTTGATGGCCTCGGCGCTCTTCCAGGAACTGGAGGCCCGCGCCGCCGACGAGCAGCCGGCTCTTGTCGTGATAGACACGCTCGCGGACGTGTATCCAGCCAACGAGAACGATCGCATGAAGGTGCGCCAGTTCATCGGGATCCTGCGGGGACTCGCGATCCGGCAGCGCTGCGCCGTAATGCTGCTGGGGCACCCGTCGCTCACAGGCCTAACCTCCGGCTCGGGTTCGTCGGGATCTACGGCCTGGAACAACTCGGTGCGCTCGCGGCTCTACTTGTCCCGCATCATCCAGGACGGGCATGAGCCTGAGCCGGACAAGCGGGTGCTCACGACCAAGAAGGCGAACTACAGCCGGGTCGGAGGCGAGATCGGCATGACGTGGCGCGGCGGGGTCTTCGTGGCCGACGTGGCGCCGTCGGGCCTCGACAAGATGGCGGCAGGAGCCAAGGCCGAGCGGGTGTTTCTGAAGCTCTTGGACGAGTTCACGAGCCAGGGACGCCGGGTGAACCATGCAGGCGCCTCGACCTATGCCCCCTCGCAATTCGCCAAGCACCCAAAGTCCGAAGGTGTTACCAAGAACGCTTTCGCGGCTGCGATGAACAGCCTTCTGAGCAACGGCACCCTTGCAATCGGAGAGGAAGGCCCGCCCTCGCGGCGCGTAAAGTTCCTGATGAGAGCGATCCGATGATGCTCACGCGGGCCGCTTCAACCCCCTTCAACCCCAGTTCAACCCACCCTACGGAAGTGGCTTCAACCCTCCCTGCAAACCCCCTTCAACCCCCTAGCCACACACACCCCCATACCCCCTATAGCGCTGCACCCGCCCTGAGAGGCGGGGTGCACGCCTTTCTACTGTTGCCCGAGGGGCTGAGGCCCCGGTGACCGTCATGGCTCTTGGTCGATGCGGACGCCTCTGCCGCGTGCATCAAGAGCCAACATGAATGACGGCGCACCTCTTCCTCGATCTCTGCAACGCCTTCTTGGAGTCACCTATGATTGACGACGCCCCTAGCGATCCCCTTGCGCCCTCTTCGCCATCGCACGCGTTCAGGACGAAGACGTGCCGCTTGGCGTGGCGGAGGCCTGGAAGGAGGCCTACGAGGCCCTTCTGGAGGCAATAGACGAGCGCAAGGCCTTCATGGCCGTCACTGGCGCTGCCATGACGCTGGTCGATGTCTTGGACGCCTATGAGGACGCCCTTGAGGAGGGCAATCAGGAGCGGATTGCCGAGTTGGCTGAAGCCGGCGCTGAGGCCGAGGATACCTTGGTTGATGCACTGAACCAGGTTCACACGCTCATGCAGGATCCACTGGAAACCGCCACCACGGGCGATGGCATGGAGGATGCCCAAGGATGAACGTCGAGGTTCTCAGGCAACTCTACCACGAGATGCAGATTCCCTATGGGAACGCTCTACGACCAACCGGCGGCTTGGCACCAATCGAGTTCGTTTCTGAAGCTGCACAGGGACGGAGGCTTTACCTGGGATCCACATGGCCCAGAGAGCATCTCTCGGAAGAAGAGTTGCTACTCTCCAGTCTCCAATACGCGTGCTCGGTTGTCGCCAGATATGCCGCCGACCGGGGGGTCTACGTGCTCCAACTAGATCCTGCCATGGAGATGCTGGAGAAAGAGGTGGTGCCGTTTCGGATTGAGGGTGGGATTCCTGGAAAGCGCGGATCCTTTGGATACCACTTCCGCGAGTCCCGTGAAGGAGTTTTGACCGAGCTCTTCGACTCAAGCCCCAAAGTGGCTCGTGAGCTTCTCAAGAGGATTGGCCTTAACCTCTGGGAAGGGATCGAAACGCCGGAGGAAGCCAAAAGCTTGGCGTGCGGCGTTCTCTGGGAGTTGGACAAGGTTCGCCGGGAGCCAGCCAACCGGCCGAGCAATGCTCATCGAGACACCCTTCTGGTCGGCATAGCGGATCGGCTCAAGATGGTTGCCGGTTATCCAACGGGCGGTGAGAAGGCTCAGTACTTCCGGGGTGAGAAGCCACCAGTCTGCGGATGCACGATAGCAGCGGCTGCTCTCGATGCTTTCGGTGTCGATGTGGACGCCATACGCGCATTCAAGATTAACCAGGCGGCAAAGACCTACCTGCAGAACGTTCGCGATATTGATGAGCTCTTGCGCCCAAATGGGATGACGGTCTTGAACGCGCAGCAGGGATCGGCATCAGATGATCACGCTGATCCGGTGCTTGCAGCACTCGCCTACTTCTTCGAGAGCATTCCTGGTGGCACCCCCAAAAAGCGCCGAGCTTAATGGGGTTTCCTTTCCGATTCACCGTCAAATAGCGTCGGCCTCACGCAACCAAGCGCGAGACTGATCAAATGACCTTCACCGATCCTCTGATCCGCGACAAGGATGGTGCCGCCATGATCGGCGCATCCGTTGCGACGTTCCGGCGCCGAGTTGCGGATGGCACCATCGCTCCGCCAATCAAGATTGGCGGAATGAGCCGCTGGCGCCGCTCCGACATCGAGGCCGTCATTGCCCGAGCCGAAGCCCGGCGTGAAACGAACGCTGCATAGAAAAACACCCGCAGACCGGATCGGCCTTGCGGGTGTCTGTCTATTTTCGGGTGCTTCGGAATAGATAGCGCATTCGGGTCGATCCTTCAACAAGGATCCCTCTGCCGTGCTTTCTCCCCTTCTCTCCTCCCTCTGGCCTGATGCTCCTGACGGGCACGCCGGGCGTGGGCTCCTTTGCCTGTGCGCCGCCATCCTGCGCCGCCGCTGCGGTCTCGATGACGCCACCGCCCGCTTCCTTGCACCCCTGGTCTTCGGAGACGTCTGCCTGTGAGCGACCCCATCAATCCGACCGTTCTTCCTCCTCGGAAACCCACGCGACAGGAAGCTTGGCGGGAGCGGAACCCGCAGAAGTACTGGGCTCACTCGGCGCTTCGCTCCGGGCTCAAGCGCGGCCTCGTTCAACAGAAGCCCTGCGAGGTTTGCGGTGACCCGAGGAGCGAGGCCCATCACCCTTCTTACGACACGCCCCTTGTCGTCCAGTGGCTCTGCCGGACGCACCACAAGGCGCTTCACGCGATGGAAAAGAAGGACAAGGCGGCATGAACGCCCGCGCCTTCGATCTCGCCGTCAGCAGCCTGCCCTCTGAGATGGCTCGCCTCCATGGCGCTGGCTTCAGCCTCCTGCCACTTGGCCGGGGGGCAGACGGCAAGGCGCCGCTCCTTGGTTTCTCAGGAACGGCGCGGCTGCCCTTGAAGCGTGTCCTCGCGCCGATGCACCGGACTGGCTCGACCTGCTACGGCATCCGGCTGGGTGGCCTCGCCGTTATCGACTGCGACAGTGACGACCCGGCTCTGGTCTCGGTCATGGAGGCGCGGTTTGGCGCGTCACCGGTCCACATTCGGACCCCGAGGGGACGGCACCTTTTCTATCGCGCGCCCAACATCGAGCGACCGGTCTATCCCAACCTCCGCGGCGAAGGGCATGCGGTGGATCTCAAGCGGGGAGCCACAAGCTACGTCATGGGGCCAGGCTCCGTCCGACCTGACGGTGGGGCTTACTTCACGGCCAAGGGCGTGCTCGGCCAGGACGAGTTGCCCGTCATTGCGCTCTCCCGCTCGAAGTCGGCCGCACGACTTCTCGGGGCAGGAGAGCCAGTGCCGGAAGGCGGGCGGCATGATGCACTCCTCAAGGCTGCCATTGCTACGGTCGGGTCGGTCAACAGCCTGATCGAAATGCAGGAGGCGCTGACATCAGTTCGCGATCATCTCTGCGTATCGCCGACCACCCTGCCCGAGGAGGAGGTGCGACGGATCGGCGAATGGGCGTGGCGCTGCCGATTGGAGGGGCATGTGTACTGCGGTCGTGCGAGCGCCTTCAGGGTGGAGCGTCAGGCGCTGGATGCGCTCAAAGGAGCCCCCAACCGCTCTGATGCAGTCGCCCTCTTCATCACGCTCCAGGACCAGCATGGGCATCGGCCGGGCTACGCCTTCGCGCTTGACCACACAGGCATGCTTGAGGCCGGGCACACCGACCTGACGCGTCGTCGCTTCGCTGCTGCCCGCGACATGCTTCTGAGCCGAGGTCTGCTTCAGGTAGCTGCGAACCACTGCGCAGGACGACGGGCCCGGACTTATCGCTTGGCTCGCCCGCTGACCCCCAGCGCGAACGTCACGCCGCTCCATGGGGGCGGGGGGGCAGGGGGAGAGGTCTAATGGTTACATATGTTGACCAGATCTGGCGCGACAGACGGACCTTCGCGCCCGAGGGGCCCAGCAGCGGGGCTGACACATGCGCTGCCGCGGGGCATCCGAGGGCGGAGAGTTCTGCAACCAATACGCGCGCGCGCGAGGCGGAGGCGCCCGAACCGCAAGGTTTGCACAAGGGTCGCGCTCCTGGTGCTGCCTTTGCCACCCTCGCGCGATCCTTTGCGGAGCAGCAGGCCTTTCCGCTGCGGCGCCTCGCGACCCTCCGGGACGCCGCTCTGACCAGTGCCATAGCCTGCACGCTCCATGCCCATAAGGAAGCGGAAGCTGCCCTGTCGGCCGGTGCCATGCTCTGGGAGGCCAAGAAGTTCTGCCCGTCCGCGGCGTGGGGCGATCTGCTGGAGGGCGTCGGGGTGACGGTGTCGGCGGCGGAGGCTTTCGTACATCTGCACCGTGTCGGCCTCGATGCGAACTCCGTCGTGGGGCTGGGCGGATCGAACGCCGCCGCGAACTGGGCGGCCCAGGTCTGCCTGCCAAGCTGGGGTGAGATCCTGGCCATCGCTCCGGCGGGCTATCAGGGCGGACGTCTCGTCTACGTCTGGCGTCAGCCCGAAGGCTACTGCGCGGGCATGATCGATGCAGGCACGCCGGGGTCGCCATCATTCGTGACCCGCAGCCCGCTGACCTGCGAACGCACGCTCTGGCGCATCGTCTGGTCCCTCCTGCGCGGCCAGATCGCCGACGCTTCCTTCCATGTCTTCGAGGGGGACGACCTCCCTGATGAGCTGGAAGGGCACCGCCGGGCCGTCCTGCGGGCTGCCGAGCCCACCATCCACTGATCGCGACGTCTGGAGAGAAGACATGACGAGCCCAGAGACCCCGCTTGTGAAGGACCACAAGGTGCCGAAGCTCAAGCCTGCCGAGGAGCGCGGCGTGCCTCGGCTGGGACTGTCGATGGCAGACGACAGCACCTTACGCACCCAGATCGCGGGCGACTGGACCAGCATCACCAAGGCGGCCGGTGCTCCCGAGGTGTCCCACTGGATCGCCATGCAGCTCGCCGCCTTGGGTGACCATGGGCACCGCGTTAGCGAGACCGTGACGAACTGCGCCCTGACCTTCGTGAGCGAGATGAAGCCGCGCGACCCGGCCGAGCTGCTGCTCGTCACACAGATGGCGGCTGTCCACCAGGCAACGATGACGATGGCCCGCCGGCTCAACCACGTCCAGACCATCCCCCAGCAGGACGCGGCCGAGCGGGCACTTAACAAGCTCGCGCGTACCTTCACGGCCCAAGTCGAGACGCTCAAGCGCTACCGCTCCAAAGGCCAGCAGGTTGTCCGGGTAGAGCGGGTCAACGTGGAGCCCGGCGCGCAGGCCATCGTGGGAACCGTGACCCACGGGGGAGGGTCGGATGCAGAAAGCTGACGACAACCCCATGGACCGGGCGAACGCCGCCCCTCGCTGCACCGCGCACTCAAAACGGACAGGGGAGCCCTGCCGCGTACCGGCCGTCACAGGCTGGAACGTCTGCCACTTCCATGGAGCTGGAGGTGGTCACCCGGCGGGACCGTCTCACCCGACCTGGAAGCACGGCATGCGCTCCCGGGAGTGGGTCGAAAGCCGCAAGCTGGTCAACGAACTCGCCCGCAAGGCACGTGAGACCGAGGCCCTGATCGGATGACGACCTCTCCAGGACACAACCCTGGGCTGCCTGCAGGCGGGCCCCGCCCAACGATCCAAAGAAAGGACACGGCAATGACCATCAAGCAGATAACCAGGGACATCCAATGAACGGCGATGTCTTCCGCTTTCAGCGCCCGGCCGTTGATACCTCGTTCTTCAGGTCCGTCTCCCCGTCGGGCGGCGACCCCTTCACCGTAGGCCTCCAGAACGGGGCCACGATGCGGGAGATCCAGCAGCAGAACGCACTCCGTGGCTGGGCTGACCAGCACGGAGCCAACGCGCTTCGGGGTGACACTGTGGCCATCAACGCGCTTGCGGCGATTGATCCGGAGAGGGCGTCAACGCTGCTCTCGGCGCACCAGACGCGCGACCTTGAGGGCCAGCGGTTCGCGGCTGAACAGGCCGAGGCGCAGCAACTCGAACTGAACGAAGCGGACCAGCGCCTCATGCGCGCCGCCTCGCAGGCGTGGGAAGCGCAGGACCCCGAGGCTTGGACTGCCATCTTCGAGTCGCAGCGGCTTCCCGTGCCTCCCATGGAAGCGTTCCCGTCCATGGCTGCTGCTGCGGGCCTTGACCGCGAGTGGTTCACGCAGCCCGATCCGGAGATCCGCGAGGACCAGAACGGCGTGGCTCGCTACGTCGGCGGCGACACGCACGGTCAGCCGGTGTTCTCGGGCGTCGAAACCGCCGAGCCGCAGATCATCACGGGGGCGCAGGTCGCAGAGATGTATCCCGGCGCCCAGGTAGAGGACCCTGCCGCTCTGTTCACCATAGAGGGCGGAACGCTGTCGCCGATCTCTGGCACCGGAGCGCCTGAGGCGCTGGAGCGGGAGACTGTCATCATGGGTGACCGCCTGCTCGACAGGGGGACGGGCGAGGTGATTGCGGATTATACGCAGCCCGACCCCACAGCCGAACTGGAGCGCCGCCGCCTAGAATTGCAGGTGGAGCAACTGGAGAACCCGCCGCCCGCAGATGAGTATCAGCGGTATGCGGCGGAGGAGAACGCTGCCGGCCGCGTTCCGATGACCCGCATCGAATACGAGCAGGCCATCGACCCGCCGCGCGGCACCACCACCCGCGTCCGTCCTGATGGAACCGTGGAGATTGTGGAAGGACCGACCGGCGCCGAAGCGGGGCGCATCGACCCTGCCTCCGTTCAGTCGATGATCGGCACCATCGACGGCATCCTCAACGATCCGGCGATGGGCTGGTCCACCGGCATGTGGTCGTGGACGCAGGCCCTGCCTGGCACGCCCATGCGCCGTTTCGGGGCGCGCGCACGCCAACTGGAGGGGCAAGCTTTCCTCCAGGCATTCGAAAGCCTGAAGGGGGGCGGCGCCATCACCGAAACCGAAGGCCTGAAAGCCACGCAAGCCATCGGTCGACTCGACACAGCCCAGAGCGAGGCGGACTATCGCGACGCACTGAGCGAACTGCGGGGCATCCTGACCACGGCACAGTTGCGGCTGTCTGGTGGCTCGTCTGCCGATGTCAGCGCTGATCCCGCCCTCACGCCCCCAGCGTCCATCCCTAATGACATGGACGACGACGAGCTCGTGAGGTTCTACATGCAAGGAGGGACGCGCTGATGGCCGACTATGACCAGATCATCCGCGCCCTTCGCAACGCGCATGAAGCCGGGGACACCGCCTCGGCCCAGCGCCTCGCCCGAATGGCGCAGGCTGCGCGTCAAGGCGCCGTAACGCGCGAGCCGCAACCCAGTCAGGACCCCCGCCTGGACATGCCGGTCGGGCAGATGCCTCCGGTCCGTAGCGCTGCGCCGGAAGCCAACGCCCCCCAGTCTTCGGCCGCGTTGCCGTCCGACCCTGACGAAGGTGTGGCGTATGACGCCAATGGCCTGCCGATCCCCGCGCCAGAAGACGTGCCGGAATGGGCTTTGTCGGCCCGTGCCGCCGCTGGGGAGGGTGTGGTGCCCTTTGCCCCGGGAACGTCCCTGCCGGTCAGTCCGGAGGCCCGCAACTGGCTGGCAAGCGCCGGGCGCGAGGCACGGGGCTTCCTGTGGGGCGACAACGACCCGACCACGCTGAATGCAGGCGAGGCCATCGGTGCTGCGCTGAACAAGGCCGGCGAGGCGATGACCTTCGGCTTGGTGGGTGACGAGGCCGCCGGGCGCGTGGATGAACTTCTGGGCCGGGGCTCCTACGAGGAGCGGCGCGACTTCTATCGCGAGCAGGAGGAGCAACTTTGGGATCAGCGCCCTGGGCTGGCCATTGCGGCGGAGATCGGCGGGGGCCTCGTCGGGCCGGGCGGCCTTGCGGCCCGCGTCATCAATGGTGGCGTCGGCTCCTTGGCTCGCATTGGCCGCGCGGCGGGCGTGGGTGCGACCACAGGGGGCATGTACGGCGCCATGGACGGTGTCGGTGGCCTGGACGAAACGGTGGACGACCGGACGCTCGGAGCGGCCTTGGGAGCCGTCACGGGCGGCGTCGGGGCTGCGGCGATCACCGGCATCGGACAGGGCTTCCTGCGGGCCGCTCAGGCGCTCCAGGGCACGCCGGCGGCCGAGACCGTGGCAGGGCTCAAGTCGACAGCCCAGAGCCTCTATGACGCGTCCGACGCCTCGGGTGTGGTCGTGCCTCAGTCCCGGCTGGCGCAGCTCGCCACCGACACTGCCGATGCGGTGCGTCAGGAGGGCTACCATCCGCGCTTGCATCCCCGCCTTGGCGTCGCGCTGGACGAGTTGCAGGAGGTCGCTTCGGGGGATCAGGGCCTCGGGCGCCTGGAACTGGCCCGTCGCGTGGCGGGTGTCGTCGCCCGATCCATCGAGCCTGACGAGCGCCGGCTGGCAAGCCTCGTCATCGACCACATTGACGACGTGATCGAGGGATTGGGGGATGACAGCGAGCCCCTGCGTCTGGCCCGCGAGATCTGGGGGCGTGCCCGCCGCCTGGAGCGCGTAGAGACGATCATCGAGGACGCAAGCAACGCTCAGGGTGGCTTCGAGGCGGCGCTCGCGAGCCGTTTCCGCACGTTCATCCGCAACCCTCGCAACCTGCGCGGCTTCAACGACGTCGAGCGTCAGGCCATGCGGGAGATCGCCCGGGGCACCAATGCCGTGCGGGCGCTGCGGGGCTTTGCCGACCTGTTCTCACCCAAGAGCCTCCAGGGGTGGGCTGCGACGGCGGGGGTGGGCTTCGGGGGCGCCGGACCCATTGCCGCTGCCTTGCCAGTGATGGCTTCTGGAGCGCAGGCCATCGCTGATGCCACGGTGCGCGGACAGGCGCGGGCGCTGCCCCTCATGGTGGGACTGGATGATGCCTCGCGGGCGACGCTCGATGCTTTCCAGCGCCAGCCCAATGCGCTCGCAGCCCTCTCCCAGGGGGCTACGCCCATCGCGACGACCAACTACCTGCGTGGCGGCCGCTAAGCCTCGGTGAGGCTCCTGGCGACCGGCTGGGCCGATTTACTTCCGGTCGCCATCACAACGCCGATTTATCCCCGGTCAGGCTGCCGCCCGATTTAGGTGAAGTCACCACGCCACTGTCATCGCGAGGCCCTGCGCCGGTTCCAATAACACCGGAAAACGGCGTCCTCTTCCACTTGCCCCGCGTGATCGACGGCAAGAGGGTGAGGCAAGCCCCACCACCGAGTCGCACCATGCCCCGCTCTCCCCATGCTATGCTCCGAGCCCTCGTCGCCGGAGCTTTCCTCGATGCGCCTGTCTCTGCCGCCGCAGCCGTCCAAGTTGTGGAGGTCTGCGCCGAGTATGTCGGCACGGGGGCGAAGTATCGCGTTGAGGCCAACATCCTGAGCGGGTCGGATCTGAACCGGGAGACCGGCAGCCTCAGCTACACGCCCTACAGCACGTATGTCGTCATCTTCTGGGGGAGTGGGCAGGCCAGCGTAATCGAACTCGACATTTCATACGGACCTGGGCCGTTGGGATCGCGCGGCGTCGATCAGCAGGGCTACCGCTGGTCCATCTCGACCTCGACCATGTTCTGCAGATGACCTGAGCGGCTGGCGGGGCGTCCTTCACGACGGCCACTTCGGTGGGAGGCTGCGCAGTTCGCGTTTAAAGCCGTCAATTCGAAGCGCGCTGACTTGGTTGTGGATGGAGATCAGCGCAATCACGCCCATCATCACCAATAGCGCTCCGGTCGTGCCGAGGGACTCCTCGTAGCGCCAGATCGCAAGGCCCGCGCAGCCTAAGCCGCTCCAGGTAACCCCGGTCTGCTCCTTCTCGACCATGCGGATGGCCCGCAGCAGATCCGCCCTGGGGCTCGTGTCGTCCTCTGCGGGAAGGCGCCAGTCGCGAGTGCTACGCTTCCAGATCATTCGGCCGCGTCGCCCTTGCCTTTGCGCTCGTCCAGGGCGGCCAATACGGCCCCTGATACCCTCACCCCGCCATCGGGCAGGAACTCCACCCCTCGGGCCTCCAAGACGGCTTGCAGCGCGCCCCGCGTGGCAGCGATGGGCTCCCGCGCGCCCCGCTCGAAGTCCGTGATGGTGCGAACACCCACCTTCGCAGCGGCAGCCAGTTCCTCCCGGGTGATCCCCAGTGCCGCCCTCGCCGCCGTCGCCTGCCGTGCCGTGATAGACATTATTTCGGCGACCTCGCCTGTTTGATGTTGACAGGCAATGTTGCCTGTTTCATGTATATGACATCACACGAGCGAAAGGGAAGTCCTGATGGCCAGCACACCCAAAATCGACCGTCGCCGTTTGATGGCTTTCGCTTGGGCCTGGGCTCGACATACCGCTTGGGCGCGCCGCACCGGCAAGCCCGCGCAATACCTGTCCGAAGCCCTCAAAGCGGCTTGGGCTAACGAGCGCGGCATCCTCGCCTATGAGGCTCAGATGGCGGCCAAGCTGTCCCGCCCGGCCCATGTGATCCGCGCCGAGGTCGAAGATCTGGAGAACACCGACCGCCTTGGCTGGGCGGGGATTCAGCGCCTCGGTACTCTCCGCCTCACCCTCCGCGACGCAGAAGCCATGGCCGCTTGACCTGCCAGCAATCATGGGCAGCCCGCCTGTGTGCTGCCTGCCCATGAACCATCCTGAAGACTGAGGAGACATCCGACATGACTGCCCCGATCACCCGTCGCTCGCTCCTGCGGGCGGCTCCGGCCCTTGCCATGCCTGCCGTCCTGGCCGCCTCCGTGCAGTCCACCACGGACACAGCCATCCTAAGCCTCTACCGCCAGTGGAAAGAGGCCCGCGCCCTTTCCGATGCCGCCCCCCGCGACATGCCCGAGGAGGAGTTCACCGCCCTCGTGGACGTCGCCGTCGATCTGGAGCACGCCATTGCCGACGCGCCGGTGACCTGCCTTGAGGATCTGGCGGCGAAGGTGGCCGTGTGCTCCGGCCGGGGCGAATGGGCCCTGCCTGAGTCCATCTGCCTTGAGTGCGAAACCCTCGTGGCGGGAGTGCTGCAATGACCATGCTTACCACGCGCCGTGCCCTTCTGAGCGCCGCCCCTGCCATGCTCGCATCCACCTTCGTGGCTCAGTCTGTCGCAGCTTCGGCTGTAGCGACGGGCGAGCCCGACCTGTCCACCATCGAGGGGCGTATCGCCGCCTGCTGCGACTGGTTTGGCCTGACGCCTCCAACTCTGACCTACGACGAGGAGGACCCGGCGGGTGGGCCCCTCATGACCGATGCTCTCCTCGACTGGATGCTCGACTCGGGCGTCTCGCTCGACTGGCTCATCTCCGGCGAGGTGAAGGGAATGGCAGCCGTCTTTCGCCGGGCGACACTCAAGGAGAAGGAGTTCACCAACGCTCTGAAGCAGTTCGATGATGTGGAGGTGCGGCTTTTGCACGACGCCGTCAAAGCCAGACTAGAACAAGGCATCCCGCTGGAGCAGGCCCTCGAGGGCTGGAAAGCAGGTGTGCAGGCGCACCGGATGGCCGGTTGACCGTCCGGCGCACAACGTGAGTCGACCAGACACAGGCCCTCGGAAACGGGGGCTTGTTTGCGTTCGGGCTTCCGGCTTGCCATTGCGGTGCAACGCCGCGTGCCTTTGGGCGCACCCCCTACGGGCATACGGTTGGGTGCGGCGGCAGACCGTGCGGACAGATCGCCAAGCCAAGGATGGCAGGCTTGCTCTGACGTCGCACAATACATCGTCGCTGTGTCTGTCGGACGATTTGGCGCTGTCCTGGCCATGCCTTACCGACGGGCGGCAAATAGGCCAGCTCCTTCGGCTCGCCTCGCGATGCCCAGATCTGCCATGATGGTAAGCACTTCTCGCACGCGCTCGCGGCGCTTGGGGGTCAGGCGACCCTTGAAAGCGCGGGCCACATCCTCGGGCGACAGCGCAACCACGGCCTCCTCCAGCAGCACGCGCACCTCGGAGAACTGGTGACGGGGCTCGTCGGGCCACGCACGCGAGTCAGGCAGGTTGGCAGGAAGGGGCACCTCCATCTCGCGCTGCTGCTCGGCGCCGGGAACCTTGGCGCCCAAGCGAGGTGCCTGATAGGCCGGGCGAAGCCAACGGACTTGGCCGCGCGCCTCCTCGGCCCGGCGCTCGGCGTTGAGCGCGACGAGGCGGGCCAGCAGTTCGTTCTCGGCCTCCTCCTGCTCGGGCGACTTGAGGTCGCTGGGGAGCGTCGCGCCGGGTCGGCCCACCAGAGCGGGGGCGAGTTCGTCCCAGCCCCAGGCGCCCAGCGCCGCGCGGTCGAGGTCGTCGTGAAGCTCGGCTAAGATCGAAATATGGGCGCGGGCGTGGTCCTCGCGCTCCTCGTCCGAGAGGTGCGGGCCGCCGTTAAACGCCTCCCGGCAGCGCTCCAGAAGGTTATAGAGGTCCGTCAAGGTGAGTTGGGGGAGAGCTGCTAGCCGCTCGGAGCGGAAGGCCTCCAGGCGCTCGCCAATGTCGCGCAGGCGGTCGCGAAGAGCGGCGGCATGACCGTCGGGCATAGGATCCGTTAGGAGTGTAGGCAAAGGGAAGGGATCAAAAGTCTTTGTCTTGCTGTAACGCGGATCGTTGCCAACCCCGAGCCAGCCACCCGCCGCAATCGCCCAGCCGACATGAACGCGAGAGGACAGTAACGCCAGTGCAACCGCGTCGCTGAGGCCAACAGTGACAAGCATGTTGTCCGGCAGCGTTCCAGTAGGCAGAAAGCGGAAGAGCCGGTGACGGGTTGTCTCGACCGTCACGATAAATCGAGGCAGCGCTTGCGTGAAGGCGCGCAAGTCCGCTCGGGGCTCCCCAAAGGCCCACCACTTATCGCGGTAGCTGTCCCGCTTATTCTCCTCTCGGTGCGGCCTCACATGATCCGTGACGTGCTCATAAACCGACGGAAAGCGGTCCCTAACCTGCTCGGCAGTCAGTCCGTGAAGATCGATCACCATCGCGCCGCGCGAGCGTTGGGCGAGGTCCCGGCCATTGAGGTAGGGGCGGATATGCCGTTCCAGGCCCGGCACGGTGCCTAGTCCCAGCGCCCGCGCCTGTGCAGGTGTGACGATAAAGCCTGCCCCATGAAGCTTCACGCCGGGGCTCGACAGTCCTTCGTTGGACAGAAGCGGTTCGGCCGCCGTCACGTCCGCCCCCAGCGCCAGCCTAGCGCTGATTGTTCCTCGCCCTAATCCCAGCCGGACCACGGGCGCGTCGCTGTCGAGGTCGCTTTGCTCGATGACGCGGCCCAGCACGCCCTCGCGCTTACCCCGGCGCATCACTGTCATGGCGATGCGGACATTGGCCCGATCCGCGCCTTTGACCCAGGGGTGGTCCGCCACCGCGAAAGCGAGCGACAGCGGCTCCTTGCCCCCAAGGTGCCGCTCCACCACGCGGCGGCTGAAGGTTTGGGTGATGCTGTTGGTGGTGATAAAGCCGAAGCGCCGCAGCCGTCCCTTGGTGTCCGCCAGCCGCCGCGCCGCCTCGTCCCACCATTGCATCACGAAGTCGGCCCCGCCCGGCACCTCGGGCCGCGCGCGCCAGAGCGCCTCGGCATAGCCGTCTCCCAGTTCGGCCCGCATGTCCTTGCCGCCGATGAACGGAGGATTGCCCACGATGAACTCGGCCTCGGGCCAGTCCGCCCGGCGCGGCTTGACATAGTCGTAAGCCGCCACGCGCGCGTCGCCGTCGGGCACAGGCAGGCCCGTCACGGGATGCGGCTTCATGGTGATGCGGTCCCAGGCCGTGAGCGGGGCGGCATCCGGCCCCAAGCGTGGGCGCCGGTCGTCCCAGGCCAGAACAGCGTCGCGCTGCTCAATGCTCCGGTGGGCCTCCAGGACCGGATCGGGGATGGCCGATAGGCCCCCGGTGCGGAGCTGCCACTTCAGGTAGCCGACCCAGAGCACCACCTCGGCAATCGCGGCGGCGCGGGGGTTGGTCTCCAGCCCCAGGAACTGTGAAGGGTCCACCGTCTCGCCCGAGAGCTTGAGGCTATCCTGCCCGCCCAGTCCCTCGATGCGCTCCAGCACCTCGCCCTCCAGGCGCTTCATCAGCTCCAGCGTGACATACAGGAAGTTGCCGGTGCCGCAGGCAGGGTCGAGGACGCGCGTGGTGCAGAGCTTATGGTGGAAGGCGCGGGCCTCGGCCAGAGCGCCGGCCTCGTCGCCTCCCTTCACGCGCTCGGAGATGGTGGCCTGCGCGTCGTCCCAGTCCTCCCGCAGAGGGTCGATGACGGTGGCGACCACCAGCCGCTCCACATAGGCGCGGGGAGTGTAGTGCGCGCCGAGGCGCGAGCGCTCGCGGGGGTCAAGGGCGCGCTCCAGCAGCGTGCCGAAGATGGCGGGCTCCACGTCGCGCCAGTCGCGGCTCGCGGCAATCGACAGTTCCGCGATGCCCTCGCGGTCGAGCGGAAGGGCGGTGTTGTCGCGGAAGAGCCCGCCATTGAACCGGCGGAGCTTGGCGCCCAGGGAGCCGTCATAGTGACCCCGGTCCATGTTGGCCCAAAGCGACTCCAGCGCGGGCACAAAGTCGTGGGGCCGGTCGAGGAGGTCCCGCAGGAGGCTGCGGAAGCTGTCTTTGGGCAGAAGGGCCGTGTCCTCCGCGAACATGGTGAAGAGGCAGCGCATAAGGAAGCCTGCCACCTCGCCAGGGTTCTGGCGGGTCTCCAGCCGGGCAGCGACGCGAGCCAAGCGCTCGGCCACATCGCGCGTCACCTCGGCGGCGCGGCGGGCGGGGTTGAGCGCAGCCGGGTCCTGCCAGACAAGGCACAGGGTCTTGCGCATCTCCGGGTCGCGCAGCCGGTCCATGGTGATCTGGAACGAGTTGCGGTCGGGGAACTGGGTATAGTTGCGCCCCTGTCCGCTGAAGTCGGCGTAAAGCTCGATGACGTGGCCCACGTCGACAAGGATGAGGAAGGGCGGCGCGGGGTGGTCCGAGGGCAGGTCGGCCACGTAGCCCTTGGCCTGAAGGAAGGCCCGCCCCATGAGCCGGTCCCACTCGGCCGTCCCACGGGGGGCCTGCGCCTCCGAGGCGTCCAGGCCGAGGTCGGGTTGGTCGGGGTCGGGGGGGCCGCGCTTGATCCTCAGAGAAGATTGCTTCGACTCAAGGATGAAGCGACCCCGGTGGTAGAGGTCGATGAAGCGGGTGGTGCGGATGCCCCGCTCTTCGTGAACCACGGGGCGTTCGAACACATAGTCGCCTTGCGTGTGGCTGCTTGGCCGGTCCACGCCCAAGAGTTCGCACAGATCGAGGAGGAAGGATTGGGAGTTCTGCCGTTCCGTTCCACCAGCACCCACCCACTGCGCGATGAACTTGTTCGCCTCCACAACCCGCCCTCCGCTCCGGGAGGCGTTTCGGCCGCCCCCGTTTTCCGCCAGGCTCAGACGGGTTTCGGGCGGTCACATGGCGGTCTTGCGTTCAGCATTGGTTATTCAGGATCCGAGAAATCCAGTGCTGCCGACTGGGGCGTAATTGTTGCGGAAGCTCGGGTCTCTGTGGTGGCTGCCTCGGGTGCCCGCCGTCGCTGTGTTCCTGTGATGCACCTCCGATCCTTAGATGCCATGGGGCGACCTTCATGCTGACATGGAAATTACAGCGACACCGGCCGGGCTCGGACAGCGGACGACAGCGCTGCCGTTGAGCGTCCGGCCGACGTGGCGGGTGCAGTGCCGGCTCCCCCTCATTCTTCCACCTCCACAAAGAACTTGACCTAGGGGAAGTCGTCGTTACAGAGGGGCATGTCCTATGACTTCCTCCACTCGCGTCTTCCTGACGACCAGCCGATCCTGACGATCGGCCATTTGCGCCGTCTAGAAGCTGATGCCGTCGCGGCGGAGGCGGAGGCGGCTGAGGCAAGCCGGCGAGCACAGGAGCTTCGGAGCAATCTGGAAGCCTTTCGACAGCTCCTCTCGTCTGTCATGTCGTTGCCACTCGTGGACTCGCAGCAGCCTGCACCGAATGGCGCCAACGCAGAAGCCGCACGGTCTGAAAGCGACGACAAGGATGATACGCCTCAAGGCGGCCATCCCTCGTACCGTTCAGAGATCCGCAAAGCTTTGGAACAGTCGCCAAAGGGCTTCCTGTCCTACGCGGATCTGCGTGTGGCTCTCGGAGACTTCGTTGCGAAGCGCGGCTCCTACTCCGATAAGAGCTTCCACGGTGCTCTTTCACGGCTAGAAGCCGCGGAGGTGGTCCGCCGTCATAACGGTCATGCCTTTCTCCTCGCTGCCTATCGAGCACACATGAGGGTTATTACGAAGGGCAAGGCTCCGGATGTGGAGCCTCGGTCACCCCTGCGCGAGGCGCCGACGTCGGACGCGGTTCTCGCCGTACTCAGGTCTGCCGGTGAGCCCCTCACGAGCAGTCAAATTCTTGTTCGTATGTCCCGGTCTCACCCGGAGGTGGCCGCGTCCCTCACGAGGCAGCGCACCGGCCTCTACAATGTCCTGAAGCGGTTCGTGGACCGTGGCCTTCTCGTGAGGGAAGGGGACGAGGCGCTAAGAACATACCGTGTCGCGAACACAACTGATGCTGGAAACGATACTGGGCCAGACGTCGTGGGACCTGGCTGACAGCGCTGGAGGGTGCTCACGCGGGGGTATCGGCGTTGGGTTGCAAGCGCACGACGGCATCCTGCCCCGCTCGGGTTGGTCTGCCCGGCCTGACAGACCTCGTGGTCAGCGCCTTGCTGCATGAGCGCGACCTATCAACAGCACCGCGACAATTCTGCCGGCTGGCGGCATGCCGGGTTACCCTAGTCCCGTGTTACGCTACCAGTTCCACCACCTCACCGACGCCCATGTGGTCAGCGTCCTGCACCACATGCGAGCCGCCATCCTGCGCGACGAGCGGGACGGCTTGGCCCATGTGGACGCGCTGCTGCGGCAGTATGGCGTCGATCCAGCCACGCTGCCGATCCCGCGCAAGGTGCCGAAGCATTTCAAGCGGGGAACGCTGCGGCGAGGCATCCTCGACGCGCTACGGAGCGGGCCACTGACGGCGGCTCAGATCGCGGCGGTGGTGGCGCCTGACTTGCCCCGGCAAGCGGCACGGGCGCGCGTCTCCGGCGCTCTGAGCGATATGAAGGCGGCGGGGTGGGTGAGGCTGGAGGGGATGGCGGGGCGGTATAAGTGGCGGCTAGCCTGAGTCCGCTTGACCAGACTGCGTGGCTCACAGAGGTTTAACCCTGCATGTGCCGTGATCTTGAAGAGCGGGGGACTAAACTGTCCAAGGGAAAGAAGCTACTTGATCGGATGGCTGCTGCCCCTCAAGGGGACTGGACGATTGCGGACGTTCAGACATTATGCAAACAGGAGGGCTTGGAGTTCCGCAAGCCCAAGCGAGGATCTCACCACGTCGTGTCGAGCCCCCACATCCGCGACTCTTTGACCATCCCCAGCGCCAAACCGATCAAGGCGCCCTATATCAGAGAACTGGTGAGTTTTGCCCATGCTCATCGCAACTACACATCACGAAAGGAGGATGCTAATGACTGACTACGTGATCGTCGTTCGCCCCCTCACTGCTGAAGATGGTGGAGGCTTCATGGCCTACTTCCCCGACCTGCCGGGGTGCATGGGCGACGGGGATACTGAGGCTGCTGCTATTGCCGACGCTCGCGAGGCAATGGGTGCTTGGATGGAAGTTCAGTCGGAGCGCGGAGTCCATATCCCGCAGCCTGGGGAAGCCGAGGCTGAAGTGCGCGCAATGCTGAACCGAATGAATGAAACCATCGCCCGTCAGACCGAGGAGATTGCCAGCCTCAAGGCCGCCTTAGCGGCGAAGGGCAAGGAGCCAGCAAAGACTCGTTGGCGCAGCTTGGGCGAGACTCCGGTGGATATGCCCATCGGGGCTATAATGCTGAGTAAGCAGAGCGCCTGCTAGAGCCGCCCGAACCGTTGCCCGTCGCGTCTTTGCGGATTGGGCAGCGGCGGGGATGAGCATCACGCCGCCCGCTGCCAGTAGCCCTTCCGCCTCACCGGGCGGCGTGTCACGCTGCCTCATCGTCAACTGCGGAGACTAAGATGGTGAGTTTAGGCCTAGGGCTTGGCATTACGCACATCAGGCCGCCCGCCCGCCCCAACGACCCTGACACCAAGGACATCGAGACAGCACTAGCTGAACGACGCCTCATCAATGCCAAGCATGAGAGCAGCGATCTCGTGCTAGCGCCTTACGCGCTCTATCGGGGCGAGGATGACAGGGACGTCCTGCTCCTGGCCGTGGTGCTACGCACGTCAGGCGTTCCGTTGAACGCTTGGGAGCCTCGGCCTTTTGAAGTGAGGAAGCTGGCTCAAGTCAGCGTGCGCGCAGACACGTTCTTCCCGAGCCATGCCTTTGACAAGTCAGTTTACGGCGACCGCCTCATTGAGGCGGTGCATCTGAGCCAGGACTGACTGGATAGCCCTTAAGTGGATCTGGGCCGTATCGCCCGCCAAGTGCGGGGAAAGAGTCTCAAACGCTCCTAGTCCAGCCGCAGCCTCCCAGCTAAGCCGGCCTAGAAAGTGAGAGAGCTGAGCATCGGTTAACCTCATAGGTATCATAATACCCCAAGGCTTGAGGTATGTAAATACCTCAAGCCGCCCGCTGCCAGTAGCCCTTCCACGCCCGGCTGACCGGCGAAGCCATCGCGCAGCCACCAAGACCCATGGCGAGCGCCCCGTTGCTGCGGCGGCGGTTGCCCTCCAGCCGCGCGGCACCACCAGCTTGCTGACTGAGGCGCAGCGACTTGCCGGAGCGATACCGGACCATGGCACGCGTTTACACACTCACGATTTGGGACTGCAGGCGCGCAACAAGTCCCCGAGGCGCAGAGGGCCGCGAGACGACGAAGAAAGTCGAACCGCATTCCAGAAAGTCTTGCAGAGTTCTAAATCGAATGATATTCGAGTTCCATGTCTGGAACCGTGAAGCAAGCACATGAGTGGATGGTTGACGTGCTGGGGGGCGACGTTCCTCGCGCGAACTCCATCATCAAAGTGGGGCAGGCGAGCAAGCTCCTGTCTGCATCCCTCGGGCGGGGTTCGGCGGCACTCAAATCGTCTGACTTTCCTGCTCTTCTAGGTCTCACCCTGACCCCAGAGGGTCCGACGAAGGCTCCCGAAGCCGTTCGGCGGATGTGGAGCCTGCCACTTTGGCTCCTGGCGTTCGACCCAGGCGACGGTCACGTGAGAGATGTGCTTTTCCCCGTACCCGAGCGAAATCTGCCGAGAAGAGACGAGCAGATTAGGGAAGCTGAAGAGGTCCTGTCGAGGCGGTGCCTGCGTGTTCACTACGACGCTGGGCGAACCGAAACGACCTTCCTTGATATCTTGCACCAACTGTTTCTCGAGTACGCGCCTCACCATGAATTTCTGGAGTTCGACCAGATCGAACTTCGTGACCAAGGTGGCAGGATGACCGCAGGGGTGAAACTCAAGGGGCCAAGTTGGGAAACAGAAGATCTCCCCAGGGGCACGGGCGAGGGCAACTACGCTATCATCCTTGGCTTCATGCAACGCTCGACTGCATCCGACGCCTCGTATGAGCCGACACGCTGCCTGGAAACGACGCGGACGCTGGGGGCTGCTGGCCTCAACGCACTGGCTCGCTTGACGCCTAACTGCACAAAAGAGGCCCGCGATGTCGACCCGTCCTGACATGCTGCGGGACTACGTGACTCCCGAGGACTTCGCTGGTCATTACGGCTTCTCCGAACGCGCTGTCCGGCAACGTGCACGGGCGCTGGGAGCCTGCTGCATCTGGGGCAAACGCATGGTGCTCCTACCTCATCACTGCGACATGCTGCTGGAGGACGCGCGGCCATGCCCGTCAAACTCTACCGCCGCGGCCAAATCTGGCACTACCGCGGGACCGTCGCCGGTCGGAGATTACGAGGCTCTACGGGCACGACGGACAAAACCCTTGCCCAGCGCATCGCGTCGGACGCCGAGTCCCGCGCCTGGAAAGGTCATCTCGATGGGCCGGCCGCGCACCTGACCTTCGCGCAGGCGGCCATAGCCTATCGCGAGGCTGAGAAGCCGACACGTTTCCTGGACAAGATCGAGGACCACTGGCGCGACACACCCGTCCGCCAGATCACAGCCGAGGCCATTCGCCAGAGCGCACGCAAGCTCTACCCCAACGGGAAAGCGGCGACCCGGAACCGACAGGTCATCAAGCCTACGGTGGCCATCATCAACTTCGCGGCCGAGTTGGGCTGGTGTCCGCCCATCAAGGGTAAGAGGTTCAAGGAGGAGACGGCGCCCAAGCGCCCGGCGACAAAAGAATGGGCAGAAGCCTTCGCGGCGCATGCGTCTCCGCATCTCGGGGCGCTCTGCCTCCTCATGCTGGGAACGGGAGCCCGCATCAGTGAGGCGATGGCCATCACCTGGGGAGACGTGGATCTGACGCGTCGCCTGGTGACCATTCGGCAGAACAAGGTGCTGGACACTCGCATCGCCCACTTGCCCCCGCCTGTACTTGCCGCGCTCGCCAATATTCCATCGAACCGGCAGCCTGAGACCAAGGTCTTCCCCTGGGCAGCGCGGGACAGCGTTCGGCAGACGTGGAACAACGTATGCGAACGCGCGGGCATTGAGCGCCTCACCCCGCACTCCTGCCGCCATGGCTTCGCCACGACGCTCCTTAGAGCCGGGAATGACGTCAAGACGGTGGCCAAGCTCGGGGGCTGGAAGGATGCCACCACGGTCCTGCGGACCTATGCCCACGCGATAGACGATCCGACCCTCACTGATGCGATTTTTGGCACGCCAGTGACACAGGTCAGCAACGAAGGATTTGCAACATACTTGAAAGGAAGGGAAATCTCGTGACAGCCCACAACCCTCGTTGGGGAGGGGTGTCCCACCGACAGGTGTAGGGAAGCGGACCGGGGTTCCGCAAGTCGCGTTTTGCGGCTAATCCGCCGCGAACGCGCCGCCACAAGGGCGGCCGCGACTACGATCGGAAACTTCGGATGCACGTCGTCACCCTGATCGCCCCTCCGGGCGGGCTCCCCGACTCGCTCATCGAGGACCTCCGCGCCCGCTGGACCGGCGGTCCCCTCCGCTGGCTCGCCGCGCGGGAGGCCGCCGAGTTCGAGGTCGCCGCCGAGCCCGCCGACCTCTGGGCCGCCTGGGAGACGTGCCAGGGGCAGGGGGTCGACCTCCTGCTGCAGCCGGCCGTGAACCGGCGCAAGCGGATGCTCCTCGCGGACATGGACTCGACGATGATCCGGCAGGAATGCATCGACGAACTCGCCGCCGTGGCCGGGGTGGGGGACCGGGTCGCCGCCATCACCGCCCGCGCCATGAACGGCGAGATCGGCTTCGAGGGCGCCCTGCGCGAACGGGTGGGGCTCCTCAAGGACCTCCCCGAAACCGTCATCGTCGACGTCCTGCGCGACCGCATCACCTACGTGCCGGGCGGGAGGGAGCTTCTGGCCACCATGAAGGCCCAGGGCGCGCACGCCGTCCTCGTCTCGGGCGGCTTCCTCGGCTTCGCCCGGCCCGTCGCCGCGCATCTGGGCTTCCACGAAGCCCGCGCCAACACGCTCCTCGCCCGCGACGGCCGCCTCACCGGCGAGGTGGCCGAGCCGATCCTGGGCCGCGAGGCCAAGGTCGCCGCGCTGGAGGAGGTGACGGCCCGCCTCGGGATCGGCCCGCAGGACGTGCTGGCCGTGGGCGACGGCGCGAATGACCTCGGGATGCTGCGGCTCGCGGGCGCGGGCGTGGCGCTCCATGCCAAGCCGGCGGTGCAGGCCGAATGCCGCCTCCGGGTCAACCACGGCGACCTGACGGCGCTCCTTTACCTCCAGGGCTACGCACGGGACGACTTCGCCACATGATCTCCGACCTCCTGCCCATCGCGCCCGAGATCCTCGGGCTCCTCGTCCTCGCGGCCTTCGCCGCCGGCCTGATCGACTCCATCGCGGGCGGCGGCGGCCTCCTCGCGCTGCCCGCGATCCTCCTCGCGGGGGCCCCCCCGGTGACGGCGCTCGCCACCAACAAGCTCCAGGGCACCTTCGGCACCGCCTCGGCCGCGATCCACTACGCGCGCGCCGGTCAGGTGGACCTGCGGACCCAGACAGGACCCGCTCTCCTCGCGGCCCTGGCCGCAGGCGGCGGCTCCCTCCTTGCGGCCCAGCTCCCGGCCGAGGCGATCCGCGCCGTCCTCCCCATCCTCCTCATCGCCGTCGCGCTCTACTTCGGCTTCCGCAAGGGCCTCGACGACGAGGACCGGGCCGAGCGCATCCCGCCCCGGACCTTCAACGCCACCGCCGTTCCCGGCCTCGCCTTCTACGACGGCATCCTCGGCCCCGGCACCGGCAGCTTCTACATGCTGGCCTTCGTGTCCCTGCGCGGCCACGGCCTCCTCAAGGCCACCGCCCACACAAAGCTCCTGAACTTCGCCTCCAACCTGGGCTCCCTCCTGGTCTTCGCCCTCGTGGCGCAGCCCTGGTGGCTCGTGGGCCTCTGCATGGGCGCGGCGCAGTTCGCCGGCGCGCAGGTGGGCTCGCGCCTGGCCGTGCGCGTGGGGGCGGGGCTCATCCGCCCGCTTCTCGTCGTCGTCTCGGTCGCGCTCGCCCTGCGGCTCCTCTGGCAGGCGTGGTCCGGCTGACGTAAAGGACGGGCACCCCGCACGAGGAGCGCCCGCCCATGCCCTTCCGCCAGCCCCATCTCCTCGGCATCGAGCCCCTGCACCCCCAGGAGATCGCGACCCTCCTCGACCTCGCCGACACCTACGCCGAACGGAACCGCAAGGGCCTGCCCGGCGGCGACGCGCTTCAGGGCCTCACGCAGGTCAACATGTTCTTCGAGCCCTCGACCCGCACGCAGTCCTCGTTCGAGCTCGCGGGCCGCAAGCTCGGCGCCGACGTGATGAACATGGGCGTGGCCGCGTCGTCCGTGAAGAAGGGCGAGACGCTGATCGACACGGCACTGACGCTCAACGCCATGCGCCCCGACCTCCTCGTGGTGCGCCACCCCCAGTCCGGCGCCGTGGACCTCCTGTCGCAGAAGGTCCAGAACTGCGCCGTCCTCAACGCCGGCGACGGCCGGCACGAGCATCCGACGCAGGCGCTTCTCGACGCGCTCACCATCCGCCGCGCCAAGGGCCGGCTCCACCGCCTGTCCATCGCCATCTGCGGCGACATCGCCCACAGCCGCGTGGCCCGCTCCAACATCCTGCTCCTGCACAAGATGGAGAACCGCATCCGCCTCGTGGCCCCGCCCACGCTCATGCCCCCCGGCATCGACGCCTTCGGCTGCGAGGTCTTCCACGACATGGAGGAGGGGCTGAAGGGCGTCGACGTGGTGATGATGCTGCGCCTCCAGAAGGAGCGGATGGACGGCGGCTTCGTCCCCTCGGAGCGTGAATACTTCCATCGCTACGGGCTCGACGCCGAAAAGCTCGCCCACGCCGCCCCCGACGCCATCGTCATGCATCCCGGCCCCATGAACCGCGGCGTGGAGATCGACGGCACCCTCGCCGACGACATCAACCGCAGCGTCATCCAGACCCAGGTCGAGATGGGCGTCGCCGTGAGGATGGCCGCCATGGACCTCCTCGCCCAGAACCTCCGCGCGGCCCGGGGACGCGCGGCCCTGGGCGAGGCCTAGAGCCCCATCAGCCCCAGCGCCGCCCGCCCGTTGACGCCGTAAGGGTTGCCCAGCGTTTCCCACATGTCCTGGTGGAAGTAGTCGCGCCCCACGGCCAGCGTGACGGGCTTGCCCGCCGCCTCCAGCGCCGCGGCGAACTCCTCGGCCTGCCGCTGGAACTCCGGCGTCTCCAGCGTGCCGTAGCTCACCACCACCGGCGCGGTGATCCGGTCCAGATGCCGCTGCGGGCTCATCGCCTCCTCCATCGCGTCGGTGAAGGCGATGTAGTTGCTGCGGTAGGACAGCCGGACGGGCTCCAGGTCGTACATCCCGCTCATGAGGAGCCCGCCCTTCACCGCGTCCGGGGGCAGCCCGAAGGCGGTCCAGTCGGTGGTCAGCGCCACGGCGGCGAGGTGCCCGCCCGAGGAATGGCCGCCGATATAGACCCGCCCGGGGTCGCCGCCGAAGCTCCCCGCGTTCCGCACCACCCAGGCGATGCCGCGTCGCACCTGGTCGGCCAGGACACCCAGGTCGTTGTTGGCCTCGCGCACGTCCGAGAAGTCGAGGGCCACGAAATGCGCGCCCCGGTCCATGAACATCTCCGCCTCGAAGCCGGACTCGCCCGCATTGCCGTAGCGCCAGGTTCCGCCGTGGACGAAGACGAAGACCGGGGCACGCCCGGCCGCGGCGCGGTAGATGTCCATCCCCTCGTCGGGGTGCTCGCCATAGGTCGCCCGCTCGGGGTAGCCGCGCCGGAGCCGCAGCTCGAAGCTGAGGGCCGCGATGCGCGCGTTCGTCTCATCAAGGAGGGGATGGTACACCTCCTGGCGATAGGCCGCGTCGAGTTCGACCTGGTCGAGGTCGCGCCAGACCGGCGGCCCCTTCACGTGTCCAGGGGGAAGGCCGTACTGGCAGCCGTCCTGCGCGAGCGCCGGGGCGGCCAGCAGGCCCGCCCCCGAGGCAAGAACGGCACGGCGGCTCAGGGTCATGGGCTCACCTCGGTCAGGCGGGAATCCCGGCAGGTACCGCCATCCTGCCTGAAACCGGTCCGCCTGTCGCGTCCGATATGACCCTGCGTCCGGCTCATTGCTCCCCGCCGGGGTGTTGCGCGAAGCGGGGGAGGACCGTTCGGTGGTGTGAGGATCTGTTAACCCTCGCCTGAGAGCCTGTTCCTTGCGACGGGTGCCGGAACACAGGCTCCGCCCCGCGCCCCCGGTGCCCGGCCCTTCAGGGCCGATGAGAACCGCCCGCCGGGTGACATGCTCCTTGAGGACCGGGACGGGGTCCGCTGGTGCCATGCCAGCCGCCGCGCGTCGTGGACGCGCCCCCTGCGCCCGGACTGGCACCCCCGGCGCAGCGCCGGAGACCGTCCGCCCCGTGCCCCCAGACGCGGCGGAAACGCTCCGGCCCTTTACCCGGCCCCAAAAATCCCGGGGGCTTCCGAGCGCCCGGACGACAGCCCGGGGCCTGTCGTCCGCGAGGAAGGCCGCGAGCGCCTGCGAGCGGCAGACGCCGCAAGCGCGGGGGGCAGAGCCCCCCATCGTCCTCAATCGTGCTTCAGCCGGGGCGACTCGGCCTTCAGCCGGTCGATCATCTCCGAAGCCTGCGCCTTGCTCAGCCCCTCGTCGAAGTTCTCGCCCGTCTCCTCGCAGAGCGTCCTGAGGTAGCTCGCCTGCGCCCCCGTCATCGGCTCGTCGCCCGTCACCCAGTCCTTGGGGTCCTTCTCGGCATTGCCTTCGGGGTGCTGCTTGGTGTTCGCGTCCGTCATCGGTCCGGTCCTTTCGGTGATCGTTCACCTAATGTTCTGATGCCGTCCCGAGTTCCCGCCCTTGCCGCCGCCCTCACGGCAGGGTTACAGGGACGGCGGCAGCCAGCAGGGGGCGACCGGCATGACCACGCTGATCCACAACGCCGTCCTGATCGACCCCGAGGCCGGCACCGAATCGCCCGGCGCTCTGGTGCTCAGGGACGGGGTCCTCGCCGACGTCCTGCCCGCCGCGCCCGAAGCGCTCGACCGCTTCGCTGAGGTGATCGACGCCCAGGGCCGCCATCTCGCCCCCGGCCTCGTCGATTGGGGCGTGAAGGTCTCCGAACCGGGCGAGCGCCACAAGGAATCCTTCCGCACCGCCGGGCTCGCCGCCGCCGCCGGGGGCGTGACCACCATCGTCACCCGCCCCGACACCCATCCGGCGATCGACACGCCCGAGATCCTCGAATTCGTCGCCCGCCGCGCGAGCCAAGACAGCCCCGTCCGCGTCCTCCCCATGGCCGCCCTGACCAAGGGCCGCGAGGGACGCGAGATGACCGAGATCGGCTTTCTTCAGGACGCGGGCGCCGTGGCCTTCACCGACGCCGACCGCGTGACCGAGGACACGCGCGTCCTCGCCCGCGCGCTGACCTACGCGCGCAGCCTCCAGGCCCTCGTCGTCACCCATGTCCAGGACCCCGGCCTGTCGCGCGGCGCGGTGATGACCTCCGGCAAGTTCGCCTCGCTCCGCGGCCTTCCCGCCGTGAGCCCGATGGCCGAGCGTCTGGGCCTCCAGCGCGACCTTTCGCTCGTCGAGATGACCTGCGCCCGCTTCCACGCCGATCAGGTCACGACCGCCGCCGCATTGCCCGCCCTCGCGCAGGCCAAGGATCGCGGCCTCGACGTGACGGCGGGCGTCTCGGTCCACCATCTCACGCTCAACGATTTCGACGTGGGCGACTACCGCACCTTCTTCAAGCTCGTGCCCCCCCTCCGGCAGGAGGAGGACCGGGAGGCCGCCGTCGAGGCCCTGGCCTCGGGCCTCATCGACGTCCTCTGCTCGCAGCACACGCCGCAGGACGAGGAAAGCAAGCGCCTCCCCTTCGAGGCCGCCGCCGCCGGCGCCGTGGGCCTCGAAACCCTGCTGCCCGCGAGCCTCCGCCTCGTCCACGGCGGCCGCCTGTCGCTCCCGCAACTCTTCCGGGCCTTGTCGCTGAACCCGTCCCGCCGCCTGGGCCTGCCTACGGGCCGTCTCGCGAAGGGCGCGCCCGCCGACCTCGTGCTTTTCGACCTCCACGCGCCCTTCGTGCTCGACCGCTGGACCATGCAGTCCAAGAGCAAGAACACCCCCTTCGACGGCGCGCGCCTGCAGGGCCGCGTCCGCGGCACCTGGGTCGCCGGCCGCCGCGTCTGGCCCCTTCCCAAGGACCTCTGAATGCCCGAGATCGTCTCGCCCGGTTCCGTGCTGCTCCTTTGGGCCGCCTTCGGCTACCTCCTGGGCTCGATCCCCTTCGGCGTCCTCGTCACCCGTGCCCTGGGCCTGGGCGACGTGCGCGCCATCGGCTCGGGCAACATCGGGGCGACCAACGTGCTGCGGACGGGCAGCAAGGGCGCGGCCGCCGCCACGCTCCTCCTCGACGGCGGCAAGGGCGCGCTCGCCGTGGTTCTGGCCCGCGCGCTCGCGGCCGAGGACGCGGTGCAGGTCGCGGGCTTCATGGCCTTCCTGGGCCACTGCTTTCCGGTCTGGCTGGGCTTCAGGGGCGGCAAGGGCGTGGCGACCTTCCTGGGCCTTCTTCTCGCCGCCGCCTGGCCGGTGGGCATCGCCGCCTGCCTGACCTGGCTCGCCACCGCCGCCGCGCTTCGCATCTCCTCGCTCGCGGCCCTGGTCGCCGCCGTGCTGTCGCCGCTCTGGGCCGTGCTCCTCGGCCGGCCCGAAATGGCGGCGCTGGCGCTGGGCCTCGCGCTCCTGATCCTGATCCGCCACTGCGCCAACATCACCCGCCTGCTCGCGGGGACCGAGCCGCGCATCGGCCGGCGGTAGAACGGATTTGCCGTGGCGCTCCCATGCCCTAGGTGGCGTCCTGGTGGGGACGGGACAACCGGGCGGGGACATGACGGAACGAGCAGCGGGGCCCTCGGGCCAAGGCGCCGCGACGCTGCGGCCGCCGCCGGTCCGATCCCCGGACAGGCTTGCGACGATGGAGAACAGGGAATGACGGACGAGGGGACCACCGGTGGCTTGCAGGGCAAGCGCATCCTGGTGGTGGAGGACGAGGTGATCGTCGCCATGCTGATCGAGGACATCCTGACCGACATGGGGGCGACCGTCGTAGGCCCCGCCGGGCGCGTCGGCAAGGCGCTGGATCTCCTGGGGGCCGAGGACGTGGACGCCGCGCTCCTCGACGTGAACCTCGCCGGCGAGATCACGACCCCCGTGGCCGAGGAGCTGCGCCGCCGCGGCATCCCCTTCGCCTTCGCGACCGGCTACGGCGCGGGCGGCCTGCCCGAAGGCTTCGCCGCCCAGCCCATCCTGCAGAAGCCCTTCCAGGAGCGCGACCTGGGCCAGATCATGGCCCAGGTGCTGGCGGCCTGACGGGGGCTCAGTCCCGCAGCAGCTCGTTGATCCCGGTCTTGGCGCGCGTCTGCGCGTCCACCCGCTTCACGATCACCGCGCAATAAAGGTGGATGCCGTTCGAGGACGGCATCGACCCGGCCACCACGACGGAATAGGGCGGCACCTCGCCGTACATCACCTCGCCCGTCGCGCGGTCCACGATCTTGGTGGACCTGCCGATGAACACGCCCATGCCGAGGACGGACCCCTCGCGCACGATGCAGCCCTCGACCACCTCGGACCGGGCGCCGATGAAGCAGTTGTCCTCGATGATCGTCGGCCCCGCCTGCATGGGCTCCAGCACGCCGCCGATGCCCACGCCGCCCGATAGGTGCACGTTGGCCCCGATCTGCGCGCAGGAGCCCACGGTCGCCCAGGTGTCCACCATCGTCCCTTCGCCCACATGGGCGCCCAGGTTCACGAAGGACGGCATCAGGATGGCGTTCTTCCCGATGAAGGCCGACCGCCGGACGATCGCGCCCGGCACTGCGCGGAAGCCCGCCTCGCGCCAGCGGTTCTCGCCCCATCCCTTGAACTTGGTGTCGACCTTGTCCCACCAGCTCGACCCCTGCGGGCCTCCCTCCATGGGCTCCATGTCGTTGAGCCGGAAGCCCAGCAGCACCGCCTTCTTGGCCCACTGGTTGACGGTCCACTGCCCGTCCGCGCCCCGTTCGGCCACCCGCAGCGTGCCGCCGTCCAGGGCATCGAGCGTCGCCTCCACGGCGTCGCGCGCCTCGCCCCGCGTCTGCGGGGTCAGGGAGGCGCGGTCCTCCCAGGCGGCTTCGATGGCGGCTTCCAGGGCGGCGTGGGACATGGGGCGATCTCCGGCGTTGACGTTGCGGGCCTCATAGGGCCGCGCCCGGGGCCGCGCAATCGGGGCGGGAGGCCGCGGCAGGTTTGGTTTTCCGCCGATCCGTGCCATCTCCCTCGGGACCACCACAGGACGCCCCCCATGAACGACGACGCCCTTCCCGGCCCCGACGCCCCGCTGACCGCCGAGCCGGCGCTCCGCCACCCCATGCGCGACAGCGTCGAGGACCGGGAGACCGTGGCCCAGATTCCGGTCACGCCCCAGACGCAGGCGCCCTCCTACCGCCTGGCCTTCGCCGACGAGGACTTCCTCCTGCGCGAGGAGTTGCGCCCCGTCCGCCTGCAACTGGAGCTTCTCAAGCCCCAGCTCATGCTCGACGAGGCGGGAGTCGAGACGACCGTGGTGCTCTTCGGCGGGGCGCGCATCCCCGACGCGGCCCATGCGGGGCAGGCGCGCACCCCCACGCTCGCCGCGCTGTCGAAGTACTACGAGGAAGCGCGCCGCTTCGCCTATCTCGTCACCGAAGCTTCGCTGTTCGAAAGCCGGGGCCGGCGCGCCGTGATCGCCACCGGGGGCGGCCCCGGCGTGATGGAGGCGGGCAACCGCGGCGCGCAGGACGCGGGCGGGCGCAGCGTCGGGCTCAACATCGTGCTCCCGCACGAGCAGGCCCCCAACGCCTACGTGACGCCGGACCTGTGCTTCAACTTCCACTACTTCGCCATCCGGAAGATGCACTTCCTGATGCGGGCCGAGGCGGTCTGTGTCTTTCCCGGCGGCTTCGGCACGCTCGACGAAATGTTCGAGGCCCTGACCCTGATCCAGACCGGCCGCATGGCCAAGGTGCCCTTCCTGCTCTTCGGCAAGGACTTCTGGGAACGGATCATCGACTGGCAGGCGCTGGCCGAGGCGGGCACGATCGCCGCCGAGGATCTCGACCTCTTCCGCTACGTCGAGACCGCCGACGAGGCGATGGAGGCGATGCGGACCTGGTCCGGGCGCGGCCGCAAGCGCGACCAGATCCCCGGCCGGACGGCCGACGCCCCCCGGCCGGGGATGCCCGACCAGCCGGGGGACGGAAGCTGAGGGCCGGGACGAACCCGGCCCCCGAAAGGGTCAGCGGGCGACCCAGGTGCCGCCCGCGCCCGACGACCGCTGGCAGGCCTCGATGAACCACATCCCTTCGAGCCCCGAATCGATGTTCGGGAGCAGCGCGCCGTCCCCGACGCCTCCGATCAGGTCGGCCGCGTCGGTGTAGATGGTGGCGAAGCCTTCGAGATAGCCCTCGGGGTGCCCCGGCGGGATGCGCGTCCAGCGCCCCGCGCCGCCGCCCAGCCCCGCGCCGCCCCGCGTGACGATCCGCTTGGGCTCTCCGAGCGGCGCGAAGGTCATGACGTTCGGGTTCTCCTGGTGCCACTCGATCCCGGCCTTGGTGCCGTAGACCCGCAGCCGCAGCCCGTTCTCGTTGCCCGGCGCCACCTGGCTGGCCCAGAGCATCCCTCGCGCGCCGCCGCCGAAGCGCAGCAGCACATGGCCGTTGTCGTCCACCTGCCGCCCCGCGCCAAAGCTCTGGAGATCGGCCAGCAGCGATTCGCACCTCAGCCCCGTGACGAAGGACAGGAGGTTGAAGGCGTGGGTGCCGATGTCCCCCAGCGCGCCCGCGCCCGCCATCTCGGGGTTGGTGCGCCAAGCGGCCTGCTTGTTGTCGCCCTTCTCCACCGACTCGGTCAGCCAGTCCTGCGCGTACTCGGCCTGCACCAGCCGGATCTCGCCCAGCTCGCCCCGCTCGATCATCTCGCGCGCCTGCCGGATGAGCGGGTAGCCCGTGTAGTTGTGGGTCAGGATGAACCGGGCCTTGGCCCCATTCACCGCCTCGGCGATCCGCCGCGCCTGCTCGGGCGTCGCCGCCAGCGGCTTGTCGCAGATGACGTGGATGCCGGCTTCAAGGAAGGCGATGGCCGGCTCGGCGTGCATGTGGTTCGGGGTCACGATGGACACCGCGTCGATGCCGTCCGCCCGCGCCGCCTCGGCCCGCGCCATCTCGCGGAAGTCCGAATAGGCCCGGTCGGGCGCGATGTTCAGGTCCTCGGCCGAGGCCCGCGCCCGCTCGGGGTCCGAGGACAGCGCCCCCGCCACCAGCTCCCAGCGGTCGTCGATGCGGCTGGCGATCCGGTGCACCGCCCCGATGAAGGCCCCCCGGCCTCCGCCCACCATGCCCAGTCTCAGGCGTCGTTGCGCCATGATGCGTCCTCCTGTCCCGTGATCCTCAAAGCCCCAGCATCGCCTTGATGGCGGCTTCGTCGCGCTCCCCGCCCGCGAAATCGTCGAAGGCCTTCGCGGCCCGCTCGATCAGATGAGACGCGATGAAGGGCGCGCCCTCGGCCGCCCCTTGCTCAGGCGACTTGATCGCGCATTCCCATTCCAGCACCGCCCAGCCATCGAAGCCGTGCTGCGTGAGCTTGGAGAAAATGCCGCTGAAGTCCACCTGCCCGTCGCCCAAGCTGCGGAACCGCCCCGCGCGGTTGATCCAGGACTGGTAGCCCGAATAGACGCCCTGCCGCCCGTCCGGGTTGAACTCGGCGTCCTTGACGTGGAAGGACGTGATCCGCTCGTGGTAGATGTCGATGAAGGCGAGGTAGTCGAGCTGCTGGAGCAGGAAGTGCGACGGGTCGTAGTTGATCGTCGCCGCGACGTGCCCGCCCACGGCGTCCAGGAACATCTCGAAGGTCGCGCCGTCGAAGATGTCCTCGCCCGGATGGATCTCGTAGCCGTAGGACACGCCGTTCTCGGCATAGACGTCGAGGATCGGCCGCCACCGGCGCCCCAGCTCGGCGAAGGCTTCCTCGATCAGTCCCTCGGGCCGCTGCGGCCAGGGATAGAGATAGGGGAAGGCGAGCGAGCCCGAGAAGCCCACGTGCCGGTCGAGCCCCAGCTTGCGCGAGGCGATCGCGCCCTTCTTGACCTGATCGACCGCCCATTCCTGCCGCCCCTGCGGGTTCCGGTGCAGCCGCGCCGGCGCGAAGGCGTCGAAGGCGAGGTCGTAGGCCGGGTTCACCGCCACGAGCTGCCCCTGGAGGTGCGTGGACAGCTCGGTGATCTCCACGCCGGCGTCGGCGCAGATGCCCTTCACCTCGTCGCAGTAGTCCTGGCTCTCGGCCGCGCGGTCGAGGTCGAAGAGCCGGGCGTCGAAGGTCGGGATCTGCACGCCCTTGTAGCCCAGGGACGCCGCCCATCCGGCGATGTCCTTCAGCGAGTTGAACGGCGCCGCGTCGCCCGCGAACTGCGCGAGGAAGATCGCCGGGCCCTTGATCTGGCTGGTCATGTCGGTCCTTTCACTGGTCGTCGTCCTGGGGAGTCTCGAGGTCCTGGAGCGGCGGTGCCCCCGGCTCGCGGATCGCGCGCATCGCCGCGCGCGCCAGCACCGCGCCCGCCCGTCCCACATCCTCCCGGATCGCGATGATCTCGCGACGGAACAGGGAAAGGAAGGGGATGGCCTCCTTGGCCACGAGATCGATCTCGCGCCCGAGCCGCAGCCCGAGCGACTCGAGCGCCGCCACAGTGGCCATGGCCGAGTTGGTCGAAGCGCAGATCACGCCGTCGACCCCCTCGGGCAGCACCTGCGCCATGCGCTCCTGCACCACGGCCGAGGCGGCATCGCTGGTGAGCTGGGGCAGGATGCGCACCTCGACGCCCGCCTCGGCGGCGGCGAGGGTCGCGCCCGCCACGATGTCCTGGGCGTAGTTCTGGTCGAGCGGAGGCGCGATCACCGCGATCCGCCGCCGCCCCGCCCGCGCGAGCCGGCGCACCGCGATGGCCCCGAAGGCCAGGTTGTCGAAATCCGCCCAGGCGTGCCGGTCGGCCCATCGGGTCCGTCCATGCGTCGCGAAGGGAAAGCGCCGCTCCATGAGCCAGGCCACGCGGGGATCGTCGGGCAGGGTCTGGTTGAAGATCACCGCATCGGCCAGCCCCGTCTCCACGATGTGCCGGATCGGCTTCAGCAGGTCCTCGCCCGGAAAGAAGTAGCTGACGTTGAGGTGGTAGGGCGTCTCGCGCAGCGTCCCGGCCAGGGAGGAGATCAGCCGCGCCGTGTTGTTCATCATGTCGTGCTCGGGCGACATGGCGAGCGCGATCACCTGCGTGCGCCCGGTGCGCAGCCGCAACCCGGCGCGGTTGGGGACATAGCCCAGCTCGTCCGCCACCTTGCGCACCAGCGCCTTGGTGTCCGCCCGCAGGTCCGGGGCGTCGGCCAGCGCCCGCGACACGGTCGCCACGGCAAGGCCCGTCATCCGCGCGATGGTCTTGAGCGTCGGGGTCTCTCCCCGGTGTCCGCCAGCGGAGGGCAGGGGCCCTTCGGCCGCCGTGTCGCTCACGTTTTCTCTCCTCCCAGAGGCGGCGCGCGAATCCCGCTTGTCAGCCGCGTTTGATTCGTTCTACTCCTAAATCGTTATAGGAAACGAGACGGTTTCCGCACGGGAGGAGAAAATCGTGAAACTGACCACCAGCTTGCTGGGGGCCACGGCCCTCTGCGCCGCCACGGCCGCCCATGCCGTCGACCTCGAGGTGACCCATTGGTGGACCTCCGGCGGCGAAGCCAACGCTGTCGCCAAGTTCGCCGAGGCGCTGAACGCGACCGGCACCCACACCTGGGTGGACGGCGCCATCGCCGGAGGCGGCGATACGGCCCGCCCGATCATGATCTCGCGCATCCTGGGCGGCGACCCGATGGACGCGTTCCAGTTCAACCATGGCCGCCAAGCCGAGGAGCTGATCGAAGCCGGCCTCCTGCTCGACCTCACCGACGTGGCCGAGGCCAACGGCTGGAAGGACCTCGTCAATCCGTCGGACCTCCTGGACGCCTGCACCTACGAGGGCCGCATCTACTGCGTGCCGGTCAACATCCACTCCTGGCAGTGGATGTGGCTGTCGAACAAGGCCTATGAGGACGCGGGCCTGGCCGTGCCGACCAACTGGCAGGAATTCGTGGACACCGCCGACGAGCTTCGCGCCGCCGGCAAGATCCCGCTCGCGCTGGGCGGACAGCCCTGGCAGTCGGGCGGCGCCTTCCAGGTGATGGCGGTCGCGCTCGCCGGCGAGGAGGCCTGGCTCAAGGTCTACCGCGACAAAGACGCCGAGGCCGTCATGGGCCCCGAGTTCACCTCCGTCTTCGAGGCGGCCGCCCAAGCGCGGGAGTTCGCGCAGGGCTCGAACGTGCAGGACTGGAACCAGGCCACCAACCTCGTCATCACGGACCAGGCCGGCGCGCAGATCATGGGTGACTGGGCCCAGGGCGAGTTCGCCCTCGCGGGCGAGGTCGCGGGCACCGACTACACCTGCCTTCCCGGCCTGGGTGTGACCGAGGTGATCTCCACGGGCGGCGACGCCTTCTACTTCCCCGCCCAGGACGACCCCGAGGTCACCCAGGCGCAGAAGGATCTGGCCCAGCTCCTGATCTCGCCCGAGGTGCAGGTGAGCTTCAACGCCGCCAAGGGCTCGCTCCCGGTGCGCGGGGACGTGAACCTCGAGGACGTCAACGACTGCACCCGCAAGGGCCTGGACATCCTGGCCGCCGGAAACATCGTCCCGGCGACCGAGCAGCTCCTGTCGCCCGACACCGCGCAGCAGATCAACGACCTCATGACCGAGTTCTGGGCCTCGACCGACATGAGCGCGGCCGACGCGCAGCAGCGCTTCTCCGACATCATCGCCAACGCCGACTGACGGACCGTCCGGCCGGGGCGCGCCATCCGTCGCGCGCCCCGGCCCCCCTCAGGGAGGACTTCCCAATGGCCACCACGCACGAGGCGTCCGCCATCGCCGAATCGCGGGCCGCCCCCGCCCGCCGCCCGATGCGCCTGTTCCGCAACCTGAGCGCCAAGATCGCCTCGCTCCCCATGGTCCTGGTCGCGGTCGTCATCTTCGTCGGCTGCACGGTCTGGACCGTGGTGCATTCCTTCACGAACTCGCGCCTGCTGCCCAAGCTCGAATGGGACGGGCTCTCGCAATACGAGCGGCTCTGGTCCACGCCCCGCTGGTACGTGTCGATCGAGAACCTCGCGATCTTCGGCATCCTGTCGATGATCTTCACCCTGGCCATCGGCTTCGTCCTGGCAGCCCTGCTCGACCGCAAGATCCGCGGCGAGGACGTGATCCGCACCATCATCCTCTACCCCTTCGCGCTGTCCTTCGTGGTGACGGGCCTCGTCTGGCAATGGATCCTGAATCCCGAGCTGGGCCTGCAGTCGGTCGTGCGCTCCTGGGGCTGGCAGAGCTTCACCTTCGACCCGCTCTACGACGCGGACATCGTGATCTACGGCATCCTGATCGCCGCTCTCTGGCAGGGCACCGGCCTCATCATGTGCATCATGCTCGCCGGCCTGCGCGGCGTGGACGAGGAAATCTGGAAGGCCGCCAAGATTGACGGCATCCCGACCTGGAAGACCTACACCCATGTCATCATCCCGATGATGCGGCCGGTCTTCGTGACCTCGCTGGTGCTGATCGCCTCGGGCATCGTGAAGGTCTACGACCTCGTGATCGCGCAGACCGGCGGCGGTCCCGGCGGCTCCTCCGAGGTGCCCGCGAAGTACGTCATGGACTCCATGTTCGCCGCGCAGAACCTTGGGCAGGGCTTCGCCGCCTCGACCATGATGCTGCTCAGCGTCATCATCATCCTGATCCCCTGGGCCTATCTCGAGTTCGGAGGCAAGAAGCGTGGCTGATCCCGCAAGCCTGAACACACTGGCCGCCCTCGACCCGGTCCACGAACGCACCGGCAGCGTGGGCGACATGACCGGCCCGCGCGGCCGCCGCCCGCGCCGCGCCTTCTCCCGCGCCAACATCTTCCTCTATGGCACGCTGATCCTCGTCTCGGTGTACTACCTGCTGCCCCTCTGGGTCATGGTGATGACCTCGCTCAAGGGCATGCCCGAGATCCGCATGGGCAACATCTTCGCCCCGCCGATGGAGGTGACCTTCCAGCCCTGGGTCAAGGCCTGGGCCGAGGCCTGCACCGGCCTCAACTGCGAGGGCCTGTCGCGCGGCTTCTGGAACTCGGTCCGCATCCTGGTGCCCTCGGTGATCGTCTCCATCGCCGTGGCCTCGGTGTCGGGCTATGCGCTCGCGCGCTGGCGCTTCAAGGGCAGCGAGACCTTCTTCGCCATCCTGCTGATCGGCGCCTTCATCCCCTACCAGGTGATGCTCTACCCGATCGTGATCCTGCTGCGGGAACTGGGCCTCTACGGCTCCCTCTGGGGCCTCGTGCTGGTGCACACCATCTTCGGGATGCCCATCAACGTGCTCCTGTTCCGCAACTACTTCGCCGCGATGCCCGAGGAACTGTTCAAGGCCGCGCGCGTCGACGGGGCGGGTTTCTGGCGGATCTTCCTCCAGATCATGCTGCCGATGTCGCTGCCGATCTTCGTGGTGTCGATGATCATCCAGGTCACGGGCATCTGGAACGACTTCCTGTTCGGCGTCGTCTACACCCGGCCCGAGAACTACCCGATGACGGTGCAGCTCAACAACATCGTCAACTCGGTCCAGGGCGTGAAGGAATACAACGTCAACATGGCGGCGACGCTGCTCACCGGCCTCGTCCCCCTGATCGTCTACTTCGCATCCGGCAAGCTCTTCGTGCGCGGCATCGCCGCGGGCGCCGTGAAAGGCTGATCCATGCTCGTTCCCAACCACTCGGTCCGCATCCGCGACCTGACGCTCACCTACGGCGCCATCACGGTCCTCAGGGACCTCAACCTCGACATCCACGACGGCGAGTTCCTGGTGCTCCTGGGCTCCTCCGGCTGCGGGAAGTCCACGCTCCTCAACTGCATCGCCGGGCTCCTGGAGCCCACCGACGGGCAGATCTTCATAAAGGGTCGGAACGTCACCTGGCTGGAGCCTTCCGAGCGCGGCATCGGCATGGTGTTCCAGTCCTACGCGCTCTATCCGCAGATGACCGTGCGGGGGAACCTGAGCTTCGGGCTGAAGAACGCCCGCATGGCGCAGGCCGAGATCGAAGCCCGCGTCGCCAAGGCCGCCAGGATCCTGCAGATCGAGCCGCTCCTCGACCGCAAGCCCGCCGCGCTCTCGGGCGGGCAGCGCCAGCGGGTGGCCATCGGACGGGCGCTCGTGCGCGACGTGGACGTGTTCCTCTTCGACGAGCCGCTGTCGAACCTCGACGCCAAGCTGCGCGCCGACCTCAGGGTGGAGATCAAGCGCCTCCACCAGGACCTCGACAACACCATGATCTACGTGACCCACGATCAGGTGGAGGCGATGACGCTCGCCGATCGCATCGCCATCATGCGCAGCGGCAAGGTCATGCAGCTCGGCACCCCGGACGAGATCTACAACCGCCCCCAGAGCAAGTACGTGGCCGACTTCATCGGCAGCCCGTCCATGAACTTCCTCGACGGCCACTACGAGCGCGGCACCTTCCGAGCTGAAGGCTTCCAGATCGACATGGCGGGCTACCAGCTCGGCGCGCCCCAGGTGGCCGACCGCCCCGCCATCCTCGGCATCCGGCCCGAGCACGTCGCGACCGGGGCCCTGGTGAACGCCGCCCCGATCAAGGGCGAGGTCACGGTCGATCTCGTGGAGCCCATGGGGGCCGACACCCTGGTCTGGGCGCAAGTGGCCGGAAAACCCTTCCGCATCCGAATGGACGGCCAGGCACGGGTCGTCCGGGGCGACCGCTTGACCATCGGCATCGACCCTTCCAAGGCTTCGATGTTCGACGCCAAGACGGAAGAGCGGCTGTGACCATTCCCCCTTCGGCGATCCAGGACCTGTGCGGGTCCTGGTCGCTCACCGACGACACCGGAGAGTACTCCTGCCCCATGCGCGTGCCCGGCGACGGGATCACCGCATTGCACGAGGCGCGCCTGATCGCCGAGCCCTACTGGGGCCGCAACGAGCTTCGCCTCCGCTGGATCGCCGAACGGGAATGGACGATCCGGCGCGTGGTCGACCTCGCCGAGCCCGGCGTCGTCCTGGCCGTCGAGGGGCTCGACACTGTGGCGACCGTGCGGGTGAACGGCGTGGAGGTCCTGCACGCGGCCAACGCCTTCCGCACCTGGCGCGTGGACCTGACCGAGGTTGCCCAGCGGGGGCGCAACGAGATCACCGTCACCTTCCACTCCGCCCCGAAGGAGGCCGCCGCCCGCGCGGCCGCCCAGCCCTTCCCGGTGCCCTACATCCACCAGAACAACCCGATCCCGCACGGCAACATGCTGCGCAAGGTGGCCTGCGACTGGGGCTGGGACTGGAACATCGCGCTCTGCCCCTTCGGGATCACCGGCGGCATCTGGCTCGAACGCGCCGAGGCCCCGCGCATCGAGCGGGTCGCCGTCGCGCAGGAGCACGAGGGGGGACGCGTCGCCGTGACGGTCACCGCCTGGGCCGAGAACGCCGACGGGACGCCCTTCCGCATCACCTTCGCCGGCCAGACCGCCGAGGGCCTCCTCGAGGACGGCGGCGTGGCCGTCATCTTCGACGTGGAGAATCCCTCCTTCTGGTGGCCCGCGGGCATGGGGCCGCAGACGCTCTACGATCTCGAGGTGCAGATCGGCGGCGACGTCGCGCGCCGTCGCATCGGCCTGCGCCGGATCGAGCTCGTCACCGAGCCCGACGCCGCAGGCCTGAGCTTCGGCTTCCGCGTCAACGGCCGCCCCGTCTTCGCCAAGGGCGCCAACTGGATTCCCACCGACGCGCTCGCCGGGCGGATCACCGAAAAGGCCACGCGCGACCTCCTGCAGTCCGCCGTCGACGCCAACATGAACATGATCCGCGTCTGGGGCGGCGGGCGCTACGAGCCCGACAGCTTCTACGACGCCTGCGACGAGCTGGGCCTGATGGTCTGGCAGGACTTCATGTTCTCCTGCAATCTCTATCCCTCCACGCCCGACTTCCTGGCCGAGGTCGAGGCCGAGGTGCGCGAGAACGTCGCCCGCATCCACCACCATGCCTCCCTCGCGCTCTGGTGCGGCGACAATGAACTCATCGGCGCGCTGAACTGGTTCGAGGAGTCGCGCAAGGACCGCGACCGCTACCTCGTCAGCTACGACCGCCTGAACCGCACCATCGAGACGGCGCTCAAGGCCACGGACCCCACCGCCAACTGGTGGCCCTCCTCGCCCTCGCCGGGCTACCTCAACTTCCGCGACGCCTGGCACGAGGACGGCTCGGGCGACATGCACTTCTGGAGCGTGTGGCACGAGGGCAAGCCCTTCGAGCACTACCGCGACGTGGCCCCGCGCTTCTGCTCCGAGTTCGGCTTCCAGTCCTATCCGTCCATGGACGTGATCCGCCGCTTCGCCGGGCCCGAGGACTGGAACATCGCCTCGCCGGTGCTCGAATCCCACCAGCGCAACAACTCGCCGGATGGGGGCCCGGGGGGCAACCCACGGATCGCGGCGACGATGTTCCGCTACTTCCGCTGGCCCGAACGGTTCGAGGACTTCGTCTGGCTCAGCCAACTCCAGCAGGGCATCGCGATCAAGACGGCGGTCACCGACTGGCGCGCCAAGAAACCCCATTGCCAGGGCGCGCTCTACTGGCAGCTCAACGACACCTGGCCGGTCTGCTCCTGGTCCTCGCTCGACCACGGCGGCGGCTGGAAGGTCCTGCACCACATGGCGCGGAGCTTCTTCGCTCCTGTCACCGTCAGCGCCGTGCCGGGCCCGGAGGGCATCGCGCTCGTGGGCGTCAACGACCGTCCCGACCCCGTGCGCCTGACCGTGACCGCCTACGCCACGCAGATGAGCGGCGCCGCGCGCGAGATCGGGCGGGGGCAGGGGACGGTGGGCGAGACATCCGAGCGCCTGTTCCTCGTTCCCTCCGACGCGCTGGGCGAGGGAGAGGTGCTGACCTTCGGCTGGGAAGCCTCGGATGGCTCCAAGGCGGGCGACATCTTCGCGCCCCGGCCCTGGAAGGCCTACGACCTCCCCGAGCCCGGGCTCCAGCACAAGGTGGAGCGGGACGGCAACCGCTGGACCCTCGCCGTCACCTCGCGCGCCATGGCCTTCTTCGTCACCGCCGAGGCCGACCGCCCCGGCCGCTGGGACCGCAACGCGGTCCATATCGGCCCCGGCGTCACCTCGCGCCTGACCTTCACGCCGGAGGAGGATGGGCGCGAGCCGCGCTTCACCCTTCGCCATCTCCAAGGGGCGACCGCCGCCCGAACGGACCAGAGGACATCATGACCACGATTGCCTACCAGCTCTACTGCTCGCGCAACTTCCCGCCGATCGAGGACACGCTCTCCATGCTGTCCCAAGCCGGCTACACTGCCGTCGAAGGCTATGGCGGCCTTTACGGCGACCTCGGCGCGCTCAAGGCAGGGCTGGATGGCAATGGCCTCACGATGCCCTCGGGCCATTTCGGGCTCGACATGGTCGAGGGCGACCCCAGCCGCACGCTGGAGGTCGCCCGGACCCTGGGCGTCCAGAAGGTCTTCGTGCCCTGGGTCGCGCCCGATCTGCGCGGCACCGACCTCGAAAGCTGGCGCGCCTTCGCACGGCGGCTGGCCACGGCGGTCGCGCCGATCCGCGACGAAGGGTTCGTCGTCGGCTGGCACAACCACGACTGGGACTTCGCCGACCTGGGCGGCGCCACGCCCATGGACCTGATCGTCGAGGCCGGGCTCGACCTCGAGCTCGACCTGGGCTGGGTCACGCGCGCGGGCCTCGACCCCGTCGAGACGCTGCGCCGCTTCTCGGGCCGCGTCCGCGCCGTCCACGTCAAGGACATTGCGCCCGAAGGCCAGAACGCGGACGAGGACGGCTGGGCCGACGTGGGCACCGGCACCCAGAACTGGGCCGCGATCAGGCAGGAACTCGATGCGCAGGGCATCGACCACTTCGTCATCGAGCACGACAACCCCTCGGACCACGCGCGCTTCGCGCGCCGCTCGCTCGAAGCGGTCAAGGCCTGGTAAGGAACGACAACATGGCAAAGCTCGGCGTCGGCATCATCGGCTGCGGCAACATCTCCGCGGCCTATCTCAAGCTCGCTCCCTCGTTCAAAGCCCTCGACCTGAGGGCCGTGGCCGACATCAACATGGAGAACGCGCGGTCCCGCGCCTCCGAGTTCGGCGTGCGCGCCGACACGGTCGAGGATCTGCTCGCGGCCTCGGACATCGACGTGATCGTGAACCTCACCGTCCCGGCGGTTCACTACGAGGTGTCGCGCCAGATCCTCGAAGCCGGCAAGCACGCGTACTCGGAAAAGCCGCTCGTCCTGTCTCTGGACGAGGGCGAGCAACTCCGCGACCTCGCCGCCTCGCGCAACCTCCGCGTGGGCTCGGCGCCCGACACCTTCCTGGGGGGCAGCCACCAGCAGGCGCGGGCGGCCATCGACGACGGCCGCACGGGCCGCATCCTGGGCGGCACCGCCCATGTCATGGGCCATGGCATGGAGAGGTGGCACCCGAACCCCGACTTCTTCTTCGCGCCCGGCGGTGGGCCGATCCTGGACATGGGGCCCTACTACATCACCAACCTCGTCCAGCTCATCGGACCGGTGAAGTCCGTGACGGCCATGGCCAAGGCGGGCCTGCCGACCCGCACCATCCAGAACGGCCCCCGGAACGGCGAGGTGCTGCAGGTCACGACGCCCACCGACATCCACGCGATCCTGGAGTTCCGGAACGGCGCAACGGTGACGCTGGGCGCCTCCTGGGATGTCTGGAAGAACCGCCACGCCAACATGGAGCTTTACGGCGAGACGGCCTCACTCTTCGTGCCTGACCCGAACTTCTTCGGCGGCACGGTGGAACTGGGCGGCGAGGGCGACATCGAGGCGCTGCCCGCGACCGATCACCCGTTCGCACAGGCCAACTTCACCACCGGCGATGGCCGCACGCTCGCCAACTGGCGCGGCGCGGGCCTCGCGGACATGGTCCAGGCCATCGAGGAAGGGCGCAAGCACCGCTGCGACATCGACCTCGCGGTCCATGTGGTCGACGTGATGACCGGTATCCTGCGCTCCGGCGAGGAGCGGCGCTTCGTGGACATGACCACGACCTGCGAGCGCCCCGCCGCGCTCTCGGCCGAGGAGGCGCAGGCTCTCCTCGCCTGACTCTTGGGGCCGGGGACGCCGCGTCCCCGGCCCGACCCTGCGGGAGGCCCTCATGAGCGACGACCGACCCGACGCGATGACCGGCGGCTGCTAATGCGGCGCCATCCGCTTCGCCCTCGACGCCCGGCCCGAGAACGTCCACGTCTGCCACTGCCGGATGTGCCAAAAGGCGGTGGGCGGGCCCTTCGCCACGATCTGCCCGGTGCCCAAGGCCGCCTTCCGCGTCACCCGCGGCGCGATCGCCTGGTTCGCCAGCTCCGCCCTCGCGCGCCGGGGTTTCTGCCGGGACTGCGGCACGCCCCTGATCTTCGACTACCCCGAGGACGACGGGTTGGGTGTCATGGCCGGCGCGCTGGACCGCCCGGACCTCGTGCCTCCCGTCGTCCAGTACGGGACCGAAAGCCGCCTGCCCTGGTTCGGGCATCTGCCCGACCTGCCGGGCTCGCCGACCGATGCGGACGACGAGCGGGGCTACATCCCCCGGATCGCCGCCACCAACCGGCAGCATCCCGACCACGACACGGCGGACTGGCCGCCCGCGCACCGCGGCTAAGGCCGAACGGCCCAGCCGAAGGGCTGGGCCATCGAAGACGCTGGATCGAGGTCAGGCCGCCTGCGCGGGCTTCGGCTGGAGCACCTTCCACTCCGCCCCGAGCCGGCTGACCGTGGCCCGGCGGGGGTCGTCGATCGCGAGATCGGCGGGCTTCAGGTCGCCCAGCTCGGCCTGCATCTCCATCAGGCGCTTGGCCACGGCCATGCGGCGCATGGTCATGGCGGCCTGCGTGCCCGGCGGGAGGATGTAGCCCGGCCGCACCGAGCCCGGATGCAGGGCGCCCTCGACCGGCTCCCGCGTGACATGGGCGAAGGTGACGATCCCCGGCAGGAAGACGAAGGCCGACAGGTTGCGACCGGCGTTGGCCAGCTCCAGCACCGAGAAGTCGCTCTGGAGCAGGATCGTGTAGTCGGTCTTGTCGTTGAGCGGCGCGAAGGCCTCGAAGGGGATCTTGCGCCGGGGCACGCCCGTGACGCGGGCCACGGCCTGCATCACCTGCCCGAAGGTCTTGGCCCCCACGGCTTCGAGGATGCGCTCGCCCATCTTCTGCGTGGGCCCGTCGGCCTTCTGGGGCCCCACGCCGTTCAGGCCGGGCTTGGCCACGAAGACGCTCACGCCCATGGGCATGGCCAGCGACTGGTCGGGCAGGGGGTCGACGGCGTAGGTGCCCTTCTGCGCGGCCTTGTCCCAGCTCCAGACCGGGCGCAGCGCGGCCCGCTTGATGGCCGGGTCCGCGAGCAGCGCCCCCCGCAGCGGCGCGCCCACCGGCTTCACGTCGAAGGCGATCTTGTTGAGCGTGATCTGCATGGCCGTCCCTCCCCTGATCGAATTGCTTCTATCGAAGGGAGGGTCGCCATGCCAGCCCTCAGGCCTGCGTGACCCCCGCCTCGGCGGCGATCTGGGCGCGGGACTTGCGCGCCCGCTCGGTCGCGGACTTGAGCTGCCCGCAGGCCGCCATGATGTCCTCGCCGCGCGGCGTGCGGATGGGCGAGGCATAGCCCGCCTTGTAGATGATGTCCGCAAAGGTCCGGATGCGGTTGTTCGAGCTGCGCCTGTAGGGCGCGCCGGGCCATTCGTTGAAGGGGATCAGGTTGATCTTGGCCGGGATGCCCTCGATCAGCTTCACCAGCCGCCGCGCGTCCTCGTCCGTGTCGTTCACCCCGTCCAGCATCACGTACTCGAAGGTGATCCGCTCCGAGTTCGACAGGTTCGGATACTCCCGCAGCGCATCGAGCAGCGTCGCGATGTTCCACTTCTTGTTGATGGGCACGAGCACGTCGCGCACCTCGTCGGTCGTCGCGTGGAACGACACGGCAAGGTTGCAGCCGATCTCGGTCGCGGTCCGCGCGATCTCGGGCACCACTCCGCTCGTCGACAGCGTGATCCGCCGCCGCGACAGGGCGATCCCCTCGCCGTCCATGGCGATCCGCATCGCGTCGCGCACGGAGTCGAAGTTGTAGAGCGGCTCGCCCATGCCCATCAGCACGATGTTTGACAGAAGCCGCGTCTCGTCCTTGGGCGCGCCGGGCACCGGCCATTCGCCCAGGTCGTCGCGGGCCAGCAGGATCTGACCCACGATCTCTCCGGCGGTGAGATTCCGCACCAGCTTCTGCGTGCCCGTATGGCAGAACGAGCAGGTCAGCGTGCAGCCCACCTGGGACGACACGCAGAGCGTGCCCCGATCCTCTTCCGGGATATAGACCGTTTCCACTTCGTGACCGCCCGCGATGCGCACGAGGTACTTGCGGGTGCCATCCGACGAGACCTGCCTGGACACGATCTCGGGGATCTCCACCACGAAGTGCCGGGCCAGGAGCGCGCGGTAGTCCTTGGCGAGGTTGGTCATCTGGGTGAAGTCGCGCACGCCCCAATGGTAGACCCATTGCCAGACCTGGTTCACGCGCATCTTCGCTTGGCGATCGGGCGTGCCGGCGGTGACGAAGGCCTCGCGCATCTGATCGCGCGTCAGGCCCACGAGGTTCACCGGCCCCTCCGGCAGCTTGCGCGGAATGGTGTGGACGTCCTGCGTGATGGGGGCGGAAAGCGTCATGGCGGCCTCGGAAGGGAAGGTCCCGCACATAGCAACGAAAAGGCCGGCTTCCAAGGGAAACCGGCCCGGATCTCTTGCGACCGCTGGCCGCGCGTCAGCCGGCGCAGCGGCCCTGCGCCTCGTCCACCGCCGAGGTGAAGCCGAGAAGCGAGAAGGTGTCGCGCGTGACGGTGCCGCGGCCCGACTGGCCGGTGAGCGTCGCCTCCGAGCCGCCCTTGAGCGCCTCGACGATGCGAGTGTCCTCCTCCGGGGTCGCGGGCCATGCCCATTCACCCTCGGTGAAGAGCTGATACTGCGTGCCCGCAATGTCCAGCGTCACCGTCGAGCTCGCCGCGAAGGGGTAGCCGCCGGTGAAGGTGACCTGCCCGTTCACGCCCTCGGAGGGGCGATAGAAGACGAAGAGCAGCGTCTCGCCGCGCGACACCTCGACCGGCTGTCCGTCGCGGGTGTTCTCCTGCGCCTTGGGCGCCGAGACCGCGAAGCATTCGGTCGGGTCGGTTTCCTGGAACACGGACCAGTCGGTGCTGGCCGCCACGCGGTTCGTGCTCTGCTCCTGCGCCCAGGCGCCGCCTGCGACGAGGGCGGCCAGGGCGATCGTCCCGAGCCGCGAGAGGGTCTTGGTCATTGTTCGTCTGCCTCCAGTCCACATTCCCGCCGCAGCCCGGGGCCGCCCGGCGCGGCTGCGTGGCGCCGTTTGCGGCTGGCGGGGGCTCATCCAACCCGATAGGAGCCCCCATAGCACCCGCGGACCGAAGGGGCAAACCCCAGTGCGGTCACGTCTTGGCGGGGCAGGTCAAGGGCGGAGAACGGCATGGCGGCGGTCGATCTGGTGGAGATCTGGCGGGGCGATCTTCTCGAATCGGTCCACAAGGGCCACGCGGTCGTCTGCGACGGCACGGGGCAGGTGGTCGAGGCCTGGGGCGACCCTGACGCGATCGTCTATCCGCGCTCCTCCTCCAAGATGCTCCAGGCGCTGCCGCTCGTGGAGTCCGGCGCCGCCGACGCGCGGGGCCTGACCCCCGAGCATCTCGCGCTGGCCTGCGCCTCCCACCAGGGCGCGCCCATGCACACCGACCGCGTCGCGGCCTGGCTCTCGGACCTCGGGCTCTCCGAGGCCGACCTGCGCTGCGGCGCGCACATGCCCTCGGACCGGCCCACGGCCGAGGCGCTGGTGCGCGCGGGCGAACGGCCCTGCCAGATCCACAACAACTGCTCGGGCAAGCACGCGGGCTTCCTGACGCTGGCCCGGCACCTTGGCGCCGGTCCCGAATACGTGGAGATCGACCACCCCGTGCAGCAGGCCTGCCACGCCGCCTTCGAGGAGACGGCCGGCGAGGCCGCCGCCGGCTGGGGTGTGGACGGCTGCTCGGCCCCTAACTTCGCGGGGACGCTCGCCGGCCTCGGCCGGGCCATGGCCGCCTTCGCCTCCGCCGGGGCCCGTGGCGGTGCCCGCGCCGGGGCCATGCAGCGCCTGACCCAGGCGATGATCGCCCATCCCGAGCTGGTGGCCGGAGAGCGGCGCGCCTGCACCGACCTCATGCGCGCCTGCGAGGGCCGCGCCGCGATCAAGACCGGGGCCGAAGGCGTCTTCGTGGCCATCCTTCCCGAGCGCTCCCTCGGCGTCGCGCTCAAGATCGCGGACGGCGCGACCCGCGCCTCCGAGGCCACGATCGCCGCGCTCCTCGTGCGGCTGGGCGTGCTGGACGCGGGCCACCCCGTCGCCGAGCGCCTCACCGCCGGAGCCCAGCGCAGCTGGCGTGGAATCGAGACCGGGCGAACCCACACCCTCCTGTGACGGGCGACGTTAAGGCTTTGGTAAAGGCCTTCCGGTAGCCTGCCGCCCAAGGACGGAAGCGGGCGAACCGGTGATCTCGATGGCGGCCACCCTCAAGGACATCTCCGGCAGCATCGCACTCATCGCGCTGCTGGCGGTCGCCTATGGCTCGGTGCTGCGCCGATTCGGCGGCTCCGCAGGCAGCCGCGCCGCCCTGGGGGTGCTCTTCGGCCTCGCGGCGATGCTGGCGATGCAGGACCCCATCCTGGTGGCCGAAGGGGTCTTCGTCGACCTGCGCCATCTACCCGTGACCTTGGCCGGGGCTTTCCTGGGCTGGCGCGGCTCTCTGGCGGCCGTGGGGCTGGCCGCCGCCATGCGGCTCGACATCGGCGGGCAGGGCGCACAGGTGGGCGCGCTGGGTTTGATCCTCGCGGGCCTTGCGGGATATCTCTGGGACCGCTGGACGCTCGGGTCCGGGTACCGCGGGCTTCGGGCGATGATCGCCTTGGCGCTGCTCAGCAGCCTTCATCTCCTGGCCCTCCTCCTGCTCCCCGGCCCGCTCGCCATCCAGGTCCTCGCTGCCATGGGGCCCGTGCTCCTGCCGGTCCACATCGCGGGCGTCCTGGTGGTGGGCTCGCTGATCGAGCGGGAGCGCTGCGCCCATGCCACCCGCGCGGCGTTGCTGCGCGACGCCTTTCACGACCCCCTGACGGGCCTCCTCAACAGGCGCGGCTTCCAGGAGGCCATGAGCCGCCTCCCGGCCGGCCAGGACGGAGCGCTCCTGATTATCGACATCGACCACTTCAAGCGGATCAACGACCGGTATGGCCATCCCGCGGGCGACGTGATCCTGCGCAGCCTGGGCGCGCGCCTCGCGGCGGTCCTCCGTCAGGGCGATCTCCTCGCCCGGCTGGGCGGCGAGGAGATCGGCGCCTTCCTTCCGGGCCTGGCACCCCCGGGTGCCAGCGTCGCCACCCGCCGCCTGTGCGAGGCCATCCGCGCCGAACCCTTCACCCTGCCCGGGGGCGGGACCGTCGCCGTGACCGCCAGCCTCGGGGGCGCCTATGGTCCGCCGGGCATGCTGGACGCGCTCACCGCCCGCGCCGACGCCGCGCTCTATGCCGCCAAGCACGCCGGCCGCAACCGCTGCCTCTTCGCGCCCGATGCCGTGATCCGTCCGGGGTCGCCCAACCGGCCGTCGCCAACCTGTGAAGGCTGCGGCCTCGATCAAGCCTGCGCCGGCCCGCGCCGGAACCCCGGCGACCGGTCCGACGTCCCCCGGCCCGCTCCCGCCTGACCCTTTCAGCCGAGTTGCATCCTCCGCCCCGCTTCGCCATATCCCCTCCTCGATCCAGCGGGAGAGCGCCCATGAACTACCTCGAATTCGAGAAACCCCTGGCCGAGATCGAGGGCAAGGCCGAGGAGCTGCGCGCGCTGGCCCGCTCGAATCCCGGCATGGACGTCGAGAAGGAGGCCGCAGGCCTCGACCGCAAGGCCCAGGAAATGCTCGCGCAGATCTACGGCGGCCTCACCGCCTGGCAGAAGGCGCAGGTCGCGCGCCACCCCGACCGGCCCCATTGCAAGGACTATTTCGAGGGCCTGCTCACCGACTACACGCCCCTCGCCGGCGATCGCAACTTCGCGGACGACCACGCGGTGATGGGCGGCCTCGCGCGGCTCGGCGCGCAGCCCATCGTGGTGATCGGCCACGAGAAGGGCCACGACACGAAAAGCCGCATCCATCACAACTTCGGCATGGCCCGGCCCGAGGGCTATCGCAAGGCGATTCGCCTCATGGACCTCGCGCACCGGTTCGGCCTGCCGGTCGTGACGATCGTGGACACGCCCGGCGCCTACCCCGGCAAGGGCGCCGAGGAGCGTGGCCAGGCCGAGGCCATCGCCCGCTCGACCGAGAAGTGCCTGGAGGTCGAGGTCCCGGTGGTCAGCGTCGTCATCGGCGAGGGCGGCTCGGGCGGCGCCGTGGCCTTCGCCACCGCCAACCGCGTGCTGATGCTCGAACATTCGATCTATTCGGTGATCTCGCCCGAAGGCTGCGCCTCGATCCTCTGGAAGGACAGCGAGAAGATGCGCGAGGCGGCCGAGGCTCTGCGGATGACGGCCCAGGACCTCGATCGTCTGGGCGTGATCGACCGGATCATCCGCGAGCCCCTGGGCGGCGCACACCGCGACAAGCACGCCACGATCCAGACCGTGGGCGAGGTGGTGGGGCAGGCGCTGGCCGACCTCGTGGGCAAGCCCGGGCGCGAGCTGCGCGACGGCCGTCGCCGCAAGTTCCTCGGCATGGGGGCCAAGGGCCTCGCGGCCTGAGGCTCAGGCCCGGAACCCCGCCTCGGCCATCAGCCGGTCCGAGGCGGGCTCCACCTCCGCCTCCAGCCGCCTGAGGAACTCGGCCGAGGGCAGGCCCGGCGGGATGGGCTCCAGGAACTCCACCACGGCCCGGCCCGGCCGCAGCGCGTGGCCGGCCCGCGGCCAGAATAGCCCGACGTTGCAGGCCACTGGCACGCAGGGCTGGCCCAGTTCGCCATAAAGCGCTGCCGTTCCCGGCTTGTAGGGCGCCTTGACCCCGGGGGCGAGCCGCGTGCCCTGCGGGTAGATGATGAGCTGCCCCGGATCGGCCCGCCCCGTCGCGACATCCGCCAGCATCTTGCGAATCGCCTGCCCTCGCTTGCCGCGGTCCACGGGAATGCAGCCGATGCGAAGCGCGAACTGGCCCAGGATCGGCATCCAGACCAGCTCCTTCTTCATGATGAACTTGCCGCGCGGCACGGCGCCGTAGATCAGGATGATGTCGAGGAAGCTCTGGTGCTTGGCCGCGACCAGCACCTCGCTTGTGGGCGGCGTGCCGCGCACCTCCGTCTCAAGGCCCACGATCACGCGCGCGGCCCAGCGGACGATGCGGCACCAGGCGTGGCAGGCGGCCACTGCGCCCTCGCGGCTGGCCAGCGCCCAGGGCAGGTAGGCCAGCCCGACGAAGGGCATGGCCGCGTAGATGACCAGCTTGAACAGGAGGCCCCGGACGGGGCGGGCAGGTGCGGTCACGATTGCGCTCTCAGGCTGCGGAGCGCGGCGGCCCGCGTGGCGGCGAAGGCCATGACGGCCACGAGGACGGGGATGAGGAGCGGCGCGAGCCACCCCGCCCCCTGGAAGCCTAAGCCCGTCAGGAACCCGCCCGCGGTGTCGGCCGAGGGCAGGAGCCAGACCGCGACGATCCCGGCCAGTGTCCCCGCGCCAGCGCCCCAGGCCGCCCGCAGCGTGAATCGGCGCACGAAGGCGCGCGCGATGTAGATGTCGCGCGCGCCCACCAGCCGCAGAACCCGGATCACCTGCGCATTGGCCGCGAGCGCCGCCTGCGCCGCCAGTGTGATCATCGCCCCCGTCGAGGCGGCGATGAGCAGGAGCGACAGCACCCCAAGCCCCCGAAGCCGCCCCGCCGCCTCGATCAGCGGCGCGCGCCAGCGGGTATGGTCGTCGAGCACCGCGCCCGGCACCTCGGCCTCCAGCCGCGCGCGCAGGCCTGCGGCGTCGAAGTCCCCGCCGTCCAACGTGATCTCCACCAGTTGCGGCACGGGCAGGCTTTCAAGGGGCAGGTCGGGGCCGAGCCAAGGCTCGAGCAGCGCCTGGTTCTCCTCGGGCGTCAGGGCCCGCGCCTGGGCCACGCCGGGGGTCTGCTCCAGCACGCGCAGCGCGGCGGCCGTCTGCGCGGCCAGCTCCTCGCCGGGGGCGGACAGCCGCAGCGTGGCGGTCTGCGCCAGCTCCGCGCCCCAGCGGTCGGCCAGTCGGTCGGTGGCCAAGGCCAGCGCCAGGGCGAAGACCGCCAGAAAGGCCATGGCCCCGGCCGTCAGCAGCGTGAGCCAGGCGGTGAAGCCCGTGGGCGGCACCGCGCGGTCGGCCTGCGGGTCCCCGGCGAGGAAGGCCAGGGCCCGCCGCCCGTGCCACGCCGCCCGCGCGGGCAGCTGCCCGAGCAGGGCGAGGGTCGTCCGCAGGATCGGCGCAAGGCGATTCACAGGTCCGCCCCCGCCTGCTGGAGCCGGCCGTCGCGCAGGCGCAGGATGCGCGTCGCCACCTGCGCCTTGGCGGCGCGGATCAGGTTCAGGTCGTGCGTGGCGATCAGCACCGCCTTGCCCATCCGATTGAGTTCGATGAGCAGCGTAAGCAGCCGTTGCGACATCTCCCAGTCGAGGTTGCCCGTGGGCTCGTCGGCCAGGATCACGTCGGGCGAGGTGATGACGGCCCGCGCCAGCGCCGCGCGCTGCCTCTCGCCTCCCGACAGCTCGGGCGGAAGCTGCCCGGCCTGCTGCGTCAGCCCCACCCAGGCCAGAAGCTCGCGCAGGTTGGCGTCTCCCTCGGCCTGCCGGCCCGCCACGGTCAGCGGCAGGAGGATGTTCTCGGCCACCGGCAGGTGGTCGAGGAACTGGCAGTCCTGGTGCACGATCCCGATGCGCCGCCGCGCCAGGGCCACCGCATCGCGATCCATGGCACCGGCGTTCCGGCCCCATAGCATCACCCGGCCCTGCGGCGCCACCAGCTCGCCGTAGCAGAGCTTGAGCAGCGTGGTCTTGCCCGCGCCCGAAGGCCCCGTCAGGAAATGGAAGGAGCCGGGCGCAAGCGCCATCGACAGGCCCTGGAACAGCGTCCGCCCGCCATAGCCGTAACCGACGCTCTGGAACTCGATCACCGGGCCGCCCCCTCGCCCTTGGGGCCCCATCGCCCGCTGGCCCTTCTGCCGCAGGTCGCGCGGGGTTTCAATGCGCGCCTCGGCCTCTCCTTGGCCTTGCCGCAATGCCCCGTTAAGGCTGGCGCCGGCGTAAGGAGAAGGGGACACGCGATGCGGCTGACCTGCCCGAATTGCAACGCGCAGTACGAGGTGCCGCCCGACGCGATCCCGCCAGAGGGGCGGGACGTGCAATGCTCGGCCTGCAGCCATCGCTGGCACGAGCCGGGCGCCGCGGCGGCCCCGGCGCCCGAGCCTTGGGATGAGGTGCCCCGCGCCGATGACGACGGCGAGGAGGCCGACGACATCGCCGATGTCGAGGCCGCGCCCGTGCTCCAGTCCCCGCCCCGTCCCGCGGCCTCGCCCATGGCCATCGAGATCCTCCGGGCCGAGGCCCAGCGCGAGGCCCGCGCCCGCGCCGAGGAGGCCTCCGCGCGGGGCGCTCCGACGGGGCCGTCGGCCGAGGTGGCCCGCATCGCTCTTACCGACCGCCCCCCCGCCGCCCTGCCCGAGGATGGCCCCGACGCCATCGGGGCCGCGCTCCGTCGCCGCCCGCCCGTGGCCGAGCCGGCGCCCGAGCCCGCCGCAGAGCCCGCCACTCCGGCTCCGACTCCTGCCCCGGCTCTGGCGGCCGTGACCGTCGCCGCCACGCCGCGTCCTCCGCGCCGTCCCGAGCGCCAAGTCGATCCCGAGGCGATGAACGCGACCCTGCGACCCACGACCGAGCGGCGCAGCGACCGCCTCGCGCCCTTCGATCCCCCGCGCCGGCGGCGGTCGAGCTTCGCCTCGGGCTTCTGGTCGGCGCTCGTGGTGCTGCTGATCCTGGCAGGCCTCTACCTGCTCCGGCCGCAGATCGTCGAGGCGCTGCCTGCCTCGGCCACGGTTCTCGACCCCTACGCCGAGGCCGTGGACCGCGGGCGCGACTGGCTCGACGGACAGGTCGAGAGCTTCCTGACCTCGGGCCTGCCGCCCGAGGCCCAGCCCGCCGCCGCGGAGTGAGCGGTCAGAACCGCTCCAGCAGCCGCTTGAGATAGTCGAGCTCGACCTTCGGACGCTCCTGCTCGGCTGCGCGCCGCCGGATCTCGGCCAGAAGTTCCTCGGCACGGCGGTAGACGTCCTCGCCGTCGGTCATCTGCTCGTCCGTGCCGATGCCGGGGCCTTCGCCCAGTTGCCGCCCCAGCGGGTCGCGGCGGCCGGGCACCGGACGGCCGCCTTCCTCACCCTGGCCGGCCTGCTGGTTCGGCTCCTCCTCGGCCCGCCCGTTCTCGGCCAGCGCCTGCCCGAGGTTGCGCATCCCTTCGCGCAGCGAATCCATCGCTTCGGCCTGCTGGTCGAGGGCCTCGCCCAGGTCGTCCTGCCGAAGCGCCTCCTCGGCCCGGTCCATCGCGCCCTCGGCGTCCTCCAGCGCCCGCCGGGTCGCCTCGGCGGCGTCCCCGGTCAGGCCCGGCAACTCCCCGCGCTGGCGCGCGATCTCGTTGCGCAGCGCCTGCTGGCGGTCGGCCAGTTGCCCGGCCGGGTCGTCGCCCTGGCCCTGACCTTGGCCCGGCTGGTTGCCGTCCGGCTGGCCCCGGCCGTTCTGCCCCTGCTGGCCGGGCTGCTGGCCTTGCTGCTGCCCCGGTTGCTGGCCGGGCTGCCCCGGTTGCTGACCTTGTTGACCCTGCTGGCCCTGCTGCTGGCCGAACTGCTCCTGCAGGTCGCGGAAGGCCTCGTCCGAAAGCTCCTGCTGCTCGCGCAGCGATTCCTGCAACTCCTGCATCGACTGCTGCCCGGGCGTCTGCGGCCCGTCGCCTTGACCCTGGCCCTGCGTGACCTGCAGGTTCTGCATGAGCTGGTTGAGCTGCTCCATGAGCTCGGCCGCCTCGGCCATGCGGCCCTCTTCCATCAGCTCCTGGATGCGGTCCATGAGCGCCTGGATCTGGTCCTGCGTGACCTCCTGGTTCTCGCCCTGCGCGCTCTGCGGCTGGTCGGTGCCGTCGCCTTCCTGCGGCTGCGCGTTCTGCGCCAGCATGGACAGGTACTGCTCGGTCGCATCGCGCAGCTCGTCCATGAGCTGCTGGATCTCCTCCTGCGAGGCGCCGTTCCGCATGGCCTCGGCCAAGCGCTCCTGCGCCCGCTCCAGCCGCTCGCGCGCGTCGCGCAGCGTGCCGTCCTCAAGCTGCACGGCAAGATCCCAGAGCGCCTTGGCGATCTCGTCCTGCTCCTCGGGCGTCATCGTGCCGGCATCGGCCCGCGCGTCGAGCCGGCGGATGGTGTAGCTCAGCCGCAGGTAGACGGCGCGGTCGGGAAACAGCTCCTCGGGCCGGTGGGCGATGGCCCGCAGGACCTGCGTCACCCGCCGGGCGTTGTCGCGCGACCACAGCAGGTCGCGCCGCTGCTCGATCACCGCGCGGGCGACCGGCTGGAAGAAGCGCCGCCCCGGCAGGGTCATGGCCACCGGCTCGGCCTGCGCCTCCTGGCCCGCGACGTCGGTCACGCGCAGCGTCAGCGTGACCGGCAGGTTGGCAAAGGGATGCTCGGACAGGTTGTCGACGAGGCTTTCCTCGAACTGCGCCCGGTCGCCCGTGAAGGGCATGGGCAGATCCAGCACCAGAGGCTCCCGCGCGTCGGGCTCGGCCACGAGGCCATGCTCGCGCGCCACCGCGTCCACGTCGAGAGCGATCGTCGCCGTGCCGGCCGCCACGCCGTAGTCGTCGGAGGCGCGGAAAGGCTGGGCCATCTCGCCCATGGCGTCGGCTTCCACCGGCCCCGCGACCTCGACCGAGGGAAGGGCATCGGGCAGCAGGCGCACCTGCCACTCGGCCCCGCCGCGCCCCTCGATGGCGATGGTGCCCGGCTGGACGATGTCGAAGGCCTGCTCGGGCGCGGTGGCCGTCTCGACCTCGCCCGTGCGGCCCGACACCGTCTCGTCGAGCGCCAGCGCCCCCACCTCGCCGTAGAGGCGAAGGGTCACGCGGCTGCCCTGCGGCACCTCGATCACGCCGGGCGCCAGGTCCGCGAGGTAAAGCTGCGGCTTGCCCGTATAGGCGGGCGGCGCGATCCAGCCCTCCCAGACGGGTCCCTGCGCGAGGTCCTGGCCCCCGCCGACGCCGCCCAGCCCCGGCACTTCGGCCGCCTTCCAGGCCGAGCCGAACAGGAGCCCCGCCGCGAGCAGGATCGCCGCCACGTAGCGCAGGCCATAAGGGTCGCGCGCCGCGAGCCGCAGGTCGGGCGAGGGGGCCTTCGCGCCCTCGGCCCGCCGGGCCATCCGCGCGAGGTGCGCCTCCCAGACCGCGCGCGAGGCCGGATCGTTCGCCCCCACCGCCTGCGCATCGCGCAGCGCGGCCAGGGGGCGGCCCGGCATGGTGGCGTCGAGCCGCTCCATCGCCTCGGCCCGCGTGGGCACGCGGAAGGACCAGATCCCCCAGGCCAGGGCCGCGCCCGCGCCCAGCGCCAGCGCCACCGACCCGCCCCAGACCGCCTCCAGCGGCAGATCGTCCTGCCAGCCCGTCATCAGCCCCGCGGCGACCAGCGCCAGCACCGTCCAGAGCGGCCAGAAGGCGCGAGCGAAGCGCTCGGCCGTCAGCCCGAGCCGCGTCAGCCGCAACTGCCGGGAGAGGCGAGGGAGGGCATCCGGGGCGGAACCCCGGTCCGGGCGGGAGGACGGGCCTTGGGGCGCTAGAGCCATGCGGGGATGCTATCCCTCCCGATCATCTCGTCATAGCTCGTTCGGGCGCGTATGACGGCGAATTGATCCCTCTGGACCAGCACCTCGGGGATCAGCGGGCGCGAGTTGTACTCGCTCGCCATCACCGCCCCATAGGCCCCCGCGGACCGGAACGCGACGAGATCCCCTTCTCGGAACGCGGGCAGCGTCCGCGCGCGGGCGAAGGTGTCACCCGTCTCGCAGACCGGCCCCACGACGTCGAAGGCCCGCAGGCCATCGCCCGCCGCGGGCTCGCGCACCGGGACGATGTCGTGATGCGCGTCGTACATCGCGGGCCGCACAAGGTCGTTCATCGCCGCATCCAGGATCAGGAAGTCGCGCCCTTCTCCCTCCTTCACGTAGATCACGCGCGACAGAAGCACACCCGCGTTGCCGGCGATCAGCCGCCCGGGCTCGATCTCGATCTCGCAGCCCAGGTGCCCGACCGTGCGCCGGATCACGTCGCCGTAGTCCGAGGGCAGCGGCGGCACCTCGTTCGAGCGCGTGTAGGGGATGCCGAGGCCCCCGCCCAGATCCAGCCGCGTGATCTCGTGCCCGTCCGCGCGCAGCACCTCCGTCAACTCCGCCACCTTGCGGTAGGCCGCCTCGAAGGGCGCGAGGTCGGTGAGCTGCGAGCCGATATGGACGTCGATCCCCACGACCTTCAGGCCCGGCAGCGAGGCCGCCTCGGCATAGGCCTCGCGTGCCTTGGCGATGGGGATGCCGAACTTGTTCTCGCTCTTGCCCGTGGCGATCTTGGCGTGGGTCTTCGCGTCCACGTCCGGGTTCACACGGATCGCGACCGGCGCGACCACGCCCAGCGAGGTCGCCACCTCGCTCAGCGCCCGCATCTCGGGCTCGGACTCGAGGTTGAACTGCCGGATGCCGCCGATCAGCGCCGTCCGCATCTCCCCGCGCGTCTTGCCCACGCCGGAAAAGACGATCCGCTCGCCCGGCACGCCGGCCGCGCGGGCCCGGCGGTACTCGCCCTCGGACACCACGTCCATGCCCGCGCCCTCGTCGCCCAGAAGCTTGAGAACCGCGACGTTCGACAGCGCCTTGACTGCGAAGCAGACGAGGTGCGGCATCCCCTTCAGCGCCTCGTCGAAGAGGCTCAGGTGCCGCAGCAGCGTGGCCGCGGAATAGACGTAAACTGGAGTGCCCACGGCCGCGGCGATCTCGGCCAGCGGCACGTCCTCCGCCCAGAGCTCGCCGTCACGATAAAGGAAATGGTCCATGGGGGTGCCTCCGTCGCGGGCCTCTTAGCCCGCGCGGACGGCAGGCGGAAGCGGCGCCAGAGCCGCAGGACCGCCCTAGAGGTTCACCCCCAGCGAGACGCCGCCCCCGAAGGACACGCCGCTCCCGCCCGTTCCGACCGAGGCGCTCGCGCCGGGCCGGACCGGGGGACCGTCCGCCCCGCAGGCGGCCAGCGCAAGAAGGGCGAGAAGAGCGAGGCGCGTCATCCCAGAAGCTCCGTCCAGCGGGCGATCTGCTCCCTCACCCGCTCGGGCGAGGTGCCGCCATAGGAGGTGCGGCTGCGAACCGAGTTGTCCACGCCCAGCACGGCGAAGACATCCTCCGTGATGCCGTCGTGGACCTCCCGCATCTCATTCAGCGTCAGATCCGACAGGTCCACGCCCTTGCCCTCGGCCTTGGCCACCAGCGACCCCGTGACATGGTGCGCCTCGCGGAAGGGCATTCCCTTGGCGCGCACCAGCCAGTCGGCGAGGTCCGTCGCCGTGGCGAAGCCCGCCCCCGCCGCCGCGCGCATCTTCTCGGGGTCGGGCCGCAGGTCCTCCATCATGCCGGTGGTCGCCGCCAGTGCGAGCATGAGCGAGTCCGCCGCGTCGAAGACCTGCTCCTTGTCCTCCTGCATGTCCTTGGAATAGGCCAGCGGTAGCCCCTTCATGATCGTGAGCAGCGCCACGGACGCGCCGAACACGCGCCCCGTTTTGGCTCGCACCAGCTCCGCCGCATCGGGGTTGCGCTTCTGGGGCATGATCGAGGAGCCCGTCGAGAAGCGGTCCGAGAGCCGCACGAAGCGGAACTGCGCTGTGGACCAGATCACCAGCTCCTCGGCCAGACGGCTCAGGTGCATGGCGCAGATCGAGGCTGCCCCCAGGAACTCCAGCGCGAAGTCCCGGTCCGACACGGCATCCAGAGAATTCGCCATGGGGCGGTCGAAGCCTAGCTCCCGCGCGGTCATCTCCCGGTCGATGGGGAAGGACGTGCCCGCCAGCGCGGCGGACCCCAGCGGGCTTTCGTTCATCCGCCGCCGCGCGTCCGCGAAGCGGCCCCGGTCGCGGCCCAGCATCTCGACATAGGCCATCATGTGGTGGCCCCAGGTGACGGGCTGCGCCGACTGGAGATGCGTGAAGCCAGGCATCACCCAGTCCGCGCCCTGTCCGGCCTGCGCCAGCAGCGCCCTCTGGAGCGCCTTCAGCGACTCCTCCGCCGCGTCGCACTGGTCCCTGACCCAAAGGCGAAAGTCGACCGCCACCTGATCGTTTCGCGACCGCGCCGTGTGGAGCCGCTTGGCGGGCTCGCCGACCAGCTCGCCCAGCCGCGACTCCACGTTCATGTGGATGTCCTCCAGCGCGGTCGAAAACCGGAACGTCCCCGCCTCGATCTCCGACAAAACGGTGAGGAGCCCTTCCCGGATCGCCTCGGCATCCCTATCCGTAAGGATGCCCGTGGCGGCCAGCATGGCGGCATGGGCCCGCGAGCCCGCGATGTCCTGCGGCGCGAGTCTCTGGTCGAAGCCGATCGAGGCGTTGATCGCCTCCATGATGGCATCGGGGCCCGAGGCGAAGCGCCCGCCCCACATCGCGTTCGCGGATTTGTCGGCCATAGGGGAGGTCTCTCATGCGTGCTCTTGTCGCGGCTCTCTACACGGCGGCGCTGGTCGCCGCAAACACGGCGGTCGCCCAGGACCTCGCCGCCCTGCAGGAGGGCGACATGCGCAAGCTCGCGATCCACGAGGCCCCGCAGGAGGTTCCCGCCGTGGCCTTCACGGGCGAGGGCGGGGCCGAGACGACGCTCCAGGACCTCGCGGGCGAAGTGGTGGTCGTGAACTTCTGGGCCACCTGGTGCGCCCCCTGCCGCGAGGAGATGCCGACGCTGGCGAAGCTCCAGGAGGAACTGGGCGACGAAGGCGTGCGCGTAGCCACCATCGCCACGGGGCGCAACGATCCCGTGGAGCTCGACCGCTTCCTGACCGAGGTGGGCGCGGGCAATCTGCCCCAATGGCGCGACCCCCGGCAGGATCTCGCGCGCGCCATGGGCGTTCTGGGCCTGCCCGTCACCGTGATCCTGAACCGCGAGGGGCAGGAGGTCGCGCGCCTCACCGGCGACGCCGACTGGGCAAGCGAGAGCGCCCTCGCGATCCTGCGGGCGCTCGCGGCCGAGGAAAGCTAGGCGTGCCCGGCGCTCGAGGACAGGCCCTGCGGGTCCACCCCGATGGCCTTGAGCGCCGCGTTCCACTTGTGCTCGTTGGCGCGGCCGAACAGGATCTCGCTCCGCGCCGGCCCCGTGAGCCAGGCGTTCTGCGCGATCTCCGCCTCCAGTTGCCCCGGCCCCCAGCCCGCATAGCCCAGCGCCAGCATCGAGGACCGGGGTCCGCCCCCCGACGCGATCCGGCGCAGGATGTCGAGCGTGGCGGTCATCGACACCTCCTCGTCGATCTTCAGCGTCCCGCCATCCGCCGCATAGTCCGAGCTGTGCAGCACGAAGCCCCGCCCCCCCTCGACCGGCCCGCCGAAATGCACGCGGATGTCGCGCGCGCCCTTCTCGGGCCGGGGAATGCCCAGTTGCTCCAGCAGGTCGCCAAAGCGCAGCTCGGTCACCGGCTTGTTGACGATGAGGCCCATGGCCCCGTCCTCCCCATGCGCGCAAAGGTAGACGACGCTGCGCTCGAAGCGCGGGTCGCCCATGGCGGGCATCGCGATCAGGAGCTTTCCGGTCAGGGGCGTGGGATCGGTGGTCATGACCCGATAGTGGTCCTGCGGCTCCCCCTCTTCAAGGGCGCCGCGCGCCGGCGGGCCGGGTCGCGCGAAGGTGACTTCGATTCCGCCTCCGGCTCTGCGACGACTCTCGCATGATGCGCACCCTCCTTCTCCTGCCCGCCCTGGCCTGCCTCCTCGCCCCGCCTCTCCGGGCCGAGACCCTGCCCGACGACCTCGTGACGCTGGAGGTGCTGCCCGGCTGGCGCAGCGCCGAGGGGCGGCACATGGCGGCGCTGCGCCTCACCCTCGCGCCCGGCTGGAAGACCTACTGGCGCGCGCCCGGCGCCGCGGGCCTCGCGCCCCTCCTCGACTTCGACGCCTCCACGGGCGTCAGCGCCGCCGAGCCGCGCTGGCCGGTGCCCGAGGTGTTCCATTTCAACGGGATGCGCTCGATCGGCTACCACGACGCGGTGACGATCCCGCTGGACCTCACGCTCGACGGCGGCCCCGCCCGGCTCGCGGGCGAGATCGAGATCGGCGTCTGCGACGAGATCTGCGTCCCCGTGCGCCTGCCCTTCGCGGTGGACCTGCCCGAGGCCGGCGACCGCGACCCCGCCATCGCCGCCGCGCTCGTCGACCGTCCGCTCACGGCCGAGGAAGCCGGCGTTCAGGCCACCTGCGCCGTGGCGCCCGGCGCCGACGGGCTGGGGCTCACGGTCCACCTCGCGCTGCCCCCGCTCGGCCCCGACGAGGCGGTGGTGATCGAATCCGCCGACCCCGGCCTCTGGGTCTCCGAGACGGCCATCACGCGCGACGGCGGCACGCTGGTCGCCATCGCCCAGGCGCTCGCGCGCGACGGAGGGGCCCCTTCGCTCGACCGCTCGCGCCTGCGCATCACCGTGCTGGGCGAAGGCCGGGCCGTGGACATCCAGGGCTGCCAGGCGGGCTGAGGCTGGCCCGGCCTCGCGCGCGGGGGTCGGGGCCGAGAACGGTCCGCCGGACCGTTCTCCCGGCGCGCCTCAGCCCGACCGCCCCTCGCCCAGGCGCGGCATGATCTCCACGAAGTTGCAGGGCCTGTGCCGGCTGTCGAGCTGCAGCTTCAGGATGCGGTCCCAGGCGTCCTTGCAGGCCCCCGGGCTGCCCGGCAGGGCGAACAGGTAGGTCCCGTTCGCCACGCCCCCCGTGGCGCGGCTCTGCACCGCGCTCGTGCCGATCGTCTCATAGGAGACCAGCGCGAAGATCGTCCCGAAGGCCTCGATCTCCTTCTCGTAGACGTCCCGGTGCGCCTCCACCGTCACGTCGCGCCCCGTGAGCCCCGTGCCCCCCGTCGAGATCACCACGTCGATCTCGGGGTCCAGAACCCAGTGGCGAAGCTGCCCGGCGATCTGCCCCCGCTCGTCGGGCAGGATCGCCCGCGCGGCCAGCACGTGCCCCGCCTCGCTGATGCGCCCCGCCAGCGTGTCGCCCGACCGGTCGGTGCCCGGCGTGCGGGTGTCCGACACTGTGAGGAGCGCGATGCGCACGGGGTGAAAGGGCAGGGATTCGTCGATCCGGGACATGGAGGCTCCGTCAGGAGGGAGGGCGCAGCCGCGCCAGAAGGCTCAGGAGATCCGCCCAGGCCTCGCGCTTGGCGGGCGGGTTGCGCAGCAGGTAGCTCGGGTGGAACGACGGCAGGGCGGGCCGCCCCACGGCCTCGGCCCACTGTCCCCGGATCTGCGTGATCCCCGCCCGGTTCAAGAGCGCCATGGCCGGCGAGTTGCCCAAAACCAGCACGACGCGGGGGGCGGCCAGCTCGACGTGGCGGCGCAGGAAGGGCCGCCAGCGGTCGATCTCGGGCGTCTCCGGGCGGCGGTTGCCGGGCGGCCGCCAGGGCAGGACGTTGGTGATGTAGGCCGACCGGGCCGGGTCCGGGTCCGCCCGGTCCCGCCCGATGGCCGAAAGCATCCGGTCCAGAAGCTGCCCCGCCGCGCCGACGAAGGGCTTGCCCTGGATGTCCTCGTCCCGCCCCGGCGCCTCGCCCACGACCATGAGCGGGGCTCCGGCCGTCCCGTCGGCGAAGACGAAGCGCCGCGCGCCGGGCTTCAGCTCGCAGTCGAAGGCCTCCATCGCCTGGGCCAGCGCGGGCAGGTCCCGTGCCTCCGCGGCCAGTTCCTGGGCCACCGTCACCGGGTCCGCCGGACGGGCCAGCACCGGCGCCGCGAGCGGCGCCGCCGCGGCGGCCGGGGCCGCGGCCTTGGCGGTCAGTTCGTAGCGGTTGACCGGCATCTCCCCGATCGCCTCGTCGGCGCCGAGCTCCAGAAGCCAGTCGAGCGCGGAGCGCGCATGGAGAAGGGCGGGGTCCATGCCTTCTTCTAGCGGAACGGGTCGGCAAAGGGCAGGGGCCTGCGGCGGCCCAAGGGGCGTTCATCTTCCCTTAAGGGCACCGTTCGGTCCTCCTACCAATCGTTAACCCTTCTCCCGTAGAACGGGGGTCACGTCGCCATCGGGGATCGCCATGACCTTTTCCGCCGCCATCGAGAGCTTCCCGCTCGCGCAAGCCTTCACCATCAGCCGGGGCTCCAAGACCGAGGCGCGGGTGGTGACGGCACGCGTGACGCGGGGCGGCGTGACGGGGCAGGGCGAATGCGTCCCCTACGCCCGCTACGGCGAAACGGCCGAAGGCGTGGCCCAGGCCATCGCCGCGCTGCCGCCCGACGCGATGCTCGCGGACCTGCCGGGCCTCCTGCCCCCCGGCGCCGCGCGCAACGCCGCCGACTGCGCGCTCTGGGACCTCGCGGCCAAGCAGGCGGGCGTCCGCGTCTGGGATCTCTTGGGGCTGCCCGCGCCCGGACCCGTGGTCACCGCCTTCACCCTGTCGCTCGATGCCCCCCACGCCATGGAGGCGCAGGCCCGCGCCAACGCCCACCGCCCGCTCCTCAAGATCAAGCTCGGCACCCCCGACGACATGCCCCGGCTGGAGGCCGTGCGCCGCGGCGCCCCCCGCGCGCGCCTCATCGTGGACGCCAACGAGGGCTGGACGCCCGAGTCCTATGCCGATCTCGCCCCCCATCTCCTGCGCCTCGGGGTCGAGCTGGTGGAGCAGCCCCTCCCCGCCGACGCCGACGAGGCCCTGGCCGACATGCCCCGTCCTGTCTCGGTCTGCGCTGACGAGTCCTGCCACGACCGCGCCTCGCTGCCGCACCTGAAGGACCGCTACGACGCCATCAACATCAAGCTCGACAAGACCGGCGGCCTGACCGAGGCGCTGGCGCTGCGCGACGAGGCGCGCGCCCTGGGCCTCCGCCTCATGGTGGGCTGCATGGTCGGCAGCTCCCTCGCCATGGCCCCGGCGGTGCTGGTCGCGCAGGGATGCGACCTGGCCGACCTTGACGGACCCCTGCTTCTGGCGCAGGACCGCCCGCGCCCGCTCGGCTACTCTGAGGCGGGGGTCCATCCGCCCGGGGCGGAGCTGTGGGGGTGAGCATGAGCCGCATCGTCTACGTCAACGGCGACTACCTGCCGGAATCCGAGGCCAAGGTCTCGGTCTTCGACCGCGGCTTCCTGATGGCCGACGCCGTCTACGAGGTGACCTCCGTCCTCGGCGGCAAGCTGGTGGACTTCGACGGCCACACCACGCGCCTGCGCCGCTCGCTCTCCGAGCTCGACATGCCCTCGCCCGCCACCGACGAGGATCTGCTCGCGATCCACCGCGAGCTGGTCGCCCGCAACGGGATCGAGGACGGCATGGTCTATCTTCAGGTCACGCGCGGCGCGCCGTCCGAACGCGACTTCGCCTACCCCGACGCCTCGGTGCCGCCGACGCTGGTGCTTTTCACGCAGGCCAAGCCCGGCCTCGCCGACAGCCCCCTGGCCCGGACCGGCATGGCGGTGATCTCCATCCCCGACCAGCGCTGGGCGCGGCGGGACATCAAGACGGTCCAGCTCCTCTACCCGTCGATGGGCAAGATGATGGCCAAGGCCCAGGGCGCCGACGACGCCTGGATGATCGAGGATGGCGTCGTGACCGAGGGCACCTCGAACAACGCCTACATCGTCAAGGGCGACACGATCGTGACCCGCGACCTGGGCCCGCACATCCTGGCGGGGATCACCCGCGCCGCCGTGCTGCGCTTCGCGGCGGAATCCCAGATGAAGGTGGAGGAGCGTCCCTTCACCCTCGACGAAGCCCTGGCCGCCGACGAGGCGTTCATCACCTCCGCGACGACCTTCGTCATGCCCGTGGTGCGGATCGACGGCCGCGATCTCGGCGCCGGGCGTCCGGGTCCCGTCGCGATCCGCCTGCGCGAGATCTACATCGAGGAGAGCCGCCGCGCCGCGATCTGATCCCGGTCAGCGCGCCATGCCGTAGCGCGCCCGAACCTCCCGCTCCTCGTCCGCATCCAACGGCCAGACATCGAAGAGCTCGTCCAGGATGCCGGCGAAGGAGGGGGGATCGTCATCAAGGCCCTGCGCCCGCGACAGGGGCAGCGCGGCCAAGGTGGCGACGAGGGAGGTGAGGAACATGACACGCCTGACTGACTATGAACGACCGAAGTGGCCCGCGCGACACACGAACCTTCTGATAAACGTTCCAGCTCAGAAACAGTTCCATCCCAGTATCGCGCGGCCGGAATTTTCCATGCCGCGCGGCAAAGCCCTGCGAGCCTTGGCTCAGGTGTCCTTCCGGGGTCCAGCGTTCGCAGCGAAGGCGACCTCGAAGGCCGCCTGCGTCTCTGCGGTGGCCGGGGTCTGGTGAAGGCTGACCCACTCGGCATAGGGCATGCCGTAGAACATCTCCCGCGCTTCGTCCTTGCCCAGCGCGAGGCCCCGTTCGGCCGCCGCCTCCTGCATCCAGCGCGACAGGCAATTGCGGCAGAACCCCGCCAGGTTCATCATGTCGATGTTCTGCACGTCGGGACGGGCCTCCATCAGGTGGCGCCGCAGGGCGCGGAAGGCGGCGGCCTCGATCTCGGTGCGGGTCTGGTCATCCATGGTCGGTCCTCCGGGCGTCGAGAAGGGAAGCGGCAAGAAGCGGCGCCAGCCGGGCGGCCCAGGCCTCCTGGTCCTCGGGCGTGGCGATCAGATCGTTGCGCAGCTCGACCAGCACATTGAGCCGCCCCCGCCGCAGCGCGTGCCGGTCCACCGAGTCCCCGGGCAGGTGCCCCGAATAGGGCTCGTTGTCGCCCACGCAAAGGTCGCTCTCGCGACCCAGCCGCTCCAGCACCGGCCGCGCGAGCCGCTGGTCGAGATGGGAATGCAGCACCGCCACCTGCCAGGGCCGGGGCGCGCGGCCCTTGAGCTGCGGCGTGAAGCTGTGAACGGCAAGGATCGCGGGATCGCGCCGCCCGTCCAGCAGCGTCTCGACCGCGCCGTGGTACGGCCGGTAGAGCCGGTCGAGCCGCGCCCCGACCTCGGCCGGCCCCAGCCGCCGGTTGGCCGGGATCACCGAGCCATCGTAAAGGCGCATGACCAGGGTCGGGTCGTCCTCGCCCCGGTTGGGGTCGATCACGAGGCGCGAAAAGCGCGCCAGGATCGCGGGGCTCTCCAGATGCCGCGCCAGCACCCGCGCCAGCCCCGCCGCGCCGACATCATAGGCGATGTGCCGCGCCATATCCCAGGGCGGCAGGCCCAGGTCGCCCCCGGCGATCCAGTCGGGCACCGCGTTCGAGGCGTGGTCGCAGGTCACGACCCAGGGACCTGGCGCCTCGGGGTTCATGATTTCGTAAGCCGGATGCGTTAAGGCGGGAGCGGCGTGCAGCGTCATGGCCTTTCCCCATAGGCCAGTTGCCGCGCGAAGGAAACCGCGCCATACACCGCCCCGCAGAAGGCTGCGCCGTTAGCGCTATCACGCCGCCCGGGCCGAAGGAGATCCGCATGAGACGCCACCGCAAGGTCAAGATCGTGGCCACGCTGGGCCCCGCCTCCTCCAGCAAGGAGATGATCCGCGCGCTCCACCAGGCCGGGGCCGACGTCTTCCGTCTCAACATGAGCCATGGCGCCCACGAGGACGTGGCCGCCCGCCACCGCTTCATCCGCGAGGTCGAGGCGGAATCGGGCCAGCCCATCGCCATCCTGGCCGACCTTCAGGGGCCCAAGCTCCGCGTCGGCACCTTCGGCGGCGAGGGTGCCTTCGACCTTCAGGTGGGCTCGCCCTTCCGGCTCGACCTCGATCCGGCGCCGGGCGACGCGACCCGCGTCCAGCTTCCGCACAAGGAGATCTTCGACGCGCTCGAACCGGGCGCCTCGCTCCTGGTGAACGACGGCAAGATCCGCCTCAAGGTTGTGGACTGCGGCCCTTCCCACGCCGACTGCACCGTCACCGTGGGTGGCACCATCTCGAACCGCAAGGGCGTGAACGTCCCCGACGTCGTGCTGCCGCTCGCCGCGCTCTCGGAAAAGGACCGCCGCGACCTCGAGTTCGTCTGCGATCTGGGCGTGGACTGGCTGGCGCTGTCCTTCGTGCAGCGCGCCGCCGACGTGGAGGAAGCGCGCCGGCTGGCTCGCGGCCGCGCCGCGATCCTGTCCAAGATCGAGAAGCCCGCCGCCGTGAAGGACTTCGACGCCATCCTCGCCGCCTCGGACGGGATCATGGTGGCGCGGGGCGACCTCGGGGTGGAGCTGCCCGTCCAGAACGTGCCGCCCATCCAGAAGCGGCTCGTGCGCAAGTGCCGCGCCGCGGCCAAGCCGGTGATCGTGGCGACGCAGATGCTCGAATCGATGATCGAGTCCCCCGTGCCCACCCGCGCCGAGGTATCGGACGTGGCCACCGCCATCTACGAGGGCGCCGACGCCATCATGCTCTCGGCCGAATCCGCCGCCGGCCAGTATCCGGTCGAGGCGGTCTCGACCATGGACGCCGTCGCGCAGGAGGTGGAGACCGACCCCACCTACACCCAAATCATCGAATCCTCGCGCATGGCCCAGCGGACCACGGTGGCCGACGGCATCGTCTCGGCCGCCCGCGAGATCGCCGAGACCACCGACGTCAAGGCCATCGCCTGCTTCTCCGAGTCCGGCACCACCGCGCTTCTCGTCGCGCGCGAGCGGCCCCGCGTGCCGATCATCGCGCTCACCTCCGTCGAGGCCACGGCGCGTCGGCTGTCGCTCACCTGGGGGGTGGACTGCGTGGTGTCGGACCCGGTGGATCGCTTCAAGCACGCCGTGCTGGCCGCCATCCACGCCGCGGTGGCCCAGGGCTACGCCCAGCCGTCCGACCGCATCGTGGTGACCGCGGGCGTGCCCTTCAACACGCCGGGCTCGACGAACATCCTGCGCGTGGCCCCCTGCCAGGAACGCCTGATCTACGAAGGCGAGCCCGAGTAGGGGCTTGCCCTGCGGCCCGCGCGCCCGTATAGGGCGCGCTCTCACTATCGCACGGATGGCCAAGTGGCATTGCCTCCCCGTGCGCCACGCTCGCAAAGGAGCCGAAAATGCCCAAGATGAAGACCAAGTCGAGCGCCAAGAAGCGCTTCAAGGTGACCGCCTCCGGCCTGATCAAGGCCGGCCAGACCGGCAAGCGTCACGGCATGATCAAGCGGACCACCAAGTTCATCCGCCAGGCGCGGGGAACCACGGTCCTGTCCGAGCAGGACACGAAGATCATCAAGTCCTACATGCCCTACGCGCGCTGAAGGGGAGCCTGAACCATGTCCCGCGTTAAGACCGGTCCCGTCACCCACCGCCGCCACAAGAAGGTCATGGACGCCGCGAAGGGCTACTACGGCCATCGCTCGCGCACCTTCAAGGTGGCCAAGCAGGCCGTCGACAAGGCCAACCAGTACGCCACGCGCGACCGCCGCGCCCGCAAGCGCGACTTCCGCGCCCTGTGGATCCAGCGGATCAACGCCGCCGTGCGCGCCTTCGACGCTTCGCTGACCTATTCGCGCTTCATCAACGGCCTGTCGCTGGCCGGCATCGAGGTCGACCGCAAGGTCCTCGCCGACCTCGCCGTGCACGAGCCCGAGGCGTTCAACGCCATCGCCGACAAGGCCCGCGCCGCCCTCCCGGCCTGAGCGCGACCCACCTGACCCATCGCAGCGGGCGCCGGTCCTTCCGGCGCCCGCTGGCGTTTTCAGCGCAGCGCCGCCGGTGCGGCCAGCGCCGGAATGGCCCTCTCCTCTGCTTCGGGCCGCAGAAGGCTCACCGCCACGCTCGCAATCAGGCCGAGCTGCCCTCCTACCACATACAGCAGCGCCGCCGCCCAGAGCGGAAGCCCCGCCATCACCGCCATTGCGGCGGCCGCGATCCCGCCCGCCAGCGCCATCAACAGATGTGCCGCCATCCTTGCCGATCTCCCAAACCCACCGGGCCCCCCGGCCCATGAGTCCTGCAATCGACCGGCATCCGTTAAGGCGGCCTTAAGATTCGATATTTATCGATTAAGCCCGTCGGGTTCCGCGCGCGAGCGCAGGGGCAGGTCCAGGGGCCGATCAGGCGGCCCCGCGGCCCTGGGGCGCAGCGCCGTCGCCGTCACCGACAGGCTGCCGGCCAGCGAATAGGCCAGCGCCACCCGCCAGAGCGGCTGACCCGCGGCCGCCAGCGTCCCCGAGGCGAAGCCCCCGACCAGGACGCCCAGAACAAGATGACCCAAGGCCATCGCATCCTCCTCCACCGCGCCTCCGCCGGGTCTTCGCCCGGTCGAAGGCCGATCACGGTCGCCGCTCCGCCATGCGGCACCGTTCATTCCGTCAACCTCCACGTGTGGCAGCTTGTTCCCCCGGCCGCATCCCGCTTGCGTGACCTGTGCTCCGGCGGTAACTCGCCGCGACGGCCCGAAGGGGGATGAGCATGGACGACCTGCGCGACAAGTATCTGGGGGCCATCGCCTCCGCCGCCGACGAGGCGGGCCTCGAGGAGGTGCGCCTCGCCGCCCTGGGCAAGAAGGGCGAGATCGCGCTGCGGATGCGCGAGCTCGGGACCATGCCGCCCGAGCAGCGGATGGCCGTCGCCCCCGCGCTCAACGGCCTGCGCGACGAGGTCGCCTCGGCCATCGCCGCCCGCAAGGCCGCGCTTCAGGACGCCGCGCTCGACGAACGGCTCCGCGCCGAATGGCTCGACGTCACGCTGCCCGCCCGGCCCCGCCGCGCCGGCACGATCCACCCGATCAGCCAAGTGACCGAGGAGGTGACGCAGATCTTCGCCGCCCTGGGCTATGCCGTGGCCGAGGGCCCGCAGGTCGAGGACGACTGGCACAACTTCGACGCGCTCAACATCGCGCCCGAGCATCCCGCCCGGCAGGAGCACGACACCTTCTACATGGCCCGCGCCGAGGGCGACAACCGCCCCCCTCACGTTCTGCGCACCCACACCTCGCCCGTCCAGATCCGCGCCATGCAGGCGCAGGGCGCGCCGATCCGCGTCATCGCCCCCGGCCGCGTCTTCCGCGCCGACTACGACCAGACGCATTCGCCGATGTTCCACCAGGTCGAGGGCCTCGCCATCGACCGCGACATCACCATGGCGAACCTCAAGTGGACGCTTGAGGAGTTCATCAAGGCCTTCTTCGAGGTCGACCGCGTCGACCTGCGCTTCCGCGCCTCGCACTTCCCCTTCACCGAGCCCTCCGCCGAGGTCGACGTCCGCTGCTCCTGGCAGAACGGCACGCTCAAGCTGGGCGAGGGCGACTCGTGGCTGGAGATTCTCGGAAGCGGCATGGTCCACCCCAAGGTCCTGCAGGCGGGCGGCATCGACCCGACCGAGTGGCAGGGCTTCGCCTTCGGCATGGGCATCGACCGGATCGCGATGCTGAAATACGGCATCCCCGACCTGCGGGCGTTCTTCGAGAGCGACCTGCGCTGGCTGCGGCACTACGGCTTCGGGGCGCTGGACGTGCCGACGCTGGCGGGCGGTCTGTAGGTGCTTGCATGTTGCCACTGCTGATCGGGTTTCTTCTTGTAGTTACTTTATCCATCGTAAATTTCGTTGTGGTTCGAGAGTTTCGGGCTACTCCTAGGTCGCTCATAGTTCAGCGACTTCAAAACTACGCTGATATGCATGACTGTGGGGTGAGCAAGTCGGATCTATTATACAAGATTTCGCGCCCCGCTAGGTCCGATGATGATCTGCTGACCGGCAAACAGCATAAGATCCTACTTGGAATACTTAAGAAGGTTGAAGCTAAGAATTCAACATTGGCGCGAATATTCACCTTCCTTGGCGCTCCATGCGTCGCCTTAGCCTTCAATCCAAATCTAGGTGCATATCGCCAACTTGCGCTTCTCGCCGTTGCCTACATAGGTATGTTCCTCTTTTCAGCTATTAGGGGGATGCATCAGATTGATCAAAGGTCAACTTGGGGGGCAGGGCATTAGGGAAATGCAGGATGAGCTCATCAAGGATATGCTCGAGAAAGAGGCAGAGCTTCGATATTGCTTGTTCGGTGCAAACTTTGGCATACTTTTGCTGGGATTTTCTGTTCCGGTGATTTTAGTTCTTGGCGGCGGATGATCTGATAGGTCGGCGCAAATATAGCAAGAGTTGAGTGTGCTCAGGTGCTACTCCGCACTGCAACGCCGGCATTGGTGTGATTGGACAACTCTGCTCAGTTATCATGATGGCTCGGAACTGTATTTCCACCGGCCTGCGCCTCCGCGTCCGCGTCACCCCGAACGCCAGCGCCGACCGCATCGATGGCCCCGAGACCCTCTCTGACGGCACAACGGTTCTACGTCTCCGCGTCCGGGCTGTCCCCGAGAACGGCAAGGCGAACGCCGCCGTGATCGCGCTCCTCGCGAAGCACCTCGGCGTCCCGAAATCCGCCATCACCCTCGTCGCGGGCGACACCGCCCGGCTCAAGACGCTGCACATCGACGGCGACCCGGCCCACCTCGCGGCCAAGCTGTCGTAGGGCGGCCCTCACCGCGATTCGCGCCGGGCCCTAGCACGGCCCGCCGGGGTGTTGCGCGAATCGGGGTTGGACCGTTCGGTGCCCCAACTTGTCGTTAACTTCCCCACGCGATAGTGGACGGCGACCCGACAGAAAGCCCGACCCATGAAGCTCACCCTCTCCTGGCTCCGCGACCACCTCGACACCACGGCCTCCGTGCCGGAGTTGGCCGAGGCGCTCACCGATCTCGGGCTCGAGGTCGAGGGCATCCACGATCCGGCCGCGCAGCTTCGGGCCTTTTCCGTCGCGAAGGTTCTCGACGCCCAGCAACACCCGAACGCCGACAAGCTCCGCGTCTGCCAGGTGGAGACCGACGACGGCGTGAAGCAGATCGTCTGCGGCGCGCCCAACGCGCGGGCCGGGATCACGGTCGTGCTGGCCAAGCCCGGCACCTACGTCCCCGGCATCGACACCACCATCGGCGTGGGCAAGATCCGGGGCGTCGAAAGCTTCGGCATGATGGCCTCCGAGCGCGAGCTGGAACTGTCGGACGAGCACAACGGCATCATCGAGCTGCCCTCGGGCGAGGTCGGCCAAAGCTTCGCCGACTGGCTTGGGGCGAACGACCCCGCCCGCGTGGACCCGGTCATCGAGATCAAGATCACCCCGAACCGCCCCGACGCGCTGGGCCTCCGCGGCGTGGCCCGCGACCTCGCCGCGCGGGGGCTCGGGACCCTGAAGCCGCTCCCCGCCGTGGCGGTCGAGGGCACCTACGACAATCCCGTCCCGATCACGCTCGACCCCGCGCTCGACGGCGGCTGCCCGCTCTTCGCCGCGCGCCTGATCCGGGGCGTGACGAACGGCCCGAGCCCCGACTGGCTCCAGGCCCGCCTGCGCGCCATCGGCCTGCGCCCGATCAGCTTCCTCGTGGACGTCACCAACTTCTTCACCTTCGACCTCAACCGCCCGCTGCACGTCTTCGACGCGGACAAGATCGCGGGCGGCCTGACCGTGCGCCCCGCGCGCGAGGGCGAGACGCTCGTCGCGCTCGACGGCAAGACCTACACGCTGGCCGAGGGTCAGATGGTCATCGCCGACGACACAGGCCCGCAAAGCCTCGCCGGCATCATGGGCGGCGAGGAGACGGGCGTGACCGAAGGCACGACCAACGTTCTCGTCGAGAGCGCCCTCTGGGACCCGATCCGCATCGCCGCCACGGGCCGCGCGCAGAAGATCGTCTCGGACGCCCGCTACCGCTTCGAGCGCGGCGTAGATCCCGCCTTCGCTGAGGAGGGTCTCGACCGCGCCGTGGCCATGATCCTGTCCGTCGCCGGGGGCGAGGCCTCGCACCGCACCACCGCCGGCTCGGTCTCCGACACCTCCCGCGCCTACCGCTTCGACCCCGACCGCCTGCGCACCCTCGTCGGCCTCGACCTGCCCGCCGAAGACCAGCGCCGCATCCTTGAAGCGCTGGGCTTCCGGGTCGAGGGCGAAAGCGCCCATATCCCCTCCTGGCGTCCCGACGTGCAAGGCGACGCCGACATCGTCGAGGAGGTCGCGCGTGTGGCCTCCCTGACGCGCCTTCAGGGCGTGCCGCTGGCGGCCAAGGGGCCGGCGATCCCCAAGCCGGTGCTGACCCCAGCCCAGGTGCGGCTCGGCGCGGCCAAGCGGACGATGGCCTCTTTGGGCTACAATGAATGCGTGACCTACGCCTTCATCGACCGGCCCTCCGCCGCGCTTTTCGGTGGCGGGGACGAGGCGCGGCGCATCGGGAACCCGATCGCCTCCGACCTGTCGGACCTGCGCCCCTCGCTGCTGCCCGGCCTCCTGCGGGCCGCGGCGCGCAACCAGGCCCGGGGCTTCGGCGACGTGGCCCTGTTCGAGGCCTCCGAGTCCTTCACCGGGGGCGATCCCGGCGAGCAGCGGGCCGAGGTCGCGGGGCTTCTCGTCGGCCGGGCGCATGCCAAGGGCGTCCACGGCGCCGCCCGTCCTTATGACGTCTTCGACGCCAAGGCCGATCTCGAGGCGCTGCTCTCGACGCTCGGCGCCCCGGCCCGGCTCCAGATCCGCCGCGACGGCGCCGCATGGTGGCATCCGGGCCGGCACGGGGTCGTGACGCTTGGCCCCAAGACGGTTCTGGCGGAGTTCGGCGAATTGCACTCCCGTGTGCTCAAGGCGCTGGACGTGAAGGGCCCGGCGGTGGCCTTCGTGCTCTGGCCCGACGCGATCCCGCAGCCCCGGTCCGCCGGTCGGGCCCGCCCCCGGCTGGAGACGAGCGACTTCCAGGCGGTCGAGCGCGACTTCGCCTTCGTGGTGGACGCGAAGGTCGAGGCGCAGGCGCTGGTCCAGGCCGCGCTCGGTGCCGACAAGGCGCTGATCACCGAGGTCCGGGTCTTCGACGCTTTCCAGGGCGGCAGCCTGCCCGAGGGACGCAAGTCGCTCGCGCTGACGGTACGCCTCCAGCCCAAGGCCGCCACGCTGACCGAGGTCGAGATCGAGCAGGTCAGCGCCAGGATCGTGGACAAGGTGTCGAAGGCCACAGGCGCCACGCTGCGGACCTGATCCGGTCGCGGCGTTCGAAAGGGGGGACGCGTCCCCCCTTTCTTCGGTCAGCGCGGCGGGATGTTGCGCGCCGCCTGCGCCGCCGGTCGCTCGAAGAAGCGGTCCACGTAGGCCGGCACGTTCGTCAGCCCGTCCCATCCGACCAGCGGCTTGGCCCCGTAGAAATCCAGCGTCCCGAGCCAGGGCCCGATGGCCATGTCCGCGATGGAATAGTCGCCGGCGACCCATTCCTTCCCATCGAGGGCGCCGTCAAGGACGTTGAGGAGCCGCTTCGCCTCGGCGACATAGCGTTCGCGCGGGCGGGGGTCCTCGATGTCCTTGCCGGCGAACTTCACGAAGAAGCCCATCTGCCCCAGCATCGGCCCCAGGCCGCCCATCTGCCACATGACCCATTGGATGACCTGGGCCCGGTCGGCCGGGGTGGCGCCCAGGAATTGGCCGGTCTTCTCGGCCAGGTAGATCAGGATCGCTCCGCTTTCGAACAGGCCCAGCGGCTGGCCGCCAGGGCCGTCAGGGTCGATGATCGCCGGGATCTTGTTGTTGGGATTGAGCGACAGGAACTCGGGCGACCGCACGTCGGCGTCGGCCAGCGTCACGCGATGGGCCTCGTAGGGCAGCCCGGTTTCCTCGAGCATGCACGAGATCTTCTGTCCGTTGGGCGTGGGATAGGAGAAGAGCTGGAGCTTGGCCGGGTTCTCCACGGGCCATTTCCGGGTGATGGGGAAGTCGGACAGGTCGGCCATGAGCGCGCTCCATTGGGGTCATCCTCGCGCGACGGACCTAGCGTCGGGCCAACGGGCCGAAAACTGTGGAAAAGCGAACAGCGGCCCTGCACATTCGCCCCGGTTCAAGCGAGGTGCACCATGATACGAGAATTCCGCGATTTCATCGCCAAGGGCAACGTGATGGACCTGGCCGTGGGGATCATCATCGGGGCTGCCTTCACCGCGATCGTCAACAGCCTTGTGGCGGATATCGTGAACCCGATCCTAGGCCTCGTCATCGGCGGGATCGACTTCACGAATCTTTACTGGGTGATGTCCGGCGCCGTGCCCGAGGGCGCAGGCCTGCAGACCGCGAAGGACAGCGGCGCGGCGGTCTTCGCCTATGGAGCCTTCCTGACGGCGGTCATCGAGTTCCTGATCGTCGCCTTCGTGGTCTTCCTGCTGGTCAAGGCCGTGAATCGAATCAAGGATGCGGCTGTGCGCAAGGGCGAGGTCGTGCCCTCCGCGCCCCAGGGCCCCACCCAGGAGGAACTGCTGATGCAAATTCGCGATCTGCTGGCCCGTGACCGGGGCGCCACCACACCAGCCGAATGAGCCAATCAGCCGCCCTGTGGCCCGGCCACATGTGGCGCAAGAAAACTCCCACCGCACGGTGGCCTAAGGTTTCATTTACCCTCGGCTGGCAGACTTGCGGCAAGTCGCGCCGGAGTCTGCCATGCCGATCTGCCTCGTTCTCATGGGTTCTGCCGTCCCTCCCAAGGGACGGCGCGCCAGCCCTCGCCCGGCGTCAGGCCGCAAGGACCTCCGTGGCCGGCAGCAGCCCTTCGCCCAGTGCGGCCGCGACGGCGGGATGCGTGATCCGGCCGGCATGCACATTGAGACCGTTGCGCAGATGCGGATCGGCCGCGAGCGCGTCCTTCCACCCCTTGTCCGCCAGCGCGAGAAGGAAGGGCAGGGTGGCGTTTCCGAGGCCCAGGATGGATGTGCGCGCGACAGCCCCCGGCATGTTGGCCACGCAGTAGTGCATAACGCCATCCACCTCATAGATGGGATCTTCGTGGGTAGTGGCCCGCGAGGTCTCGAAGCAGCCGCCCTGGTCGATGGCCACGTCCACGATCGCCGCCCCGCGTTTCATGGTCGAGAGCTGGTCACGGGTGACGAGCTTGGGGGCGGCCGCCCCGGGGACCAGCACCGCCCCGATCACGAGGTCGGCCTCGGCCACCGCTTCGGCGATGATGCCGGCGCTCGCATGGGCGGTGCGGAAGTCGCGCCCGAAGACCTCGTCAAGATGGCGCAGGCGCGGCAGCGAGCGGTCGAGCACCAGCACCTCGGCGCCCATGCCGGCCGCCACGCGCGCGGCCTGCATGCCGACCACGCCGCCGCCGATCACCACCACCTTGCCCGGCGCCACGCCCGGGATCCCGCCCAGCAGCACGCCCCGCCCGCCATTGGCTTTCTGCAGCGTCCAGGCGCCGACCTGGGGCGCCAGCTTGCCGGCCACCTCGGACATGGGCGCCAGAAGCGGCAGGCCGCCCTGCGCGTCCGTCACAGTCTCGTAGGCGATGCAGGTCGCGCCCGACGACATCAGGTCGCGCGCCTGCTCCGGGTCCGGGGCAAGGTGGAGATAGGTGAAGAGCACCTGCCCCTCGCGCAGGCGCTGGCGCTCGATGGCCTGGGGCTCCTTGACCTTCACGATCAGGTCGGCGGCCGCAAAGATGTCCTCCGCGCTGTCGACCAGTTGCGCGCCTACCGCCGCGTAGTCCGCGTCCGTGAACCCAGCGCCCAAGCCTGCGCCGATCTCCATCATCACCTCGTGGCCATGTGCGATAGCCTCTCGCGCAGCATGGGGGGTGAGCCCCACCCGGAACTCCTGGGGCTTGATCTCCTTCGGGCAGCCGATGCGCATAGATGACCTCCTTCTTTTGTAAGGATCCTTGTCCCTGGGCTTCACAAGAGGGTGGCAAGGTTGCCTTGCCAAAGGATACGGTGACGCAGAAACTGCGGTACAACACAACTGTTGCCGGAGATTCTTGCGCCATGCCGCTCGACGCCATCGACCGCCGCATCCTTGAGACGCTCCAGAAGCAAGGGCGGCTGTCGAACCAAGAACTTTCCGAGCGCGTTGGCCTGTCGCCCTCAGCCAGCCACCGGCGGGTGCAGCGTCTGGAGGAGGACGGCTACATCAAGGGTTATGTGGCTCTGCTCGATCCCCGCAAGTTGGGACGTACCACCACCGTGTTCGTGGAGATCACACTGGCCGGTCAGGCCGACGAGGTGCTCGACTCCTTCGAGAAGGCCGTGGCCCGCATCCCCGAGGTGCTGGAATGCCATCTGATGTCCGGGTCGGCCGACTACCTGCTCAAGGTGGCTGCCATCGATACGGAAGATTTCGCCCGGATTCACCGCCGAAGCCTCGCAACCATTCCCGGCGTGCAGGGCATCCAGTCCAGCTTCGCGCTACGCACCGTCCGGCAGACTACGGCGCTGCCCGTCTGAGGCCGAACCGCGATCGGGTCCAGGTACCGGATAGCAGGGCAGCCGGACGGCGCCCTAGGCCTTTGCCTTAAGACCGATACACCCAAAGTTTATGGGCCTTCGCAGCGACAGCATATGTGCTGGCCAGCAAGGGACGCCATGACGCGCCGCGCTGCCGCTCAGGTCTGCCGCACAACTGATATCGCAGGCCCGTCCGGCTTGGGCTCGTCTTGGCGCCACCACCGCTTGGGAGGCTTTCATGTGGAAGAGCGACTGGCTCGCCGAACAGACCCGTGTCGTCCTCAGCATGCTGCTGGCGCTGGCATCGGTGAGTTCCGCCTATTTCGGCATCGTCTACTGGGCCGTGAACGGCTGGCTTTGGGGCGTCTTCCTGTCCGGTCTCGTCCCGGGATTCGGAGCCGTGTCCACTTGGATGGCCCTGTCGCACTGATGACCTGCGGGCGTTTGGAGTCGACGCCGCAGCGTGACCTAGACGACCAAGTGGATCAGGACCTGAACCGTTTCCGACGGCCTCGTTTCTAGGAACACTACGGAGCGTCGATGCCTGACGAAGAGGAGCTGGCTCCACGACACTGTGCGGCTGTTCGGAAATTCGCGCCTGCCTGTCCGGCGGCAGCTTCGCTCCATGTTCCGTCGGCAAGCCTTTGGCAGGGTGTCGGCTCATGCCCGTTCGGCGCCCCCGATTCGCTGACCGATCTGCGCGCGCGAGTTCAGGTAGAGGACCGGACCAAATTCAGGCGGGTGACGATATTCGGGAGAGCAACGATGGCACTCCTCGTTCGTCAGAAGTTGGCCTGCACGCACAGGTCACACCGGCGGAGACGGGGTGCCTTGCGCAGACCTATGTGATGCTTGGTCGACTTGCCGGTTCAATAGCAGCCTGTGATCCGTCAGTCCGGACCCGCGCCTCGACCTTGCGTCGTGTGGCTAGCGGTCCTATATGCGGCCCCGAGAGGTTGGCGCGGGCAGGCGCCTCGCCAACCCGGTCAGGTCCGGAAGGAAGCAGCCGCAACGAGCCCCGCTTGGGTCGTGTCCAGCCTCTCACCCGATGAACCCTGCCGAGGGAGGCTGTCGATGGAGATTGCCGTCGCCCTCCGGGCCGGTCGCCGTTAAGGGCGACCGCGGCCCGATGCGAAGCCACCTTGCGCCCGGCGCAAGGTCATATTCCTTCGTCATGGGACATCCACCTTGATCGAGACCGATCTGTCCAGCCTGGGCTGGACTTCTCACTTTGCCCGCCAGATTGACGCGGCCGAGTCCCTGTCGCCGGCCCGCGTGGCCGAGGTGCAGCGCAGCCACTTGACCGTTCTGCCTGGCTCTCTCCGCCTGCAGGCGCCCGAAGGCACCGGGCGCTTCGCCGTCGGTGACTGGCTGCTTCACGACGGCGAGCGCGCCTTCCGCCGTCTCGACCCGCTTACCGAGATCGCCCGCAAGGGCGCAGGCGAGGGGGCCGAGAAGCAACTCATCGTTGCAAATGTCGACACGCTGGGCATCGTCACGTCCTGCAACGCCGACTTTTCGCCCGCGCGGCTCGAACGCTATCTGGCCGTCGCCATGACGGCTGGGTCTCCTCCCCTCGTGATCCTGACCAAGGCCGATCAGGCCGAAGACCCCGAAGGCTATCTGCGCGAGGCGCGACGCCTGTCGCCGCTCGTCACGGCCATCACGCTCAATGCCACGGACCCGGAGGAGGTTGCGCGCCTTCACCCGTGGTGCGGGTCGGGTCGGACCTTGGCTCTTGTGGGCTCGTCGGGCGTGGGCAAGACCACGATCCAGAATGCCCTGACCGGGGTGGAGGCCGCGACGCAGGCCATTCGTGAGGACGACGCCCGGGGGCGGCACACGACCACCGCGCGTTCCCTGCGCCTCACGCTTGCGGGGGGCTGCCTGATCGACACGCCCGGCATGCGCGAGCTGGGGATGCTGGAGGCGGCCGAGGGCATCTCGGCCGTCTTCGCGGATATCGAGGAGCTTGGGGCCGGCTGCCGCTTCCGCGACTGCGCGCACGAGGCCGAGCCCGGCTGTGCCGTCCAAGCCGCCATCGCTGCGGGCGAACTCGATGCCAACCGGCTTGAGCGCTATCGCAAGCTGGAGCGCGAGGACCGGCTCCACACCGAGTCGCTCCACGAGAAGCACGCCCGCAGCCGCGCTTGGGCCAAGGCCACCTTGAACGGCTCGGCCCGCTCCAGATGGAAGCGGCGGGGACCCGAGGAGGACTGAGGGAACCCTTCGCTCCGCTTCCGGCTTGTGACCGCGTGCCGAGAGCGGAGCTTTCCATGTTCGAACCCAAGCCCCGCGAGGGGATGCCCAGTCCCCAGCTCGACCGCGCCGCCTTTGAGGCGCGGTTCAGGTCCCAGTTCATGGGCCATGCCTTCGATGCCTTGCAGCCCGAGCTCGACCGCATGGCAGCGGCGGCTTGGGCCGAGTATTCGGCGGGGAACAAGGCCCCGCACACTCGCAAGGCGGGGCCGGGCTACGCTGACCCGGATTACGACCTCGCGGTGGACTGGATCGCCGCCAGGGCCGCCGTGGACAAGGCCCAGGCGCGGCACGAGGACCGATCGCGGCCCGCGCGCATCCTGCTCGTCAACGCCTCCACGCGGAGCGAGCACACCTGCCCCGGCGAGATGTCCAAGACCTGGCGCCTCGTGGAGCTCGCCCGCGGGGTGCTGCTGGACGGCGGGGCCGAGGTGGAAGTGCTGGACCTGTCGCGCCTCGCCTCCGAGTACGGGCGGCACATCCACCCCTGCAAGGCCTGCTTCTCCACCGCCGCCGCGCTCTGCCACTGGCCCTGTTCCTGCTACCCGAACTACAGCCTGGGCCAGACCCAGGACTGGATGAACGAGATCTACCCCATGTGGGTCGAGGCGCACGGGATCATGATCGTGACCCCCGTCCACTGGTACATGGCCTCCTCGCCGCTCAAGCTCATGATGGACCGCATGGTCTGCGCCGACGGCGGCAACCCCGATCCGACCGCGACCCATGGCAAGCACGCCGCCGAGGCCAAGAGGCTGGAGCTGAAGGGCTGGCCCTATCCGCGTCATTTGGAGGACCGGCTGTTCGCGGTGGTCGTGCATGGCGACGTGGAGGGGGCCTCGGGCGTTCGCCGGGCCCTGTCGGACTGGCTCACCTTCATGAGCCTGCGCCCAGCCGGCGGCATGGCCGAGGTGGACCGCTACATCGGCTACATGGGGCCCTACGCCACGAGCCACGACGCGCTCGACAAGGACAGTGCCATGCAGGAGGAGACGCGCAACGCCGCTCGCACGCTCCTGAACGCTGTCGATCTGTGGCGCGCGGACCGGCTCCCCGTGACCGACGGCGACCTGGAGGAACCGCGGCCTAAGTGACGTTGAACGCCGGAGCCGGGGGCCCTAGGTTGGGGCATCCCTTCCCGGAGCCCCCTTCGTGCCCGACGACATGCCTCTCGACGCGTCCACCTCGTATCGGGTCCTCGCGCGCAAGTACCGGCCCGAAACCTTCGCCGACCTCGTGGGACAGGAGGCGATGGTCCGCACGTTGCGCAATGCCTTCAAGGCGGGACGGATCGCTCAGGCCTTCATCCTGACCGGCATCCGGGGTACCGGGAAGACCACCACGGCGCGCATCATCGCCAAGGGCCTGAACTGCATCGGTCCGGACGGGCAAGGTAGTCCCACGACCGAACCCTGCGGGGTCTGCGTCCATTGCCGCGCGATCAGCGAAGGCCGCCACGTCGACGTGCTGGAGATGGACGCGGCTTCCCGCACGGGCGTGGGCGACATCCGCGAGATCATCGACTCCGTCCGTTACCGGGCGGCAGAGGCGCGCTACAAGGTCTACATCATCGACGAAGTGCACATGCTGTCCACCAACGCCTTCAACGCGCTGTTGAAGACGCTGGAGGAGCCGCCCGAGCACGTGAAGTTCATCTTCGCCACCACCGAAATCCGCAAGGTTCCGGTCACGGTGCTGTCGCGCTGCCAGCGCTTCGATCTCCGTCGCATCGAGCCCGAGGTGATGATGGGTCTCCTGCGCCGCATTGCGACCGCCGAAGGGGCCGGGATCGAGGACGGCGCACTGGCGCTCATCGCCCGCGCGGCCGAGGGCTCGGCCCGCGATGCCACCTCTCTCCTCGATCAGGCCATCGCCGGTGGCGGCCCCGCCACGGCCGAGCAGGTCCGCGCCATGCTGGGCCTCGCCGACCGTGGGCGGGTGCTCGACCTCTTTGACTTCATTCTGAAAGGCGAAGCGGCTGCGGCGCTGGAGGAACTGGGTGCCCAATACGCCGACGGCGCCGATCCGGTGATGGTCCTTCGCGACCTCGCCGAGATCGCGCATTGGATTTCGGTCCTGAAGGTGTCTCCGACGGCCGCCGATGATCCGACACTTTCGCCCGACGAGCGCGCGCGTGGGCAGGCCATGGCGTCCGCGATCCCCATGCGGGTGCTGGCGCGGTTCTGGCAGATGCTGCTCAAGGCATTGGAAGAGGTCGCCGTCGCTCCCAATGCCATGATGGCCGTCGAAATGGCGATAATTCGCCTGACCCACGTAGCTGACCTGCCCAGTCCCGAGGAGCTTGTTCGCCAGCTGCAGGGCGCGCGAGGAGCGCCCGCGATGGGGCAGGGCGTGCCTGGGCCGGCTCCGCGCGCACCCGTCCCGCAAGCCTCGCGAGCCGTGCACGGCTTGGCGCGAGCGGGCGGGCTCGCGGCAATGCCCGCCGGCCATCCTCACCCGCTCGACCGCTTCGCACGATTCGAGGACGTCGTGCAGCTCGTCCGCGATCAGCGCGATATCGGCCTTTTGATGGAGGTCGAGACCGGCGTGCGTTTGGCGCGGTACCAGCCCGGCCGGATCGAGTTCGAGCCGGCATCCATGGCGGCTCCTGACTTGGCGCAGCGCCTCGGGCAGAAGCTCCAGCAATGGACAGGCACCCGCTGGGGCGTCTCGGTGGTCAGCGAGGGCGGCCAGCCCTCAATCCGCGAGGCTCAGGCGGCCCACGCCAATGCGCTCGAGGCCGAGGCCATGGCGCATCCCTTCGTGCAGGCGGCGCTCAAAGCCTTTCCGGGCGCCAGGCTTCGGGTCCAGTCGCGCGAGGAGAAGTTGCAGGCGGCCGAAGCCGAGGCCCTGCCCGAAGTCCCTGACGAGTGGGATCCCTTCGAGGAGTGAGGCCTTGCCCGTCATGCACCTCGTGAATATCTCCACCTCATTCAATCGAAAGGGCGCGCGATGCTGAAGGGATTGGGCCTCGGAGGCCTGGGCGACATGGCCAAGATGATGAAGGCCGCCCAGGAGATGCAGGGCAAGATGGCAGAGATGCAGGCGTCGCTCGACACCATCACTGTCGATGGGCAGGCTGGCGCGGGCCTCGTGACGGTCACGGCTACTGCGAAGGGCGACCTCAAGTCCCTGTCCATCGATCCTTCGATCTTCCGCGCGGAGGACCGCGAGATGGTCGAGGACCTCATCCTGGCCGCGATCAAGGACGCGCAGGCGCGGGCGGCGGACCGCGTCAACCAGGAGATGCAGCGGATTTCCGAGGAGTTGGGCTTGCCGCCGGGCATGAAGATGCCTTTCTGATGGCCGACGCCCCTGCCGACATCGAGAGCCTCATCGCGCTGATGGCGCGTCTTCCGGGCCTTGGGCCCCGGTCGGCGCGTCGCGCGGTGCTGCACCTCGTCAAGAGGCGGGGGACGCTCCTGCTCCCTCTTGCTGACGCCATGCGCGAAGTCGGGACGACGGCACGGGAATGCGTGAACTGCGGCAACATCGGCCAGCACGACCTTTGCGCCATCTGCGAGGACGATCGGCGCCGCAACGGCCAGATCTGCGTGGTCGAGGACGTCGAGGATCTCTGGGCCATGGAGCGGACCGGGGCCTTCCGGGGGTGCTATCACGTCCTAGGCGGCACGCTGTCGGCGCTCGACTCGATCGGGCCGGACGAACTGCGCATTCCGCACCTCGTCCGGCGCGTGGAAGATGAGCGCGTCTCCGAGGTGATCCTTGCGCTCGGGGCCACGGTCGATGGCCAGACGACGGCCCATTACATCGCGGATCGGCTCGCCGGGGTGCAGGTCACGACGCTTGCACAGGGCGTTCCGGTCGGTGGCGAACTCGACTACCTCGACGAAGGCACCATCGGTGCAGCTCTGCGAGCACGGCGGGCCCTTTGAGGGGCCGTGGCGCTCTTGGCATCTCCTGCTACATAGGCGCCGGATTTCTCAGCGGAGCGAGCGCATGGACTACGGCCTGACTGTCAACCTCCACCTTGCGGCGATGGTGGTCTGGATCGCGGCCATGATCGCCGCTCCGCTGACGCTCCGGGGGGCAGGCGACACCGCGACGGCCCGGAAGATCCTGCGCGGTGTGGCGACGCCGGCCCTGATCCTGACCTGGCTGCTCGGCATCTGGCTGGCTGTCCAGATCGGCGCCTTCACGCAGGGCTGGCTTCATGTGAAGCTGCTCTTCGTGCTCGCCCTCACCGCCCTGCACGGGATCGCGCTCGGGCGGCTGCGGCGGATGACCCCGGGGGGAAGCGTCCCGGGGCTTTTGCGGGCGCTTCCCTGGGTCACGCTGCTGTTGGCGGCCGTCGCGGTGTGGCTCGCCTGGCAAAAGCCCTTCTGAGGCTCAGCGACGGCTGGGCTGGTCGTCCTCGCCGTCCTCCTCGTCGCCGCCCGCCGGCAGATTGAAGAAGGCGTCGGCGTCGCGGATGTCGGGCAGGGCCTCGTCCTCGGCGGGCGCGTCGTCACCCTGCGGGTCGCGGGCCGAGAGCGAGAAGGCTTCCAGCCCCGAGATGGCCGACGGCATCCGCGGCTCGGTCGGCATCGACAGCGACACCTGCGTGGAGACCAGCTTGCGCCGCTCGTCGTCGCTCATCACGCCGCCCTCGTGGGCCTTCTTCTCGATCGCCTTCTGGATCGCGGCGTCGAGCTCGGACTGCTTGCAGAGCCCCAGGGCCACCGGGTCGATCGGGTCGATGTTGCCGATGTTCCAGTGGGTCCGCTCGCGGATGGCCTGGATCGTGGGCTTGGTCGTGCCGACGAGCTTGGAGATCTGGCCGTCCGACAGCTCGGGGTGGAACTTCACCAGCCAGTAGATCGCCGCCGGGCGGTCCTGCCGCTTGGAGAGCGGGGTGTAGCGGGGGCCGCGGCGCTTCTCCTCGCCCACGGAGGCGGGGTTGAACTTGAGCTTGAGCCGGTGGAGCGGGTTCGCCTCGGCCTTCTTGATCTCTTCCATGGTGAGCTGGTTGTTGGCGACGGGATCGAAGCCCTTCACGCCCTGCGCCACCTCGCCGTCGGCGATGCCCTGTACCTCGAGCTCGTGCAGGCCGCAGAAGTCGCCGATCTGCCGGAAGTTGAGGGTCGTGTTGTCCACCAGCCAGACGGCGGTGGCGCGGGCCATGAGCGGCTTGTCGGACATGAGGGTCACCTCGCTGGTCAAATCTCTCCCGTGGCCCCGCGGGGGGGCGCCCCAGAATGGGGCCGGTTCACGCTGTCGGGGAACACCGAGCGTATATAGCGAGGTCCCTTGCGGAAGGAAAGCGTCCTGCAAGCCCCCGCGCGCGGGGGCGGGACGGAACCGCCGCCAGCCGATCCGGTTGGGCCCGGGAAGCGGAGGAATGACCTGCCATGAACGACCAGCCCCCGGCCGAGGCCGACCGCGTCGGGAGCCCCGGACGGACCCGCCCCGACCTGCGCCCCCTGCTGCTGGCGGTGATCGCGGTCGTGCTGGTCGGCGCGGCGGTTCGGGCGCTGGCGCCGGTGCTCATGCCGCTGACGGCCGCCATCCTGGTGGCGCTGGCGGTGATGCCGGTGCGCGACTGGGTCGCGGCCCGCGTCCCCGGAAAGCTGTCCTGGCTGGGCATCCTGGCGGCCATGGCGACCGTCCTGCTGGTCCTGGCGGTCTTTGTCGGCGTCCTGGTGATCGCCGCGCAGCAGATCGTGAGCCAGGTGCCGGTCGGCGCGGGCGAGGTCGTCCAGATGATCCAGGGTGACGAGGAGGAGGCCGGCAGCGACGGGGAGGACTCGGGCAGCGACGGGGAGGACGACGGGAGCTCCTCGGTGGCCGAGGCGGCCCAGGCCGGCGCCTCGCGCACCTTGGGCGACGAGGACGCGGCCGGAGCCGCGGAGGGCGGCGGGAACGGAGAGGGCGCCAGCGACGGCAACGGGGGCGGGGCCGGGTTCCCGGGAGACTCGACGGCCGAGACCCTGCGCGAGCTGGGGCAGCAGGCGCTGGGCGCGGCGGGCGGCGTGGCGACGGCGATCCTGAACTCGACGCTGTCGGTGGTGGGGGGCCTCGTGCTGGTGTTCTTCCTCACGCTCCTGCTCCTGTCGGAAAGCGGGGACTGGCGGAAGAAGGTCATCAAGGCGCTGCCCTGGCCCGACGACTGGCGGCTGAGCGAATCCGCCAACGTGATCGCCAGCAAGATGCGCGCCTACCTGCTGATCCAGGCGGGGATCGGGTTCCTGTCGTCCATGCTCTATCTCGGCTGGCTCTGGTTCTGGGGCGTGGGGCTGCTGCTGGTCTGGCCGCTGCTGATCTTTGCGCTGAACTTCATCCCGACCATCGGCTCGATCGTCGGCGGTACGCTGCCCGTGGCCTACACGCTGCTCACGCAGGGGGTCTGGCCCGCCGTCGGCGTCGGGCTGGGCATCCTGGTGATCGAGAACATCATGGGCAACCTCGTGCAGCCCAACCTCCAGGGGCGCAACGTGGCGCTGTCGCCGCTGGTGCTGCTGGTGTCGCTGGTGTTCTGGGGCTGGGCCTGGGGCATCGCCGGGGCGCTGCTGGCCGTGCCGGTCACCATCGCGCTGGTGGTCCTGGGCGCCCATGTCCCGATCCTGCGGCCCTGGGCGCTGATGCTGTCGAACCGGACGAACTGGGCCGAGCTCGACGAGGCCACGCGCCCGCAGTGAGCGGAGCGGTCCCAGCGGGCGGTCGCGCCGATGCTCGGGCGGGAGCGCGGCGTCGAGGGCGGCGCGGCGGGCCCAGGCGGGCAGGAAGGGGCGCGGGCCTTCGGTGGCGTATACGTTCCAGTCGAGGCCCAGATAGGCCGAGGTGAAGGCCCGAAGCTCCTGCTCGACCCCCTTGGCCAAGGCCGCATCGGTGCAGGGCGAAGCGGCCAGAGCCAGCGCGGCCAGAAAGGCCCCTTCGGCCCGCATCCGCGCGTCGGGGCGGCCCTGACCTAGTTCGGCCAAGCGGCCGTGCAGCCGGTGGAGCGGCTGGCGCCGGGCGAAGGGAAGGCGCAGGGGGTCGCGGAGGAGGGCGTCGGGGTCCATGGGGCATCCGGGATCTGGGTCGGGATCAGGATGCGGGAGATGGGTTAACGAATCCTTGGACCACCGAACGGTCCCCTGCCGGTTCGCGCAACACCCTTCGTTGTGAAGTCTGCGCGTGTCAGAGCCCGCAGGCGGAGGGGGCGGCGCAGGTGCCCGGGCGAAGCCCAAAGAAGGTTTCGGTCACGAGGCCGCGCAGGTCGTTGCCTACGAGCGAACTGACCATCACGGCCGCAACATCGCGAGTTCCGTAGTGGAAGGTCACCGCAACAAGCGGAGGAAAGGCGATTGCCTCGGGCAAGGACCCCTGCATGGCCCCGTGGCGGTCGCCCGCGCCGGCGCCGAACCGATCGCGCAGCGCGGCATCCATTCCGGCTGCGAGATCGGTCGCACGGGCTGCGCAGGCCGCCACGGCAGGGTCGAGGCTCCGGTCGTCCAGGATGAGCCAGACCGTGCGGCCCTCGATGGGCTCGGCCATCCCGCCCGGCACGACCGTCAGGGCGGGGCGTCCGACCACGCCCGACCGCAGGACGCTCCGAAGGGTTTCGGCGGTGACGGCGCTGAGGCCCGAGCAGACCGCGATCCGGTCGGCCGCAAGGACGGCCTGTGCGCCGAAGCCGTTCGGCTCCAGCGGATCGGGCGCCTTCTCGGCCGAGACCGCCCGGGCGGCGAGCAGCGCGGCGAGAAGGACGCGACGGCTCAGGTCCGCACGCCCGCGAAGCGTTGCTGCCAGTCGGCCCGTTCCTCGTCGGTGATCTTGCGGAAGCTCACCTCGGGCACGGTGAAGGCGTGGCCGGGGGGGAGGGCGTTCAGCGCGGCTTCGACGTTGTCGGGCCAGGACCAGTCGGTGGAGCCCATGGCCTCCATCATCTGCGCGGAGGCGTCGGGGATGAAGGGCTGCGACAGGACCGCGTAAAGGCGGATGAGGTTGAGGCCCAGGCGCGTCTGCATCGCGGCCTGCGCGGGGTCGGTCTTGAAGGTCGTCCAGGGGGCGGCGGACTGGAGGTATTCGTTGCCGAGCACCCAGATTGCCCGAAGCTCCTGCGCGGACTTGCGGACCTCGATCTGGTCCATGGCCATCTCGTAGGAGCGGACGCGCTGGTCCAGCTCGTCGAGGAGGGCGCGTTCCTTCTCGCCCGGGGTGCCGCCTTCGGGGACGGTCTCGCCGAACTTGCTCCGGCAGAACTTGGTGATGCGGGACACGAAGTTGCCCAGCACGTCGGCGAGGTCCTTGTTCACGGAGGCCTGGAAGTTCTCCCAGGTGAACTCGGAGTCGGAGGACTCGGGCGCGTGGGACAGGAGCCACCAGCGCCAGTAGTCGGCGGGCAGGATGGAGAGCGCCTGGTCCATGAAGACGCCGCGGCCCTGGGAGGTCGAGAACTGGCCGCCGTCGTAGTTCAGGTAGTTGAAGGACTTGATGTAGTCGACGAGCTTCCAGTCCTCGCCCGAGCCCATGATGGTCACGGGGAAGCTCAGGGTGTGGAAGGGCACGTTGTCCTTGCCCATGAACTGGGTGTAGCGGACGTCGGCGGCGCCGTGGTCCGTGCGCCACCAGCGCTCCCAGTCGGAGTCGGGACGGCCCGCCGCGTCGGTCCATTCCTTGGCGCAGGCGATGTATTCGATGGGGGCGTCGAACCAGACGTAGAAGACCTTGCCCTCCATGCCGGGCCAGGGCTGGTCGCCCTTGCGGACGGGCACGCCCCAGTCGAGGTCGCGGGTGATGCCGCGGTCCTGGAGCCCCTCGCCGTCGAGGAGCCACTTCCTCGCGATGGAGGTGGTCAGGATCGGCCAGTCGGTCTTGGAATCGATCCACTGGAGGAGCCGGTCCTTCATCGCGGACTGGCGCAGGTGGAGGTGGGTGGTCTCGCGGATCTCGAGGTCCGTCGAGCCCGAGATGGCGGAGCGCGGGTTGATGAGGTCGGTGGGGTCGAGCTGCTTGGTGCAGTTCTCGCACTGGTCGCCCCGGGCCTTGTCGTAGCCGCAGTTGGGGCAGGTCCCCTCGACGTAGCGGTCGGGGAGGAAGCGGCCGTCGGCGTGGGAATAGACCTGCCGCTCGGGTACCTCGGCGATCAGGCCCGCCGCGTCCAGTTGGCCCGCGAAGTGCTGGGTCAGGCGGTGGTTCTGCGGCGAGGACGACCGGCCGAAGTGGTCGAAGCTCAGGCGGAAGCCGTCCGCGATCTCGCTCTGGACCTTGTGCATGCGGGCGCAGTAGTCGGCGACGGGCTCTCCGGCCTTTTGCGCGGCGATCTCGGCGGGGGTGCCATGCTCGTCGGTGGCGCAGAGGAACAGCACTTCGTGGCCGCGCCCGCGCAGGTAGCGGGCGTAGAGGTCGGCCGGCAGCTGGGAGCCCACGAGGTTGCCCAGGTGCTTGATGCCGTTGATGTAGGGGATGGCCGAGGTGATGAGGTGGCGTGCCATGGGAGCCCTTTCGCGTTGGGCTCCCATGTAACGAGCCCCGTCCGGGACCGCCAGACCGTCACTGGGCGGTGTAGGCGCCGTCCACGAGGTGGTAGCTGCCGGTGATGAAGCTCGCTTCCTTGCTGAGAAGGAAGCAGGTGAGGGCCGACACCTCCTCGGGGGTGCCGAGGCGCTTGACCGGGTGGGCGGCCGCGATGGCGGTCAGGGCCTCCTCGCCCAGGGCGTCGAGAAGGGGCGTGCGGATGAAGGCGGGGCCCACGGAGTTCACGCGGATGCCGCGGGTCGCGTATTCCATCGCGGCGTTCTTGGTGAGGCCCACCACGGCGTGCTTGGCGGCGACATAGGCGGGGGCGTTCGCGAAGCCCACGGTGCCGAGGATCGAGGCGATGTTGACGATGGCGCCGCCGCCTGAGGCCTCGATGGCGGGGATGCCGTAGCGCATCCCGTAGAAGACGCCGTGGAGGTTGACGCCCATGACCTTGTGCCAGCCGTCGAGGGGATAGTCGCCGGTGGGCGCCGAGGGGCCGCCGATGCCCGCGTTGTTGACGAGGAGATGGAGGCCGCCGGTCCGTTCCACGGCAAAGGCGACGAGAGCCTCGACCTGGGCGGCGTCGGACACGTCGCAGACCTTGATGAGCGCGTCGGGGTGGCCGTCGGTGACGCGGGCCAGCGTCTCTTCGGAAAGGTCGCTCAGAACCACCCGCGCCCCGCCCGCCGCGAGGTCGCGCGCGATGGCGAGGCCGATGCCCGAGGCGGCGCCGGTGACGATGGCGGTCTGGCCGGAAAAGTCGTGCGGCATGGGAAGCCCCCTTGTTGCGGTTGCCCGGAGAGTGGCGGCGGAGCGGGGTCGGTGCCTTGTCCTGGATCAAGCCGCGCACGCCTTGCCGGTCCCGGCCGGGCGACTATCTCGGGCCCATGATGTTCATGTCCACCTTCTTCCCGCTGATCTGAACGGTCCTTGGCCGTGCGGCGCCGCGCGCGCCGGATCAGTGTGAGCGGCCTCGGCCTTTGGCGAGCGCCGACAGGAGAGCATGACATGCCCAATCTTGAACACGAGGGCCTGAGCGGGGCTCAGGTCGAGCACTTCATCGAACGGGGGTTCGTCCGGCTCGATGGCGCCTTCAGCGGCGAGATCGCGGAGTGGTGCCGCAACGAGCTTTGGGCCGCGATGGGGCTTTCGCCCGACCGGCCCGAGACCTGGACGCGGCCGGTCGTCCGCATCGGGCAGATGGCCTCGCCGACCTTCGTCGCGGCGGCGAACACGCCCCGGCTCCACGGGGTCTATGACGCGCTCGCGGGGGAGGGGCGCTGGCTGCGGCCCGAGGGCTTGGGCACCTTCCCGGTCCGTTTCCCCTCCTCCGAGCCACCGGGCGACGATGGGTGGCACGTGGACGTGAGCTTCGGGACCGAGGACCCGGATTTCCTGGAATGGCGGGCCAACGTGACGAGCCGGGGGCGGTCGCTGCTGATGCTGTTCCTGTTCTCGGACGTGGGGCCGGAGGATGCGCCGACCCGCATCCGGGCGGGCTCCCACGCTGCCATCGCGCGGGAGCTGCTGCCCCATGGCGAGGCGGGGCTCACGCTGCGGGAGCTGTCGGCGGAGGGCTACGCCTCCACGATCGGCTGCGAGGAGGCGCTGGCCACGGGGGAGGCGGGCACGGTCTACCTGTGCCACCCGTTCGTCGTTCACGCGGCGCAGGCGCACCGGGGGAGACGGCCCCGCTTCATGGCGCAGCCGCCCCTGCTGCCCCGGGGCGGGTTCGATCCGGCGCTGCCGCCGTCGCCCGTGCAGGTCGCCATCCGGCGAGCCTGCGGGCTGGCCTTCTGAGGGCCGAGCCCGGCGGCGGGCGCTTGCCGCCGCCCCGCGGCGCGTTAGGGTCCGCGCGGTTCAGGCGAAGGGGACGGGGATGCGGAAGGTGCAACTGGGGCGGTCGGGGATCGCGGTGTCGGAATGGGCGCTGGGGACCATGACCTATGGCAACCAGACGCCCGAGGAGGACGCGGGGCGGCAGATGGACATGGCGCTGGAGGCGGGCGTCACTCTCTGGGACTGCGCCGAGATGTACCCCGTGAACCCCGTGACCAAGGAGTCGGCCGGGCGGAGCGAGGAGTTCCTGGGCCGCTGGTTCGCCCGGACGGGGCGGCGGGGCGAGGTCGTGCTGGCCACCAAGATCGCGGGGCCGCGCAACGTGATTCGCGGGGAGCAAGGGTTCACGGGCGGCACGGTGAAGGCCGCCTGCGAGGCGTCCCTGCGGCGGCTGCGGACGGACGTGATCGACCTTTACCAGCTTCATTGGCCCGAGCGGGCGCATTACCATTTCCGCCGCAACTGGACCTATGACCCGTCGTCCCATGACAAGGCGGCGACCATCGCGCAGATGGACGACGTGCTGGGGCATTTGTCCGACCTGCGGGCCGAGGGCAAGATCCGCGAGTTCGGGCTGTCGAACGAGACGGCCTGGGGCACGACGCGCTGGCTCGACCGGGCCGAAGCGCTGGGGGCGCCGATGGTCCGCACGGTGCAGAACGAATATTCGCTGCTCGCGCGGCTGTGGGACACCGACATGGCCGAGATGGCGGTGAACGAGGGCGTGACGCTGCTGGCCTTCTCGCCGCTGGGGGCGGGGCTGCTGACTGGCAAGTATGCGGGGGGCGCGCTGCCCGAGGGGAGCCGGAAGGCCATCAACGGGGATCTCGGCGGGCGGGCGAGCGCCCGCGTGGATGGGGCCGTCGCCGCCTATCACGAGGTCGCGCGGGAGGCGGGAATGGACCCGGTGCACATGGCGCTGGCCTGGCACCGGACGCGGCCGTTCCATTCGCTGCCGATCTTCGGGGCGACGAGCGTCGAGCAGCTTTCGCGCATCTTGGCGGGGGTGGAGGCCAGCGTGGGGCCGGACCTCGCGAAGCGGATCGACGAGGTGAACAAGGCGCATCCGCTGCCCTATTGACGCAAGGCGCGCGGCGGACCGGGCTTGCCGGGCCCACCGATCTTGGGCATCGCCGGGGGTGGCCGCTTCCCTCGGGCGCGCGACCGAACCGGCCGGAGGAGGGCCGCCGCATGAAGAGACCTGGCCTTTTGCTGCTTCTGGTCCTGGCCGCCTGCGGGCGGCCCGAGCCGGTGGCGCCGCCGCCCGCCGCCGCGTCTTTCCGCCAGCCGGGGACGATGATCGCCTCGACCCTGCGGGGGGATGCGCAGGACCTGTCGGGCGAGTGGGTGATCGCGGAGTCCTATCCGGGGGCGCCCTTCGCCGCGCCGGGCACGCGGGTCGCCGTCGCGCCCACGGACGGGGGCACGCTTTGGCGCTTTGCCGGGCCGGGCGGGACGGCCGAATTCCTGACGGTAACGGAGGTTCCGGGGCGCTACCGGGCCGAGGGCGGGCCGGAGCTGTGGGTCCTGTGGGTGGACGACGACTTCCGCACGGCGGCCGTGGGCACGCCCGACGGGCGCTTCGGCTGGATCATGGACCGGCCGGGGCAGGCGTCGGAGGACCGGACGCGGGCGGCGCGGGAGATGCTGGACTTCAACGGCTACGACCTGGGCGGTCTGGACGGGGCGTGACCCGCCCGGCGCCTCCCCTGCGCCGGGCGGGTCGTCCGCGCGCCTCAGCCCAGGGCGACGGCGCGGGTGTCCTCGTCGATGAGTGATTCGAACTTGGCGAAGTTGGCGGCGAACATGCCCACGAGCTTGCGGGCCGCCGCGTCGTAGGCCGCGGGATCGGCCCAGGTGCCGCGCGGGTCGAGGAGGCGGGCGTCCACGCCCTCGACCGAGGTGGGGACCTCGAAGCCGAAGAACGGGTCGCGGCGGAAGCGGCCCTGGGACAGCTCGCCCGAGAGCGCCGCCGACAGGAGCGCGCGGGTGGCCTGGATCGGCATCCGCGAGCCGGTGCCGTAGGCGCCGCCGGTCCAGCCGGTGTTCACGAGCCAGCAGTCCGCGCCGTGGCGGGCGATCTTGTCGGCCAGGAGCTTGCCGTAGGCCTCGGGGCGGCGGGGCAGGAAAGGGGCGCCGAAGCAGGCCGAGAAGGTGGGCTCGGGCTCGGTCACGCCGCGCTCGGTGCCGGCGACCTTGGCGGTGAAGCCCGACAGGAAGTGGTACATGGCCTGCGCGGGCGTGAGGCGCGCGATGGGCGGCAGCACCCCGAAGGCGTCGCAGGTCAGCATCACGATGTGGCGCGGATGGCCCGACAGGCCCGTCGCCGAGGCGTTGGGGATGGCGTCGAGCGGGTAGGCGCAGCGGGTGTTGGCGGTCCTGGAGCCGTCGGTGAAGTCGAGCTCGCAGGTTTCCTCGTCGTAGCCCATGTTCTCGACGACCGTGCCGAACATGCGGGTGGTCGCGTGGATCGCGGGCTCGGCCTTGGCGCAGAGGTTGAGCGTCTTGGCGTAGCAGCCGCCCTCGAAGTTGAAGAGGCCGCGGTCGGACCAGCCGTGCTCGTCGTCGCCCAGAAGCACGCGGGACGGGTCGGCGGAGAGCGTCGTCTTGCCGGTGCCCGACAGGCCGAAGAACACCGCCGCGTCGTCCGGGTCGCCGGGCGCGTGGTTCGCGGAGCAGTGCATGGGCAGCACGCCCTGGTCCGGCAGGAGCCAGTTCAGGATGGTGAAGACGGCCTTCTTGTTCTCGCCCGCGTATTCGGTGCCGCCGATCAGCACCCACCTGGTGTCCCAGTCGATCGCGATCACGGTCGAGCTGCGGCAGCCGTGGCGCGCGGGGTCGGCGCTGAAGGAGGGCACGTTGAGCACCGTCCATTCGGGGACGAAGGAATCGAGCGCCTCGCGCGGGGGGCGGCGCAGCAGGTGGCGGATGAAGAGCGCGTGCCAGGCGCGTTCCGTCACGGCGCGCACGGGCAGGCGCAGCGATTGGTCGGCCCCGCCCCAGAGGTCCTGCACATGGACCGAGCGGCCCGCGAGATGCGCCAGCATGTCGGCGCGGAGCCGTTCGAAGGCGTCGGGGGACATCGCGGCGTTGTTGTCCCACCAGACCTCGGCCTCGGTCGAGGGGCGGCGGACGACGTGCTTGTCCTTGGGCGAGCGGCCGGTGAACTTGCCCGTCTCGACCAAGAGCGCGCCGCCCTGGCCCAGGCGGCCCTCGCCGGCGGCAAGCGCGGACTGCACGAGATCGCACTCGGGCAGGTTGTAATAGACGGCCGCGAGACCCGCGAAGCCTTGCGCCCCGAGGGGCTGAGCCGGGTTGACGCGTCCGTGATCCATCGTCGCTGCTCCTGTTGTCGGGTGCCAAAGCGGCACCTAAGAAGCACATAGCAGGGTCTTTCCGGGAAAAAAGCCTGTTAGCGCAAGCGCTTGCGATGTTAGCGCAACCAGGGGCGCAGACGGAAAAAAGCTGCCGAAGGAACACGCTTGTCCGAAACTTCGCGGTTCCCGCCATAGATTGGCCAGAGTGTGGCGTCAGTGTTGCACTCAGGGGTTGATTCGTTGCCTAGGACGTGACAGAGCGACCCCACCTCACAACCGGCCCGTTGGGCTTGAAACTGATCGTTCGAGGGATAGGCGGATGTCGAAGATCGCTTTGGTGGATGATGACAGGAACATCCTGACGTCCGTCTCCATGACCCTGGAGGCCGAAGGCTTCGAGGTCGAAACCTACAACGACGGGCAGTCCGCGCTGGACGCCTTCAACAAGCGCATGCCCGAGCTGGCGGTGCTGGACATCAAGATGCCGCGCATGGACGGCATGGATCTCCTGCAGCGGCTGCGCCAGAAGTCCGCGATCCCCGTGATCTTCCTCACGTCCAAGGACGACGAGATCGACGAGGTCCTGGGCCTGCGCATGGGCGCGGACGACTACGTCAAGAAGCCCTTCTCGCAGCGCCTGCTGGTGGAGCGCATCCGCGCGCTGCTGCGCCGCGCCGAGGCCGGCCCCGCCGACGCCGCCGAGCCCGAGGCCGAGACGCGCATCATGGTGCGCGGCAACCTCGTCATGGACCCGCTGCGCCATGCGGTGAAGTGGAAGGGCAAGGACGTCTCGCTGACGGTGACCGAGTTCCTGCTGCTGCAGGCGCTCGCGCAGCGGCCGGGCTTCGTGAAGTCGCGCGACCAGCTCATGGACGTGGCCTACGACGACCAGGTCTATGTCGACGACCGCACCATCGACAGCCACATCAAGCGCCTGCGCAAGAAGATGCGCGCCGCCGACGAGGAGTTCTCGGCCATCGAGACGCTCTACGGCATCGGCTACCGCTACAACGAAGAGTGAACCCATGGCCGCGCCCCGGGGCGCCCCGACCAAGGTCGACGTCCGCGACCTGAACTCGGTCCGGGAGGCGCTCCGCGCCTCGGGGGGGCGGATCGACGAGGGCGAGGTGATCCTGGGCGACGACTGGGTGGCCCCCGAGGGCCGCCTGCCGCGCACGCGCCTGAAGAGCCTCGTGACGCTCCAGCGCTCGCCGCTGGCGCGCAAGATCGTGGTCTTCAACCTCGTGGGGCTGATCCTGCTGGTGGGCGGGATGCTCTGGCTCGCCCCCTCGCGCGAGAGCCTGGCCACGCAGCGCGCGCGCGGGCTGGTGAGCGAGGCGGAGCTGGTGGCCGAGCTGGTCGCCGCGCGTCTGGAGCCCTCGGCCGACGTGGGCGGCGAGGGGAGCCGCGAGGCGGGGGCGGCCTTCGCGCGGCTGCGGCTGCGCAACGGCGCGCAGGCCTTTCTCTTCGATGCCGAAGGGCGGATGGTCGCCATGGCCGCGACCCGGTCCGGGGACCGACCGCCCGCGGCCGCCATCCCCATCGGCACCACCGTCGTCACCGACCTGCTCAACACCGTCTGGGAAGGGATCGCGCGGGTGCTCTCGCCCGCGGCGGGGCCCTTCGGCGAGGAGCGGCACGGCCGCCTGTCGTCGCCGCGCTACCTGGTGGACCGCTCGCTGGGCGCGGGCACCCTGGTCGAGGCGGTGGCCGACGAGGAAGGCCGCACCGTCATCACGGTGGCCGCGCCCGTGGCCACGGGGGAGGGCCGGGTGGGCGTCGTGGCGCTGCGCAGCGCCGCCGGCGAGATCGACGCCCTGGTGCGGCTGGAGCGCGAGCAGGTGCTGCGCATGTTCGTGGTGGGGGTGGCCGTGTCGATCGGCCTGAGCCTCGTGCTGGCCTCGACCATCGCCAACCCGCTCTCGGACCTCGCCGCCGCCGCCGAGGCCGGGCGCGACCGTGATTCGCGCCACGTCTCGCCGTCGCGGGTGCGCATCCCCGACCTGACCGCGCGGCCCGACGAGATCGGGCGGCTGTCGGCGGCGATGCGGGGCATGGTCGCCGCGCTCTACGAGCGGATCGAGGCCAACGAGCAGTTCGCGGCCGACGTGGCGCACGAGATCAAGAACCCGCTGGCCTCGTTGCGGTCCGCCGTGGGCAGCTTCGCCTTCGCCAAGCGCGACGACCAGCGCCAGAAGCTTCTGGACATCATCGAGCACGACGTGCGCCGGCTCGACCGGCTGGTGTCGGACATCGCCAGCGCCTCGCGGCTGGACAGCGAGCTGGTCAAGGAGGAGGAGAAGCCCTTCGACCTTCTGAAGATGCTGACGGGCCTCGACGAGGCGCTGGGCGAGGAGGCACGGGCCCGGGGGATCGACTTCCTGTCGGACCTGCCGTCCGCGCCCGTCATCCTGCAGGGGCTGGAGGGGCGGCTCGCGCAGGTCTTCGTGAACCTCATCTCGAACGCCATCTCGTTCTGCGAGGACGGCGACGCGATCCGGGTCTGGGCGAGGAAGCGCGACAACCGTGTGCTGGTCGTGGTCGAGGACACCGGCCCCGGCATCCCCGAGGACGCGCTCCAAAAGATCTTCCAGCGCTTCTATTCCGAGCGGCCCGAAGGGCAGTTCGGCAACAACTCGGGGCTGGGGCTCGCCATCTCCAAGCAGATCGTCGAGGCGCATGGGGGCGTGATCTGGGCCGAGAACATCCGGCCGACCGAGGCCGACCCCGATTCGGCCCCCCTGGGCGCGCGCTTCGTCGTGGGCCTGCCGGTCTGAGGCGGTGACGCTGGTCGTCCACGCGACCACCGTGGCCTGGCGCGGGCGCGGGGTGCTGATCCGCGGCGCCTCCGGCGCGGGCAAGTCATCGCTGGGGCTGGAGCTGATGGCCGGGGGCTGCCGGCTGGTGGCGGACGACCGGACGGAGTTGCGGGCGGAGGACGGTCGCCTTCTCGCGCGCTGCCCTCCGGCCATCCGGGGCTTGATCGAAGCGCGCGGCGTGGGCCTACTGGCGGCGCGCAGCCTGGAGGAGGCCCCCGTGCGGCTGATCGTCGACCTGGACCGGACCGAGACCGAGCGGCTGCCGCCTTGGCGGGGCGAGGCGGTCCTGGGCGTGACGCTGCCGTGCCTTCACAAGCCCGCGACAGGCCATTTTGCGGCCGCGGTCCTTCAATATCTCAAGGCGGGCCGGATCGAGCCGGCCGCCCCGAGGTTCCCATGACGCGCCCGCTCGCGCCCCATCCCCTGACCGCGGAGGGCACCCACCGCATCGTCCTGGTCACCGGCCCCTCGGGGGCGGGGCGCTCCACCGCCGTGCGGGCGCTGGAGGACCTGGGCTACGAGGTGATCGACAACCTGCCGCTGTCGTTCCTGCCGCGCTTGGCCAAGGGCCCGCCACTGGAGCGGCCGCTCGCGCTGGGCATCGACGTGAGGAACCGTGATTTCGCCGCCGACGCGGTGCTGAAGGCGCAGGAGCGGCTGTCGGCGATGGCGGGCGGGCCGGTCGAGATCCTGTTCCTCGACTGCTCGGGAGAGGTGCTGCTGCGGCGCTTCTCCGAGACGCGACGGCCCCATCCGCTGGCGCCCGACGGCCCCCCCGCTGCGGGAATCGCGGCCGAGCGGGGGCTGCTCGCGCCCCTGCGGGCGCGGGCGGACGTGCTGATCGACACTTCGGCGCTGAGCCCCCACGAGCTGCGCGCCGAGGTGGAGCGCTGGTTCGCGCCCGAGGGCGGGCGCACGCTGGCGGTGACGGTGGAAAGCTTTTCCTACAAGCAGGGCCTGCCGCCGGGGCTCGACATCGTGATGGACTGCCGGTTCCTGCGGAACCCCCACTGGGACGAGGCGCTGCGCCCGCTCGACGGGCGGGACGCGGCGGTGGCGGCCTATGTCGCGGCCGATGCACGGTATTGCGACTTCTTCGCGCGGCTTCGGGACCTTGTGGGAACGCTCCTGCCTGCCTACCGTGAGGAAGGGAAGGCGCATCTGGCGATCGGCCTGGGCTGCACCGGCGGACAGCATCGTTCCGTCACCGTGGCCGAAAGCCTCGCCCAGGCCCTTGCGGAGGAAGGTTGGCGCGTGTCTATACGGCACCGGGAACTGGAACGGCGGGCCAAGGCCGGAGGCGCGGTCCGAGGGCAATGACAGACTCATTCTGGACGGACCGCGGTCCGCGACGGACGGCCGGCACATTCCGCATCGGGGCTCCTGGCCCCGAGGGGCGGCGCCGATGATCGGGATCGTGATCGTGGCGCACGGGGGCCTGGCCACCGAATATCTGGCTGCGGTGGAGCACGTGGTGGGCCGACAGCCCGGCGTGCGCGCCATCACCATACAGCCCGAGGACGACCGGGCGATGAAGCAGGCCGAGATCTGCGACGCGGCCGACGCCGTGGACGAGGGCGACGGCGTGGTGGTGGTGACGGACATGTTCGGCGGCTCGCCGTCGAACCTGAGCTTGCGGGCCTGCGGGCCCTCGAACCGGCGCATCCTGTACGGGGCGAACCTGCCCATGCTCATCAAGCTCGCCAAGTCGCGGCGCAAGTCGGTGCCCGACGCGGTGGCGGCGGCGATGGACGCGGGGCGGAAATACATCGACAGCCAGGTGGTCGGCGAGGACCTGGGCCGGGCCGTGGGCACCTGAATGGCGCATCAGCGACTTCGCATCCAGAACATCAAGGGCCTGCACGCCCGCGCCTCGGCCCGCCTCGTGGAAGTGGTGGAGGCCCACGACGCGCAGGCCACCGTCAGCAAGGACGGGATGTCCACCTCGGGCGACAGCATCATGGGGCTCCTGATGCTGGGGGCCGGGATCGGCAGCGAGATCGAGGTCGAGACCGAGGGGCCCGAGGCCGACCGGCTGGCCCAGGCCATCGCGGCGCTGGTCAACGACAAGTTCGGCGAAGGGGACTGACGAGGGCGGCCTCGGGGCGATCCGGCATGGCCAACCCTGGCGCAGGGGACGCCGGGCTCCTCCTTGAAAGGACGGGAGCCCTGCCGGGCTCAGGCGCCCGGCTTGCGCAGGATCACGAGGTCCTGCATGCCGATCGGAACCTCGAAGCTGCCGGACCACAGGCCGGGCACGGGCTCGCCCTCGACCTCCAGGCCGACCTGCTCGGCCATGCTCCGGACGAGGCTCAGGCGGTAGGCCGTCATCCGCTCGGGATCGGAGGGGACGACGGTGGCAAAGTCGTCACCGTACTCGGCCAGACGGTGATCGAAGTCGAAGTGGGGCCGGGCGAAGCCGAGCGGGCGGGTCCGGCCGGGCACGTAGTGATCCAGAAGGAAGAAGCTGAACACGCAGCGCCCGCCCGGCCGCAGGACGCGCGAGGCTTCGCGGAAGTAGTGAAGCGTGTTCTCCGGCAGCATGTGCGTGAAGACCGAAGCCTCGTACACGATGTCGATGGAGGCATCGGCGGCGGGCACGGCGTACTGAGCCGTCGTCAGCGTCCCGTTCGGATTGTAGAAGGTGTTGTTGAGATCCGCCAAATGGAAGCGGAAGTTCGGGTGCACGCTCTGGAAGTTCCTCTGGAGGAACTCGATGGGAGCGCGCCGGATGTCGAAGCCGTCATAGGTCCCGCTGGTCAGGACCTGGAGAAGCGCGTAGGCGATCCGGCCGCAGCCGCAGCCGATCTCGAGGACGCGGCTCTGCGCTGTGATGCGTCCGTAGACGCGGAGCAGCATGCTCCACTCCTCGGCCCAGCGGAACCAGTGCTCCAGAAGCTCGACGCCCTCCTCGATCATGAGCTCGTGCGGCGCCAGGACCTCCGGCTCGTGAGCCACCCAGGCGGGCCATTTCTGGACCGGGAACGAAGGGGGCGGGTCGGGCCGAGCGAAGGGGTTCCGCATGGCGACACTCGTTCTGGCTGACGGACGTCCTGGCTGACATACGTTCTGGCAGGTGGAGATTACCAGTCTGCGAGCGGTCTGGCGACTCCGACGGACGTCGCATCCGCCACGCCGCCCGGGATTCGGGGGCTGGCGATGCGGTACCGTGGTCGGGAGGCGGGGACGGGCCGCGACCGTGGACCAGTCCCTAGCGCGAAGGGACCGGCGTCTCGCCCCGGTAGTCGTAGAAGCCGCGCTTGGCCTTGCGGCCCAGCCAGCCGGCCTCGACATAGGTGCGCAGGAGCGGGCAGGGGCGGTACTTCGAATCGCCCAGGCCGTCGTGCAGGACGGTCATGATCGACAGGCAGGTGTCGAGGCCGATGAAGTCCGCCAGCTCCAGCGGGCCCATGGGCTGGTTGGTCCCGAGCTTCATCGCCGTGTCGATGGAGACGACGTCGCCCACCCCCTCCATCAGCGCGAAGGCGGCCTCGTTGATCATCGGCAGCAGGATCCGGTTGACGATGAAGGCCGGGTAGTCGCGCGCCACGGCGGCCGTCTTGCCCAGCCGCTTCACCAGTTCCTCGGCGGCGGCGAAGGTCTCGTCGGAGGTGGCGAGGCCGCGGATCAACTCGACGAGCTGCATCACCGGCACGGGGTTCATGAAATGGACGCCCAGGAACCGCTCGGGCCGGTCGGTGCGGGCGGCGAGGCGCGTGATGGGGATGGAGGAGGTGTTGGTCGCCAGGATCGTCCGGGGCGCGAGATGGGGGACCAGCGACTCGAAGATCGCGATCTTGACCGCCTCGCGCTCGGTCGCGGCCTCGATCACCATGTCGCATTGGCCCAGCAGCGAGAGCGAGGGCGTGGGGCGCAGGCGCTTGAGCGCGGCGTCGCGGTCGGCGCCCGAGACCGTGCCCTTGGTCACCTGCCGGTCCATGTTCCTGGCCACCGTGCGGGGCAGGGCGGCCAGGGCCTCGGGGCTCGTGTCGGTCACGAGCACCTCGTAGCCCGAGAGCGCCAGCACATGGGCGATGCCGCTGCCCATCTGGCCCGCCCCCACGACGCCCACCCGCCGGATCTCCATCGCGCGTCCCCCGTTGATGCCGCCCCGCAGCATGGGCGAGGGGCCGTGCGCCTGCAAGGGCCGTGCGGCCTTAACGGTTTGGCAAGGCGTTGCCGCGATGCTGCCCCAGAGAAGGTTTGCGGGGGACGCCATGAAGCACGACAAGTTCCTGGGGGTGGAGCCCGGCCGGCCCGTGCGACCCGCGCTCCGGTTCCGGGACCCGGAGCGGAGGCCGCCGGGGGGGCATGTGGTCTTCCTGGGCGGGGCCGAGACGCGGGGCGAGGTGCTGGAGCGCCCTTTCCCGGCGCTGGTCGAGACGGCGCTGGGCGTGCCCTGCCTCAACCTCGGGGTGGCGCAGGCCTCGGCCGAGGCCTTCCTGGCCGATCCGGAGGTGGTCGGGACCTGCCGGGGCGCGGCCCTGACGGTCATCGAGGTGATGGGGGCGGCGAACCTGTCGAACCGGCTTTATGCCGTGCATCCCCGACGGAACGACCGATTCCTGCGCGCCTTGCCCGCGCTGGAGGCGATCGTGCCGGGCGTGGACCTGTGCGGGGTCTGCTTCACGCGGCACCTTCTGCGCGAGCTGCGGGCGGCGGCGCCCGACCGCTTCGACCTGGTGCGGGAGGAACTGCGCCTGGCCTGGCGCGCGCGGATGCGGACGCTGATCGAGCGGGTGGGCGGGCCGGTGCTGCTCTTGCGGCTGCCGCCGGAGGAGGGGGACCCGGTGCTGGGGCCCGACCCGCTGTTCGTCACGGATGCGATGGTGGAGGCGCTGCGGCCCTGGGTAGCGGGCATCGTCGAGGTGCCGGCCGGCGCGGGGCGCTGGACGCCCGAGGAACGGGAAGCGGCCGCGCACCGGGAGGTGGCGGCCGCGCTGGTCGGTCCGGTCCGGGCCGCCCTGGCGGCCCAGGAGAGGGTCAGAGCTTCTCGGTCAGCTCCGGGACGGCGGTGAAGAGGTCCGCCACGAGGCCGAAATCGGCGACCTGGAAGATCGGCGCCTCGGCGTCCTTGTTGATGGCGACGATGAACTTGGAGTCCTTCATCCCCGCGAGGTGCTGGATGGCGCCGGAGATGCCGAGCGCGACGTAGAGGTTGGGCGCGACCACCTTGCCGGTCTGGCCCACCTGCCAGTCGTTGGGAGCGTAGCCCGCGTCCACCGCGGCGCGCGAGGCGCCCACGGCCGCGCCCAGCTTGTCGGCGAGCTTCTCGACGATCTCGAAGCCTTCCTTCGAGCCGATGCCGCGTCCGCCCGAGACCACGACCGGGGCCGAGGTCAGCTCGGGGCGGCCCGAATGGGCGGTGCGGTCCTCGATCCACTGCGACAGGCCCGGGTCGGTGGCGCCGGGGGCGGCCTCGATCGGGGCGGCGTTGCCCAGGGGGGCGGCGTCGAAGCCCGCGGTGCGGATGGTGGCGACCTTGATCGCGTCCGAGGAGGTCACCGTCTGGATGGCGTTGCCCGCGTAGATGGGCCGCTCGAAGGTGTCGGCGTCCACGACGCCCGAGACGTCCGAGATCACCATGACGTCGAGAAGGGCGGCCACGCGGGGCAGCACGTTCTTGGCGTCCGTGGTCGCGGGGGCGACGACATGGGAGTAGCCGGAGGCGAGGCTCACCACCAGCGCCGCCGTGGGCTCGGCCAGGCGGTGGCCCAGCGCCGGGTCCTCGGCCACGAGGACCTTCGAGACGCCCTGGATCTGGGCCGCCTGCTCCGCCGCGCCACGCGCCGAGGCGCCGGCGCAGAGGACATGGACCTCGCCCAGCTTGGCCGCCGCCGTGACCGCCTTGGCGGTCGAGTCGAGGCCGAGCTGGCCGTCCGTCACTTCACCGATGAGAAGAACCGCCATCACACGACCCCCGCGCCCTTGAGCATGTCCACCAGTTCCTCGACCGACTTGGCCATCACGCCCGCCTTGCGCGACGCGGGCTCGGTGGTCTTCACGACCGACAGCCGCGGGGTGACGTCCACGCCGTAGTCGGCGGGGGTCTTCTCCTCCAGGGGCTTCTTCTTGGCCTTCATGATGTTGGGGAGCGAGGCGTAGCGCGGCTCGTTCATCCGCAGGTCCACGGTGACCACGGCCGGCATGCGGACCTTGATCGCCTGAAGGCCGCCGTCGACCTCGCGCACGACGGTCGCCTCCTCGCCCTCGACCTTGAGCTCGGAGGCGAAGGTCGCCTGCGCCCAGCCCAGGAGCGCCGCCAGCATCTGGCCCGTCGCGTTCATGTCGTTGTCGATGGCCTGCTTGCCGCAGAGGACGAGGCCCGGGGCCTCCTCCTTGACGATGCCCGCCAGGATCTTGGCGACGGCCAGCGGCTCGATGTCCTGGTGGACGTCCTCGGAGGCCAGCACCAGGATCGCGCGGTCGGCACCCATGGCGAGCGC
>NZ_VDFV01000031.1 GCF_006152145.1 Rubellimicrobium roseum | reverse complement strand
TCACGCGCGTCGCCTGACCTGAAGGGGAAAGGGGCAACCTCGGCCTCCAGTCGAGTTCCGCAACAATGCCGTGCGATCCGGAAAAGCTTAAGCAAGGCGTCTCTCAGAAGTTCGCTGGCCTTCTGTCGGACTGTGACAAGATGTTCCGTGACGGTCGGCGAGCCCCTCGACCGACGGAGTCCAGCGCTATTCGCCAGCCGGAAGCCGGTAGGCCACGACCTGGTCCGAGACCTCGGGCTTTAGGATCGAGTTGCCGCCCGCGACGAAGACCACGTAATCGACGCCTTCGTGCGTGAAGACGGCCGGGATGGCGACCGAGGGGGCCTCCACGAGATCGGACCAGATCTCCTTGCCCGTGGCCGCGTCGAGTGCACGTACCCGCGCGTCCATCGAGGCACCGATGAAGATGACGCCCCCCGCCGTCACCACCGGCCCCCCCAGCGTGGGCGAGCCCCAGTCGCGCAGGCCGTAGAAGCCCCATTGCTGCGAGAGGCCGAAGGGCACCTCGTAGAGCCGCTCGCCCGTGCGCAGGTCGTAGGCCGAGAAGGTGCCGTAGGGCGGCTCCCAGCAGGGCAGGCCGAGGGACGTGCGCCATTCGGTCAGGTGGATACCGTAGGGCGATCCCTCCTGCGGGTAGTAGCCCTCCTCGTTGCCGCTGCCGCCGTCGACCTCCTCGTATTCGGCGCGTGGGATCAGGCGGATCACCTGCACAATGCGCATCGAGTTGATGTAGAGCACGTCGTTCACCGGATCGACCGCCGGGCCACCCCAGTTGTTGGCGCCCGCGGTGCCCGGATACATGAAGGTCCCCTGCTCCGACGGGGGCGTGAAAGGCCCCTCGTAGCGGTAGGTCTCGCGGTCCTCCGAGCACTGCCCACCGCTCAGGAGGTCGGCCAGCCCCCAGACCTCGGGCATGTCGGACACGTCTACGGTCGGGGGCGGCAGATCCACGAAGGGCTGGGTGGGCGCGGCGACCTCGCCCTCGGCGTCCGACGGCGGAACGGGGCGCTCCTCGATCGGGAAGACGGGCTCGCCGGTGCGGCGGTCGAGGACGAAGAGGAAGCCCTGCTTGGTTGTCTGCACGAGAGCGGGAATGGTTTCTCCGCCGCGGTCGATGTCTACGAGGACGGGAGCCGAGGGCGTGTCGTAGTCCCAGATGTCGTGGTGGACGATCTGGCGGCTCCAGCGAACCTCGCCCGTCGCCACGTCCACCGCCGTGATGGAGGTCGCGAGCGGGATGTCATCGAGCCGGTTGCCTCCCCAGTAGTTGGGGGATGGCGAGGACACGGGCGCGTAGACTAGCCCGAGCTCCGGGTCGGCGGCCATGGACGTCCAGATGTTGGCGGTGCCGGTCTGCTGGACCATCTCCTCAGGGATAAAGGATGTCTCCCACAGCAGTTCGCCCGTGCGAGCATCGAGCGCGAGGAGGTTGCCCGGCGGCGCCACGGTGTATTCCCAATCCTTGCCCGCCCAGCCCAGAAGCAGCGTGTCGCCCACCACCGTCGGCGGCTGGAGGAGCGAGAACGGAAAGCGGTCGTTGACGTCGTTCCACTGGTTCACATCAACGACGCCACCCTGACCGAAATCGGCGCATGGTTCCCCGGTGTCGGCGTCCACGGCATGAAGCGTGGCGTCCATCGTGCCGATGTAGACCCGCTTCCCGCAGGCTTCTGCCGCCCCACTTTCCCAGTAGGCGACGCCACGGTTCTTGAGCGCGGGCTGGGTCAGCGCCTCGAGCGTGGACTGGCTGTCGTAGCTCCACTTCTGGACCCCCGTCGCCGGGTCGAGTGCGAGGATGCGGTAGAAGGGTGTGCCAAGATAAAGCGTGCCGTTCGCGTAGATGGGGGTGGCGGACCAGACCGTCTCGGGCAGCTCGCCCGAGCCGTCGGACACGTCGCCGGTCTGGACCTCCCAGGCGCGTTCAAGCCGGCCCACCGTCTCGGGCGTGAAGCTCGTGACATCGGCGAACTTGGTCGCGGCAAGATTGCCGTTAAAGCTGTCCCAGACCGGTTGCTCGGCCAGGGCGGGCGAGCCGAGAAGGACAAGGGCGAGCAGGGGCCGGACGGCGAGTTGGCGCATCAGGCGAGCCTCCTGCGCGGGCGAAGGAGAACGGCGATCAGAACCCCTAGTGCGGCCAGCGCCATGGCGGCGGCGAAGGCGTCCTGCATGAGAAACCAGGCCGCGACCGCGGTCAAGGCCGCGCCGAGGAACAGGAGCGCGTCGAGGACGCCGCGCAGCGCCCCGCGTAGCACAGCCGTCAGGGCGATGAGCGCCCCTACCGCCACCGCCACCGCTCCGGCCAGCGCCAGGAGCGCCCCCCCGGTGCCGTCCACGCCACTGTCAGGCCTTATATAGGCCGCTCCGCCCAAGACCGCGCTCACCGTCGCGGGCAGGAGGACAAGGAGGTAGGAGAGGCGCATGACAGGGCTCCGGCCGGGATTATTCATCGGGGCCGCAACCGCCGGGAGCAACAGGAAGTTCCCCCTAGGTCACCCGAGCAGGAGCAACTCGCCTTTCCCGCGCCGGTGGAGGGGTTTCAACGCCTCCTGCCCAACCTCTTGGTGGCAGTCCTCGTGCTTCTTCTCTGCGCAGCAGTCGCATAGGGACTCCGGAAAGCGATCCACCGCTGGGACGAGCGGCACGAACGCGCCATTCCCGGCGCGGCGCTGGACCTGCTCGTCAAGTAAGTAGTCATATCTTGGGCTCGCTCATCGGGCTCATTATCGTCATTCCCACCTTCAACCCCGGCGACCTGATCGCGGGCCCTGGCATCGGCTCGGTCGCCATCGGCTTCGCTTTCAAGGACATCCTCCAAAACTGGCTCGCCGGATCACCGCTCCTGCTCCGGCGGCCCTTCCGAGTGGGCGACAAAATCGTAGCGAATGGTCACGGGGGAAGGTCGAGTGGATCGAGAACCGCGCCACCATGATCCGCACGTATGATGGGCGGCGGGCGATCATCTTCAACGCCGCCACCTTCACCAATGCGGTGACGGTAAACACCGCTTGCACGCTGCGACGGACCGGAGTGGACGTCGGCATCGGCCATGGCAAAGGTATCGCTGCGGCGCGGGCGGCGATCCCATCGGCGCGGCGGGGCGTCGAAGGCCTCGTCGCCGACCCCGCCCCGAGGTCCTGCCCTATGAGTTCGCGGGATCGCAGGTGACGCTCAAGGTCCGCGTGTGGTAGGACAGCCGGCGCACCAGCATCGTCCACACCCGGGTCCGAGTCATTCGAGCGATCAAGGAGACACTCGACCGGGCCGGCATCGACATACCCTTCCCGACACGGTGGTGTCCCCCCACCCCCGACCGGACCGAAGAAGTGGTCGGCAGCGCGAAGGCTGGCCACCCCGGCGCGATGGGCCGCAGCCCCGTCCGGCCCGCAAGGCGGCGGCCGCAAGCGCTAAGGCGCGCTCAGGCGGGGTGCGCGATCCACGCGACCAGGCGCAGGGCTTCCCGATCCGCTGGAAGGGTCAGCGACGTCTCCGCCCGGTCAAGAGCTTCGGCCGCGAGACGACGGGCCGCCGGGCCGAACCTCGCCTCGTCCTGCGCGACCAGCATGCCGAGTCCCTTTTGGACCCAGAGCTGCACCTCGAGCATCGCCGCCCCATCCCGCGCGATCCAGCGGAAGGCGTCCTCGACCAGATCCTCGACCGGCAGCCGCTCCACGTGGAGGCGGGGGTGGCGCACCGACGGACAGGCCGCGGCTGCTTGGGCCGCCCAATCCGACAGAAGGGCCGTCGAGGTGGCGATCACGCCGATGGCGGTGCCCGGGTCGTTCACTGCCGGGGAGAGCGCGCGCAAGGCGATCTCGGACAGCACCGTAAGGCCGAAGCGTGGATCCTTCTCATAGGTGCGCTGGCCACCGACGAGAAAGGCCGCACGAAGCCGGCTTTCCTCTTCTTCGGACAACGTACGCAACGTGAGGAGGAGAGGCCGACCAGGTCCCACGAAGGCGCCGGGTCGCGCAAGCAAGTGCAGGTCCGTTCGCATCTCCTCGGCTAGGCATCCCAAGCTCTCCGTGTCGACGGCCTGCACGAAGCCGGGCTTCCCAGGCAGGACGGGAACGCCGTCGCGCGGACGAGCGGAGACCGGGGCTCCTCCCAACAGGGGATCGCCCGCGAGTTCCCGCAACGACTGACGGGTGGCCGCCTCGACGAGATCGACGGCCTCGGCCACTCCGCCCAAGCGGCTCAACCGGGCGATCCAGCGGATCAAGGTCACGATGAGCCCGAGGAGAAGGGCGCAAGTCACGAAGAACAGGAGCACCTTTGAGGCGTCGCTGTAGTAGCCGGTAGACAGTCCGACGATCCCCACGACGGCGAAGACGAAGCCACCGATGAAGGTGGATATGGCGGCGCGCGCGGTGCTGTCCTCCACGAGGAGCGGACGGACCCGGGGCGAGGTGCTGGCGGAGGCCGCATGGAGCGACGAAGCCATGATTCCAAGGGAGAAGATCGCGACGGCCAGAAGCGTGTTGGCGAGCGCGTCGAGCAGGTCGTAGACGCCGCTGAGGCCGATGAGCTTCATCAGCCCATCGGGCAGGAGATGGGCCACGAAGGGCGCCGTGGCGAGCACGGCCAGTGCCAGGATCGCATAGAGCGCCGGCCGGAACCAGAGCGATCGCAGCATGCGCGAGGCGATCAGCCGGAGGTGGGAACCACTCATCCTCAAGCCCCCATCAAAGAGGAACTATCCGGTGCCCGACCGACGCCACGGCGCGAACCGGCCTGCATTCTCGACCGATCTTGCATGCGTATCCCTTTATCTTTTTCTTCCTTGGGACCCCGCCACATTGGCCAGGCTCGACCTGCCGTCTCCGGATGATGCTTCAGCAAGCACGGACAGCGATCCGTCCGTCTCGATCACCACGGTGGTGCTGTCGTCCAGGACCGCCACCCCTTGGCTGCGCAGGGCGGCGAGGACCTCCTCGCGCGTGACCCGTTCGCGGCGCATCGCGGCCTCCCGCCACTGGCCGCGGTGGACGAGGAGCGCGGGCTGAGCCTTCACGAGATCCTGCACGGCATCTGATCGGACCGATGCCCAGGTGACCGCGAATTGAAGCAGGACCAGCAGCGCCATCCCCGCGAGGCCTTCTGCCAAGGACGTGCTCTTCGACAGCATCGTGGACGAGAGGGCCGATCCCAGCGCCACCGTCACCACGAGATCGAAAGCGTTCATCTTGGACAGCGTCCGCTTGCCCGTGACGCGCAGCACGAGAACGAGACCGGCATAAGCGAGCGTTCCCACGAGCATAACGCGCCCGATGCCGCCCCAGCTTTCGAATAGATCGATCATCCGACCTTCTCCGTTTCCGGATTCATTGCCGCCCAAGGTCGGACATCGCCGGACGGTTCCGGTCGTTCGCCTCGTCAACGCGCCGGCGCCGCGATCGGATACGTGTTGGCAGGCTGGATCTCCACGACGGCTTCGTGGTGGGCACGACGGCCGCACTCTTCCTTCTAGCCGACCTCGTCGCGCGGCGCCGGGCTGGCACGGGTGCGAGCGCGTGACCGGCCATCACGCTCTGCTGCTGGTGGCCGGAGCCGGATCGCGGTGCGGGGGACGCAGGCTTCTCGCGGCCTGACGGACAAACTCCAGGTCTGCGCCGAAGCCCGGATCGACTTGGCGACCCCCGTGAAAGACTGCATGCCGTGATCGGCAGCGACGCCGATCTGGTGGAGGCGGCCTTGGGCCTGATCGGGGACAAGCGCCTGACCGTCGCGCGCCACCAGGACTGGGGATGAGGTCCTGTCGGCCTCCCTCCGACGCGGGCTCAAGTCTCTGCCGTCCTCCAGCCGTGGCGTGGTGGCCCTCCTGGCCGACATGCCGCTGGCTCCGGCTCAGGCCGCCACTCCGCTCTTGGAGGCGCTCGATCGGGACGCGACAGCCGCCGAGTCCCGTCTCGGCGAGCATCCGGAACATCGCGTTGCGTTCGCCCGCGATCTCTATTCTGAAGTCACCGTCTTGCAGGGCGATCAGGGCAGGCGGGCTCACCTGCGGAGTCATGCGGAGATTGTCCGGTTGATCACAAGCGACCCAGGGGCCGTGCTCGGCAGCATCGACGATCGGACTTGGAGGCTCTGACCTCGCCCCAGCCTTGACCGTCCGCCAGGGACATCCACGGATGAGTGCCGGGTCCCTGATTCTCCGGGGAACAAGGACGCGACGAACGGCCTTTTGCGTGTCAGGTCCCGTAGGCCTTCGGCCTGCGGAACCCGGTACGGCCAGCGACGCGGCGACCCCTCCTGCGGAGACGGGCGTCAAGGGAGGACCGACATGGCGCCAGCCGTCGCTTGGGAACGTTCGACGCGTGGACCGGGGCTCTCGGAACGGCGTCCCTTGTCCCGGCGCAGCCGTCCTCCTCCGCCAGCTTCATGAGGTTCCTATGCCATACCTGCGCTATGCCCCCGAAATCGAGCAGCCCGAGCCCGACGAGCAGGCCACCATCGATGGCATCATCGAGGGCATGACCACGCAGGTGGAGACGGTCGAGGCGCGCGAGCACCACGCCGTCCGCGCGAGCCACGCCAAGAGCACGGCCTGCGCGATCGGCACGCTGGAGGTACCGGACGACTTGCCCGCCGAACTGGCGCAGGGGATGTTCGCCAAAGGCGGGACCTTTCCGGTCGGCGTGCGCTTCGCCCAGGGGCCGGGCGAGACGCTGGGCGACCGGGTGTCCACCCATCGCGGCCTATCGATCAAGGTCTTTGGGGCCGCGGGCGAGCGCCTGCCCGGCCATGATACGCCCGTGCAGGACTTCGTGCTGGCGACAGGGACCACGTTCCCCTCCGGCACCGCCAAAGGCTTCCTGCGCGACGGCACCGTCATCAGCGGCTCGGCCGGGATGCCGGAACTCGCGAAAAGTGCAGTATCCTCGGTCGCGCGAAACTTGAATCGCGTGCTACAGACAGTCGGGACCTCCAGCGCCAAGGCCGAGTTCTTCGGCCATCCCTACGACCACCCCCTCATCAATGCCTACTTCAGCCAGACGCCCCTGCGCTGGGGCGAGCACGTCGCAAAGATCGGCGCCTTTCCCGCCTCGGCCCCGCAGGACGCCCTGCGCGACTGGCGGCTCAACCCGCACCAGGACGAGGACGGCTTCCGCATCGCGACTGTGGCCTTCTTTCGCGCCCACGATGCGGTCTTCGAGCTTCGCGCCCAGCTTTGGGCCAACGCCGAGACCCAGCCCATCGAGGACGCCTCGGTCGAGTGGCCCGAGGATGACAGCCAGTACCGCACAGTGGCGACGATCACCCTGCCCCGGCAGGACGCCTATTCCGACGCCCGCGTGCGCTACTTCGACGAGGAGCTGACCTTCCGGCCCTCGCATTCGCTGGCGGCGCATCGCCCGCTGGGTTCGGTCATGCGGGCGCGGCTGCAGGTCTACAAGGCGCTGTCCGACCTCCGCCATCGCGACAACGGCGTTCCCGAAGCCAGCCCCACCCGCATCGAGGAGATCCCGGCATGAGCCAGGCGGCCCTGAGCCTTTCGAACGACCCCGGCCTTGCGCTTGCCTCGCGGCCCATAGGCACCGTCCCCGTCCGGCTCACCATCAACGGCGAGGCGCAGGCGCTGGACTTGGAGCCCTGGGTCACGCTCCTCGACCTGCTGCGCGAAGGGCTGCACCTCACGGGGACGAAGAAGGGCTGCGACCACGGGCAGTGCGGGTCCTGCACCGTGCTGATCGACGGCACGCGCATGAACGCCTGCCTCAAGCTCGCGGTGACGCTCGACGGCTGCGAGATCACCACCATCGAAGGGCTGGGTCAGCCGGGGAACCTCCACCCTCTCCAAGCGGCATTCATCGAGCATGACGCCTTCCAGTGCGGCTACTGCACGCCGGGGCAGATCTGCTCGGCCGAGGGGCTGATCCGCGAGGGCCACGCCCATACCCGCGAGGAAATCCGCGAGCAGATGAGCGGGAACCTCTGCCGCTGCGGGGCCTATACCAACATAGCCGACGCGATACTTGAGGTCATGGGCCAGGAGGGCTGGGAATGATCCGCTTCGACTACGCCCGCCCCACGGATTTGGCCGAGGCGCTGCGCGAGGGCGCGGGCGAGGAGGTGGCCTACCTCGCTGGCGGCACGAACCTCGTGGACCTTCTCAAGGAGAATGTCGCGCGCCCGACCCGCGTGGTGGACATCGCCCGCCTACCTCTAACTGGCATCGAGGATACCGCGCAGGGCGGCCTGCGCCTCGGCGCGCTCGCGACCAACACCGAGACGGCCTACGACCAACGGGTGCAGGCGCGCTATCCGCTCCTGTCCTCGGCGCTTCTGGCGGGGGCGACGGCACAGCTCCGAAACGCGGCCACGAACGGCGGCAACATCAACCAGCGCACGCGCTGCTACTACTTCTACGACGTGGCCACCCCCTGCAACAAGCGCGAGCCCGGCCAGGGCTGCGCGGCGATCGGCGGCGTCAGCCGCATCCACGCGATCCTTGGGACAAGCCATCAGTGCATCGCCACACATCCCTCGGACATGGCCGTCGCTCTGGCGGCGCTCAAGGCCGAGGTGCGCGTGACCGGCCCCGGGGGCGACCGTGTCATCGCCTTCGCGGATTACCACCGCCTTCCCGGCGACGAGCCCTGGCGCGACACCACGCTGGAGCCCGGTGAACTGGTCACTGCCATCGACCTGCCGCCCGAGAGCTTCCCGACCAACTTCACGTATTTGAAGCTCCGCGAGCGCCTGTCCTATGCCTTCGCGCTCGTCTCGGTCGCGGTGGCGATGCGGCTTGAGGGCGAGCGCATCGCAGAGGTGCGGATCGCGCTGGGCGGCGTCGCCCACAAGCCGTGGCGACGGCCCGAGGCGGAGGACCTGCTGAGAGGCCAGGAGCCCGGCCGCGAGGCCTTCGGGGCGGCGGCCGATGCGCTGCTGGAGGGCGCGCGCGGCCAGGGCGGCAATGACTTCAAGGTGCCCATGGCGCGCAAGGCCATCCTGCGCGCCCTCGAACAGGCGACGGCGGGAACGCCGCAGTCGCAGACCGACAAGCGCATCGCCTGAGAAGGAGCGGACATCATGCCCGACACCCGCCACGAGCCCATCAAGGTCGGCATCGGCACCCCCCTCAGCCGCGTGGACGGCGTGGACAAGGTCACGGGCCAGGCCCACTACGCCGCCGAATACGCGGTGCCCGACGTGCTCTACGGCGTGATCGTCTCGGGCCGGATCGCCAAGGGCCGCATCACCGCCATCGCGGACGGCGCGGCGCGCGCGGTGCCCGGCGTCGTCGAGGTGCTGACGCACATGAACCGGCCAAGCGAGGCCTGGCGCGACAGCAAGTGGAAGGACGAGCTCGCCATCCCCGGCGACCCATTCCGCGCATTGGGGGACGACCGCATCCAGTTCAGCGGCCAGCCCGTGGCGCTGGTCCTCGCCGAGACGTTCGAGGCCGCGCGGTTCGCCGCCTCCCTCGTGGACGTGTCCTACGAGGAGGAGCCGCACAACGTCGACTTCGACCTGTCGCTGGCCGAGAAGACCCTGCCCACCTACAAGCGCAAGAGCTTCCACGCCCCCAAGTCCCACGGCGACGCCGACAAGGCCTATGCCGAGGCCGACCTGCGCCACGAGGGCGAGTACCGCCTCGCCACCGAGCATCACAACCCGATGGAGATGCACGCCTCCACCGTCCATTGGCACGGGGACGGCACGATCACAGTCTACGACAAATGCCAGGGCGCGCAGGGCGTCCAGAGCTACATCGCCTCCGCCTTCGGCTTCCGTCAGGAGGACGTGCAGGTCATCAACGCCTATGTGGGCGGCGCCTTCGGCTCGGGCCTCCGGCCACAGTACCAGGTCCAGCTCGCGGTGCTGGCAGCCAAGAAGCTGGAACGGTCGGTGCGCGTGGTGATGACGCGCCAGCAGATGTTCACCCACGCCCACCGCCCGCAGGCCATCTACTCGATCAAGCTCGGAGCCGAGAGGACGGGCAAGCTCACCTCGATGATCAACGACGCGACCACCTCGACCTCGCGGTTCGAGAACAACATGGAGGACGTTGTGACCTGGGGCATGATCAACTACGCCTGCCCCAATATGAGCGGCGCGTACACGGTGGCCCCGCGCGACACCTATACCTCCGCCGACATGCGCGCGCCGGGCGCGGCCACGGGCATGACGCTGTTCGAGATCGCGATGGACGAGATGGCCTACAAGGCCAAGGTGGACCCGCTGGAGTTCCGGCAGATCAACTACTCGGACATCGACGCGATGAACCGCCAGCCCTTCACCTCCAAGGCGCTGCGCGAGGCCTACCGCGAAGGCGCGGCCGCCTTCGGATGGGACCGCCGCTCCTTCGAGCCGCGCTCCATGCGCGACGGGCGCGAGCTGATCGGCTGGGGCGTGGCGACCGGCGTCTGGGACGCGCAGTTCTCCAAGACCTCGGCCCGCGCCACGCTGACGGCGGACGGCCATCTGGAGGTCGCCTCGGCCACTGCCGACATCGGCACCGGCACCTACACGGTGATGACGCTGGTCGCCGCCGACACGCTGGGCATCGCGCCCGAGCGGATCACGAGCCGGCTCGGCGACAGCCGCCTGCCCACCGCGCCGGTCGAAGGAGGCTCCTGGGCCGCGGCCTCGACGGGCGCGGCCGTGCAGGTCGCCTGCCGAGCCGTGGGCGAGAAGCTCCTCAAGGCCGCCGCCAAGGTCGAAGGCCAGCCCCTCGCCGCCGCGTCCTCGGTGGACGACCTCACCTTCGCCGACGGGCGCATGGCGCTGAAGTCCGAACCCGGCCGCTCGGTCGCCATCACCGAGGTCATGCAGGCCGCCACGATCGACAGGATCGAGGTGGAGGAGACCGCCTCGACGGGGTTGAGCGGCCTCGTGAGCCAGGCCCGGAAGTCGCGCAAGACCCACAGCGCCGTCTTCGTCGAGGTGCGCGTGGACGAGGAACTCGGCCAAGTCCGCGTGACGCGCGTGGTCAGCGCCATCGCGGCCGGCCGCATCATCAACCCCAAGACCGCGCGCAGCCAGATCCTGGGCGGCGTCGTCATGGGCATCGGCATGGCGCTCCACGAGGAGACGCTGGCGGACCTGCGCCTCGGCCGCTGGATGAACCACAATTACGCCGAGTACCACATCCCCGCGCACGCCGACGTCCAGGACATCGAGGTCATCTTCGTGGACGAGCCCGACCCCGAGGTGACCCCCTTGGGCGTCAAGGGCCTGGGCGAGATCGGCATCATCAGCGTGGCGGGCGCCATCGCCAATGCCATCTTCCACGCCACCGGCCAGCGCCACCGCAGTTTGCCCATCACCATCGACAAGCTGATCGCCTGAGCCTTCCAAGAAAGCCATACTGTGGGCGACTCATGGCAATCAGCCAAGGAAATGCCGGCCGAAACCCGGCGGTCTCGCCCATCGTCCGCCGGGGTCAGCCGCGAGCCCCGGAAGGGTTTCCCCCGACCTCCTCTGCGGACAACGACGACCGAGACCTGATCACCCGGCGGCCGTGGTCGGACCCGAGCCGCAGCGCCAAGGAGGACCAGCCATGCGCCCCCTGATGACCACCGCACTCGCCCTCTCGACCTGTTGGCTGGCCCCTCTGGCCTTGGCGCAGGACGACGATACCGCGTCACGTCTCCCGCAGGCCGAAGTGCCCCTGATCGCCGATCAGCTCGAGGACCCCAAGAACGCCGCCGTCACCGTCGTGGGCCATGTGGTCGAGCCCTTGCAGATCGAGGCGACCGACGAGCGTGTGGACAGCCTCGCCCTCCCTGACGGGTTCGAGATCTCGGTCTTCGCCCGCGACCTCGTCAACCCGCGCATGATCCGGGTGGCTGACGACGGCACCGTCTATGTCACCCGCCGCGACGTGGGTGACGTGGTGATGCTGCGCGACGCCGACGGGAACGGCGAGGCCGAGGTGCGCGAAGTGGTGGCCACCCGGCCCCAGATGCACGGCATCGAGATCGACGGCGACACGGTCTACCTGATCACCGTCGAGGACATCTACCGCACGACGCGCGCCGCGGACGGCACGTTTGGCGAGCTTGAGCGCATCGTGCAAGGGCTTCCGGCCGCGGGCCAGCACCCGAACCGCATGGTGGTGCGGGGACCGGACGGCAATCTTTACGTCTCCGTGGGCTCGACCTGCAACGCCTGCGCCGAGTCCGACCCCCGCCACGCCACGATGTTGCGCTTCCGGCCTGACGGCACGGGCGAGACTATCTTCGCTTCGGGCCTTCGCAACACGATCGGCTACGCCTTCGAGCCCGGAACGGGCGCGCTGTGGTCCATGGACATGGGCATCGACTGGCTGGGCGACAACGAGCAGCCCGAGGAGATCAACCTCATCGTCGAGGGCGCGCAGTACGGCTGGCCCTATGTCTACGCCGACGACCGCCTCAACCCGCAGGACTACCCCGCGAACGGCCTGACCATCGAGGACTGGGCCGCCCAAAGCACTGACCCCGAGGGCTTCTGGACGCCCCACGCCTCGCCCATGCAGATGGCCTTCTACACGGGCGAGGCCTTCCCCGAGGACTACCGGGGCGACGCCTTCCTGCCCATGCGCGGCTCGTGGAACCGCAACCCGCCCTCGGGCTACGAGGTCGTCCGCATCGACTTCGAGAACGGCGAGCCGGTGGGCATCGAGCCGTTCATCACGGGCTTCCTGATGGAGGACGCCGAGAGCCCTTCGGGTTGGGGCCAGATGGGGCGGCTCGCGGGCCTTGCACAGGGGCCGGACGGGGCGCTCTACCTGTCGGACGACACGGGTGGCGTGATCTACCGCATCGTCTATACCGGCGCCGAGGGCGACGCGGCCGAGGCGCAGGGCGCCACGCTGGAGCCGACGAACGTCTCGGGGGCCGAGGTCGGGCTCGCCACTGGGGCCCCTGCCCCGACCCCGCCCGAGCCGGGCCCCGAGACGCTGGCTAGCCAGGAGGTCGCGTCGCAGGGCGGCCCCATCGACGTCGTCTCGCCCGCCTTCGAGGACGGCGGGACCATCCCGACCCGCCACGCCCGGCAGGGCGAGAACATCTCGCCCCCGCTCGACTGGGCCGAGGGTCCGGACGGCACGCAGTCCTTCGTGCTGCTCATGGAGGATCCGGACGCCGCCGAGGAGCCCCCCTTCGTCCATTGGATCGCCTACAACATCCCCGCAGACGTCACCGACCTTCCCGAAGGCGTCCCCGCCTCGGAGCGCCTGGCGCAACCCGAAGGCGTGCTTCAGGGCCGCAACGACCAGGGCTCGGTGGGTTACACAGGCCCGAACCCACCCGTGGGCGACCCGCCGCACGCCTACCACGTGCAGGTTTTCGCGCTCGACACCACGCTCGACCTGCCCCACGGCGCGAGCCGGACCGAGGTGCTGGACGCGATGGAGGGCCACGTCCTGTCGGTCGGGGAGACGGTGGGGACCTACGGGCGCGACTGAACCGGCCACATACCACGGCGGGGGCCAGCCTCAGCCCCCGCCGATCAGCCCGAACCCGACGGCCACCGTCGCCAGCGACAGCGCGAAGCCCAAGGCCATGAGCAGACCGTCCCGCAGCGTCATCGCCAGCCCGAAGCTCGCGATGGCCGCCATCGGCGCGGTGCTGGCGAAGGGCAGCAGCTCCAGGGGCGGCACGCTCAGGCACAGAAAGACGATCAGGACGGCGGCGACGCGCAGCACCTTGTCGGAGGCGAGCCACTCCAGCCGCCCGTGGAACCAGCGGTCGAGCCAGCGGGCGACGGGCTGCAGCTTGTCCGTCGCCCGCTTCATCCGGTCCCCCGTGACGGACAGGTTCCGCAGGAACCCCGGCAGCCACATCTTCTCTCGCCCCAAGGCGATCTGCACGGCAAAGAGCGCGATGATGAGCGCCAGGATCGACGGGACGGCCGGGATGCCGCCGATGGGCGAGATCTCGATCAGCGCCGGAACGAACAGGAGCGGCCCGTAGCCCCGGTCCCCCAGCGCCTCCACGACGTCACCCACGGACACCTTGTCCTTGTCCTCTCCCGTCTCGTGCAGGCGGTCGAGGGCCTGCTCCACTCCCTTCTCGTCGGCCAAGGCTTCGTCCTCTGATCGTGTCGCGCTGCCGCGCCAACCCGATGGCCCAAGTGGTGTTCCCTCTTCCGAGGACGGCCGGTCGCCCCCGCCCGGTGAACCCTCCCCTCCGGTCCGCGTTATGACCCCGGCAGAGGGGAGAACCACATGGCCCAGACCGTCGGGGATTTCATCTGGGAGCGCCTTCGGGCCTGGGGCGTGCGGCGGGTCTTCGGCTACCCGGGCGACGGGATCGGCGGCCTTGTGGGGGCGCTGGCCCGCACGGAGGGCGCGATTGACTTCGTGCAGGTCCGGCACGAGGAGATGGCGGCGCTCATGGCCTGCGGCACCGCCAAGTTCACGGGCGAGGTCGGCGTGTGCATGGCGACGTCCGGCCCCGGCGCGGTCCATCTCCTGAACGGCCTCTACGATGCCCGGCTCGACCACCAGCCGGTGCTGGCGCTGGTGGGCCAGCAGGCCCGCACCGCCCTGGGCTCGCACTACCAGCAGGACCTCGACCTCCAGTCCTTGTTCAAGGACGTGGCCGGGGCCTACATCGAGACCGCCTTCACCCCGGCGCAGGTGCCGCACCTGATCGACCGCGCCTACCGCATCGCCAAGGCCGAGCGGCGCGTCACCTGCGTGATCCTGCCCAACGACGTGCAGATGGCCAACATGGAGGAGCCCTCGCGCGAGCATGGCATGACGCATTCGGGCGTGGGCATCGACTTGGCCCCCATCGTCCCGGACTCCGCCCCGCTGATCCGCGCCGCCGAGATCCTGAACGCGGGCCAGCGGGTCGCGATGCTGGTGGGCGCCGGCGCCCTGGGCGCGACGGACGAGGTCATCGCCGTGGCCGACCGGCTGGGCGCGGGCGTGGCCAAGGCGCTCCTCGGCAAGGCCGTCCTGCCCGACGACCTGCCCTTCTGCACGGGCTCCATCGGGCTCTTGGGCACCAAGGCGAGCTGGGATCTCATGCAGGGCTGCGACACGCTCCTCATGGTGGGCTCGGGCTTCCCCTACACCGAGTTCCTGCCGCCCTTGGGCCAGGCGCGAGGCGTCCAGATCGACGTCGATCCCGGAATGCTGGGCCTGCGCTACCCAATGGAAGCCAACCTGGTCGGCGACTCCGCCGCGACCCTGCGCGCGCTCCTCCGCCTGCTGACGCCCAAGGCGGACCGGAGTTGGCGCCAGCGGATCGAGGTGGCGGCCACCGAGTCCTGGGATCAGGCGGAGTCCATGGCCATGGCCGAGGCCAACCCCATCAACCCCCAGCGCGTCGCCCACGAGCTGTCCGAGCGGCTGCCCGGGAACGCCGTGGTCACGGCAGACAGTGGCACGACGACGGTCTGGTACGCCCGGAACCTCCGGTTCAGACGCGGGAACATGGGCTCCGTCTCCGGCACGCTCGCCACCATGGGCTGCGCCGTGCCCTACGCCATCGCCGCCAAGTTCGCGCATCCCGACCGCCCGGCCATCGCTCTCGTGGGGGACGGGGCCATGCAGATGAACGGCCTCACCGAACTCATCACGGCGGCCAAGTACTGGCGCCGCTGGACCGATCCGCGCCTCGTGGTCATGGTCCTGAACAACCGTGACCTGGCTTACGTCACCTGGGAGGAGCGCATCCAGGCGGGCGACCCCAAGTGGGAGGGCAGCCAGGACCTCCCCGACGTACCCTACGCCGAGTTCGCCAAGCTCATCGGCCTGGGCGGCCGGCGGGTCGAGGACCCCGCCGAGGTCGGTCCCGCCTGGGAGGAGGCGCTCGCGGCCGACCGGCCCTTCGTGCTCGACATGGTGACCGACCCCGACGTGCCGCCCCTGCCGCCGCACATCACGTTCAAGCAGGCGCGCGGCTTCCTGGGCTCCATGGTCGCGGGCGACCCCGAGGCGCGCGGCGTCCTGAGGCAGACGGCCCGGCAACTGGCGGACAGCCTTTGGCCACGCAGAAGGTGAATGGCCCGGCCATCCCGGATCCCGGGCCGCCTCCGCGACGAGACTTGGCCGGATCGCCAATCTGTCAGGAATTGGTGGTAGCGGAGGAGCGTTCTGATCGTTTACCGACGATTCCGCTCCTCGAGATAAGCCTTTGAACCTCAAAGTCGCGCCGCGAACGGAACTGTCAGTCCGCCGATTGCAGCCTGCCCCCAGGCAAGGTGACGGCAGGCGAGCACGGATCGCCAGAACCGCGGGCATCGTCCCCGACACTCCGGTGCCACCCGGTTCTGTCGCCTCGACGATGTGGAGGCCGGGCACGTCCCGGCACTGACCTCGGCCCTTCAGAACCGGAACCGCCAGATCATCGCTCATCCTCGCGCTGCCCGTCTCATCGGTCGCTGCGCCAATCGCAATCATGTGCCGGAAGAACCACGCAACTGGATCCTGCAACAGAGCATCGGCACGGACCCCCCAGTCCCACTTGCATCCGCCGCAACCGCCGTCCAGCAGGACGCCGATTCGCCCGCCGGCTCTGGCGACGGGCCCGAGGGACGCCACCTTCTCCCGCGAGGGCAGCGCCTCATCGGACTGACGCGTCCCGCTGACGATGTGTGGCCGCGGGATGCCTCAGCGACGGGTCTGCCTCGGGTCGAGCACTAGAGGACCCCCAGGAGACGCTGCTTTTGGCCAAAGCCGACGAACGGGAGTTGCGCCGGGCCGCGCTCGCCCACCGGCGCGGCCCGATAGCGGGTTGGACATCGTCCCCGGCCTGCCATCGTCCTGGCGCCACTTCGCCGGACATGAACCGCGGTACCGGCTGGCCTTTATCAGCCCACGATATCCGGAGCCGTCGGAGGGAACCTCACAGAACCCGCTCTCCTTGGCGACGCGGAATGCATGTTCAGCCGGATAAATACGGCTCCCGGGCATGGGCCTCCGTTCTATTGTCGCAGCCATACCTGCATCGGATTCGGACCGCGGTTCGCCCAGGCGTAGTACGGCACCCCGATCAGCGTCGCCGGACGCTCGGGCGCGGGCTCCGTTCTGTAGAGGGCCGAACCCCAGGCCTTAGCCTCCGCGGCCCGGGCGGTGCCCTCGATAACGGTGATGCCGCCCAGCAGGGCCGGCTCATGCCGCGCCAAGAGGGGTGCCCCGTCGTCCAGACGGAGCCGGTGCAGCGGCACGTCTTGGTCCCGTTCCTCGACGCAGTAGACGAGCGGCCCGCGCCGTAGCGCCACGCGGCCTGCGTCCTGACGCACGTCGGGATGGGCGTGGAGCCGCTCGGCCGGCATCGGAAGGTCGAGTTCCACCACGTCGCCCGGCGCCCAGGCGCGGGTGATCCGGAGGTAGCCACGCTCGGGGACGACAGGCACCGCGTCGCCGTTGACCCGGGCGGCCGCGCCCTGGCACCAGCCCGGGATGCGGAGCGACAGGGTGAAGCGGCCGGCGCCCTCCGGCGCGACCTCCACCCGGATGCGGCCGTCCCAGGGGTAGTTCGACGTCTCGCGCAGCGTCACCTGGCCACCCGCGACGGGCAGCGTCGTCCCGGAGCCGCCGTAGAGGTGGACCGCCACCTCCGTATCGGCCAGCCCGTAGACGTAGCCGCCCACCGAGGCCACGAGGCGCGAGACGTTCATCGTGCAGCAGGGGCAGCGATGCCAGGCCCAGCGCGTGTGGCTGCCGTCGCTTTCCAGCTTGTTGTCGTAGAAGTAGTGCTCGCCGTCCAGCGACAGCCCGGCCAGCGCGTTGTTGTAGAGCGCGAGCTCGAGCATGTCGGCGTAGTGCCCGTCGAGATCGAGGTTCAGCATCCGCGCGGCCCAGAAGATCATGGCGACGCTGGCGCAGGTCTCGGCATAGGCGGTGTCGTTGGGCAGGTCGTAGTCGCGGGTGAAGCCCTCGTTGCGCTCGGACGGTCCGAAACCGCCGGTGACGTACATCCGACGCTCGGTGACGTCCCGCCAGAGCGCCTCGCAGGCGGCCTTGAGGGCCGCGTCGTCGTGCTCGGCCGCGAGGTCGGCCATGGCGGCGTACATGTACATGGCGCGGACCGCGTGACCCACGACCTTGGTCTGCTCCCGCACCGGCAGGTGGGCCTGGCTGTACTCGTAGCCCGAGTCGGCGAACCAGTAGTCCTTCGGGTCCTCGCCGCGGGCACGCGCCTCCTCGTCGAAGTAGTGGACGCCCCCGGGCCGCGTGCCGCGCTCGTCGATGAAGTAGGTGGCGAGGTCGAGGTACTTGCGCTGCCCCGTGGCGTGCCAGGCGCGGATGAGCGCGAGCTCCAGCTCCTGGTGGCCGGGATAGCCGCGCTTCTGGCCGGGCCCGCTGCCGAAGGTGGCGGCGATATGGTCGACGAAGCGCTCCATGATCCGCAGGAACCGGTCGCGCCCCGTGGCGTGGAAATAGGCGACCGCCCCTTCGAGCAGGTGCCCGGCGTTGTAGAGCTCGTGGTTGTCGCGGAGGTTGGTCCAGCGGTTCTCGGGCTCGCGCTCGAGATACCAGCAGTTGAGGTAGCCGTCGGGCGCCTGCGCGCGTTCGAGGTCGTCGATCATCGACTCGATCTCGCGCTCCACCTCCTCGTCGCGGCGGTGGGACAGGGCGTAGGCGGCGGCCTCGATCCACTTGCCGATGTCGCTGTCCCAGAAGACCTGCACGGTGAAGCCGTTGGGCCCGCGCGGCTGCGTGAGGGGCGGAACGGGCTGGGGCAGCCTGATCGACTCCCGGATGTCCCACTTCTCGAGCATCCGTAGCTGGCTCGGAATCGTGCGGGTCAGCACGGTCTCGAGCCGCTCGTGCCAGAACGGGCCGGTGACGGAAACCCGGCTGAAGGGAACGGACGAATAGGTGCGCATGGGGGTCCTCGCAGGCAGGGGCGCGGCCGCGGTCAGAGGGTCAGGCCCGTCTCGCGGTCGAAGAGGTGGATGTTGCCGGGATCGATGCAGAGCGGAGCCGCGTCGCCGGGCCCGAGCCCCCCGCGACCCTGGGCCACGAGCATCAGCTCGGGCTCGCTCTCTGTGGTCGTGTAGGTCATCGATCCGGTCGACTCGACGGCTCGGACGGTCAGTCGCATCTGGGCGCCCGCGGGGTCCACCCGGAGGTGCTCCGGCCGGAGGCCGACCGTCACGGGGCGCCCCGGCTCGGCCCGCCGGCCGAGCGGCAGCACCGGCCCGCCAGGCAGGCCGAGCCGAACGGAGGCGCCGTCGGGCTCCACCGTTCCCTCGACGAAGTTCATGGCAGGCGAGCCGATGAAGCCTGCGACGAAGCGGTTGGCGGGGCGGTCGTAGAGCTCGAGCGGCTCGCCCTGCTGCTCGATCCGGCCGTCGCGCATGACCACCACGTGGTCGGCCATCGTCATGGCCTCGATCTGGTCGTGGGTGACGTAGACCGAGGTGGCGTTGAGCCGGTCGTGGAGGGCGCGGATCTCCATCCGCATGTGGACGCGCAGCGCCGCGTCGAGGTTCGAGAGCGGCTCGTCGAAGAGGAAGGCCTTGGGCTCGCGGATGATCGCCCGGCCCATGGCGACGCGCTGGCGCTGCCCGCCCGACAGCTCACGCGGGTAGCGATGCAGGAGCTGCGTGAGGCCGATGGTGCTCGCCACCTCGTCGGCGCGCCGGCGCGCCTCGGCCTTGGCGACCTGCTTGAAGCGGAGCGAGTAGGTCAGGTTCCCCAGCACCGTCATGTGCGGGTAGAGCGCGTAGGATTGGAACACCATCGCCACGTCGCGCCGGCGCGGCGGCACGCCGGCCATGCTTTCGCCGGCGATGCGCATCGTGCCCGAGCTGATCGTCTCGAGCCCCGCGATGGACCGCAGGAGCGTGGACTTGCCGCAGCCCGAAGGCCCGACGAGCGCCACGAAGCGACCCTTCGGGATCGTCAGGTTGATGTCCTTGAGCGCGTGGTAGGCGCCGTAATGCTTGTCGACGCCGGAAATCTCGATCTGGGGCGTCACTTGAGGGCTCCCGCGGTGAGGCCGGAGACGATCCGGCGCTGGAGGATCACGAAAAGGACCAGGATCGGCGTCACGTAGATGGCCGAATAGGCCATGATGCCGTTCCACTGGGTCGAGTTGGGGCCGAGGAAGCCCGAGAGGCCCACGCTCGCCGGCTGGTAGCGGGGCTCGGTGATGATGGAGCGCGAGTAGATGTACTCACCGAAGGCCGTCATGAAGGTCAGGATGGCGAGCACCAGGATGCCGTTGCGGGCGAGCGGCAGGACGATGAAGAAGAAGGCCCCCCAGCGCGAGTTGCCGTCCACGAGCGCCGCCTCCTCGAGCTCGCGGGGCACGTTCATGAAGGTGGCCCGGACGAGGACGATGTAGAACGGCACGGCCTTGGCGGCGGCCGCCAGGATCACCGCGAGCCGCGGCGTGTCGAGCAGGCCGATCTGGTTGAAGCCCACGTAGAGCGGCGTGATCATGACCGAGGCCGGCAGGACCTGGAGCATCAGGATCACGAACAGCGCCACGTCGATCCAGCCCGACCGGTACCGCGCGAGGACATAAGCGCAGCCCGTCCCCAGGAGCACGGTCAGCGCGGTCACGCCCGCGGCGATCACGACCGAGTTCCAGAGGAACACCGGCATCGTCCGGCGGATCCAGGTCTCGGGGTAGATGGCGGGATCGGGGTCGCGGGGCCAGAAGGTGGGCGGGTTGGCGAAGATCTCGGACGCGCCCTTCAGGCTCGTGACGTACATCCAGTAGAGCGGGAAGAGGTAGGCCGCGGCGAGGAGCAGCGCGACCGACAGGAAGAGCCAGGGGAAGCGCAGGCGGGTCATCCGCGCACCTCGCTCCGGGTGGACCAGACGTAGGCGGCGGCCGCCACCAGCACGAAGGCCAGCATCATGACCGACACCGTGGCCCCCTTGGCGAAGTCGAACACCTGGAAGGACCACTGCCAAGCCCAGTACTGCGCCACGTTGGAGGAGTTGGCGGGGCCGCCCTCGGTGATCGCCGGGAAAAGGTCGAACTGCTGGAGCGTGTAGATAAGCCCCAGGGCCAGCACCGCCCCGATGGTGGACCGCATCATCGGCAGGGTGATCGTGGCGAAGCGCTGGGCCGCGCCGGCGCCATCGAGCTCGGCCGCCTCATAGAGGTCCCTCGGGATCGCCGCGAGCCCCACCGACAGGAGCAGCATGTTGAAGGCGAGGCCCAGCCAGATGTTGGCGACGGTGACCGCCCAGATCGAGAGTCCGGGGTCGGACTTCCAGAAGAGCGGACGGTCGACTAGGCCCATCCCGGACAGGATGGCGTTCACCACCCCGTAGTCGCCGGCCAGCATCCAGCTCCAGATCGCGCCGACCACGAGACCCGGCATGACCCAGGACACGAGGAACAGGCCGCGGATCGTGGCGGCGAAGGGAAAGCGCAGCATGAAGAACAGCGCGAAGGCGAAGCCCAGCACGAACTGCCCCGCGATCGAGCCGAAGACGAAGACGGCCGTGTTGCGCATCACCAGGGGGAACTCGGGCTGCGAGAGGACCGCGCGGTAGTTGTCCCAGCCCGCCCAGGGCCTGACCCAGGCGCCCAGGGTGAACATGTCCACCTGCTGGAAGCTCATCAGGACGTTGTAGACGAGCGGCAGGCCCGCCATCACGAGGAGGAAGAGCATCGTCACCCCCACGAGGAGAATGTCGAAGCCTCTGCCGTCCACGAGGCTTGAAACGATGCGACGCATGGCGCGCCTCCCTTCAGAGGGTGGAGGGACCGGCCCGCGGGGGCCGGTGCCGTTCATCGGGGATGCGAAGGACCTAGTTGACGACGCCGTCGATGGTGGCCTGCGCCTGAGCGAGCGCGGCCTCGGGCTCGGCCTGGCCCGTCAGGGCCGCCTGCATGGCGTCGTAGATGGCCTTGGAGATCTGCTGCCAGTCAGGGTGCGGTCCCCGCGGCTGGGCGTACTGGAGCTGCTCCTGGAAGACCGCCAGCGCCTCGTCGATAGCGGGGTTGCCCGACGAGGGCAGCTCGATGTCGTTGCGCGCCGGCAGGTAGTTGAACTCGGGGAACAGGCGGTCGTCCTGCTCGGCGAAGTACTCGAGCGCGCGGAACGCCTCCTCCGGATGCTCGGTGGTGGACATGATCCCGAGGTTGAAGCCGCCCAGGGCCGAGGAACGCGCGCCGCCCTCCTCGAAGGTGGGCAGCAGCGTCACCCCCCACTCGAACTGCGCGTCCTCCGACATCCGGTCGAGCTCCCAGGGGCCCGAGATCGCCATGGCGGCGTTGCCCGAATTGAACGTGCCCGTGGAGTCGTACTGCCCCAGCGTGAGGACGTCCTGGCTGGCCCAGCCGTTGTCGATCATCCGCTTCATGCGCGCCAGCGCCTCCTGCGCGCCGGGCGTGTTCACGTTGGAGTAGTCGCCCCCCGACATCTGGATCACGGGCAGGAACTGGAACGTCCCCTCCTCGTTGCCGCGCGCGGAGAAGGTGGCGCCGTAGACGCCGGCCGCCGGATCGGTGAGCTTCTCGGCCGCAGCTTCGAACTCGGCCCAGGTGCGGGGCGGCTCGACCCCCGCGGCCTCGAGCAGGTCCTTGTTGTAGAAGACGCCGATGGTGTCGGTGTACTTGGGGATGCCGTACATGCGGCCCTCCCACATGACCGAGTTGAGCGGCCCCTCGAAGTAGTTTTCAGGGTCGATGGCATCGGACTCGGCCACCATGTCGGTGATGTCGAGCATCGCGCCGCGCGACGAGAACAGCGCAAAGTCGGGATTGTCGAAGCTCACGATGTCGGGCGCGTTGCCCGAGGCGTAGGCCCGCAGAGTCTCGTTGACGATCTCGTCGAACTGCAGCGCGCGGTACTCGACGACGATGTCGTCGTTCATCTCGTCGAACTCGCGCGAGAAGGTGTCGGTCGGGCCGGGCCGCCCTTGGGCGCCGTCGATCGACCAGATGACGAGCGTGACGGGTTCCTGCGCCAGGGCGGCGCCAGACAGGGCCATGCCGGCGATCGCCGTGCCGGCCCAAAGTCGGATGGTGGAAAGCTTCATCGGGTCCTCCCTGGTGCGGCCGGGGCCGCGATTCAGGCCGTGGGAGACTTGTTGGCTCCCTTCGGCAGGTTCCGGCGGTGGCAGCATGCCCCCGCTGGGCATCTCGTCAGGTCGCCCGGGCGCCGGGGCGCCCGGACCTTCAGCGTGCCGATCCTCCTCCGCAGGACTGGCGGACCACGAGCCGGCAGGGCTGCCGCCGGACGCCCGGCTCCACGGCCCGACCTTCGGACAGGGCGAGCATCAGGCGGCCCGCCTCCCGCCCCAGATCCTTGAGGTTCATGTCGATGCTGGTCAGCGGGGGACGCGTGGCGGCGGCCACGATCTCCCAGTTGTCGAAGCCCACGACCGACACATCGCCAGGCACGGCCACCCCCCGTTCGCGCAGGGCGTCCACAGCGCCGCGGGCGATCTGGTCGTTGCCGCAGAAGAGGCCGTCGGGCGGCGGCGCCGACCCATCCCAGAGGCGGGCCACCGCCTCGTGCCCCCAAGCCTCGCTCCAGGCGCCGTGCAGCACGGTCGAATCTGGGCCGGTCACCTCGCGGAATACCCGCGCCCTTTCGCGCGCCGAGGCGAAGCTTGCCGGCCCCGTCACGTGGGCCAGTCGTCGGCGGCCGAGCCCGGCCAGCCACTCGGCCGCTTCGCGGGCCCCCTGCGCGTCGTCCGAAACCAGCGACACCGCGCCCTCCGGCGCATCCGTGAAGACATAGACAACCGGGACGGGCAGGTCCGACAGGTCGACCGGCAGCCGGCGGTCGATGCGCTTGCCGCTGCAGATGATCCCGTCCACCTGCTTGTCGAGCATCGCCTCGACGTGCAGCCGGCCAAGCGCGGCGTCGTCCTCGATCCCGCACATGAAGACCGAGACCCCCTGGTCCACCAGCGCCTCGGCCACCCCGGCCATGACGGGCATGCTGAACCGGCCGTAGCCGTCGTTGGTCAGGAGCCCGACGGTGAAGCTGCGCTGGCTGCTCAGCGCCCGGGCCATCGCATTGGGACGGAAGCCCATCGCCTCGGCGGCCTGCCGCACCCGCTCGCGCGTTTCGGCCGTCATCCGGCCGGAACCATTCAGCGCCTTGGACGCGGTGGCGAGGCTCACCCCGGCGGCGCGAGCCACGTCTGACAGGCGGATGCGGTCTCCGACAAGCATCGCGGCCCCTTGGGAAAGCGATTTCTCATGCAGGGAAACCGCTTTCTCGACACCTGTCAAGCCAAGATCGAGCGGCATGCTGGAAGCTGCCTCTAGCCGTCCAGGAGCGACGGGTCGCCGCCGCCATAGGAGCCGTCCTCGGCGACGAAGTCGCCCCCCCGGGCCTCCTTGAGATGGCGAAGCGCCCGGACCTGCCCGGTCATCTCCAGTTCCCCGCGGTAGACCGGGTCGTGCCAGCCCTCGATGTCGATGGATCCCGACCACCCGGCGAGCCGCAGCTCGCTGATGATGTCGCTCCAGTTCGAGTCGCCGAAGCCCGGCGTCCGCATGAACACGAAGGGCAGCTTGCCGAAGATGCCGTGCTCCCGGATCACATCCCAGCGCACGGTCGCGTCCTTGCCGTGGACGTGGAAGATCCGGTCCGCCCATTTGCGGATCTGGGGCAAGGGATCGATCAGGTAGACGAGCTGGTGGCAGGGCTCCCATTCGAGCCCGAAGTGCTCCTCGGGCGTCTCGTTGAACAGGAGCTCCCAGGCGTCGGGATTGTGGGCGATGTTCCAGTCGCCCGTCTGCCAGTTGCCGTCCATCGCGCAGTTCTCGAAGGCGATGCGCACGCCCTTGTCCGCCGCCCGCCGCCCGAGCTCCGACCAGACCTCGCGGTACCGCGGCAAGCTTTCCGGCAGCGGCTTGCCCCGGACGCGGCCGGTGAAGCCCGCCACGCAGGTCGCTCCGAAGTGGTGGGCGCTGTCGATGCAGTCCTTCCAGCCCTGGAGCGTGTCACGGTCGAGGGGCTGGTCCTCCAGCGGGTTGCCAAACATCCCCAGGGTCGAGATCGTGATATCGCGGTCGCCGACGGCGTCTCGGCAGCGCCTTCCCAGCTCCGCCAGGTCCTGGCCGTTCGTGGTCTGCCAGAAGAAGGGCTCGAAGCTCTCGAAGCCCAGATGGGCGATCTGCGCGATCCGGTCCGCTGCCTCGCCGCCCGAGGCGGAGACCATCGTGCCGATGCGGATGCTCTTGGCGGGGTCGCTCATGCGGTGGTCCTTTCGAGGTCGGTGCCCTCTACGGGCATGGGGGCCCCGGCCTCGGCGCTCCGGATCGCGCCGAAAACCATCGCCAAGGAACGGATGTTGTCGCGGGCGTCGGTAAGGGGACGGCGCCCCTCGCGCAGCGCCCGGGCAAAGTCGAGGATCACCCCCGCATGACCTTCGGCAGGAAGATCGGTCTCGGGCACGGGGACCTCCTCCAGCGGACGGAAGAACCCCTCCCCGCCGGCGACGCGATGCGCCTCGATGCCCTCGTTTCCATCCCAGAGCACGGTCCCGCGCGTGCCGACGATCCGCCAGGACGCTTCCCAGGCGGTGTTGGCCCCCTCGGCCACCCACGAGCCGCGATAGGTGAAGGCGACGCCCCGCTCCATGTCGAACAGCGCTTCGGCGGCCGCGCCGTGCCGGTACCACGATCCCTGCGGGTTGGTCTCCCTGCAGTAGACCCGCGCCGCGTCGAGCCCGCTGAGGAATCGCGCCTGGTCGAAGGTGTGGATCGCCATGTCGAGGAGGAGGACATGGTCCATCTCCTCCCGGAACCCTCCGAAGTGGGCGCCTATGAAGAAGTCCGAGTGAATCGCCGTGAGCTCGCCCAACGCGCCCGAGGCCAAGAGCGCACGCACCCGCCGGATGCCGGGCAGGTGACGGCGGTTCTGTACCACCCCATGGATGCGCCCCGCCCGTTCGGCCGCGGCGAGGAGACGGCGCGCCTCCTCCATCGACGTGGCGAGCGGCTTCTCGGACAGGACGTGGCAGCCGCGGGCCAGCGCCAGCTCCACGACGCCCGCGCGGGCGGGGGGGACCACGAGATCGAACACGGCATCGGGCCGGACCATGTCGATCATCGCCCCGAGGTCGGCACCGACAGGCACGTCGAGCCCGTGCTCCGCCCCCCGCGCCCGGGCCACGCTTTCGTCGAGGTCCACGAGGCCCACGACCTCCACCTCGGCCGCCAAGGCGGGTGTCTCGCGGATCGCCCGAAGCCATCCGTTGGACATGGCTCCGCAGCCGGCCATCACGGCACGCAGCATCTTTTCCTCCCGGTGGGCGCCCTCGTTCGGAGCGGGACGCCCTCTCCTCCAGCCGGGGCGTCCGCTCCTCCGGACCACCACCGTAAACGTTTCCGACGCTACCGCTCGGCCGCGCTTGCTGTCAAACATCTTCGAAGGGATCAGCCGAGGAGGAGAGCGGATGAGCGGGATCCGGGCGCTGGCGCGGCGGTTGGAGCTGTCGATCGGCACGGTGTCGCGCGCTCTCAACGGGCGGCCCGACGTCAACCCCGCCACGCGGGACCGCGTTCTCAATGCCGCGCGGGAGATGGGATACCGTCCGAACCAGTCTGGCCGGGCGCTGCGCCACGGCCGCACCAGCACCGTGGGCCTCGTCATGGAGACCGGCAACCCCAGCACTCTCGGCGGCGATAGCTTTTTCATGTGGCTGGTGGACGCGCTGCAGGAAGAGCTAGCGGTTGCAGGCCTCGACCTCGTCATTCTGCCCTGCCACTCGGCCGACGACCCCATCGCCTTCTTGGAGCGCCAGGTGGCCCGTCGCGCCGTGGATGCCCTGATCATCAGCGCTACCCGGAGGCAGGATGCCCGCATCGCCTACCTCGCGGGGAGCGACACGCCGTTTGTTGCCCTTGGCCGAAGCGAGACGCCGGGCGACTACGCCTGGATCGACCTCGACTTCGAGACGGTCGCGCGCGAGTCGGTGGAGCGGCTCGCCGCGCTGGGTCATCGACGGATCGCCGTTGCCGTGCCACAGGGCGACGCCAACCTCGCCCACCTCTACCTCCGAGGCTATCGCGCCGCGGTGGCCGCGCTCGGCCTGCCCGACGACCCCGCGCTGGTGCTCCGCACGAGCGCGAGCGAGAACGGCGGCGTCGAGGTCGCGCAGGCGATCCTGGCCATGGACCCGCGGCCGACGGCGGTCATGCTCGGACACGAGATGATGGCGATCGGCCTTTACAGCACGCTGGAGCGGGCGGGCCTTCGGCCCGGCGCGGACCTGTCGGTCGTGGGCTTCCGCCAGAACCCGCAGCTCGGCTTCCTGTCGCCGAGCCTCGCCTGCTTCCGGCTCGACCTGGGCGAGCTCGGCCGCGCCCTGGGCCGTTCCGTGGTGGATGTGCTCGCCAGCCCGGCGGGCCTCAAGCCCGGCCGTCTCATCTGGCCCATGGGCTTTGAGCCGGGCCCCAGCATGGAGCCGCCACCCCTTTGAGGGTGTAGCGCTCCGAGCGGCCAAGGCACCAGCCGCGGGGCCGTCGAGTCGAGCAAGAGACTCGTAGGCCCTTGACCCTGCCTTGGCCGGCTACGGAGTCCCTCGGCTCACAACCGCTGCCAGGCGGATGCTTGAACGCGTGCCCAGGACCCTCGACGCGCAGGGCCTACCGCCCCACCGGCCCGGGTCGGCAGCATGATGGTTATCGGACCGACTTCAGTGTCAGCCATTCGAGGGCCTCACGCTTCAAGACGGGCCGCTTCGGACCAGGCAGGGGCAGGACGAGGCGGCTCAGCCTGGGACAAGCCGCACGAGAGTGCGTTTGACTGATACGGTACTGGCCACTGAGCTTCGAAACGAGAGACGGATATCAGCCGATGCGCCTCCCCTGCGCGTCAAAGGCGTGCAACCGCAATGGGTCGGGCCATAGCGTGATGCGAGCCCCGACGCCGAGGTCGAGGTTGCCATGTACCCGTGCCAGCAGGATGCCGTTGTCCCGCGTCTCGCAATAAAGGTTGGTGTCGGACCCAAGGCGCTCGACGATCTGGATCTCCGCCGGAAGGCCTGGGACGCTGCTGGGCGCGAGGCTCAGATTCTCGGGGCGGACGCCCAGCGCCGTCACATTCGAGGGAGCTGGCCAGACGATGCCCTCCGCGATGCGGAGGCCGCCGGGCACTGGGGTTCCCTCGATGATGTTCATGGCGGGCGAGCCGATGAACTCCGCCACGAAGCGGTTGGCTGGCCGCTCGTACAAATCCATGGGTGTGCCCACCTGCTGGATCTGGCCCGCGTTCATCACCACGATCCGGTCCGCGAGCGTCATGGCCTCGACTTGATCGTGGGTCACATAGACGGTTGTCGTTCCGAGCCGGCGATGCAGCCGTGCGATCTCGAGCCGCATCTCGACCCGCAGCGCAGCGTCGAGGTTCGATAAGGGCTCGTCGAACAGGAAGGCGGCGGGCGCGCGAACGATGGCGCGACCCATCGCGACACGCTGCCTCTGACCGCCGGACAGCGCGCGCGGATAGCGTTCGAGAAGGTTCTGCAGGCCCAGCACCTCGGCCGCCCGCGCGACTGGCCCTTGACGCTCCGCCTTGGGCCGACGTGCGATCTCCATGGGAAAGCCCATGTTCCGCGCAACGGTCATGTGCGGGTAGAGCGCGTAGCTCTGGAAGACCATGGCGATGTCGCGGGCGCGCGGCGGCACTTCGTTCATCCGACGCCCTCCGATGGCGAGCTGCCCGGACGAGATGGGCTCCAGCCCCGCGATCATGCGCAGCAGCGTGGACTTGCCGCAGCCTGAAGGCCCCACGAGCACCACGAACTCCCCGTCGTTCACGACGAGGTCCACGTCGCGGAGAACCTCGACGTGCCCGTAAACCTTGGCGATGCCGCTCAGTTCGATGCTTGCCATGTGTCTAGCCCTTCACCGCGCCGGAGGTGAGCCCCTGCACGAGGTAGCGTTGGATGAATGCGAAGAAGAGGCAGGACGGGATCAGCGCCAGAACGCCCGCGGCCATCATCTGCCCCCAGTCGACCGAGAACTTGGACACGAAGTTGAGGAGACCCACCGGGAAGGTCATGCGGTCATCGTCCCGGATCAGCATCAGCGCGAACAGGATCTCGGACCAGGCGGCGGTGAAGACGAAGCCCAGCGTGGCCCCCAGGCCCGGCAGCGTCAGCGGCAGGATCACCTTGCGCAACGCCTGCATTCGCGTGCAGCCATCCATCATCGCGGCCTCCTCCAGGTCCTTGGGTATGCCGTCGAAGAAGGACTGCATCAGGAAGATGGCGAAGGGGATGTTGAACGCCGTGTAGACGACGATCAGGCTTGGGAGCGTATTGAGCAGTCCAAGCCCAGCGACGATCCGGTAGATCGGCGCGATGATCATCAGGAGCGGGAACATCTGCGTCAGGAGCAGGAACGCCACGACCCAGCGCTTCCCGCGGAACTGAAACCGCGAGAAGGCATAGCCGCCCCCCGCCGCGATCAGGGCCGTGATCGCCGCCGTGGACAGCGACACGATCACGGAGTTCACGAAGAACTGGAGGAAATCCGAGGCGAGGACGGCGCGGAAGTTGTCCCAGGTGGCCGTCGAGGGCCAGTAGCGCGTCCCCTCGGAATAGATCAGCCGGTCGGGCGTCACCGCGATTTTCACGAGCCAGTAAAGCGGGAACAGCGCAAAGGCCACATAGGCGGCGACGGCGAGGTACTTGCCCGCCACGAGGACCGGGTTGGGGCGGCCCAGCGCCGCCATCAGTGGCGCACCAGCCGCGACCGCACCACCAGCAGGAGCGCCGCATAGACCATGAGAAGAAGAAGCAGGACGACCGCCACGGCCGACGCGTGGCCGAAGTCGAGCCGGCGGAAGGCCGTGGTGAAAATGTAGGACGACAGGATCTGCGTCGAGTTGGCGGGACCGCCGCCGGTCATCACGTAGATGAGGTCGGCGAAGTTGGCGATCCAGATCGCCCTCAGCATCACCGTTATGGCGATCATGGGTGCGAGGAACGGTAGAGTGATCTTCGTGAACGTCTGCCAAGCCGAGGCGCCGTCGATCTCGGCGGCCTCATAGAGCTCGCCCGGGATGGCGGACAACGCGGCCAGCAGGGTGATGGCAAAGAACGGCACGCCGTACCACACATTCGCGAGGATGGGCCCCCAGAGCGCCGTGTCGGGGTTGCCGAGGATGTTGTACGGCTCCTCAATGAGGCCCAGCGCAAAGAGCCAGTGGGGCACGGGCCCGATCACCGGGTTGAGCAGCCAGGAGAAGGTGAGCGCGGTCAGGAAGGTCGGCACCGCCCAGGGCAGGAAGACCAGCGCCTGTACGATCCGCTTGCCATGGAACTGCGTGTTCAGCAGGAGAGCGAGCCCGAGCCCTAGGGCGAACTGGAGGACCACGCTCGCCCCCGTCCAGATCAACGTGTTGCGCAGCGCGCGCCAGAACTGCGGATCGCTCCACAGGTCGCGATAGTTGCGCAGCCCCACCCATTCGGCTGCGCCGGGGCGAAGCAGGTTGAACTCGCGGAACGAGTAGCTGAGGCCGATGGCCAAGGGCACCAGCATCACCAGCCCGATCAGCAGGAGCGAGGGCAGGAGGTAGAGCCACGGCTCCACCACCAGCGCCCCATAGACGCGGGCGAATCGCCCCCGGGGTTCCCCGGAGGCGTCGGCCAGGGCCGCGCTCAATTGGCCTCCTGATACTTTGCATATTCTGCCGTCAGGTATTCGGCCCACTGGTCGGCCATCTCCTGCGCCGTGATCTCGCCCAAGAGCGCCTGCTGCGCCGTCTCGATGGAGAGCTGGTCGGCGAAGTAGCCGAAGCCTTCGAGGTACGACGGCATCGACAGCGGGATGTAGGTGTCGGGGTTGTTGAGCTCCTCGAACCAGCCGGCGAACTGCTCGGTCCGGAAGAACGGGTCCTGGTCGGCGCCCTGGTGGATCGGGATGACCCCCACCCGCTGGGCCCAGACCGAGTTGGACTCGGGCGAGGACAGGTGCGCCACGAGACTCCAGGACTCGTCCGGGAACTCGGTCGCGTTGAAGATCGACCAGCCGGCGTAGCCGATGGTCGGGAAGGCACGCCCCCCCGGCCCCACCGGCATGGGCATGACGGCGAAGCTCTCGGGGTCCATCCGGTCCGCGATCCCGATCAGCGCGTCGGGGTCCTGGTCGAGGAAAGCGCAGGTGCCCGAGTAGAAGCCCGCCACGATCTCGTTGAAGCCCCAGTTGATGCTGTCGCGCGGCGCGGCGCCCGACGTGTAAAGGTCGATCAGCATCTGGAGCCCCGCGACCGAGCCGGGCTGGTTGATCGTGGACTGGCCGTCCTCGGTGAAGAACTCGGGGCTGTCGTTCATCGCGGCCGCGAACATCATCCAGCCGTTGGTGCCGCCGGGACCACCCCGCAGGCAGTAGCCCGACTTGCCTTCCATCTCGCTCACGGCCTTCGCGGCGGCGACGAACTCCTCCATGGTGCGGGGCGGCTCGGCCACGCCCGCCTGCTCCAGCAGGTCCTTGTTGTAGAACATGGCGCGCAGGTAGAACCCATAGGGGATCTGCTCCAGCTTCTGGGCGGCGGTCATGCTGCCCATCCGCACCGTCTGCTCGGTCAGCGTGCCGCCATGCTCCCACTCGGCCACATAGGGCCCGAGGTCCACGAGCTGCCCCGCCGCCGAATACTGCGCGAGCCAGCGGTCGGGCATCTCCACCACGTCGGGGATGTCGCCGCCGGCCACCATGGTCGCCAGCGTCTCGAAGGCCTGCCCCCAGGGCAGGCTCACGATCTCGACCGTGTGGCCGGTCTCCTGCTCCCAAGCGGAGACCAGTTGCTCCAGGATCTCGGTCCGCTCGGGCGAGGTGATGACCTCGACCAGGGTCAGGTCGGCGGCCCAGGCCCCGCCGGTCATGAGCGCCAGCGCGGCGCTGGAAAGCAGTCCGGTTCGCATCGTCATGTGTAACTCCCTTGGGTTGGTACGGGCGGCCTCTTGGCGGGCCGTGCTTGTCGTTTGTTCAGGCGGCAGCCACCTCCAGCGCGGCGGCGAGATCGGCCCAGAGGTCCTCGGCGTCCTCCAGCCCGAGCGACAGGCGCACGAGGCGCGGGCTCACGCCAAAGCGCTGCGGGGCGTTCTTCTCGCCCGACTGCTTCAGCGTGATCGCTGCGGGAACGATTAGGCTCTCGAACCCGCCCCAGCTCACGCCCAGGCGGAAATGCTTCAGACCATCTGCAAGGCGGGGAATGTCGATCCCTTCGGCCAGTTCGATGGACAGGAGGCCCGACCGCCCGGTCAGCCCCGGCGTCGCGTTCGGCCCCGGCGACCGGACCCGCGTCACCTCGGGCCGGCGGGCCAGCCGGTCCACGAACAGGTTTGCCGTCGCTTCGTGCATCCGCATGCGCGGCACCAGCGTCCTGAGGCCCCGGACCAGCAGCCAGGCCTCGAAGGGCGCGAGCTTGGCGCCCAAGAGCGGCAGCGTCAGGTCGCGGATCTTACCCACCACCTCGGCCGTTCCCACGACCACGCCGGCTACCGTGTCCGAATGGCCGGAGATGTATTTCGATGCCGAATGGACCACGACGTCGATCCCCGACTCGATCGGGCGCTGGTGGACCGGCGTCGCCCAGGAGTTGTCCAGCACCGTCATCGTTCCATGGCGCCTCGCATGGGCGGCCGCGCGTGGCAGGTCGATGACGTCCAGCACCATCGAGGTGGGGCTTTCGAGATAGGCCACGTCCACGCCCCGAAGCAGCTCCGCGTCCTCCGCGAAGGCCTCGGGCGAGTGATAGCTGACCTCGACCCCCATGGGTCGCAGCACCCGCTCCAGAAGCCGGTAGGCGTCGGGATAGACGTGCTCGACGCAGGCCACGCGCGCGCCGGGCCGCGCCAGGGCCAGGGCCAGGAGCGTCGCCGAGATCGCCCCCATGCCGCTGGCGAAGGCCACCGCCGCCGCCCCGCCCTCCAAGTCGGCCATCATGGATTCGAAGGCCGCGACGGTGGGGTTCTGCACGCGGGTATAGAGCGGCTCGTCCGACGCTCCCATCATGCGCGCCTCGAAGGCCGCGTAGTCGTCGAAGGCAAAGAGCGAGGTCTGCTGGATCGGCGGCGTGATCGGTCCCGCCCCATCGCTCCAGGGCTTCGTCAGGCGGGTGGCGATGGACAGAGGGCCCGTCATCGGTGTCCTTCCATGACCGCGCGGGCGGCCGCCTCGGTGTCTTCGAGGATGCGGGCCATCCAGTCGGCCGCCTCGTCTGCCCGTCCGGCGACCACGGCCTCGGCCAGGGGGCGGTGCATCGGGATCGTGGACGACCCGAGCTGCGGCATCCCGAACGGGGTGGCGTAGACCTCGTCGAAGGCGCGCTGGAGCTGGCCGATGATCTGGCCGAACAGCGGATTGCCGGTAGCCTCGTGAATGGCGGCGTGGAAGGCCCGATCGGCCGCGCGCCAGTCGCCGCCGCCATCGAAGATCACCATCAGGTCGAGCATGCGGGCCGTGATCCGGTCCCGGCTTGTCGGGGCGGCGTCCCGGGCCGCCAGCCGCACCGCCTCGATCTCGAGCGGGCGCCGGACGGCGAGCGTGCGCAGCAGGCTCTCGGCTTCCAGCGTGACGGCCAGGGGGAGCGCCAGCGTCCGCCCGGTGATCGGCGCGGCCAGGACCGTCCCGGCACCCTTGTTGCGGCTCACGATCCCCACTCGCGCCCAAGCGGTCAGGACCTCGCGAAGCCTGTGACGCCCCACGCCCAGGCGGCGAGCCAGCTCCGTCTCTGGCGGCAGGCGATCCCCGGGCTTCAGCCCTTCGGCGCTCACCAGCGCCACCAAGCCGTCCATCACGTCATGCCCGACGCGCGTCTCAGGACTGGCTATGTGCAGGGAAGCGACCATGCGACGTCCGGGGCTATTCCACCTGCAGCCTCGCTCATTGTCGGACAATGTCAATAACTATGTTGGACAAAGTGGAAGCCGCCATCACGCGCCGGCAGCCCAGCGCCGGACCAGCCGGAGGCCGGCCTCGGTGTGGCGCAGCGCCGGGGTAGGGTCGTGGATCGCCAGTCCCCCCGCGATCCAGGCGCGCCAGCAACGGCCCACGCCGGACAGGACATAGGGGCGACGATGAAGCCCTGGCACTCCACGCGCAGACAGTCTGTTATCTCTGGGCCCCACGTCCGTTCAGCACGGTGATCCCATCGCCCAGGGCCGCGATGAACCCGGCCAGGCCCACAGCCGAGGTCTCGGCCTTCACACCGGTCAGGCTCGGCATCCATGCCCGCAGCGCGGCCACGTCCACCCCCGACAGCGACCGCCCCAGGTACTGGGCGCGTTCTGGATGGCGAGAGGCAGCGCCGCCCCCTCCCCCACCCGGGCGAAGGCCTCGATGTACTCCGCCGCCCCGTAGCTCCCGTCAGCGGCGGATGCAGGATGGCGAGGGCGGCCCCGGCGTCCTCGTCGGCGCGCAGAATCTCCCGCTGCTCCGTCATCGGGTTCGCGGCCACGGTGACGGACAGCGGCAGCCCGCCCGCGTCCTCGGCCGCCCAGGCGATGGCCGTGCGCTTCTCGGCCAGCGACAGCCGGCCCACCTCGGTGGCGAGCACCAGGATTACGATCCCGTCGGCCCGTTCGCCCGCACATAGTCCGCCTGAGCCCGCATCGCGCCACGGTCAAGCCGTTCCTGCGAGGCCCAGAGCGCGAAGAGCACGCAATGAACCCCCGTCACCATCCGGCGATGGACCCGACCCGATGGCGCCAGAGCGGCGCGCGCCAGCGGTGGCCGACCTGCGCCGCCCGCTTTACAGCGGCCTCGTCCACCTCGATCCCGAGGCCCGGCCCCGTGGGGATATGGAGAAACCCGTCCCGCAGGATCAGGTCATGGCCGGGCAGCAGGTTGTCCGTAACCTCGCCTCCGGCGTTGTAGTGGATGCCCCGTGACTGCTCCTGGATAGAGGCGTCGTGGCAGACGGCGTCCACCCGGAGGCAAGCCGCGAGCGCGATGGGCCCCACCGGGCAATGCGGCGCGAGCGCGACGTCGTAGGCCTCGGCCCAGTTCCCGATCCGAACCGTTTTGCTGATCCCACCCACATGAGCCGGGTCGGAGTTGATCACCTGCGCGATGCGCCGCTCGAAGAGGTGCTTGAACTCGGACCGGTTGCGCAGGCGCGTCCCGCCCAAGGCGTCCTCTTCCCTGTAGCCCACGAGGACGGCCGAGCCGCTGCAGGACGGCCGCTAGGAAGTTGCCTCCGCCCCCTGGGTCCAGACCGTGACGCGCGGCCGGTCGCTGTAGCCGAGGCCCGGTCCATCGAAGGCGAAGAAGCAATGCCGGAGCGCCGCCTCACCCACCGGGCCGCGCGACAGAAAACCCTGGATCATCCCACCGTTCCCGTTCGAGAGCACGACCGGCGAGCCGGTCCCGCGCTCAAGGTCAGGGAGGCGGAGGCCCTCAAAGTCAAAGAACCGGACTACCAAGGGATGACGGCACTCGGCCTAGATCGGGCGGTGGTGATCGACGAGCGCGAGCGCGCCCAGCGTCCCCCAAATGGTCGCCATCGTGAGGACCGAGGGCCGCGGAGAAGCGCCGGCCGGGTCCCGCACCGACCGGGAGGCCGGCGGCGAGGGTCGCAGGATGAACATGACTGGCGACCCGAGCGATCATGCCGTCTTTTTGTGATCGGGGTGACGGCCCTTCAGGCGGCGCGGAGCCGCGCCCGCTCCGACGGCGGTCGCCTGGTCACGAACTCGTCATCCCGCCCGGGCCGAGGGTCCGGCATCGTGAGGTCTGGTATCGACAGGAGGGACCCATGCGCCTGTTCCACGCCTTCGTCGTTCTCGGACTGCTTGCGACGCCCGCGCTGGCCCATCACGGCTGGCGCTGGACGGCCGACGGCGAGTTCTCCCTGACGGGCGTCGTGACCGAGTCCCGGCTCGGCAACCCGCACGGGGTCCTCACCGTCGAGGCGAACGGCGAGTCCTGGACCGTCGAGGTCGGCCAGCCCTGGCGCAACGCGCAGGCGGGCCTGTCGGACGACATGCTCGCCCCCGGGGCGGAACTGACCGCCGAGGGTCACCGCTCCACCGACCCCGCGCAACTCCTCATGAAGGCCGAGCGCATCGTGATCGGTGGCCAGTTGCACGACCTCTATCCCGACCGCTCGTGACGTTTCCGGAGGCGCTGGAGGCGACCGCGCTGGCCCAGCACCTGCGGGCGTCGCGCTGGGCCTATCCCCTCGTGAACGCCGGGCATGTCGCAGGGCTCGGGCTGCTGGTCGGGGCGGTCGTGCCGATGGACCTGCGGCTCCTGCACCTCGTGCCCGGCCCGGAGCCCGCGGCGGTCGTGGCCTTCCTGCGGCCCTTCGCGGTGGCCGGGCTCGTGATGGCCGGCGTCTTCGGCGGCCTGCTTTTCGCGACGGCCGCGACCGACTACGTGCAGAACGGCTGGTTCCGGCTCAAGATGGCGCTGCTCGCGGCCGCCCTCGTGAATGCGGGACTGCACGTCCGGCTCGGGGCGGCCGGGACCCGCGCCGGGCAGGCCATAGCCGCCGTCTCGCTCCTGCTCTGGCCGCTTGTGCTGCTGGCGGGCCGGATGATCGGCTACAGCTAACGGGCGCGGCACAGTCGGACGTGCCAGGGACGGCCGGCGTCGCGGATCAGGGAGCGTCCCACACGGGCTGCCGCTCCGGCTCGCGGAAGGCAAAGCGCACGAGGTGGCTCCAGACCACGCCCTTGAGGCGGTCGAGCGTGCCCTCGTCCTCCGCCTCCACCCGGATGGCAAGGCCCGCAGGCTGGGCGGAAAGATGCGCCCGCCCGCCGGTGAACTCGATCCGCCCCTCGGTGTCGGACCACTCGGCGGTGGTCTTGTGGGCGAAATGCTTGCAGAGCTGCGCGAGGTACTTCGCGCCCTGCTCCGTGTCGAAGCGCGTCTGGGCCGTCCGCATGGGTCATCAACTCCGAGTGTTTCTGTCGACTTAATCTCTGGACCTGTGCGGCACAACCCGCTAGCTGAAGGCTCGTCCGGCCCAGCCACGTCCCGCCAGCCATCCGCCCGGACCCATCAGCATCAGGAGACCTCCATGGCACGCACCCTCGTGCTGGCCGTGGCCGCCCTTGTCGCGGCCGCGCCGGCCCTTGCCCAGACCGTCACGGTCGAGACCGCTCGCGGGTCCGCCGAGGTGCCCGTCGCGCCCGACACGCTCGTCGTCTTCGACGTGGCAGCCATGGACACGCTCGACGCGCTGGGCGCCACGGCCGCCGGCGCTCCCGATCAGGTGACGCTCGACTACCTCCAGGACTTCGCGGCGAACGCTGAAGTCGTTGGCACGCTCTTCGAGCCGGACTTCGAGGCCGTGAACGCGCTCGCCCCCGACCTCGTCGTCGCCGGCGGCCGCTCGGCCGCACAGGTGGACGCGCTGGCGCAGGTGGCCCCCACCATCGACATGACCATCCCGGGCGACGATCTGGTGGGCACTGCTCTCGCTCGGCTCGACGCCTACGGCGCGCTCCTGGGCCGCGAAGTCGAGGCCGGGGCGATCCGGGCGGAGATCGAGGCCCAGCTCGCCCAAGCCCGCGCGGCCGTCGAGGGGCGTGGCACGGCGCTCGTGGTGCTCACCAACGGGCCCAAGATCTCGGCCTACGGCGCGGGCTCGCGCTTCGGCTGGCTCCACACCGACCTCGGATTGCCGCAGGCCGTCGAAGGGCTCTCGGTCGACAGCCACGGCGAGGCCATCGGCTTCGAGCTCATCCGCGACGCCAACCCCGACTGGCTGATCGTGATCGACCGCGCCGCGGCCATTGGAGACGAAGGCGCGCGGGCAGCCGAGACGCTCGACAACGCGCTGGTGGCCGAGACGACCGCCTGGCGCGAGGGCCAAGTGATCTATCTCCCCGCGGCAGAGTCCTACGTGGCGGGCGGCGGCGTGCAGGCGCTCGGACGCAACCTCGACCGCCTCCTCGAGGCCTTCGGGCCTGCGAGCTGATCGATGACGGCCCGGGTGACATGGGGCGCGGCGGCGTTGCTCGCCGCGCTGTCGGTGGCGAGCCTCCTGACCGGCGTGATCGACCTTGCACCGGGCGACCCGGACGCCTGGGGCGTGCTCGTCGTGAGCCGCCTGCCCCGCACCCTGGCCGTGATCCTGACCGGGGCATCCATGGCGGTGGCAGGCCTCGTCATGCAGATGCTGGTGCGCAACCGCTTCGTGGAGCCCACCACGGCCGGCACCGGCCAGGGCGCGGCCTTGGGCATCCTCCTCGTGACCATCCTCTGGCCCGGGGCGCCGCTCTTGGCGCAGATGGTGGTGGCGAGCCTCTGCGCGCTTCTCGCCACGGCGGGCTTCCTCGTCCTGGTCCGCCGGCTCCCGCCCACCCAGCCCCTCCTCGTGCCGCTGGTGGCGCTGGTCTACGGCTCCGTCCTGGGCTCGGTCGTGATGTTCATCGGCTACCAGCTCGACCTGCTGCAATACGTCGAGGTCTGGACCAACGGCGAGTTCTCGGGCGTGCTCCTGGGCCGCTACGAGCTCCTGTGGCTCTCGGGCGCGGTGGCCGTGGGAGCCTACTTCGCCGCCGACCGCTTCACCATCGTGGGGCTCGGGCGCGAGGCGAGCGTGAGCCTCGGGCTCGACTACGAGCGAGTGGTGCTCGGAGGGCTCCTGATCGTCGCCGTGGTCTCGGCGCTCACGGTCGTGACCGTGGGCATGATCCCCTTCGTGGGCATCATCGTCCCGAATGTCGCGAGCCGCCTCCTGGGCGACAACCTGCGCGCGACGCTGCCCGGGGTAGCGCTCCTCGGCTCCATTCTGGTGCTGGCCTGCGACCTCCTGGGCCGGCTGGTGCGCCATCCCTACGAGATCCCCGTGGGCACTGTCTTCGGGGTCGTGGGCGCCCTCGTCTTCTTGGCTCTCCTTTACGGCAGGCCCGGCCGTGCAGGATAGCCGGCTCCTCGCCCTGGCTGCGGCCCTCCTCGTCCTCTGCGCGGCATTCCTCACGTTGGGCGCGCAGGGAGACTGGGGCTTCATCCTGACTTGGAGGGGCGCGCGGCTCGCGGCTCTCCTCGTCGTGGGCACGGCTGTCGCCGTGGCCACGGTCCTGTTCCAGACCGTCAGCAGCAATCGCATCCTCACGCCCTCGGTGATGGGCTTCGACGCGCTCTTCGTGCTCCTCCAGACGGGCCTCGTCTTCAGCTTGGGCGGCGTGGGCGCGGCCGCGCTGCCCGCCACGGCGCGCTTCGCCCTGGAGGGCGGCCTCCTCATGGGGGCAGGGCTTCTCCTCTTCGGCACGCTCCTGGGCTCGCGGCGGCCCGACCTTCACCGCATGGTGCTCACCGGCCTCATCCTGGGCGTTCTCTTCCGCAGCCTCGCGGGCTTCCTTCAGCGACTGATCGATCCCAACGACTTCGTTGTGGCGCAGGCGAGCTCCTTCGCGAGCTTCGGCGCGGTGGACACCGAACTCCTGGGCCTCGCGGCCCTCCTCTCGGCCGCCGCCGCCGCGGGGGCCTGGGTCATGCGCCACCGGCTTGACGTGCTGGCGCTCGGACGCGACACAGCGGTGGGACTCGGGCTCGACCATCGCCGCGCCGTGCTCCTCGTCCTCGTCCTCGTGGCGGCGCTGGTGAGCGTCTCCACGGCTCTCGTGGGACCCGTCACCTTCTTCGGCCTCCTCGTGACCGCGCTCGCGCACCGCCTGATGCGGACCCACCGCCATGCCCTCCTCCTGCCCGCGGCGGCCCTGATCGCCGGGATCACGCTGGTGGGCGGGCAGATCGTGGTCGAACGGCTCCTCGGGCTCACCGCCACGTTGGGTGTGGTGGTCGAGTTCCTGGGCGGCTTGGCCTTCCTCCTCCTCGTCCTCAAGGAGCCGCAGCGATGATCGAGATCGACGGCGTGAGCCATGCCATCGGCGGGCAGCCCATCCTGTCGGACGTGACGCTGCGCCTGCCCAAGGGCGGAGTGACCGCGCTTATTGGCCCCAACGGCGCGGGCAAGTCCACGCTCCTGTCGCTCATGGCGCGGCTCCAGCGGCTCGAACGGGGCGCCATCCGCTTCGATGGGCTCGACGTCGCCCGCACCCCCACCGACCGGCTCGCGCTCAAGCTCGCCATCCTGCGGCAGGAGACGCCCATCGGCACGCGCCTCACCCTGCGCGACCTCGTGGGCTTCGGCCGCTTTCCGCACCATCGCGGCCGGCCCGGTCCCGGGGACCAGGAAAAAGTGGAGGAGGCCCTCGCCCTCTTCGACCTCCAGGACCTCGCCCATCGCTTCCTCGACGAGGTCTCGGGCGGGCAGCGCCAGCGGGCGCTGGTGGCCATGACCTTCGCGCAGGACACCGACTACCTCCTGCTCGACGAGCCGCTCAACAACCTTGACATGGCGCATGCGCGCCACCTCATGCGGACCCTGCGCGAGGTGGCCGACAGCCACGGGCGCACCATCGTGGCCGTCCTCCACGAGGTGAACTATGCCGCCGCCCATGCCGACCGCATCGTGGCGCTGAAACGCGGGCGGCTGGCCTTCGAGGGTCCCCCCGGCGAAGTCCTGACCGACGAACGCCTGGGCGCGCTCTACGGCACGCCCGTCACCGTCCGCGAGGTGGACGGCCACCGGGTCGCGCTTCACTACGCATAATGGTGCCGCCGGCTGAAAGACCCGCCATCGAGGCCCGTCCAGGTACACTGTTGGCTATCCGTGCGGCGAACCATCGAAAGGCACGAGCGATGACCCGATCCGGCATATCCCGCCTGCCCCACGCAACGGCGCTGGCAACGCTGCTCGGGCCATCCCTGGCCTTGGCGCAGGGCGTGCCGGTCGTGGATGTCTCGGGCGAGGAACCCGTCTTTCTCGGCACCATCGTCGTCACCGCCTCGGGCTTCGAGCAGAACGTGGCCGAAGCCCCTGCTAGGCCACCTGAGCGGCTAAGGCGCCGATCTCCGCATGGATCCCGTTCATCTCCTCAATGGGTTGGTCGGTTTCGGAGAGGAAGGCCACCACCAGAATGGGTACCCCCTTCGGCGGGACCAGAACTGCGATGTCGTGGATGTCGCCCTGCCCGCTCGTGCCGGTCTTGTCGCCCACCGTCCAGCCTTCGGGCACCCCCGCGCGAATGCGATCATCGCCGGTCTTGTTGGCCACCAACCAAGCTAGGAGTTGCTCGCGCCCGGCGGTCGACAGCGCGTTGCCTAGAAGCATCCGCTGCAGCGTGGCAAGGTAGGCCAGGGGCGTGCTGGTGTCGCGCGGGTCGTCGGGCGTGCCGGTGTTCAGGTCGGGCTCGCGGCGGTCGAGGCGTGTTACCTCGTCACCAATCTCACGAAGGATGGCGGTGAAGCCCTCCGGGCCGCCCATGCTGTCGAGGAGAAGGTTAGCGGCGGCGTTGTCGCTCAAGGTTACAGTGCCCTCGCAGAGCGCTCCAACCGTGAGGCTCTGCCCCACCATCGGCTCCACCACGGGGGCGTATTCGACCAGATCCTCGGGCCTGACCTCGACCTCACGCGCGAGACTTTCCTGGCCCTGGTCCACCCGACGAAGCACCGCTCCCGCAAGCAGGGCCTTGAAGGTGCTGGCCATCCGGAACCGCTCCATGCCCCGCCAAGCGTAGGTCATGCCCGATCCGCTCTCCAGGATGGCGACTCCAAGACGGCCTCTACTGCGCGCCTCGAGATCCGCCATCGCCGTGTCGAGCAGGTCATAGACCCCGGACGGAAAGGACAGCGTCCAGGCAGGAGAAGCGGCCAAAGTGGCCACCAGCCCCGACGAGATCAGGAAGCTGCGACGTGTCTGCATACCATGCCTCATATTTTTTCTTGCGTAGAGGCTGGATATCGCGGCCCGCATTGGGCCACAAACGATGGTATCTCATCGCCAAGATTAGAATTCCTCATAGCTCGCATGGACCGCCCCCAGATCCCGCTCAATGCCCTGCGTGCCTTCGAATCCGCCGCGCGTCATCTCAGCCTGACCCGAGCGGCGGTCGAGTTGTGCGTCACGCAGGCGGCCATCAGCCACCAGATCAAGAGCCTAGAAGAGCGGCTGGGCGTGAACCTCTTCCGGCGCGTGCCGCGTGGGCTCGTCCTGACCGACGAGGGCGCGGCGCTGGTGCCAGTGCTGACCACGGCCTTCGATCGGATGTCGGACACCCTCGACCGCTTCATGGACGGCCGCTTTCACGAAACCCTGCATGTGGGTGTCGTAGGCACTTTTGCTGTGGGCTGGCTCATGCCGCGCCTCAGGGCGTTCGAAGCGCTGCACCCCTCGGTCGACCTGCGCATCTACACCAACAACAACCGTGTCGACCTTGCGGGCGAAGGCCTCGATCTCGCCATTCGCTTCGGCGACGGCAGCTGGCGGGCTACGGTGGCGGAGCGCCTGTTCTCAGCTCCCATGTCGCCGCTCTGCCGGCCCGAGGTGGCCCATGTGCTCGCCAGCCCACAGCACTTGGAGGGTCAGGCGCTTCTGCGATCCTACCGCGCCGACGAGTGGCCCCGGTGGTTCGAGGCGGCACAGGCGCCCTGTCCGCCCCTGCGCGGCCCCATGTTCGATACCTCACTCGCGCTGGCCGAGATGGCCGCGGCCGGGCACGGCGTGGCGCTCCTCCCCGTTCGGCTCTTTGCGACATATCTTGAGAACGGCCGGCTCGCTCGGCCTTTCGAAGCCGAGGTGGAGACGGGCAGCTACTGGCTTACGCGTCTCCACTCTCGCGAGCCCAGCCCGGCCATGCGAGCCTTCCGCGAGTGGTTGGTAGATGCGGCCAGGGCGGCCGATGAGCGACCGGACCTCCTTCGAGAAAACGCCCTATCGGCAACTGATCAGAGCTTGTGAGATCCAAAGTCACATCGCGCTGGAATAGAACAATTACTGGGTTCCCGCGGCGTGTACAAAGTCGCTGTGAGGCTCAGCCGCGCGAGGCTGCAACCCTCGCATGGACATCAGTTCGGCCAAACCCTCTTCGATGGAGATGACTGGCCGGTATCCCAGTTCCTTGCGAGCCCTGGCGGTGTTCAACGTCACCTCGACGGCCATGGTGGAGTACTCCTGGCGGCTGAGAGGACCAGTGACCCGCCCACGACCGATCGTGGCAAGTAACTCACTGACCTCGGCCAAGCTGCGGAGGACCAATCGCGGGACGATCCTGTTCGGCGCCTGAATCCCTTGCATGGCCAGTAGCTGGGACACAAAATCCCGAAAGAGGACGGCGCCTCTTCCGCGATGAAGTAGATTTCCCCACTCCGGCCTCCTTCCAACGCGCGTGCGACGCCTTCGCAAAGATTGGCGATGTGAGTGGTGGAGATCCGATACCGTCCGCCATCGATCCAGGCCATACGCCCTGACCAGGCTGCTTCGACGTGGTTTGGCATCGCCGTGGTGTCGTCGCGTCCCCACACGAACCGGGGCCGGATAGCGACAACCTCGAAGTCTGGGCCGGCGAATGAAAGCACCATACGCTCGGCGGCCGCCTTGGTCTGGCAATAGGAACCTGCCGGCCTGCGCGGGAAGGGCTGATCCTCGGCCGCATCCACTAGCGGCCGCCCAGCAAGCAGAACGGACTCGGTGCTGATAATAAGCGCTCGCCTGGCGCCAATTGAACGCGCCGACCCAAAGATGTTGCGAGTGCCCTCAAGATTTACCCAAGCTTGCTCGCGCGTGCCGTGCCCTGTGTCTGCCGCGGCATGAATCAGCCACTGGCTTCTGGTCATAACTCTTTCCAAGCCGGTCGCGAGCACATCACCTTCGATCGACCGGGCTCCTCGGCGACCTTGGCTGACTCGGGGCTCCGGGTCAGCGCGAGCACCTCCACGCCTCGGACTGTGTAGTGACGGATGAGGTTCTGGCCCACGAAGCCACCTCCACCAATCAGAAACAGGCGTTCGGACGTCATGACAACTTCCATGTGATAGGCGGGGAATGTGGCGGCGCCGAGCCGACAAGGGCTGTCAGACGGCGGTCAAGGCGTTCGGCCGTCCATGCGGTCAGGGGAGCGTGTCGGAGGCGTTGTTGCGCAACTCGAGTTGAGGCCGAGTTCGCCCCTTTCCCCTCGAGGTCAGGCGACGCGCGTGA
>NZ_VDFV01000030.1 GCF_006152145.1 Rubellimicrobium roseum | reverse complement strand
CATGGCCGCCCAGATAAGCAGGCAGACCCGCCGCGCGAGCCCCCTCGCTCATGGGTTACGCAACAACGCCAGGTTGTTACGATCGTTGGTGATGCCGCGCGGGCCGTCTTGTACGATGGTGGCACCGGTCGCGTAGAGAATGGTTGCGGCCTGCGCGCCACCGGTCATTCCCAACGCTAACGACAGCGCCAGTAACCCTGCTTTCAGTTTCATCATTTACTCCACATAGTTGACGTTGGATGGGCGACACCACTCTCACTCCGATCCGTCGTTATCGGCACCAGCGAGCAGCAAAGAGGATAAAGCTTGTTAAAATCTTGACGTTGACGCTGTAGACCCCTGCGACGGACCTGGTCCGTCGGGGCGGCTTCCCGAGCCGACGTTGGAGGGAGGCATTCGTGATCGAACGCGTCTGATCTGGCCGCCATCGCCGGTGGTCGTGAACCCGGCTGGCGGCCAGCGGCTTCGGGCGCCTCAGAAGTACGGTCCCACGAGCGCACCGATGGCGGGGCCGCCGCGAAGGTGCGAGGCTTGGCCCGGTCCAAGGAAAGGTCGGCCCCCGCTTCCTTCGCAGCGCTGTCGCATCCTTGATCGGCTCCAGGCCCCTGAACTCGGGCACGCCCAGCCCGGCGTGTCATGGCACGATCAGCGAGCCACCTTCGATTGTCTCCGGCGAGGAGAGCGAGGGCGCCGTCGACGACCGCGACCAACGGGAGATCCGCCGCAGGTCACTGATCTTGGAGCCCACCCAGGTGTCCGAATACGGCCGTCGCGCATCTTGGCATCGGCCGGGCGAGCAGGCCATCCGTGCCGCACGAATATCCGGACAAGACACGAGAGGAGGTCATGGAGAGAGCGCCGCATCTGCGCCGAAGACACGCCTTCGGCCACGTGCGGATCGTCGGAAGCTTGGCGCCCTGCCACGACATCGAATCTCCGACTCCGACTCGCCCTGCAGTCGGGCTCCCAGGGTCAATCACCGCTCCACGCAGGCAGCCGTGGTCGGGCTCATCGGTCATGTGATCGCCTCCGTCCCGTTCTGCAGGCGGGAGACGCGCCCGACAACGGCCATGAGGTCCGGGGCAAGGTCCACCGGCTTGGTCGGCTTCCTGGCCAAGTCTCCAGAGTGGTGGACAGCTTCCCCTGCCCCATAGCGCCCACGCGGGCCAGAGGCGTCACGTGGTGCTCAGAGGCAGGGCACAACCCACGAACAGCCTGTCTCGCGTGATCGGTCAGGTTGCGCCTGGCCCTGTCGTGCCAGGGCCAGGCCTCGGCGGATTTCAGGCCATCGCCAACGCTCGCGAGTTGTAGAAGGACAGCGCCTCGGCCTCGGTGTCGAACTGCACCAGTTGGGCGTCGCGCAGCCGGAACACATGCGCCCCGCTGTTGCTGTTGATCCGCATGGCGATCGACCCGGTGGCGCCGGCCCTCGCGACACCGCCCATGGTGGTCCATTGGCCAAGCGGCGCGCTCAGGGCCGCGAATCCCGAGCTGAGCGTCGTGCCGCCCACGAGCGTGATGCTCGACGGCGCGCCACTGACCTGCTTCCAGTCCCAGGTGTAGACGTACCAGCGGCCATCCGTGACCCCGCCCAGGTTGAGGAACACCTGCTGATTGGCGCTTTGGCTGAACTGCGCGGCCTGCGGGTCGAAGGCCCCGTCGATGACCTGGGTGGATTGCAGCGGCTCCGTGCTCGGGCTGTCCGCCGGGATCGCCGTCGTGCCGCCGAAGGAGCGCGAGGCGCGCACCACGCCCGAGCCGGGCAGGCTGCGGGTCTGGTGGGTCCGGGGCGGGGCCCGATGGGCGGCGGCGAAGCTCCCGGCGGCGCGGGCGGAGCGGATCAGGCTGTCCACGACGACGGCCGCCCGCAGCCCGTCCACGTTCGCCCGCGTGATCTGAAGCACGCCGCCGTTGATGACCTCGATCTGGGTCTGGTCGTCGAAGAAGCAGGCGTCGAGGACCACCCTGGAATTGTCCACGGTCAGCTTGCGGATGGCCGAGGTTTCGATGAGCACGGCGGCGGCATCCTTGAGGTAGAAGTCGCGCGGCGCGTAGCTCAGGCCGTCGATGGTGACGTTGCCGCCGGTGGCGTTCTTCTCGCCCCAGAAGTTGCGGAACACGAGCGGCGTGTAGCTGGAGGCCCAGGCCGCGACGAAGACCCCCATGCCGGGGTTGTCCTCGACCACCAGGCCGTCGAACTCCGTGCCGCCGGTGCCCACCTGCGGGCTGTTGATGTAGATGGCGGCGGTGGAGCAGCCGGCGATCTCGCCGCCGTGCCACAGGTCGCAGCCGCCGTGCATGACGGGCGTGGTCTGGCCCACGGCGTGATAGCCGAAGTCGCAGTTCCGCACGCTCACGCTGCGGAAGATGTTGCCGATGTTGCCGAAGCGCTTGCGGATGCCGTGCCGGCAGTTGCGCAGGAAGGACGCCTCGACCGTCCAGCGCCCGGAGGCCTCGTCGTTGGTGCCGCCGTTGCTGAAATCGATCCCGTCCGAGAGGCGGGTGTTGCCGTCGATGGTGACGCCCCGCACGGCGCGATGCCGCCAGTGGTGGGTCGCATCGAGCCCGAGCGCCAGCACCCGTTCCGCGCCGGCGGCGGCGGTCAGCACGCCGCTGCCCTGCCCGTCCAGGCCAGAGGTGGTGAGCCGGAAGGCGTTGAGGCGGTAGGAGCCGGGCGCCAAGATCCTGTGGCGAGCCAGCGCGATCCGGGCGGCGTTGAAGGCCGCCGTGTCGTCGGCAGCCCCGTTGGCGAGTGCGCCGAATGCCTCGGGGCGCTCGCCGGCGGCGACATAGAGCCTGACGCCCCCGGCCGTCGTCACGTGATGATCGGTGGCCGTGGCGGCGGCGACCTGGTAGCGGAAGCCTTCGGTCTCGACCAAGTCGCCCGCCTGCACCATGCGGCTGCCCTGTCCGTAGGACAGGGTCTGGTCGGCCAGCAGCGCTGCCACCGATGCGAATCGGCGGCCGGCGCGCAACTCGGTCAGCGCGGCATTGACGCGGGCCCCGAGTTCGGCGCCGGTGAAGGTCGTGGCAGGAAGGTTGGCCAGCGTCATGTCAGGCCTCCAACGCGCCGGGCGCGACCGGGTACTGCGGGATGATCTGGAAATCGGTCATCGGTGTTCCTCCTTGAACGATCCCAGGGTAGGAATGGCCGATTAATTCTTTCCTATAGCACCGCGCGTTCCATTCACGTGATCTTAACGAATGTTCCGACGAGCCACGGAAAGCCGCCCGGCAAGTGATTCGCAGTGAGGCCGGCGCCGCTGCCGGGGACCTCCGGGCCGGTGCGACGCTGGCGCGCGAAGCTATGGGCGACGGGACCTCGCTACGCTAGGAGGGCGCGCCGGGGCCGGCCCGCGAGGCCGGGCACCCGGCGTCGGATCAGGGCAGCGACGAGGATGAGATGGCTCCCAAGTTCGGAACGAGCGGCCTGCGCGGGCTGGTGACGGAGCTGACGCCCGATCTGGTGGCGGCGCATGTGCGGGCCTTTCTGGCCGCCTGCGATACGGGGGCGGCGCTGTTCGTGGGCCATGACCTGCGGGACAGCTCGCCTGCGATCGCGCGCGTGGTGGCGGAGGCGGCGCGGGCCTGCGGGCGCGACGTGGTGGACTGCGGCGCCCTGCCCACGCCCGCGCTGGCGCTGGCCGCGCGCGAGGCGGACGCGGGCGCGGTCATGGTGACGGGTAGCCATATCCCGGCGGACCGTAACGGGTTGAAGTTCTACCTGCGCGGCGGCGAGGAGATCGCCAAGGCCGACGAGGCCGCGATCCTGGCCGCGCTGGGCGGGGCCGCGGCGGCGCCCGGCATCCCCGGATCGCTCCGCGCGGACCCCGAGGCGGGAGCCCGCTACGTGGCGCGCTACGTCTCGGCCTTCGGTCCCGACGCGCTGGCCGGACGGCGGCTGGGCCTTTGGGCGCATTCGGCGGTCGGCCGGGACCATCTGGCCGAGACGCTGCGCGCGCTTGGGGCCGAGGTGGTCGAGATCGATCGCTCCGAGACCTTCGTTCCGGTGGACACCGAGGCCGTGGACGCCGTGGTGCGGACACGGCTGAAGGGCTGGGCCGAGGAGCTGCGGCTTGACGCCATCGTGTCGACGGACGGGGATTCGGACCGGCCGCTGCTGGCGGACGAGGCCGGGCGCGTGGTGCCGGGCGACGTGCTGGGCCAGATCGCCGCCGCCGCCTTGGGCGCGGGGGTGGTCGTGACGCCGGTCTCCTCGAACAGCGGGGCCGAGGCCGGGGGGCGCTTCGCCCGCGTAGCGCGCACCCGGATCGGCTCGCCCTTCGTGATCGCCGCGATGGAGGAGGCCGCAAGGGCCGAGCCTTCGGCGCGGGTCGTGGGCTACGAGGCGAACGGGGGGTTCCTGCTGGGCTTTGAAGCGCGCGGGCCGGCGGGTTCCCTGCCCGCGCTGCCCACGCGCGACGCCGTGCTGCCGATCCTGGCGGTGCTGGCCGCGAGCCCGGATGGAGTCGCCGCGCGCGTGGCCGAGGAGCCCGCGCGCTTCACGGCGGCGGACCGGCTGCAGGAGATCCCGGTGGAGCGGTCGGCGGCGCTGGTGGCGGGGCTCGCGGACCCTAGAGGGCGCGCGGGGCTGCTGGACGGGCTGGGCCTGTCGGGCGAGCCGGTGCTCGATCTGACGGACGGCGTGCGGATGGGCTTTGGCGAGCGTGTCCTGCACGTGCGCCCGTCCGGCAACGCGCCCGAGCTTCGGCTCTATGTCGAAGCCGAGAGCCCGGAAACGGCCGAGGACCTGCTGGCGCGCGGGCTGGAACGGCTGCGCGCCGCCCTGGCCTGACCGGGCCGGCTCAGGTGGACAGGAAGCGCAGCTCGCCGGGCCCGATCAGGGCCGCCGTGAGCCGCCCGGTGGCGTAGGCCCCGGTGTCGATGGCGACGCGGCCCGCCTCGGCCAGGGGCTCGGGGACGATCGTGTGCCCATGGACGATCCAGAGCCCGTCCACGCGCGGCGTCTCCGCGAAGCGGGGATGCCCCCATAGCAGCGCGCGGCGGTCCTGCTCCTCCATCGGCAGGGCGGGGTCGGCGCCGGCATGGGTGACGGCGACGTTGCCCGAGGCCCAGTGGAGCGGCCGGGCCTGCACCCAGCCGATCAGCTCCTCGCCCATCGCCACGGCCAGGCGGTCGCGCGCCTCGTAGAGCGGCTCGGGCCCGGAGGTGGGCGTGAGGCCGCCCACGCCGAAGCTCGCGAGCGTCTGGAGGCCGCCATTGGCCAGCCAGCGCCGCCCCTCGCGCGGCGGGTCCTCGAGGAAGCCCAGGCACATGGCCTCGTGGTTGCCCTTGAGGCAGACGAGGTCGGGCCGGGCCGGGAGGCGGCGCAGCACCGCCGCGCTGCCCTCGCCCCGGTCCAGGTAGTCGCCCACGAGGATCACGCGGTGGTCCGGGGCCTCTCGCCCCAGGCGGTCGAGAAGCCGCGCGAGGAGGTCGTCGCGCCCGTGGACGTCGCCGATGACGGCCAGCGGCTCGGCAGGCGCGAGGGGGGCGTCGAAGGGCACAGGCGCCGCGCGGCGGCGGCCGAAGAGATCGAGAAGCCGTTTCATGGGTCCTGTCGCGGTCCGTTCGGGGGCCACGTTACGCGGCAGCGCGGCGGGGGCCAGCCCGAAAGCACGGACATCGGCCTAGCCCCCGCCCGAGAAGGCCGCCTCGGCCTCGGCGCGCAGGGCGTCGGGCTGGTCGGCGTAGCGGGGTGAATGGTGGAAGACGGCGATACGACGGGCCCCGGCCGCCCGCGCGATCTCTCCGGCGGCGCGCGCGGTGAGGTGGAGGCGCTGCGCGGCGAGGGCGCGGTCCTCGTGCAGGAACACCGCCTCGATGAAGAGGAGATGGGCGTCGCGGGCCAGCGTGGCGATGCGGGCGGCGTTCTCCGAGGTGGGCGCCGCGTCGGTCGCATAGGCGATGCGCTGGCCGGGCGCGATCTGCAGGGCCTCGGCCTTCAGGTCGCCAAGCGGGACCGTCCGGCCCTCATCGACGGCGACGGGCGTGTCGTCGGGGGCCTCGGCGCGGACGGCGGTCTTGGCGGCGTTGAGCCAGGGACCGGCCACGAGGCCCAGCAGGTCGAGTCCGTCGGCGCGGACGTTCACGCGGCGCCGCTCCTGCAACGCGAAGGCGAGGCAAGGAAGGCCATGATCGAGCACCGTGCATTCGATTTCCAGGTCGTCCTCGGCCAGCACGAGGCCCGGGGCGAGGCCGGGCTCGCCACCCGGTGTCGGGCGAAAGGCGTCGCGGGCGCGGAAGGCGGTCCAGGGGCCGAGGCGGTCGGTGTATTCGGCCACGAGAAGCGTGACGTCGGCCGAGCCCTCGCCCAGGAGGTTCCAGGCATAGGCGTCGAGCTTGGCCCGCACTCCGCCGATCAGGCCCGGCGGCCCGACGAGGCGGAGCGTGCCAGGACGGTTGAGCCGCAGGCGCAGCAGCAGGTCGAAGCCCACGAAGTGGTCCATGTGCCGGTGCGAGACGAAGACGTCGGTGACGCGCAAAAGCTCGCGCGGGGTCAGGGCCGACAGGTCGCCCAGGTCGAACAGCATCGCCCGGCGGCCGAAGAGGAAGTCGAGATACACGCCCGGATCGCCGAAGGGCCCGTTCACCAGCCGCGGCTGGACGAGCCAGCTCAATCGAGGAGCCAGCGGAGCGAGCGGCGCAGGCGGGCGGTGCCGTCGCTCTGGAACCAGGCGCCATGGGCGAAGATCACACGCTCGGGCTGCCAGTCGAGCAGGCGGCGGGCGGTGAGCTTGGCCTCGGTGCGGCGCAGGTTGGCGGCGAAGCGGTAGTGCGGTGGCGCCATGCCCTCGGGCGCCATGGCACCCGAGGCTTGTACCGCCGGGCGCAGGAGGGGGTTGAGCTTGTCGGGCTCGAAGTTCTCCACGAGGTCGGTCAGGACCAGCGTGCGCGAGGCCCGGTGGAGGAAGGCGACCTCCGACAGGCCCAGCCCGCCCTTCAGGAGCGCCTGGTCGAGGTCGTCCTTCCATTCGTCGGGCGGCGCGAGCCCCAGGTCGCGGTCGAGCCGCACGCCCGACAGGCGCACCTGCCAGCGGTCGCGCAGCCCCGGCGCGGCCCAGGCCGTGGCATTGGGCAAGTGGCGCTGCCATTCCTTGAGGTGCGTCCAATGGGCGATGTTGGGCGCGACCAGATGCGCGATGGGGCCGATGCGCTCGATCTCGGCGCGGAGCCTCGCGCTGTAGAGCGTAGGCGAATGCAACCAGACCTGCCCCGTGCCCAGCCGCACCACCGTCATGCGGAGGGGGATCGGGATCAGGGCCACGTGCATGGGACCGCCGTCCACGACCCAGATCCCCTCGGCCACCGGCTTCGGGGTGTCGAGCGGCGGATACACGACCCGGCTGCGATCGTCGGTGGACATGGGCGGCTCCCTTCCTGTTCCCTTCCAACGGCGAAGGCGCCGGCAAGGTCCCTGGGCGGTCCCCGGCGGTGGCCTAGATTCGCCGCAACCGCGTGGGAGCAGGCAGGGAGGTGCGCATGGGCGTGTTCGAGGAAGGCCGGTCGGCCGTCATCACCGGGGCGGCGGGGGGCATCGGCCTCGCCATCGCGCGGGCCTGCCTGTCGCGGGGCATGCGCGTGACGATCGCCGACCGCGATGGCGAGCGGCTGGAGCGGGCGGCGGTCGCGCTGTCCGAGGCCGCGCCGGGCCGCGTGGCGCACGCGGTCTGCGACGTGAGCGACGCAGCTTCGGTCGAGGGCCTGCGCGACGCGGCGCTGGCCATGCACGGGCCGGTGGATCTCCTGGTGAACAACGCGGGCATCGGCCGGGCGTCCAAGCCTTGGGGCGATCGCGCCGCCTGGGAGGCCACGCTGGGCGTGAACCTCTGGGGCGTGGTGAACGGGCTCGGGGCCTTCGTGCCGGGGATGATCGAGGCGAAGCGCGAGGCGGCGGTGGTGAACCTCGGCTCCAAGCAGGGGATCACCAATCCGCCGGGGAACGCGGCCTACAACGCCTCCAAGGCGGCCGTGAAGGCCGTGACCGAGCAACTCGCCTGGGAGTTCCGGCAGATCGAGAGGGCACGGCTCTCGGCGCATCTTCTGGTGCCGGGCTTCACCTTCACCGGCATGACGGCGGGGGACGCCACCGAGAAGCCCGCGGGGGCCTGGACGCCCGATCAGGTCGCGGAGCGGATGATCGAGGGCGTGGAGGCCGGGCAGTTCTACATCATCTGCCCCGACAACGAGGTGGACTGGGCCACCGACCGCAAGCGGATCGCCTGGGGCGCGGGCGACGTCACCGAGGGGCGCCCGGCGCTGTCGCGTTGGCACCCCGACTTCGGCGACGCCTTCAAGGAATTCCTGGGGCGCTAGTGCCCCTCGCCATGCGCGGGGGCGGGCTTGACCATGCGCAGGACGCCCAGGATCGCCGCCCCCAGCGCGAAGCCGACCACCGCCGAGCCCAGAGCCCGGAGCACCCAGTCGAGCGCGGCCTCGAAAGGCCCCGTGACCCCGGCAATGGCATGGGCGAGGCCGTGGATGACCTCCTCGGGCCCGTGCCAGCCGAACTCGGCCAGGCCGTGGATGACGATCCCGCCGCCGACCCAGAGCATGGCCACCGTGCCGACGACGGACAGGAGCGACAGGAAGGACGGCATCCCCACGACAAGGCCCCGTCCGATGGCCCGGCCCAGCCCCGTGCGGGCGCCGCGCGCCATGGCCGCGCCGATATCGTCGGCCTTCACGATCAGCGCCACGGCCCCGTAGACGCCCACGGTGATGACGAGGCCCGTGACGGCCAGCACGACGGCGCGCGTGAGCAGGTCCGGCGCCTCGATGGTGGCTAGCGCGATGGCCATGATCTCGGCCGACAGGATCAGGTCGGTGCGGATCGCGCCGCCGATCTTCTCCTGCTCCAGCTCCTCGGGAGTTTGGGCGATGTGCTCCACCCGCTCGGCCGCGTGGTCGTCATGGGGCAGAAGGAGATGCAGGAGCTTTTCGGCGCCTTCGTAGCACAGGTAGGCGCCGCCGATCATCAGGATGGGCGTGATCGCCCAGGGCAGGAAGGCCGACAGGAGGAGCGCGGCCGGCAGCAGGAAGATCAGCTTGTTCTTGAGCGAGCCCAGCGCGATGCGCCAGATGATGTGCAGCTCGCGCTCGGCGGCGAAGCCCACCACGTAGCGGGGCGTCACGGCGGCATCGTCGATCACCACGCCCGCGGCCTTGCCCCCCGCCTTGACCGTCTGCGCGGCCACGTCGTCCAGCGTCGCCGCCGCTACCTTGGCGATGGCCGCCACGTCGTCCAGAAGGGCGAAGAGTCCCGATGCCATGGCCTGCCTTCCTGCCTGGGCCCGCGTCCGGCAGGCCGTTCCCACGTTTCCGTGAAGAGATAAGGCCGGCCCGCTGGCGGGACCAGCCCCCATGACGAAGGCCCCGCGACCGTCCGGCCGCGGGGCCTTCGCCGGCGCCGTGCGCCTACTTGTACTTGGGATCGCGCGAGGACTTGAGGTCCTGCTCGCCCCCGCCGGTGGACTCGCGGCTGTGCTTGCTGCCGTCGTCCGGGCCCGGCTTCTTGGGATCGGGCGGATCGTTGGCGTTCTCGTGGCTGGCGCCGGGACCGCCCTGGCGGATGGTGTTGGGGCTCTTGGAGGAGGTGCTCATGTCAGCGATCCTGCTGGTAGCCCTGGTGGGTCGTGTTCACCTTGCTGTTGCCGGCCTGCCCGATCTTGTCGGGGTTGGCCTTCTGGGCGTTGCCGACGTTCTGGCCATGATCCTCGGGATGGGCCTCGGACACGGGGCCTTTGTCGCTCTGGTTGCCGGGCGGGATGGGGGGCATCTTGCTGGACATGGGTTGGCTCCTCAGGTCGTCTCGTTCTCGTCGCCATCGATGGGCCGGGCGACATCGGCGGGCTCGTCCTCGTCCGCGCGGCGGTTGGCGGCATGGTCGCTGTACTGCATCGTCTGGACCATCTTGCTGTCCAGGCCGCGGTCATCGGAATGTTGGGCCTTGTCGCGATTGCTCAGGACCATGTTCGCGGGGATCTCGGCGGTGTCGAGCGTCGACATCGCGCCCGTGCCATCCCCCTTGCCCTGCGATCCCGGGCCGAAGTGCTTGCGGCTTGCATGTGCCATCTTGGGCCTTCCTCCATGAACGCGCCGGGCGTGGCCCGTCGCCGTGTGGTTCAACCTCTGGGAGGAACGGGGGTTCCGGCCGACGAAGCGTCAGGCGCGGCCTAGAGGTGGATGACGCCCGTGCGGGCGGCGTGGGCGACGGCGTCCGTCCGGCCGGTGGCGTCCAGCTTGTCGATGACGCGGCCCACGTGGAACTTGGCCGTGTGGACCGAGATGCCGAGCCTCCGCGCGATCTCCTTGTTCGACGCGCCCTCGGTGAGAAGCGCCAGCACCTCGCGCTCGCGCGCCGTCAGGCCGCCGTCGCCGGCGGGGGTCGGCGCGGGCGCATCGGTGATCGTCGCATCGGCGGACTCGCCCTCGCGGACGAGCGTCAGGCCGGGGACGCCCGCCAGCACCTCGGCCAGCCGCTCGGCCAGCTCGGGATCGGTCACCCGGAGGGAGAGCGCGAGGGGGTCGCTCACGGGGCGGGGCGCTCCCCGATGGTCAGCGTCGCGCTCAGGGGCTGGCCGCCACGCAGGAGGCCGAGCTCCACCGTCCGGCCGACGCTGTCGGGGCCGAGGCGGGCCATGACGGAGCGCATCCCGCGCAGGGGCTCGCCGTCCCAGCGGGCGATCACGTCGCCTTGCCGCACATCGGCCCGCCGACCGGGGCCGTCCGCGTCGACGCTGACCACGATGACGCCCCGCTCCTCGCTGCCTTCCAGCCGGACGGGCTGGAGCCCGAGGCCGAGATAGCCCCGTCCGATGCGGCCGTGCTGGGCGAGATGCGACACGACCCTCTCGATGGTGGTCGCGGGAATGACCAGCGTGGAGCGGCGGGGCCCGAAGACCGCCATGCCGAAAGGCTGGCCCTCGGCCGTGATCGCCAGGCCGCCCTCGGCGGCGCGGGGGAGCCGCAGGTCGAGCCCGAGCCGGGCGTCGATGGTGCCGCCCCGCAGGGACCGCCAGGCCGGCCCGACCGCGCCCACGAGGCCCAGCGCCGCCAGAGGCCCCTCGCCGCCCCGCCCGACGGCAAGGGCCAGTTCGCCCAGCGCGGGAACCTGGGGCGACAGCGGCACGGGTGGCGGCAGCGTGCCCTCCACCCGCAGGAGCGCCACGTCGGTCGAAGGGTCGCGGCCTGCGACGGTGGCCGGGGCGCGGGTGCCGTCGGGAAGGATCACGGCCACTTCGCCTTCGGCGTCCAGCGCCTCGTCGGCGGTGACGACGTGGCCCTCGCGCCAGACGAAGCCCGAGGACCAGGACCGGGCGCCCAGGACGCCGACGACGCCGGGGGCGTATCGCGCGGCGAGCGCCGAAAGGCTGCGGGAAAGTTCGGACAGATCGCTCATGGTGCCCTCCTTGCGGGTTGCACCAGAGCTAAGGGACCCTGCCCCGCACGCCCACTGCCCGGACGGGCAGTCAGGGCCGCAGGCAGATGGTGGACCGCGTCAGGAACCGCCGCTCGCGCCCGTTGTCGAGGCTGAACATGCCCCCCCGGCCCTTCACCACGTCGATCAGGAGGTCGGTGTGCTTCCACGCCTCGAACTGGGATTCAGAGATGTAGAAGGGCATCCCCCCGATCTCGCCCATCTTCACGTCGCGGTCGCCGACCAGGAAATCCCCTTGCGCGTAGCACATGGGCGAGGAGCCGTCGCAGCAGCCGCCCGACTGGTGGAACAGCACCGGACCGTGGTCGGCCACGATCTCGGCCAGGAGTTGGAGCGCCTCGGGGGTGGCGCTGACCTTGTCGAGCGCCGGGGTCGTCATGTCGTTCATGGCCTCGTCCTTCCAAGGAAAAGGGCGCGCGGGGTGTGCCCCGCGCGCCCGCGCCTCGATCCTAGCCCGAGGATCAGAAGAAGCCGAGCTTCTTGGGCGAGTAGCTGACCAGCATGTTCTTGGTCTGCTGGTAGTGGGCCAGCATGTCGAGGTGGTTCTCGCGGCCGATCCCCGACTGCTTGTAGCCGCCGAAGGCCGCGTGGGCCGGATAGGCGTGGTAGCAGTTGGTCCAGACGCGGCCCGCCTGGATCGCGCGGCCGAAGCGGTAGCAGGTGTTGGCCTCGCGCGACCAGACGCCGGCGCCCAGGCCGTAGAGCGTGTCGTTGGCGATGTGCAGCGCCTCGTCCTCGTCCTTGAAGGTGGTCACGGACACGACCGGTCCGAAGATCTCCTCCTGGAAGATCCGCATCTTGTTGGTGCCCTTGAACACCGTGGGCTTGACGTAATAGCCGTTCGCGAGGTCGCCCTGGAGGTTCGCCCGCTCGCCGCCCGCCAGCACCTCGGCGCCTTCCTGGCGGCCGATGTCCATGTAGGACAGGATCTTCTCGAGCTGCTCGGACGACGCCTGCGCGCCGATCATGGTCGCCGGGTCGAGCGGGTCGCCCTGGACGATGGCGTTCACGCGGGCCAGCGCGCGCTCCATGAAGCGGTCGTAGATCGATTCATGGATCAGGGCGCGCGACGGGCAGGTGCAGACCTCGCCCTGGTTCAGCGCGAACATCACGAAGCCTTCGATGGCCTTGTCGAAGAAGTCGTCGTCCTCGCGGGCCACGTCCTTGAAGAAGATGTTCGGGGACTTGCCGCCCAGCTCCAGCGTGACCGGGATCAGGTTCTGCGACGCGTACTGCATGATGAGCCGGCCCGTCGTCGTCTCGCCGGTGAAGGCGATCTTGGCGATCCGGTTCGAGGACGCGAGCGGCTTGCCGGCCTCGAGCCCGAAGCCGTTGACGACGTTGAGCACGCCGGGCGGCAGCAGGTCGGCGATGAGCTCGACCCAGAGCATGATCGAGGCGGGGGTCTGCTCGGCGGGCTTGATGACCACGCAGTTGCCGGCGGCGAGCGCCGGGGCGAGCTTCCAGGTCGCCATCAGCAGCGGGAAGTTCCACGGGATGATCTGGCCCACGACGCCCAGCGGCTCGTGGAAGTGGTAGGCGATCGTGTCGTGGTCGATCTCGGAGATCCCGCCCTCCTGCGCGCGCACGACGCCGGCGAAGTAGCGGAAGTGATCGATGGCGAGCGGCAGGTCGGCGGCCGTCGTCTCGCGGATCGGCTTGCCGTTGTCCCAGGTCTCGGCGGTGGCGAGGAGGGCGAGGTTCTCCTCCATGCGGTCCGCGATCTTGTTCAGGATCACCGCGCGATGCGCGGCCGAGGTCTTGCCCCAGCTATCCTTGGCGGCATGGGCGGCGTCGAGCGCGGCCTCCACGTCCGAGGCGTCCGAGCGGGCGATCTCGCACAGGACCTGGCCGGTGACGGGCGAGGTGTTCTCGAAGTAGCGGCCGGCGTTCGGGGCGACGAACTTGCCGCCGATGAAGTTGTCGTAGCGCGTCTTGTAGGGCGAAGCCGCTACGCGAAAATGTTCGACCTTGTTCATGTTCTTCTCCCTGCGCCGCCTCCTCGCGGCCACGGCCAAACGTTGACACGCGGGGTGAGCTGTTTCAGCCACGACAAAGGTCTTAGCCGATTTTGGGCGGCTCTTTGCCGTTACGGAAAGCCGCTTTGGGGGCCCGCCGATTCGCGACCAAGGTCGGATGTCGGGGCGGGCGGGCCGTTCCTATCCTGCCCCGCATGGCCGTGCTTCTTCGCCTGTTCGCCCTTTTGTTCCTCGCCACCGCCGCCCGCGCCGAGGTGCTGGACCGCGAGGCGCTGGGGGCCTTCGTCCGCCCGCCCATGTCCATCGGCGAGCCGGTGAACGACCGGGGCGTGTGGGAGCTCCTGAACTCGGGCGGCGCGCTCGCGGGCTACGTCTTCGAAACCGAGCCCATGGCCCCCCTGCCCGGCTTCTCTGGCGCGCCGGTGAACCTCTTCGTGGCCATCGACCTCGACGGGCGCTTCATCGACGTGAAGCTGATCGACCACAACGAGCCCATCTTCGTCTCGGGCCTGGGCGAAGCGCCGTTCCGGGCCTTCCTGGAGCAGTATCGCGGGCTGTCCATCGCGCAGCCGATGGTGGTGGGCACGCCCTATGGCGACGCGGAGGCGGGCGGGGCGCTGGTCTATCTGGACGGCGTGACCAAGGCCACGGCCTCGGTCCGCATCGCGCACGAGTCGATCCTGGCCGCCACGCGCGAGGTCGCGCGCGAGAAGATGCAGGGCCTGGCCGCCGCCCCGCCCGCTGCGCCGGACCCGGCTTACGCCGAGGACCTGACCTGGGACGACCTCGTGGCCGAGGGCATCGCCTCGCGCAAGGTGGTGACCAACGCCGAGGTGGACGCCGCCTTCGCCGGCACCGTCTGGGCCGACGACGACCCGGAGGCGCAGGCCGACCCCGAGGGCATCTATCTCGATCTCTGGATCGTGGACCTGGGGCCGCCTTCGATCCGCGCGGCGGTCCTGGGGGCGGAAACGCAGGAGAAGCTGGACCGCCTGCTGGCGATCTCGCCGTCGGAGGAGCCGATCCTCGTCATCGACGCGGGCCGCCACGGGCTCGTGTCCGGGGACTTCGTGCGGAACACCGCGCCCGACCGGCTCACGGCCTCGCAGGACGGACTGCCGGTGGCGCTGCGGGACGCGGACATCTCGGTGGACCTCCTGCCCGGCGTGCCCGAGGGGACGGCGATGATCCTGCGCACCGACCGGCGGCTGGGCTTCGACCCCTCGCGCCCCTGGGTGCTGGAGGTCGAGGCCGTGCGCGAGCACGGGATGTTCCAGCCCGAACTGGGCCGCGTGGCGCTGGAGGCCCCGCATGCCACGCCCGAGCGGTTCTTCGTGCGCGAAGGTGAGGCCGCGCCGCTCTCGCCCGCGATGGAGGCGTTGCGGAGCCGCGCGACCGACCTCGCGCTCCTCGGCGGGCTGCTGGCGGTCCTGCTTCTGCTCGTGGGGCCGCTCATGCACCGGGTGGCGCGGAAGGGCTGGCTCACGCCGGTCCGGCTGGGCGTGCTGGCCGTAGTCACGGGCTTCGTGGGCTGGTGGGGCCAAGGGCAGCTCTCCATCGTCACGGTGCTGGGAACGATCCGCACGGCCTGGGAGGGCGGGAGCTACGCCTTCCTGCTCTACGACCCCTTCGGGCTCGCGGTCTGGAGCGCGGCCATCGTCGGCTTCGTCCTTTGGGGGCGCGGGCTCTTCTGCGGCTGGCTCTGCCCCTTCGGAGCGCTGCAGGAGTTCGCGCATCATGGGGGCCGCTGGCTGCGCCTGCCGCAGTGGGAGCCCTCGGCGGCGTGGGACCGCCGGCTGAAGGGGGCGAAGTACGTGCTGCTCGCGGGACTGGTGGCCACGGTGGTCCTGTCGCCCGCCCATGTGGACAAGGCCGCCGAGGTCGAGCCCTTCAAGACCGCCATCACCACCTTCTTCGTCCGCGACTGGTTCTATGTCGTCTATGCGGCCTTCTGGCTGGTGCTGGGCACGGTGATGTTCAAGGGCTTCTGCCGCTATGTCTGCCCGCTGGGCGCGGTCATGGCCATCGGGGGGCTCCTGCGGGGCCGCGACTGGATCGCGCGTCGTGCGGAATGCGGCTCGCCGTGCCAGCTCTGCAAGGTCCGCTGCCGCTACGGGGCGATCGAGGCGAGCGGCAAGATCGACTATTCCGAATGCTTCCAGTGCCTCGACTGCGTGCAGATCCTCGACGACCCGAAGCAGTGCGTGCCCAGGATCCTGGCCGCGCGCGGCCCCCGCGCCGTTCCGCAGCGAAAGGCCGCCTGATGCACCGCCGCCGCGCCCTCACCATCCTCGCCGCCACCGCCCTCTGCCCCCTGCCCTCGCGCGCCGAGGAGACCCGGATCGCCTTGGGCGCCGAGGCGCGCATGACCCTTCATGGCCCGCCGGAGGTGACGGCCCGCGCCCGCGCCCGCGCCTGGGCCGAGATGGAGCGCATCGAGCGCGTCTTCAGCCTCTACGACCCCGGCTCCGCGCTGTCGCGGCTCAACGCGGCCGGGCGGCTGAACGCGCCGCCGCCCGAGCTGCTGGAGGTGCTGGCGCTGGCCGGACAGCTCCATGTGGCGACCGGGGGGCGCTTCGACCCGACCGTGCAGCCGCTCTGGCTCGCCCACGCGAACGGCGGCGACACGAAGGCGGCGCGGCGCCTCGTCGATTGGGACGGGGTGACGGTGAGCCCCGAGGCGGTGACGCTCCGTCCCGGCCAGGCGCTCACGCTCAACGGGATCGCGCAGGGCTACGCGACCGACCGGGTGACGGCGGTGCTGGCCGAGGAAGGCCTGATCCATGCGCTGGTCGAGATCGGTGAGTTCCGCGCGCTTTCCGGCCCCTTCCGGTTGGGCGTCGAGGACCCCGCGCACGGGCGGCTCGGTCAGGTCACGCTGGACGGCACCGCCTGCGCCACCTCCTCGCCCGGCGCCATGATCCTGCCGGACGGCGCGGGCCACATCCTCGATCCTCGTGGCGGCGCGCCCCTGTGGTCCACGGTCACCGTCGTGGCGGCGCAGGCGGCGCTGGCGGACGGGCTTTCCACCGCGCTCTGCCTTGCAAATGCCGCCGAGGCCCGGCGCATCCTCGACCGCCTTGGCCCCGGCCTGCGGGCGACGGCCGTCACGACCGCCGGCGACCTCTTCACGCTCTGACAAAAAAGGCGCCCCGGACCTTGGGTCACGGGGCGCGCAGTCGGGTCCGACAGGGAGGAGAAACGGACCTGAAATCCTAACGCTCGGGCGGCGTGAACGAGAGCCCCGCCTCCTGGAAGAGGGCGGCGATCCGCCCATCGGCCAGCGCCGCCGCCACGGCGTCGTCGACCGCATAGCCGAGGTCCCGGTGCGCGTGATGCACCGCGAGCCCCACCGTCCACTTGTGCATCGCCAGTCCCGGCAGCGGCGGCGTGGCGACCGCCACTCCCTCGCCCGCCGCGGCCTCCAGTTGCGCGCGCGGCCCCATGGCGGCGCCAATCTCGCCCCGGTTCACGGCCTCCACCGCCCCCTCGATCGAGGCGAAGCGCCGGATGTTGGCGTTCATCTGCCCGCCCGCGAAGCTCGCCAGGTAGAAGTCCGCGATCGTGTCGTTCTCCACCGCCACGAGGTCGAAGCGGAAATAGGCGGGCGTGGGCGGGTTCTCGGGATAGGCGTCCTTCCGGTAGGCGATGGCCACCTGCTCCTGGTAGGCCTGGCCCGTGAAGACCACCTGCTCCACCCGGCAGGCGAAGTTGCTGTCGTAGGGCACGTGCAGCATGACGTTGGCGACGACGTTCTCGCCCGCCCCCATCGGCAGCCCCTGCCAGACGTTGAAGCGCAGGTCCGCCTCCAGGTTCTCGCCCGAGGAGACGAAGCGGAAGCGCGGCTCCACCCCCAGCGCCTCGGCGATGATCCGGCCGATCCCGATGTCCAGACCCTTGGGCTCGCCCCCCTCCTCCCAGGAATAGGGGGGAAGGCCCTCGTAGACGGCGAACTCGATCCAGCCCCGCTCCACGATGTCGTCGAGGCTTTCGCCCACGAAGTCGCGGTCGGCGTTCTGCGGCCGCTGGCCGGGCACGACCCCCTCGCACCGCGCGAGGGCCGCCCCCGGCAGGCCCAGAGCCGCCAGCAGGACAAGAAGAGAGGCGCGCCGGCGCATGAGCCTACTGGGCCGCCGAGAGCGAGACGGAGATGAGCTCGGCCGCCTCGTGGAACTTCTCGGGGCTGCCGTCGATCACGCGGGCCGCGTGGGCCGCCGCGCTGTCGGCGACGGGCGCGCCCGAGAGCGTCTCGAAGCCCGCGTTCAGTTCCATCAGCTCGGCCTTGACCGCCTCGACGTCGGCGCCCGACGGGTCCTCGGCCAGGGCGGCAAGCTTGTCGCGCATCTCGGTCAGCTTGGGCGCGGCCTCGGCCACCTGCCGGTCGTCCGGGCGCGTCTCGATGTAGGAGCGGATGGCCCAGGCGGCCTTCTGGCCCAGGATCTCGCCAAAGGCGGGCATCTTGGTGATGCCGTTCTGGGTCATGCCGTGCTGGAACCGCTCGGCGTACCATTCGTCACCGTATTCCTCGGCCTCCAGGAAGCGCAGGTCGGGGGCGAGCCCGCCCGAGATCACCTCCAGCCCGTGGCAGCGCGCGCAGTTCTGGTTGTAGCCCGAGGCGCCGACGCGGATCGCCTCCTCGAACACCTCCGGCTCCATGGCGCGGTAGGGGTTCTCGGTCAGCCATTCCTCGCCCACGTCGGGCAGGGTGTCGGTGTTGACCGCCTGCGGGGCCACGTCGCCATGGGCGAACGCGAAGGTCGCGACGGCGACAAGGCCGGCGGCGAGCGGCCAGCGGGCACGGATGAGCGTCATGGGGGCCTTCCTCCTCGGGGCGCCGTCTTGGGGGGCGCGGTTGAGGAAAAGCATGGCGGAAGGTCAGGTGCGCTGCCATTCGACCTTTGGTGGAAACGCGCCCTTCCGGCCTCCGACCATGGTCGCGGTTCGGCCGGGGCGGGCCGCCGCTATCCTGCCCCGCAAAGGGAGGAAACCATGCGACGACCCGCCCGCGCGGCGGCCCTTCTCTGGGCCGTCCTCGCCGCCTCCTCGCCGCTCGGGGCCGAGGAGATGCCGGTTCCCATCGCCTACCTGCGCCAGCAGGTCGAGCGTCCCCCCGTGCTGTCCGACCTCGACCCGATCCCTGAGGACGAGGGGATCGCCGGGGCCCGGCTCGGGCGCGACGACAACGCGACCACGGGCCGCTTCCTGGGCCACGACTACGTGCTGTCGGTCGCCGAGGTGCCGCCGGGCGAGGATCTCCTGCCCGCCGCGCGCGAGGCGCTGGCCGGCTCGCGGCTCCTGCTCGTGGACGCGCCCGCGGCGGCCCTCCTGCGCCTGGCCGACCTGCCCGAGGCGCAGGGCGCGCTGATCCTGAACGTGGGCGCCCCTGACGACGGGCTGCGCGGCGCCGACTGCCGGGCGAACGTGCTGCACGCCCTGCCCTCGCTCGCCATGCGCGCCGACGCGCTGGCGCAGTTCCTCCAGCTTCGCCGCTGGACTTCGGTGGCCCTCCTCGAAGGCCCCTTTCCCGATGACCGGGCCTGGGGCGCGGCGCTGCGGGCCTCCACGGCCAAGTTCGGCCTGACCCTGGAGGACGACCGCCCCTGGGACTTCGACGGGGACCTCGGCCGCACCGCGCAGGCCGAGGTGCCGATGCTGACGCAGGACTTGACCGACCACGACGTGCTGCTCGTGGCCGACGAGACGGGCGACTTCGGGCGCTACGTCCTCTTCAACACCTGGGAGCCGCGACCCGTCGCGGGCTCCGAGGGCATCACGCCTGTCGCCTGGTCCCCCGTGCTGGAGAACTGGGGGGCCTCGCAGCTCCAGTCCCGCTTCGGGGACCTCGCGGGCCGCCCCATGCGCCCCAAGGACTACGCCGCCTGGGCCGCCGTCCGCAGCTTGGGCGAAGCGGTGACGCGCACGGGATCGGCCGACCCCCAGGCGATCCGCGCCTATCTCCTGTCGCCCGACTTCGCGCTCGACGGCTTCAAGGGGCGGGCGCTGTCCTTCCGCGACTGGGACGGACAGCTTCGCCAGCCGATCCCGGTCGTCAGCCCCCGCGCCATGATCGGCATGGCCCCCTTCGAGCCCTTCCTGCACCAGTCGGACGAGCTCGACACGCTGGGCACCGACCGGCCCGAAAGCGCCTGCACGGCCTTCGGAGCGGCCGGATGAGGCGTCAACCTTCCGGTAACCCGACCGCGCGGTGGTGGAAGGACCTGTTAACCTTCTCCTGCGACTCTTCCCTCATGACATGTCGAGGTCCCGCCATGAGCCGCCTGCTCCTGTCCTGCGCCACCCTTCTCGCCGCCCCCGCCTGGGCGGGCGAGATCTGGGTGACGAACGAGTTGGACGACACCATCAGCGTCATCGACACCGGCACGCTGGAGGTGGTCCGCACCATCGAGACGGGGGAACGTCCGCGCGGGATCACCTTCGCCCATGACGGCAGCGTGGTCTACATCTGCGCCTCGGACAGCGACGCCGTGCAGGTGATGGACCCCGAGACCGGCGAGATCCTCCATGACCTTCCCTCGGGCGAGGACCCCGAGCAGTTCGCGCTGGCCCCCGACGGCCGGCATCTCTGGATCGCCAACGAGGATGACGCCATCAGCACGGTGGTGGACGTGGAGAGCCGCCGGGTCGTGGCCCAGATCGACGTGGGCATCGAGCCCGAGGGCATGGCGGTCTCGCCCGACGGCAAGGTGGCCATCACCACGAGCGAGACGACCAACATGGCCCACTGGATCGACACGGCGACGCACGAGACCTTCGCCAACACGCTCGTGGACACCCGGCCCCGCCACGCCGAGTTCACCGAGGACGGCGGCCGGCTCTGGGTGTCCTCCGAGATCGGGGGCACGGTGACGGTCTTCGACACGGCCACGCAAGGGGAGCTCGCGAAGATCCGCTTCGAGATCGCGGGCGTCCACCCCGACAAGATCCAGCCCGTGGGCTTCGAGTTCACGGCGGACCACGGAACGGTCTTCGTGGCGCTGGGGCCCGCGAACCACGTCGCCGTCGTGAACGCTACCACCTACGAGGTCGAGGACTACATCCTCGTGGGCCGCCGCGTCTGGCACATGGCCTTCGATGCGAACGGCGAGAAGCTCTTCACCACCAACGGCGTGTCGGGGGATGTGACGGTGATCGACGTGGCCTCGCGCGAGGCGCTGCAATCCATCAAGGTCGGCCGCTTCCCCTGGGGCGCGGCCCTTCGGCCGGGGACCTGAGCATGGACGCCGGCCTGCGGGTCCAGGACCTGAGCTACCGCTACGGCGCGAAGGTGGCGCTCGACGCGGTGAGCCTTGCGGTGGAGCCGGGCCGGTTCTGCGCGCTGCTGGGCCCCAACGGCGCGGGCAAGTCGACGCTGTTCGCGCTGCTCACGGGCCTTCTGGCGGCGCCCGCGGGCGCGGTGCACGTGGCGGGTCACGACATCCGGACCCATCCCACGCGGGCGCTCGCGCGCATGGGCGTGGTGTTCCAGGCGCCGACGCTCGATCTCGACCTCACGGTGGCGCAGAACCTGCGCTACTTCGCGGCCCTCCAGGGCCTGTCGGGGCGCGCGGCCTCTGGCCGCATCGAACGCGCGCTCGACCGCCTGGGCATGGCCGAGCGCGCGAACGAGACGGCGCGGGCGCTCAACGGCGGCCACCGCCGCCGCGCCGAGATCGCCCGCGCGCTCCTGCACGATCCGGCCGTTCTGCTGCTGGACGAGCCCACCGTGGGGCTGGACGCCTCTGCCCGCGCCGCCATCACCGCCCATGTGCACCAGCTTGCGCGCGACGACGGCCTCACCGTCCTATGGGCCACCCACCTTGTCGACGAGGTGGAGCCGACGGACGAGCTGGTCATCCTGCATCAGGGCCGCGTGCTGCGGCAGGCCACCGCCGGTGCCGTGGCGCGCGGGGCGCCTCTCACGCAGGTCTTCCTCGATCTGACGCGGGCCGCCGCATGAGCCCCCACCTGATCGCGCTGCGCGCCATCGTCGCCCGCGAGGCCCTGCGCTTCCTGCACCAGCGCAGCCGCTTCTTCGCCGCCCTCGTCCGCCCGCTCGTCTGGCTCGTGGTCTTCGCCGCCGGGTTCCGGGCGGCGCTGGGGCTCTCGATCACCCCGCCCTACACGACCTACATCGAGTACGAGACCTACATCGTTCCGGGCCTTTGCGGGATGATCCTCCTGTTCAACGGCATGCAATCGTCGCTCAGCCTCGTCTACGACCGCGAGATGGGCTCCATGCGGCTCCTGCTGACCGCACCCCTGCCTCGCTGGTGGCTCCTGCTGTGCAAGCTGCTCGCCGGGACGGCGGTGGGCGTGCTCCAGTGCTACGCGTTCCTCCTGATCGCCGCGCTCTGGGGCGTGCGGCTACCAGCGCTGGGCTTCCTGACGGTGCTGCCCGCGCTGGTCGTGGCGGGGCTGATGCTGGGGGCGCTCGGGCTGGCGCTGTCCTCGCTCATCCGGCAGCTCGAGAACTTCGCGGGCGTGATGAACTTCGTGATCTTTCCCATGTTCTTCCTCAGCTCGGCGCTCTACCCGCTCTGGCGCATGGAGGAGGCGAGCCAGCTCCTGCGCGACATCTGCGCGGTGAACCCCTTCACCCAGGCTGTCGAGCTGATCCGCTTCGCGCTCTACGCCCAGCCGAACGGACCCGCGCTGGGCTGGACGCTGCTCGCGATGGCGGCGTTCCTGGGCCTGTCCCTCTGGGGCTACGACCCGGCGCGCGGGATGATGCGGCAGAAGACCTGACCGTTTCTACGACCCCAGGACGGATGACCTGCATGTTCTGCCGCCTTAGCTTCGGCCCAGACCCCCGGGACAAGGAGATCCCCATGATCCTGCGCGCCACCGCCATGATCCTCCTCGCCACCCCGGCGCTCGCCGAGGATCTCGACCAGTACGGGACCACGAACCCCGATGAGATGACGCTCGACCGCATGGTGGAGAACGCCCGGCGCGGGCAGACCGACATGACGACCTGCGCCTCGGGCTACCTGATGACCAAGTCCGGCCAGCACGCCATCGCGCGCGAGACCTTCGAGGCCTGCGCCGAGTCCGGCTACACCGGCGCGATGACCTGGATGAGCTACCTCGAGGACAACGGCTTCGGCGGCGACACCAATCCGGACGCGTCGACCGAGTGGAACCGCCGCGCCGCCGAGGCGGGCGATCCGATCGGGATGTTCAATCATGGGCTGGACCTGTTGCGCGGGCACGGGACGGCGCTGGACGAAGAGGCCGGCCGGGCTCTGGTGGACCGGGCCGCCGAGGCGGGCGTGACGGACGCGCAGCGGCTGGTGGCCTCGGGTTACGACCTGGACGTGGTCACGCCCGACGCCGACAACTGGAAGTACGCGCCCCTGTTCTGACAGGCCCGCCTATCTGGCACCTCCGCCGTCGGACAAGGTCATGCGGGACGGCTGGCCGAGTCGCCAGCGCGGAACCGACCCAGCAGTCCAGCCCCCCTGTCGAGGTCAGCGCCGGAGCGCCCCGGATCGTGCGTCCCATGGAGTGAATGACCGTTCCAGGACACCCCGCGCGAGCCGCCCTGCGACACGCTTCGGGTCACTACGACCAAAGCCGCAGCCCGGGTCGGGCCGTTTACGACCAACGTGGCATATCCCGGCCCGTCCCGCCGCCCAATACTTCCTCCTGCAGGCCAGCCTTCGCCAGGGGCGTTCGGACAAGGCCATGACGGCACAGGGAGGATCACATGAGACGTTTGATGCTGGCCGCGACGGTCAGCCTTCTGGCGGTCGGGGCCGCGCAGGCCCAGGTCACGGCCGAGGCCATCGCCAACGACGCGACCACCGTGGGCGACGTCGTGACCAACGGCATGGGGCAGACGCTCCAGCGCTACAGCCCGCTCGAGACGCTGAACCGGGACAACGTGCAGAACCTCGTGCCGGCCTGGGCCTTCTCGCTGGGGGGAGAGAAGCAGCGCGGGCAGGAGTCGCAGCCGCTCGTCTATGACGGCATCATGTACGTCACCGGGTCCTACTCCCGTCTCTTCGCCATCGACATCGCCACCGGCAAGGAGATCTGGCAGTACGACGCCCGCCTGCCCGAAGGCATCCTGCCCTGCTGCGACGTGGTGAACCGGGGCGCCGCGCTGCACGGCGACAAGGTGATCTTCGGCACGCTCGACGCCCGTCTCGTGGCGCTCGACCGCAAGACCGGCGACGTAATCTGGAACAAGGAGATCGCGGACTACAAGGCGGGCTACAGCTACACCGCCGCGCCGCTGATCGTGAACGACCTCGTCATCACCGGCAACTCGGGCGGCGAGTTCGGGATCGTGGGCGAGGTGCAGGCCCGCGACGTGGAGACGGGCGAGATCGTCTGGACCCGTCCCACCATCGAGGGCCACATGGGGACGCTCAACGGCCAGCCTTCGACCATGACCGGCACGCTGAACGCCACCTGGCCGGGCGACATGTGGCGGACCGGGGGCGGCGCGACCTGGCTGGGCGGCTCCTACGATGCCGAGACCGACACGCTCATCTTCGGGACCGGCAACCCCGCGCCCTGGAACAGCCACCTGCGCAACGCGGGCACGCCTGTCGAGGGCAACGCAGGCGACAACCTCTACGCCGCCTCGCGCCTGGGGATCGATCCGGCCACCGGCGAGATCAAGTGGCACTTCCAGACCACCCCGCGCGAGGGCTGGGACTTCGACGGCGTGAACGAGGTCGTGGCCTACACTGACCGCGAAGGGAACGGCCGCCTGGCCACCGCCGACCGCAACGGCTTCTTCTACGTCCTCAACCGCGAGGACGGCGCCTTCCTGCGGGCCACGCCCTTCGTGTCCCAGATCAGCTGGGCCGAGGGCATCGACGAAACCGGCCGGCCCATCTACGTCGAGGACAACCGTCCGGGCGATCCCAGCGCCGCGGCCGAGGGCGAGAAGGGCGAGACCGTCTTCGCCGTCCCGTCGTTCCTGGGCGGCAAGAACTGGATGCCCATGGCCTTCAGCCAGCGCACCGGCAACTTCTATGTGCCCTCGAACGAATGGGGCATGGACATCTGGAACGAGCCCGTCACCTACCGCGAGGGCGCGGCCTACCTGGGGTCCGGCTTCACCATCAAGCCGATCTTCGAGGACCACATCGGCAGCCTCAAGGCGATCGACCCCGACACGGGCGAGATCAAGTGGGAGTACAAGAACGAGGCCCCGCTCTGGGGCGGCGTCATGACCACGGCGGGCGGCCTCGTGTTCACCGGCACGCCCGAAGGCGAGTTCATCGCGCTCGACGACGAGACAGGCGAGATCCTGTGGTCCTTCCAGACCGGTTCGGGCATCGTCGGCCAGCCCATCACCTGGGAGCAGGACGGCGAGCAGTACGTGACCGTGGTCTCGGGCTGGGGCGGCGCGGTGCCGCTCTGGGGCGGCGAGGTCGCCAACCGCGTGAACTACCTCAACCAGGGTGGCATGGTCTGGACGTTCAAGCTGCCCCGGCAGTTGGCCTCGGCGGGCTGACCCCCTTCCGCCACGCCTGTTGATGACCGGCGCGCACCGCAAGGGGCGCGCCGGTTCCCTTTTCATCGGCTGCGACCTTGGTGGAGTAGGCGGCGAGGGCATGGGCTGCTAACCTGAAGCCGACACAACCCCAGGATGACGCCCATGCTGGCCAGCCCCCTCGCTCCCCGTCCCCGGACCTTCGCGGCGGCGCTGATCGTGGACGACCACCCCCTCTTCTGCGATGCGCTCTCGATGACGCTGCGCGCTGTGGCCGGCATCGGCCGGACCGAGACGGCCGACACGCTGGCCGGGGCGCTCGACCGGCTGGAGGCGGGCGAAGCGGTGGACCTCATCGTGCTCGATCTCAACCTGCCGGACGTGAGCGGGCTCGACGGGCTGATCCGGCTGCGCGCGGCGGCCGGAGAGGTGCCGGTGGTGGTCGTGTCGTCGATCACCGACCACCGCATGATCGCGGCCACCTTGCGGGCCGGCGCGGCGGGCTTCGTGCCCAAGCACAGCCAGCGCGAGATCTTTCGCCGGGCACTCGACCGCATCGCTACCGGTCACGTTTTCGTGCCTGAGGGTGTCGTGATCGAGGAGGAAGGTCCCGTCACCGGGCCCGAGGAGGTCATCCGCCGGCTCCAGCAACTCACCCGCCAGCAGGCGCGCATCCTGGAACTGATCTGTGAGGGCAAGCTAAACAAGCAGATCGCCTACGACCTGTCCATCGCTGACGCCACGGTGAAGGCCCATGTCACCGCGATCATGCGCAAGCTGGGCGTCCAGACGCGGACCCAGGCGGTGCTGCTGGCGCGCGAAGTCAGCTTCGCCACGATCTTGCACGATTGAGGTCCTTGCCGCTACGCTCCCCGGCGAACCGAGCTAGAACGACAAGCGGTTCCCTGGGGAGGAGGATCATGACCAGGAGCGAGGCCCTGCGCCTTGCGCCCGACCCCGGCTTGGCCCGGGTGCGAACGGCGCAGGTTGCCCACGACGAAGCCGGGGCGGTGCCCCGCCTCGCGGAGGCGCTGGGGCGTGACCTGGCCTTCGTGGCGCTCTTCGTGACGCCACTTGCGGATTTCGCCGCCATCATGGCCGAAGCCGCCCGGATCTATCCGGACAGCGTGGTGGTGGGCTGCACCACCGCGGGCGAGTTGGGGGCGGGCGGCTACGTCGAGGGCGCCATCGTGGCGCTGGGGCTGCCGCGCGGGAACTTCGTGGCGGTCCCGGTGCTGGTGCCGAATCTCGACGACCTCGACAGTGAGTTGTTGGTGGGCGACATGATCCGCGCCCGCACGGCGCTGGTGGCCACCGAGCCGCGCTGGACCAACGAATTCGCTTTCCTCGTCGTGGACGGGCTATCGGTCCGCGAGGACGAGTTGGTCTCCACCCTCGCGGCGGGCCTCGGACCGGTCCCGCTCTTTGGCGGCTCGGCCGGGGACGGCAGCCACTTCCGCGAGACCTATGTCGCCTTGGGCGGCGAGGTGATGCGCCACGCGGCGGTGGCCTGCATGATCCGCACCGACTGCGAGGTGCAGGTCTTCACGCTGAACCACCTGCGCCCGTCCGGCACCCGCATGGTCGTCACCGAGGCCGAACCCACGCGCCGCATCGTCCGTCAGATCAACGCCGAGCCCGCCGCGCGCGAATACGCCCGCGTACTGGGCAAGGACCCCGAGGACCTGACGGCCCTGACCTTCGCCGCCCATCCCGTCGTGGTGCGCTTCGGCGGCGCCCACCACGTCCGCGCCATCCAGCGGGTTCTCGACAACGGCGACCTCGTGTTCTTCTCGGCCATCGACGAAGGGCTGGTGCTGACGCTGGCCGAGCCCGACAACATGGCCGAGCACCTGGAGCAGGAGCTTGCGCGCATCCGCCGAGGGCGCGAGCCCGAGGCGATCTGGGCCTGCGACTGCATCCTGCGCCGGCTGGAGGCCGAGCAGACCCAGCAGACCCGCGCCCTGTCGTCGATCCTGTCCAAGAACCGCGTCGTGGGTTTTTCGACCTATGGCGAGCAGATCAACGGGATGCACGTCAACCAGACCATGACCGGGGTTGCCATCTTCCCGCCGTCGGGCGACGCCTGACCCATGACCGCCGCCGCGCTGATCGACCCGACCGAGCCGCTCGAGCGGCAGAACCAGAAGCTCCTGCGCATCTGCGAAGCGTTGATGAAGCGCGTGGAGCAGGGTGACGACGACCGGGGCGCGGCCTACGGCCAGTTCCAGCGTGCGGTGATGCTGGAGGATCAGGTGCGCGAGCGCACGCGCGACCTGGAGCATGCGCTCGACCTCCTCAACGAGTCGAACGCCCGACTGGCCGCCGCCATCCGCGAGACGGAGCGGGCGCGTTCGGACCTCGCCGGCGCCATCGAGACGATCCAGGAAGGCTTCGCGCTCTTCGATCCCGACGACCGGCTTGTGCTGTGCAACTCGCGTTTCGCCATGCACCTGCCCGACATCCGCCACGCGCTCAAGCCCGGGCTGGGCTTCGCCGAGTATGTCGATCTCGTGAGCCGCAGCGCCTTCCTCGACCTGCCCCCCGGCATGTCGCGCGAGGAATGGTCGGTCAACCGCATGGGCCACCACGGCGAGATGCACGTCGTGTTCAACGTCCGCATGGTGGGCGAGCGCTGGGTGCAGGTGAGCGAGCACCGCATGGCCGCCGGGCAGACCGTGGTCATGCAGACCGACGTGAGCGACATCATCCGCGCCGAGCGCGAGGAGCACGGGCGGATGCTCGACGACCAGGCGCGGCTGATCCGCGCCACGCTCGAGCACATTGACCAGGGCGTCTGCATCGTCGATCCGCGCGGACGGCTTGCGGGGTTCAACAGGCGGCTGGCCTCTCTGATCGGGCTCCCGCTCACGCATCTGCGTGTGGGACTCGACTTCGACCTCGTGCTGGAGCGGCTCCTGTCGGAAGCGCGGCTGAGCGACGATCTGCCCCCGCGCGAGGTGCTGGCCTGGGCGCGGCGGACCGGCGGGCGCCTGCCCCTGCGGTTCGAGCTGCGGCGCGGCGAGGGCCGTTGGTTCGATGTGTTCGCCGAGGAGATCCCCGACGGCGGCTTCGTGCTGAGCCTCACGGACGTGAGCGCCGAACGCGAGGCAGCGCTCGCGTTGTCGGAGGCCAACGAGCGGCTGGAGGCGCGCGTGACCGAGCGGACGCTGGAGCTGGAGGACGCGCTCGCCGTGGCCGAGCGGGCGAACGCCAGCCGCTCGCGTTTCGTCGCCGCCGCGAGCCACGATCTTCTCCAGCCGCTTTCGGCCGCCAAGCTCTACCTGTCCTCCATCGAGGAGGAGCTGCCCGAGGCCGGCCACCGCGAGGTCGTCACCAAGGCGCAGAACGCCCTCAGCTCGGTGCAGGACATCATCGGCGCGCTCCTCGACATCTCCAAGCTCGAGTCGGGCCGCGCGAGCGCCGACATCCGCACGGTGGAGCTGGGGGCGCTTCTCACCCAGCTCCGCGACGAGTTCGCGCCGGCGGCAGCCCTCAAGGGCTTGCGCCTTTCGGTGCGCCCCTCGACGCTGCGAGTCACGACGGACCCCACCTACATCAAGCGCATCCTGCAGAACCTCCTCGGCAACGCCATCCGCTATACGGATCGGGGGCGCATCCTGGTGGGCGCGCGACGCATGGGATCGAGCGTGCGGCTCGGGGTCTGGGACACCGGTCCCGGCATTCCTGAAGCCGAACAGGAAAATGTGTTCAAGGAGTTCCACCGCCTGGGCCGCCGCGCCTCGGCCAGCGAAGGGCTGGGACTGGGGCTTGCCATCGTAGATCGAGCCTGCGCCATGCTGGGCCACCCGCTGACGTTGGCCTCGGTGCCGGGGCGGGGCACGGCCTTCACCGTGACGGTGCCACTGGCCGAGCGAGCAGGTCATCTGCCGGCCGAGCCGCGCCGGGCGGGCCGGGGCGAATGGCGGCATGACGGACTGACCGTGCTGATCATCGAGAACGACGGCGACATGCGGCGGGCGCTGGCGCTTCTTCTGGAAAGCTGGGGCGTCCGGGTGCTGGACGCCGGTGGCGCCGACGAGGCGCTGTTCCTAGTCAAGGAGCCGGACAGCCGGCCCGATGCGCTGCTCGTGGACTTCCAGCTCGACGACGGCGAGACGGGAACGCGGGCGATCCAGCGGCTGCGGCGCAAGCTCGGGCGCGTCCCCGCGCGGCTCGTCACCGCGAACCGCACGCCCGAGGTCCTGGCCGAGGCCCGCCGCTTGGGAGTCGAGACGCTCTACAAGCCCCTCGATCCGCTCATGCTGCATCTGTTCCTTGGATCGCTGGCGCTCGGGCGGAGCGGCTGAAGGTCAGGCGCGAGGGTCCGGGCGGCGGAGGGAGGCGGGCGCGCTCGGTCTCGGTGGCGGCGCGTCGGCGGACTTCTAGGCGCAGGCTCTCTTCGCCCTGGCGCATGGCCCAGAGGTGGTTGGCCGTGAACAGGGGCCGCAGGAGCCAGGTCAAGGCGCGCAGGACGGGCTTCCGCGCCTCCACGTCCCAGTCGTAGCGGATCACCGCGACGGCCCCCTCCTGCGCGAAGGTCCAGGTGCCGCGGCCCGTGAAGTCGCCCTCGGGGACCAGCACGACGCGGCGGGGCGGGTCGACCTCGGTCACGCGGAAGCGCCAGCGCAGGGTGTAGGGCAGCCAGCCCTTCGTGTGGAGCGCCACGACCTTGCCCACCCCCAAGGCGTCGCCGGGAGCGATCTCCTCGGCCGACAGATAGACCGAGGGCCACCAGGTGCTCAGACCCCCGATGTCAGCCAGCACCGCGCCCACCTCCTCCAGGCTGGCCTCGACGCGCCAGATGGTCACGATCCGGTAGCGGCTGGATGGAAACGGCATGGATCAGCCCCGGAGCGCCGCGTGGATGCGGCGGGCGAGGAGGTCCATGTCGAAGGGCTTGGTCACGATCGACATCTGCCGGTCGAGATGGCCGTTTCCGACCACCGCGTTCTCGGCGTAGCCGGTGATGAACATGATGGGGAGGTCGGGCCGCAGGACGCGCGCCGCATCCGCCACCTGCCGCCCGTTGAGGCCACCTGGCAGGCCCACGTCGGTGATGAGCAGGTCGATCCGCGCGCCCGACTGAAGAAGGCGCAGCCCCGAGGGGCCGTCCTCGGCCTCGAGCGCACCGTAGCCCGACTCGTCCAGCACCTCGCGGATCAGCATGCGGATCATCGGCTCGTCGTCGATCACCAGCACCACCTCTCCGTCGCCCGGGACGGGCGCGGCGGGGCGAGGCGCAGGGGCCGATTCCTCCGCGCGCTGGTGACGCGGCAGGTAGATCGTCATGGTCGTGCCCTGCCCCGGCTCGGAATAGACCCGGACCTGCCCCCCGGACTGCCGCGCGAAGCCGTAGATCATCGACAGGCCAAGCCCGGTCCCCTGCCCCAGAGGTTTCGTGGTGAAGAAGGGATCGAAGATCTTGGCCACGATCTCGGGCGTCATGCCCGTGCCGGTGTCGGTGACGCTGAGCGCGATATAGGGACCGGGATCGAGGTCCAGAGGCAGCGCCATCCGCGGATCGAGCCAGCGGTTCGCCGTTTCGATGGTCAGCCGCCCGCCGTCCGGCATGGCGTCGCGGGCGTTGATGCAGAGGTTGAGGAGCGAGTTCTCGAGCTGGTGGGGGTCGACGAGCGTGGGCCAGAGGTCGCCGGCCCCTGCGACGTCCAGTTCGACCGCCGGGCCCACGGTACGGCGGATCAGCTCCTCCATCTCCATCACCAGACGGTTGACGTCGGTGGGCCGGGGATCGAGCGTCTGGCGGCGCGAGAAGGCCAGAAGGCGGTGGGTGAGCGAGGCCGCGCGCTTGACCGCGCCTTCGGCGGCACCCAGGTAGCGCGCCACCGTCTCGGGGCGGCCCTGGTCGAGGCGGGTGCGGATCATCTCCAGGCTGCCGCCGATGCCGGTCAGGAGGTTGTTGAAGTCGTGCGCGAGCCCGCCGGTGAGCTGGCCCACCGCCTCCATCTTCTGGCTCTGGCGCAGCGCCTCCTCGGCTTCGAGGAGCTGGCGGGTGCGCTCCTGCACGCGAATCTCCAGGGTTTCGTTCAGCTCGCGCAGCGCATCGGCAGTGGCACGGAGCGCAGCCTCGGCGCGGGCGCGCTCGATATGGGCCCAAGAGCGATCCGTCACCTCGCGGATTACCGCGCGCTCGGCAGCCGTCCAGCGGTGGGGCACGGCATGGTGCACCGCCATCAGGGCCGTGAGGCGCCCGTCGCGCCGCAGCGGCACGCAGATCGTGGCGCGGATGCCGATGCCTTCGAAGGTCGCAGCCGCCTCGGGTGCGAGTTCGGCGCGGGCGTCCTCGATCACCAGCGGCCGCCCAGCGCGCAGCTCGCGCTCGGCCTCGACCCCGAAGGCCGCGAGCCGGTAGCGTCCGACGATGCTCTGTGCGCCCGGCGCCGCCCAGTCGCCGCGGATGTCGAAGCCGTCCTCGTCGGGGTCCATGTCGGCATAGGCGCAGATCGTTGCACCCAGATGCAGGCCCAGGCGTTCGGTGGTGATCGCCATGACGGCGTCGGCGTCGCCAGCCGTCGCCGTCGCACGCCCTAGCGCGTCGAGGAAGCGCAGGCGGTCGTTGGCGTCGCGCAGCGCGCTCTCGGCGCGGCGCCGCTCGATGGTGGCGCGGGTGCGCTCGGCCACGTCGCGCAGGAAGGCGATCTCATCCGGGCGCCAGCGCCGCGGCGTGGCGTGGTTGATGTAGAAGAGCGCGACCGTGCGACCGCCCTCCACCATCGGCACGTTGACGACGGCCTGGGCGCCGATCGCCTTGAGCGCCCCGGCGGTGGCCCTGGTGCGGGGGTCGGACTCGGCGTCCGCGAAGGCGACCGTCTCGCCGCGAAGGAGTTCCTCGATGTAGGAGCCGAAGTCGCGGAAGCGCAGCCGCCCGGCAAGGCTGCGGACGCCCGGTGCGTTCCAGTCGCGCTCGATGGCGATGGTTTCCGTGAGGGAGTCCACGGTGCCATAGCCCGCGCGGTCCACGCCCAGCGTCTCGGCCAGGATGCGGCCGGCGACGAAGGAGATGTCGCCCGGATCGTCGAGGTCGCGCAGGTCGTCGTTGAGCCGCAGGAGCGCCTCGCGCATCAGCTCGGCGCGGCGCGCCTCGGTGACGTCGAGCGACACACCGGCGAGGAGCAGGGGCGTTCCGTCCTCGGCGTAGCGGGGGCGGCCCCGGACGGCGACCCAGCGGAGTTCGCCGTCGGGCAGGACGACGCGGTAGCTCGTGTCGTACTCGGTCCGGTCCGCGACGCTGGCCGCCATCGCCGCCTGCATGGCGGCGCGGTCGTCGGGATGGATGGCGGCCAGCAGGTCGGCGGAGTCGAAGGGCTGGTCGGGATCGCGGCCGAAGGTCGCGCGGCAGGTGGGCGAGGTGGTCAACTCGCCGCTCAGGAGGTCGAGGCTCCAGGCCCCGAAGCGGCCGGCGTCGAGCGCGAACCGCAGTTCCTCATCGCGGGCCTGCTGCTCGCGCAGTCGACCGTTGAGCTCGGCCAGCAAGGCGGCGTTGCTGGACTCGAGGCTCGCGAGCTTTTCGCGCTCCAGCGTGACGTCGACCTGGCTCGCGAAGAAGTAGGCCAGATCGCCATGGGCGTCGCGGACAGGGGCGAGGAGCAGGCGATTCCAGAAGGGTTCGCCGTTCTTGCGGTGGTTGCGGATGTCGATCTCGATGGAGCGGACGGCCGCGATGGCCTCGCGGATGCGGGACAGCGCGGCGGGATCGGTGTCGGGACCCTGGAGGAAGCGGCAGTTACGGCCCAGGATCTCGTCGCGCTCGTAGCCGGTGAGCCGACAGAAGGCGTTGTTGACGAAGACCACCGGATTGTCGGGCAGCCGGGGGTTGGTGATGATCATGGGCATCCGCGTCGCGCGCACGGCCGCGACGAAGGGGTCGGTGCCCGCGTCAAACCCCGTGATCTCGGCATGAATGCGCCGGGAGTCGCGGAGCGCCTCCTCGGGCGGAAGTCGGTCGATCGGCTCGCTCAAGCGATGCTCTCGGTTCTTGTCCCGGCGGACGCGTGTTCCTGCCCCGGCCGGTTCGCGGGAACCGGCGACGTGCTGATGCACAGATAGCGCGCGGGCCGGTTCCACCAAGGGCTCGCGATCGCAACGGCCCGTTTCGCTGGGGGCGAGGAAAGGAATGAGAAAAGAGACAGGGGCGGATTGAGTCATGGGGGCACCCTACCATCGTTCCGAGGGTGTTGCGCGAATCGGGGGAGGACCGCGCGTTGCCCCTCCTTACCGAGGCGTTTAGCTTGGTTGCTCGAACATGAACGCTGGAGATGCCACATGCCCGATGACGCCCTGATCGACCGCTATGCCGAACTTGCGGTGCGCTCCGGCCTGAACCTCCAGCCGGGGCAGCAGCTCGTGCTGACGGCGCCGCTGGAGGCCGCGCCGCTGGTGGCCCGCGTCGCCGAGCACGCCTATCGGGCGGGGGCGAGCCTGGTCACGCCGCTCTACAACGACGACGCGGTGACGCTGGCGCGCTTCCGCCATGCCCCGGACGAGGCCTTCGACGTGGCGGCGGGCTGGCTTTACGACGGGACGGCTGCGGCCTTCCGGGGCAACGCCGCGCGGATGGCCATCGCGGGGGACGACCCTGCCCTGCTGTCCGGGCAAAACCCGGACAAGGTGGCGCGGGCCAACCGGGCGCGGTCGCGCGCCTACAAGCCGGCGATGGAGCTGATTACGAGCTTTGCCATCAACTGGTCCATAGTGGCCTATCCCACGCGCGCCTGGGCGCGGTCGGTCTTTCCGGACCTGCCCGAGGATGAAGCGGTGGAGCGGCTCTGGGGAGCGATCCTGGCCTGCACCCGCGCCGACCAGCCGGATCCGGTGGCGGCCTGGAAGGCGCACGCGGCCGAATTGGACCGCCGGGCCACGTGGCTCAACGAACGGCGCTTCCATTCCCTGCGCTACCGCGGGCCGGGGACGGACCTGACGCTCGGGCTGGCCGACGACCACGAATGGCTGTCGGCCGGGGGCAAGGCGCAGAACGGGGTCTACTGCCTCGCCAACATCCCGACCGAAGAGGTGTTCACCATGCCCCACCGCGACCGCGCCGAGGGCACGGTGCGCTCGACCAAGCCGCTCTCGTATCAGGGAACGCTGATCGACGGCATCCGGGTGCGTTTCGAGGGAGGCCGTATCGTCGAGGCCCGTGCCGACCGCGGCGAGGAGACGCTCCAGAGCCTCCTGTCCACCGACGAGGGCGCGGCGCGGCTGGGCGAGGTGGCGCTGGTGCCGCAGTCCTCGCCCATCTCGCAGTCGGGCCTTCTCTTCAACAACACGCTCTACGACGAAAACGCGGCGAGCCACATCGCCGTGGGCCAGGCCTATCCCAGCACCATCCGGGGCGGCGCGACGCGGCCGGCCGAGGAGTTGGCCGAACGGGGCATGAACCGGAGCCTCGTGCACGTGGACTGGATGATCGGCTCGGGCGAGATCGACGTCGACGGTGTCCATGCCGACGGGCGGCACGAGCCTGTGATGCGCGCGGGCGAATGGGCGAACTGAAGCCCGGAGTCGGGGCAGCGCGAAGCCGTGCCCCGACATCACGCCGCAACGTCCGAAGCGTGTCAGGCATGGTTTAGGGCGCTGTTATCTGATATCGGAGCGCCGTAAGGACCTACGGGCCGTGCTTTGGCCCCCGCACCGGTTTCGCCGGGGCTGTCTTCTTGTGCGTTTTGCCCTGCGATTTCTGCATCCCCGGTATGCGCCTGCTAGAAGGCTCATGCGCTGGGGAGCAGGAAAACCTAGTTTTCTCCGAGGGGGTTAGGCGCCGTGGCATAGGCGGCGCTCTGCCGAGGGTGGGCACCCCCCCTTGCAGGTGCAGCATTCTCCCGCAAGTGATCCGGCAAGCCGCGACTGGCCCGACATTCCTGCGAATCCGAGATCATGCCTTCCAATGCCCTGACGACCCCCACGCGGCGGGACCTCCTGAAACTTGCGGCGCTCGCGGCGCTGCTGCCCCACCTTGCCGGGCGGGCAGAGGCGCAGGCCGCGCAGCCGTTCTCGTTCGACGGGCTCACCGAGGAGATGCGGGCGCTGGCGGGTCAGCCCTACGTTCCGGCCGACACACCCGAAGGCTGGTGGAGCCCGCTCGACTACGACGGCTACCGTCTGATCCGCTTCCGCGACGACCTGGCACGCTGGTCCGAGGGGCCCGACGCCTGGCGGCTTCATGCCTTCCACATGGGCTGGCTCTTCCCCGAGCCCGTGCGGCTGTTCGACGTGTCGGACGGCACCGCGCACGAGATCGCGTTCAGCACCGACGACTTCCAGTATTTCGGGGAACTGACCGACCAGGTGCCGGAGCATGGCGACCTGCCTGGCGTCGCCGGCTTCAAGCTCAATTGGCCGCTCAACGACGCCGATCGCTGGGACGAGGTCGTGTCCTTCGTGGGAGCGAGCTACTTCCGCGCCCTGGGCCAGGGCAACGTCTACGGAGCGAGCGCGCGGGGCCTCGCGCTCAACACCTGGACTATGACGCCCGAGGAGTTTCCCCGCTTCTCGCGCTTCTATCTGTCGCGCGAGGGCGAGGTGGCCACGGTCCATGCCACTCTGGAGGGGCCGAGCCTCGCCGGGGCCTACCGCTTCGTGATCCGGCCCGGAGCCGTGACCGAGATCGACGTGACCGCGCGTCTGTTCTTCCGCTCGGCCGTCGAGGAACTGGGCGTGGCGCCGCTGACCTCGATGTTCCTGTTCGCGGGGCAGAACCGGGGGGAGTTCGACGACTACCGGCCGAACGTGCATGACAGCGACGGGCTCGGGATCGCCAAGGCCGACGGCGACCGCGTGTGGCGGCCGCTCAACAACCCCGAGCGGCTGGCGTCGAGCTACTTCGCCGAGACCTCGCCCCGCAGCTTCGGGCTCTACCAGCGGATGCGCGACTTCGAGAGCTATCAGGACCCCGGCGCGCGCTATGATCTGCGTCCCTCGATTGAGGTGGTGCCGCAGGGCGACTGGGGCGCGGGCGCCGTTCGGCTGGTGGAGATTCCCTCGGACCTGGAGGCCAACGACAACATCGTGGCCATGTGGGTGCCCGAGGCGAAGGTCGCCCCTGGCGACGCGCGGGAGTTCGCCTATACTCTGCGTTGGGGCGACCTGACCCCGGACCCCGATGGCCCGCTCGCCGTTGTTGCGGAGACGCGCGCTGGCGCGGGGGGCGTGTCGGGGGTCGAGGCGTTGGAGAACGCGCGCAAGTTCGCTGTGGATTTCCGGGGCGGGACGCTGGCCTCGCTGGAGGCGGGCGCCCCGGTGGAGCCGGTCGTCACGCTGTCGGGCGGCCACGTGCTGTCGCAGGTGCTGGAGCGCCTGCCCGAGGGGAGCGACTGGCGCGTCGTGTTGGACGTGGCCGCGCCCAAGGACTCCGTCGTCGAGATCACCCTGCACCTCGCCAGCCCCGACGCGCGGCTGAGCGAGACCTGGGCCTATCAGTGGGTGAACGTCTGATGCCCGACGGGAGTCAACATTTCATCCTGGACGAGACGGACCTCGCGCAGAGGCTCGCGCCGCCCGAGGCGCCGCTGGCCATGCCACCGCAGGTGCTCGAACGCCGCTATCGGCGCCGCTGGCTGGGCCTCCTGTCATTGGGCGCGCTCTGAGCATGACCGGCCGGACCGCCCTCCTCCGCGCCGCCACTCTCGGGGCGGCGGCGGTCCTCGCGTCCGTCGCGCTCGGGCTCCTGCTCTGGGGCGAGGAGCCGGGGGCGCTGAGCGTCGTGCAGGGGTTGTCCGTGCTGGTCGCCACCTTCTGGCTGGCCTTCGGCGCGGCGCTGTCGGTGCTGGGGTTGGGCCCGCGCCCCTCGGCCCCGCCCGAGGGCGAGTTCCGGGGGCGGGCGGTGATCTTGGTCCCCATCTGCAACGAGGAGCCGCGCGAGATCTTCGCCCGCATTGCGGCGATGGACGCCGACCTGCATCTGGTGGGCTTGGGGGGTCAGGTGGACATCGCCGTCCTGTCGGACACCCGCGACGGGGCGCTTGCGACCCTGGAGGCGCGGCTCTTCCGGCGCCTCGTGCACGAGACCGGCGGTGAGGGGCGGCTGTTCTATCGGCGCCGCACCGACAACCGCGGCCGCAAGGCGGGAAACATCGAGGACTTCATCCGCCGTTCGGGCGGGGCCTACGACCACGCCATCGTTCTCGACGCCGACAGCCTGATGACGGGGCGCACGATCCGCACGATGCTGCGGCGGATGGAGGGTGATCCGCGGCTGGGGCTTCTTCAAACGGCGCCCGCGATCGTGGGAGCGCGGTCCCGGTTCGGGCGGATGATGGCCTTCGCAGGGGCCTTCCACGGGCCGGTCTTCGCACGCGGGCTATCGCGGCTGCAAGGCGAGGTCGGGCCGTTCTGGGGCCACAACGCCGCCATCCGCGTGCGCGCCTTCGCCGAAAGCTGCGGCCTGCCCGTGCTGTCGGGGCCGCCGCCCTTCGGCGGGCATGTCCTGAGCCATGACTATGTGGAGGCGGCGCTGCTCGCGCGGGCGGGCTGGACGGTGCGGCTCGACCCCGACCTTGAGGGCTCCTACGAGGAGGGGCCCGAGAACATCGTGGCCTATGCCAAGCGCGACCGGCGCTGGTGCCAAGGCAACCTGCAGCACGCGCGGATCATGCTGGCGCCGGGGCTGAAGGGTTGGAGCCGCTTCGTCTTCGCGCAAGGGATCTTCGCCTATCTGGTGCCCGTCCTGTGGCTCGGATTCGTGCTGACGGGACTGGCGGGGGTGATCGACACCAAGGGGATCGGCCACCTCGCGGGGCTCGTGCTCGCGCTCCTGTTCGGGCCTAAGGTCTTTGTGACTCTGGCCGCCCGCGACCGGGCGGCGGGTTTCGGCGGCTGGCCCCTGCTCGGGGCTTCGGTGATGGCCGAGACCCTGCAATCGGCGCTGATCGCCCCGGTGCTCCTCATGTTCCAGGCGCGTTCGGTGCTGCAGGTGCTGATGGGGCGCGACGGCGGTTGGCCCGCGCAGGCGCGAGGCGACAGCACGCTGAGCTTGACCGAGGGTTGGCGCGCGGGCTGGTGGATCACGCTCTGGGGCGCAGGTCTGCTCGCGTCGGCGGTCCTTCTACAGCCGGGGCTCCTGCCCTGGCTCCTGCCGCTGGGCGGGCCCATGCTGGCTGCGCCTTGGATCATCGCCTGGACCTCGCGCCCGCCGCGATCGCGGCTGTTCACCACGCCCGAGGAGTTGGTCGCCCCTGGCGTGCTGGCCCGCGCTGGCGACGAGCGGCGGCGCTGGTCGCGGCCCGAGCTGGCGCTGGGCGCCCTGCGGCAGGTTCATCATGCGTGAACTGGGCCCCGGCGAGGTGCGCGCGGCGGTCCCCGTCGGGCGTCCCCGCAGCCCGCGCGATCCGCGGCTCGACGTGCTGCGAGGCATCGCGCTGGTGATGATCTTCATCAACCACGTCCCGGGCAACTTCTACGAGAACCTTACCTCGCGCAGCTTCGGCTTCTCGGACGCGGCCGAGGGCTTCGTGCTGATGTCGGGCGTCTCGGCGGGGCTGGCCTATGGCCTGGCCTTCAAGCCCGGCGGGCAGGCCTGGACGGGGCTCGCACGGATCTGGGGACGGGTCTGGACGCTCTATCTCGTGCACGTGCTGGTCACGGCACTGGCCTTCGCCATCGCGGCAGGGCTCGCGCTCTGGGCCAACATCCCCGGCCTTCTGCACTTGAACGGCATCGAAGGGATATATCTGCACCCGCTCCAGACGCTCTTCGCGCTGCCGCTGCTGATAGACCAGTTGGGCTACGCCAACATCCTGCCGCTCTACTGCGTGCTGCTGGCGGTGACGCCCGCGCTCCTTTGGGCGGCTTGGCGCGCACCGCGCGCGCTGCTCGTGGGCTCGGTCACGCTATGGTTCGTGGCGGGGCAGATGCGGTGGAACGTGCCCACCTGGCCCATCGAGCGGGGCTGGCAGTTCTCGCCCTTCTCCTGGCAGATCCTGTTCGTGATCGGGCTCTTCACGGGGCTCCGGCTCAAGGAAGGGCGGCGCTTCGTGCCGGCGAAGGCTTGGCTGCTATGGCTTTGCGGAGCGTTCCTGCTGCTCGTCCTGATGTGGCGCTGGGTCCCGCCGGTGAGCGAGGCCATGAACCACGGGATGTGGCTCCTGAGTGAGGCGGGCGCGCCTTGGGTGCTCGTCAACCACCAGAAGGTCTGGGAGACGGCGCCGCGGCTCCTGCATGCGCTGGCGCTGGCCTATCTGCTGGCGACGCTGCCCGTCGTTCGGCGGGTCTGCGCCTCGGCGGTGGGCGCGCCCTTTGCGCTTCTGGGGCGACACGCCCTGCCCGTCTTCGCGCTGGGCTCGGTTCTCGCGTTCCTGCTGCAGGGGATCAAGACCGAGACGGGCGAGGACCTGCTTCTCGACAGCGCGATGCTGGGGGCCGGGCTCTGGCTCCAGTTCGCGCTGGCCTTCGCCAAGGACCGCTGGCCGGCCCGCTAGGGACGGACCACGAAGTCGGCGGGCGCGCTTTCCTGCGCGACGACGCGGCCGTTGGGCAGGTCATTGCCGTCGAGCTTCCAGGCGATCTCGTCCTCGGTGAGGTTGTACCCTTGCCACCGCCGGCGGAGACGCGCGCGTAGTTCGTCCTCGGGCACCTCGATCATCACCGTCACATCGAAGAGCGGACGGAGCGAGTCCCAGGGCGCGCGCCGCAGGAGGAGGTAGTTGCCTTCCGAGACGATGACGCGAACCGAGGCGGGGATCAGCCGGGCTCCGGCGCGGGCGATCTCGATGTCGCGGTCGAAGACGGGGACGGCGATGGCCTCCTCCTCGTTCGACCGGAGGCGCACGAGAAGGTGGCGCAGGCCACCCACGTCGAAAGTCTCGGGGGCGCCCTTCCTGGGTCGCAGGCCGGCGGGGACGAGATGGAGGTCGTCGTAGTGGAAGCCGTCCATGGGCAGGAGCGCGGCCAAGCCGGGAGCCCCGGCGTTGAGCCGCGCCACCAGCGCCTCGGCCAGGGTGGATTTGCCTGAGCCCGGCGCGCCCGCGATGGCGCAGATCATGCGGTCGGAAGTGGCGCGCGCGGCCAGAAGTCCCGCGAGGGTGTCGAGGTCAGTCGGTTCCATCAGACGAGCCTGTATTGCCGTGCCTTGTTGCGGAGGAAGGGGAGACCGCGGTCCATCACCTCCTCGAAGCTGTCGGCCACGGGGCGCCAGACCGCAAGCCCGTAGGCGATCTCGGGAGGCATGTTGATGAAGCTTTCCATCGCAAGCCCGCCCGTGAAGCCGATGGCGGCGAGGGTGGCGAAGACCTCGTCCCAGTCACAGGTCCCCTCGCCCGGCGTGCCGCGGTCGGACTCGGAGAGGTGAATGTAGCGGAGGTGCTCGCGCGCATCGAGGATGCCATTTCCGGCCCCCTTCTCTTCGATGTTCATGTGGTAGGTGTCGAGATGGATGAAGATGTTGTCGGCGCCCACCTTCTCGATCATCCACTTCGCCTGTGCGGCGGTGTTGACGAGGTGGTTCTCGTAGCGGTTGACCGGCTCGATGCCGAAGGCGAGCCCGAGCCCCTTGGCGTACCGGGCAGCGGCGTCCAGCACGCGGGCGATGTTGTCGTATTCCGGCGCCGTCGGCGGCCGGCCCGAGCGCTGGCCGATGCCGCCATAGGTCACACCCGACACCGCCTCGGCCCCCATCGCGGCGGCGGTGTCCAGGACGAGTTTCAGATGGTCGATGGCGCCTTCGGGGTTGACGGAGGCCCAGACGGGTTCGGGCAGGCCCAGCGAGCAGACGGCGCGCAGGTCGTAGCGGTCGAGGAGGTCGCGGGTGTGCGGCGCATCGACAATGGCAGGATCGAGGAGCGCGATCTCGATGAAGTCCATGCCGTAGGCCGCGGCGGCGGGAATGGTTCGTTCCGCCCCTGCCCGATCCCAGCGCATCGTCCACATGCTGGTGTGGACGCCGAAGCCTCGCATGACTCCCCCTTCCTGGACTCGTTGGACTTACGCCAACGTTGGGGTTATGCGATCAGGGAACGCACCTTGCGTCAAGCGCAGAGTGGGGGCACCCTTCGGGCTGGGCCACTGCCGCACTCGTGACGGAGTCGGTGTGGTTGCTAAATTTGCGACCCGCGCGACAGTGCGCCTAGAACTGTACCGATCGCAATCCATTCCGATGTCGCTCTGACCGGCCTCCATCAGGTGGAAAGGAGAATGTCGGTGCAGCACGGGCCGCGCAGCTACCGAGAGGCTGGCGAAGCGGGTACGGGTAAAGCCGCTGGTTGCCGGCAAGCGTTGGGATGCTTTCTTCACGGCCAAGGCGGGACGTTCCTTGAAGGAAGCGTGTAGACGGACGGCCTCGAAAGGCAGGCGCCAGCTTTCGACGATAATCTCCGTTTCTCACAGGCTGCCGGCATGCTCCTTCAGGAGCAGTTCGTTCTCGAGCCGGGCACGGAGCGCCGCCACATACCCATTTTCCTGCGATTGTATTGGCCTTGTCTTTGGGACCTTCGGTTGTGGGTCTGCGGCCATTTGCGTGGTGGCAATTCGGGCTTGTCGGCCGAGCGCCGGCCATGGCGCTAGATGAACCAAATGTTTCTGGCAGATCGGCCGAAAGTCGGGACGGGCAAGGCGGAGCTGCCCGACGGATGAAAGGTCCCGACCCCAGGTCTATGTCCTTCATCGTCCGGACAAGGCGCGTGGCCGAGCGGTTCCAGAATCAGCACGAATGTCTGCGCCAAGAAGGCGCCGAGCCGGGCGAACTTGTTCCAGACGCCGAGCGAGCCAAGCGGGCTCGCGTGGCCATGGCGAAAGCGGAGGCAGCAGTGACCAGCTTGACCTAGACAGCCCAGGACGATCATGGCCGCGGCCCTGCCGTTGACCGGCACGGCCGTAGCAGCTAAGACGGCTCCACTTCAGGATCGGTCGGCGTGGCCAGTCGTCAGAGCCTGAGGCGAACCTTCTCGGGCAGCAGGCCCTGGCCGACATGAAGTGCGCCCGGAAACAATTCCGGATGCGTACGGCGCCGCTGCATGTCCGGTCCACCCTGCCGGAAGGAGTCCAAGCCCGCCGATGCCGCTGTTTCGCCACGCCGAAGAAATTGTTCTTTTCGTTCACATCCCGAAGACCGGCGGATCGACTGTTGAGAACGTCCTGCGCGCATCCGGGGCCAAGCAGGCTCTGAAGGCGCCGAAGTCGGTCGGCTTCTCCCACTGCACGCCTCAGCATATGCATTGGGAAGTCACGCGACAATGGATCCCTCGCCGATTCTACGACTACAGCCTTGCGATCGTTCGTAACCCCTTCGCTCGGCTCGCAAGTGAGTACCGCTGGCGCGAGAAGTTCGCGAAGTCGCCACTTGCCCCTTTCGACCGCTGGGTGGAGTCGCAGTTTCGCAACTACGTGGACAACCAGTTCATCCTCGACAACCACATTCGCCCGCAGCACGAGTTCATCGGGGATGATGTGGAGGTCTTCCAGCTGGAGGACGGCCTCGACAAGCCGCTTCAGGCCTGCCTGACGCGGCTGGGCCTGTCGGCGAAAACGGAGTCGATTCCACGGGCAAACCAGTCCAAGTCTGGCACGATCAACGCCAGTTCGGCGACGGTCGAACGCATCGCCGAGTTCTACGCCGAAGACTTCACCACGTTCGGCTATTCGGCGACCGAGATACCCGAGGGAGTCTTCAACACGCCCGAGTGCCGTGTCGCCTGACGGGACAACGGCGCTTCGCGCCATCCCTGCCCTTGTGCTTGCGGCCCGCATGGGCTCGGCCTATCCGGTACTCTCTGCCCGGCTTCGTCTGTCGTAGCCCGACGTCCCGAGTCTCAGATGCAAATGAAGGCCATGAGCCACGACCTTGATGTCCTGATCCCGCACTATCGCGATCCAGCGGGGCTGCGAAGCTCGCTGGACTCGATCACGCAACAAACCTGGGGAGGGCGGATCCGGGTGGTCGTCGTGGATGACGGCTCGCCCGAGGAATCCTTCGCCGAGGCAGAGGTCGAGTGCGAGCACTTCCGAGCCTTGGGCCGCCATGACCTCGTGCTCCTGCGCAACGACCGCAATCTCGGCCGTCCACGCACCCGCAACCGCCTGATCGACGCCATCCAATCGCCTTATGTAGCCTGGCTGGACGCCGGTGACATTTGGTATCCCGAGAAGCTCACCCGGCAGTTCGAACACCTCGCCAACCTGTGCCTGAACGGCAGGGATCCGAACCGGATCTGGGTGACCTGTGCCTACGATTGGTCCCAGGCGGACAAGACGCGGACGCTCACCCAGGACACCCGGGGCGATCAGTTGCGCTCGCTCCTCATCGGGTCGAACCTGCGGGCCTATCTCTGGACTCTCCTTGGCACCGCCGAGGCCTTCCGCATCGCGGGCCGCTTCGACGAGCGGCTGCCCCGTCTTCAGGACCTCGATTATTTCATCAACTTCGTGCGCGCGGGCGGCCAGATCTCGTCGCCGCGCGGACGCGAAGGACTTTGTTGCTACTTCAAGTCCCACCTCGGCCGGAACGCAGCCGAGATCCACGCCTGCTACAAGCTGATCCTGGCCAAGAACGCGCCAGCCCTGAAGCGCTATCCCCCGTCCCTGGCCTCCGAACTCCACTACAAGGCCGCCCGCCTCGCTTCGCAGTTCGCCAAGAGCAACGACAGGCCCTACGCGGCCACGCTCTTCCTGCTGCGAGGCGCGCTGGGCAGCCCGCGCCACACGGCACGAATGGTTGTGGGGCTCGCGCGGCGGCGGCTTAAGGGCGCCCCGGCCAAGCCTGCGAGCCTGCAACAGGACGCCCAATCGTGACGGTCCCTGCACGAGTGCAGGGCCGCCGAATCCTGCTGATCATCCAAAAGCTCGCCGAGCGCAGCGGTGGTGCCGAGCGCGTCCTGGTTGAGACTGCGAACGCCTTGGCGCGACGCGGCTATCAGGTTGAGATCGTGACGTGCGAGTATCGCGGTCGGCCGCCCTTCTATCCGGTGGTACCGGGCGTGATCCTGTCGAATCTTCGCAAACCCGAGCGTTCCCGCTGGCAGCGGCCCGTCGATAGAGCCCGCCGACTGGTCGAGCGCGCGCACGACGTCCCGGGCCTCGACCGGCTCGCCTGGCTCAGCCGGCATGGCGCCTTCTGGCGTCGGTTGGGCACTCATATCGAGGCGACGCGTCCTGCGGCTGCGGTGGCCTTCATGCCGCCTGCCATCACCGCGCTGGCGCTGGCGCGGACCACCTATCCGGTGCGCCGAGTGGCCTCCATGCACAACGCGCCCGAACAGGACTTCCTCAACCCGTCCCGCTGGGATCCGAGCAGGCTCGACCGCCGGCGTCGCTTGGAGCTCATGTCGCGGATGGACCGGATCGCTGTGCTCCTGCCGGAATACCGCGACTGGTATCCCCCGCACCTGCGCCGTGCCGTGGCGGTCCTGCCCAACGCCGTGACCCCCGTGCCCCTGCATCTGCGCGCGAAGCCGCGCGACAAAGTGGTGCTCTCCGTGGGACGGCTGGCCAGTGTCAAGCGGCACGGACTGCTCATCGACGCTTGGACCCGCCTTGCACCGTCCTTCCCTGATTGGGAACTGAAGATCTTCGGCGACGGTCCTCTGCGATCCGAGCTTCAGTCACGCATCGACGCCGCAGGCCTGACGACCGCTCACCTCATGGGCCACAGTGGCGAGATTGCCGAACAGTACCAGTCCGCCGCGATCCTCGCTCACCCGGCCGAGTTCGAGGGCTTTCCCCTTGCCGTGACCGAGGCGCTGGCCTCCGGCCTGCCGGTGATCGGCTTTGCCGACTGCTCGGGCCTGAATCGTCTCGTCCGGGATGGTGAGAACGGTGTACTCCTGCCAGACCAAGGCGACCGGCTGGACAACCTCACCACGGCGTTGGGGTCGCTCATGGCCGATGCCCCCCGGCGCGAGGCCCTGGGCGCCGCCGGCCCTGCCAGCGTCGAGCCCTACGCCCCCGAAGTCATCCTCGACCAGTGGGAGGAGCTTCTCTTCGGCGATGACCTTCCGGGACTGCCCGATGCCGGACGCTGAGACCTCGTCTTGGACTTGTGTCGCGCTATCGGGGTTGGCGTCCCAGGTTCGATCTGAAGGAAAAGCTGAAGAACCGGGCGCGGTGGAATTCCGCCCCGGTCAAGGCAACTGACGATCCGGGCATCACGGCAGGCTGGATGAAACGCAGCAACGACATCGACGCCAGCCGGCGCGTCGCAGGTGGTCGGTTCAGGGCGCTGTGGCCGGAACCAGCTTCCAAGAAGAGGTCGCGACACCAAGAGCGTTGTCGTTCCGTCGCTCGACGCGCTCGGGTTGCGGATCACCGCACGAGTTCATCATGGCTCAGATCGCAACCTGACCCAGTCCGGTCATTGGTGGACAAGCAGAGATGCGCCAGGTCACTGTTCAAGGCGTGACCACCTGCATCACCTACTCGCCCACCTCGTTCCGGTACAGCAGGTCGTCAAGCCCGCCACACCGGAACCAGCGATACCCGTAGCCTTGGAGCAGGATGCAGTGCCGCCCTGACTCGTCGGCCGTGCTGTGCTCGCCCGAAAGAAGATTGACCAGACAGCGATGCCGGTCCTCCTCGCCCGCATGGAACCGCACCTCACGCGGCGCATGGGTCAGGTTGTGCAGGACCACGACGGAATTGCCGCGCCAGTCGTAGCGCAGCACAAGGAACGCAGGGTCGCGGACGGAAAGCACCGTCACGCTGCCCCAGCCGATCTCCGGGACTTCCTTTCGGGTCCTGATCATCCGCTCCATCCAGTTGAGGAGCGAGTTGGGAACGCGGCGCTGCGCGGCGACGTTGATATGACCCGTGCCATAAGGCCCGTCTTCGATTACGGGTGCGACGGGCCGCTCGTTCCTGGTGAAGTCGCCCTGCGGACCACCGGACCATTGCAACGGCGTGCGGCCCGACTCGCGTTCGGGCAAGGACAGGTCGTCGCCCATCCCGATCTCGTCCCCATAGCGGAGCACGGGCGTGCCAGGCAGGGTGAAGAGCAGGCTGTAGGCGACTTCGATCCTGCGCCGGTCCCCGTCGAGCATGGGGGCCAGCCGACGACGGATGCCTCGGCCGAAGGCGCGCATCTCGGGGTCCGGCGCGAAGGCGGCAAAGACCTTCTCGCGGTCCTCCTCGGCCAGGCTGCTCAGGTCGAGCTCGTCGTGATTGCGGAGGAACTGGGCCCATTGCGCCCCGTCGGGAATGTTCGAGGTCGCCTTGATGGCTCTCGCAAGTGGACGGGCGTCCTGTGTCGCCAGCGACAGGAAGAGGTTCTGGTTGACGTGGAAGTTGAACACCATGTGCAGTCGGTCGCCCTGGGGCCCGAAGTATTCCACGCTTTCCTTGGGTGGGATGTTGGCTTCGGCCAGAAAGACGGCGTCGCCTTGGCGCCATTGCAGGAACCGCCGCATGAGGCGCAGCAGGTCGTAGCGCCGTCCCGCCTCCACGCCCTCTGCAGCCCGGACGCCGATCAGGAAGGGCACGGCATCCACCCTGAAGCCGCTTACCCCGAGTTGCAGCCAGAAGCCGATGATTTTCAGGAGCTCGGCCTCGACCTCCGGGTTTGTGACGTTCAGGTCGGGCTGGAAATCGAAGAAACGATGGAAGTACCAGGCCCCGGCGGCCTTGTCGTAGGTCCAGGTCGACTCCTGCAGACCCTTGAACACGACGCCTTCGTCAGCGTCGGCGGGCTTGGTGTCGGACCAGACGTACCAGTTGCGAAAGCGCGAGGCGGGGTCCTTGCGCGCTTCATGGAACCATGGGTGCTGGTTCGAAGTGTGGTTCAGCACGAGGTCCATGAGGACCCGGATGCCCCGCTGCCGGGCGGCCTGCGTGAATTCGACGAAATCCCCGAGGCTTCCGAAGCGGGGATCGACGCCGTAGTAGTCCGCGATGTCGTAGCCATGATCGCGACGGGGCGAGGGCTGGAACGGCATGAGCCAGATCGTCGTGATGCCTAGGCCCTGCAGATAGTCGAGCCGCCGCAGGAGACCGCGAAAATCGCCTATTCCGTCGCCGTCCGAATCAAGGAACGTTTCCAAATTCAGACAGTAGATGACGGCGTTCTTGTACCAGAGCTCGTGCGTCATGCTGAACCTGCCTCGCGCCGGTCAAGCCCGAGGCCGCTGGACTGGCGAAGCCGAACTCCGCCCCCAGGCTGCCCCCAGCGCGAAGCCTCCGGCCGCCAAGGCCCCGACCGCCGCGATGGCGCCGACCTTCAGCCACACCGGATTGAACGCCGTCACGCCGTCCGATGCGATGTCGTCGAAGCGGCCCCGCGCGCCGAAGTCCCGCTCGCGGTCGAGGGGCTCGAACAGGTTGTCGGGCCGTTCGCGAGCCTGATCCTCGGTCTGCTGGCCGGAATAGCCCTGGGTCGACAGCATTCGGTCCACGAGCCGCGGCGCGAAGGCATCACCCAAAATCGCCTTCGCCGCCGAACCGCCGAGCCAGATCTCGCGAGGCGCACTCAAGGCAGCCCTATAGACCTCTCGCGCGATCGCCTCGGGCTGGAACACGGGCGGCACGGGCATCGCCCGCCGTGGCATCTTGTTCCGCGCCCAGTCGAACTGCGGCGTGTTCACTGCGGGAAGATGCACCTCGGTCACGCGAACCGGGCTTCCTTCGTGCAGAAGCTCGGTCCGGAGCGCATCGAGGAAACCGCGGGTGGCGAACTTCGCCGCGCAATAAGGTGCCTGCAGCGGGATGCCGCGGTAAGCCAGCGCCGACCCGATGCTGACGATGGTTCCCTGCCCCTCGCCCCGCATATGGCGCAACGCGGCCATGACGCCATGGACCTGACCCAGATAGGTCACGTCGGTCACCCGGCTGAACTCCTCGGGCGTCGTGTCCGACACGGGGGAGAGGACCGTTGCCATGGCGGCGTTGATCCAGACGTTGATCCGGCCGAACCGGTCGGCGAAGCGGTCAGCCGCCGTGCCGACCGCCTTGGCCTCGGCGACGTCGGCCGGCAGGACGAAGGCCCTGCCGCCCAGCCGCTCGACTTCGGCGCGCGCCGCCTCCAAGCCGGCTTGCCCTCGCGCCACGAGGCCAACGGACCAGCCGTGCCGGGCGAATTCGCAGGCGACGGCGCGGCCCACGCCGGCCGAGGCTCCGGTGATGACGACGGCTCGGGGATTATGTGCCATCGTGTCCTCGCTGGCTGACATGTGCGGCGCTTCAGTTCCAGGGACGAACGACAAGGGCGGGCAGGCGTTCCCTTCCAGGCAGCACGATGGCGAGCCCTGCCATCCTCGGCCATCGGACCCCTTCGGGCTTCAGGCACGGGCGAGTCGTGGGAGGAGTCGCGTCGGCCGCCTTGCCGATCCCGCGATGGAGCGCGGATGATGGTGGAGCCGTTGCGCCTCGTTCCCCCACGACCCAAGGGGATGCCTTCCGGCTCCGGTTCGAGGCGTTGTTGCGTAACCCATGAGCGAGGGGGCTCGCGCGGCGGGTCTGCCTGCTTATCTGGGCGGCCA
>NZ_VDFV01000029.1 GCF_006152145.1 Rubellimicrobium roseum | reverse complement strand
GCCGCATCCACACCGGGGTCCCTCTTGAACGCCGATCCAGGGTCCCGATCCCGTGCCGATTGACACACACCAATCTGCGGGACTCCTCCTTGGGTCTGTTTCCGGCTGAGCGATCGCCCCTGCTGAATCCTGTCTGGCCGCCTCGGGTCAGATGCTGGCGGGTGAGCGCCCCAGTTGGTCGCAGACCTGTTCGAGCTTGAGAAGCCGGTCGAAGCCGTCGGCCGAGGTAGCGTGTTCGATCGCGCCCTTCCATGTTCGAGTTCTCTGCTGACGAGCACATGGGATCGAGCCCTCTTCGGCGCTGCGGCTCGGAGCAAGCCCGAGGCTGTAAGTGAATGCAGGGCGATGTTGAACATTGCCTTGGCTCCGGAGCTGAACACAGTCGCCATCGACGATGAAGGTAGGCACCGCAGGTCCAGCGTGCCTCACGGCACTGCGCTGCCGCTCTGCTACATAGTCACGAGAATCGCCGAGCCAGGGGGTTGGTGCGACCGCCAGCGCAACCTGGACGCCCGCCCGAAGGCTCTTCTAATAACTATGCATCTGATTCATCCTCATCTTTCATCTTGGTGTCAGACTTCTGCTACGAGGCTCGTAGCTGCGGTGTGACACCTCTTGGCCGACCCCGATGAAGTCACACGTGCAGACCCCGGGACCGTCGGTCCAGGATCGTTTGTGACCTTTCTTCGAGTTGGTCCCTCGTTTTCGGAAGGTGGATGCAGAGGTGAATCAGAAGCCGTCCTGCGCGGCCGGAGACCAAAGATGCCTGGCTGTTCGCCCTGCCGCTGGTGCCGGGCCTAGGCACTGAAGCCATGTCCACCTAGGAAATGCACGGCTCAAGAGACTGAACAGGTGAGGTCGGCCATCCCGTGCGGCAATGAACATTTCTGCGTCGCCATCTTACTCCAGTATCAGTTTGAGCCCTGAGAGCAGCAGTAGAAGGGCCAGGATCGTGCGCAGCACCCGATCCGGCAGATAGCGGCTTCCGACGAAGGCTCCGGCAGACCCGCCGGCACCGACGGCGAGGAGCCATAGCGGGAGTGCGGTCGGGAGGGAGCCCCATGAAGCCGACGCGCCTGCGAGAGCGGCAGCCGAGTTCATGAGGTTGTAGACGGCCGTAATCGTGGCCGTCTGCCGGGCCGGAGCCCAGTTCATGGCAAGAATGACGGGGGCGAGGAACACCCCGCCTCCAGTGCCGGTGGTGCCGGACACAAAGCCGATGGCTGCACCGGTCGCAAGGGCAGGCAGGAACGGAGGTGGCCGGGCCGTCTCCGGGGCTCCGGCAATCCGTCGCAGAGCAGACCTGGCCATCAGGAGCGCCGAGAGCACGAGCACGGCTCCCACCACGGTATAGTAGACATCGGTGGGCAAGTGGACCGCGCCGCCCAGCACCGAGAACGGGAAGCCCAGGACCGCGAAGGGGTAGACCGCCCGCCAAGAGAGCCGTCCTGTTCGCTAGAACTGGGCCGTGCCGATGCCGGCCACGAGCAGCTTGAGGGCCAGAGCGGTTGTTTTCATGGCCAGGGGCGCCATGCCGGCAAGCCCCATGACCGCGATGTAGCCCGAAGCGCCCGCCTGCCCGACTGAGGCCTAGACAAGCGCCACGACCAGGAAGGCGAGCGCCAGCCACATCGCCTCCGAGGTGTCGGCCATTCTCGATCGCTCCGCCCTGCTGACGGGCTGACCTAGGGCGTCCCTGTGAGTGAGGGCAACCGCTTGTCGAGCGTTGCCCTCGAGCAGGATGGGACGCGGCGAACCGAACTGGGCCCCTTCAGACTTGGTCGAGGAAGAGCACCAGGATCGCATCCGGCCGGGTGCAGCCCCGGCCGGACTGGCGCGGCTCAGCCCGCGTCGTACTCCCACGACTTGAACGACAGGCCGGTGACCGTGGCCGGAGCCGCCGAGAGCTTCCGGATGTTGGCCCAGGTCTGCTTGTAGTTGGGCAGGACGAGCTCGTTGACGCCGGCATTGATGACGTTGCCCTGCACCCCGGCGGGCGAGGCGAAGAGCATGAACGTCTCCTTCGGCCTGACCGTGTCGGTGGGGTAGACCATGGCCTGTGTCGCCCCATCGGCATTCCAAACCTCTACAAGGTCCCCTTGGGCCACTCCGAGTTCTGCAAGGTCGTCGGGGTGCATCTGGATGAAGGGATAGGGGAAGCGGTCGCGGACGAACTCGTTGTCTTGGTCGAGGAACCAGTTCTGCCAGTTGATGTTCGAACGGCCGTTGTTGATGAGGAAGGCGTGGTTCGCCCGCTGCTCCTCCTTGCCGGGCGCCTGGAGCCCGTTCCATTCTGCCACACAGAAGAGGGCGCGCCCGTCCTCGGTCCCGAACTTCCCGTCGGCGTAGAGGCGCGGGGTGCCAACGATGGTCTCGCCGTCGAGCCCCACCGCCGGCTCCTGGAAGCCGTTGTTGCCCATGGCGCGCAGGCGGTCGTAGGTCACGAACTCGCCGCCCCCCGCATTCTGGCGGTACCCATCGTTGAACACGTCCTCGACCGTCAGCCAGTCGAAGCCCTGGAACTGCGCCGCGTAGTCGGTGCGCCCCATCTCGGTGAGGACTCTCTCCATATTCTGAGCGATCCCGGCCGCGATGAGGCAATCCGGCTGAGCCACGCCGGGGCCGTCCATATAGCGCTCCACGAGCCGCATCCGCCGCTCGCCGTTCATGGAGGTGAGGTCCATCTCGCCCGACTCGACCGCCGGCAGGATGACGTGCGCGCCTTGGCCGATCTTGGTGTGGATGATGTCCACGTTGACCGAGAAGAGCCCGCCCGCGTTCACCGCCGCGACGATGGCGTCCACCAGTTCCTCGCGCGTCTTGCCGGCGGCGGCGTCCATGGCTTCCTTCACCATGTTTGTGCGGTGATTGTAGACGCGCTTGAACTCGGTGGCGTTGAGCGTGGTCTTGTAGTGGTCGCAGGCCCAGACGTGGTGGACCTTGCCGCCGCCCTGGATGATGAGCTGATCCACGTAGGGGGCGGGGCGCCCGACATGGGCATCGGATGGGCGCACGTACCCCTCTTGATGGCCGCCCAGGCGAACGCAACCTCCGCCCTCCCGCCCGATGTTGCCGGTGGCCAGCGCGAGGTTCACCAGCGCGCCGTTGGTGCGGTAGTTGTCGTTGCCCCAGATGATGCCCTTCTCGTAGCCGATCATGGTGCGTCGCCGGAAGCCGCCTTCCTTCGGCATGGCGATCCATTCGGCCGCCTTGATGATGTCGGCGGGGTTGAGGCCAGTAATTTCGGCCGCATCCTCGATCGAGGTGCGGTTCCGGGCGAGCGCCTCGGCGAAGGTAGTGAGGTCGGTGGGCTGACCTTCGGTCCTGGGCTTGCGCGGCAGCATCTCCTGCCCCGAGGCGCCCGCCACCTCACCCATGGCATCATCGGCCGCCAGCTCGCCGCCCAGGGCGGTGTGGTTGTCGATGAAGTCCTGATCCACCCAGCCCTGATCGGCGATGTGGGTCAGGAGCGCATTGAACAGCACCATATCGGTGCCCGAGTTGATCTGGAGGTGGAGGACATTCTCCGGTCCGGCCGTCTCCTCACAGGCGTTGACCGTGACCGTGCGGCGAGGATCGACGATGATGATGCGTCCGGCCTCGTGCGGCTCGTCGGGCATCATCTCGCGCTTCTTCGACAGCGTCGCGCCCTGGAGGTTCGGGATCCAGTGGTTCAGGAAGTAGTTCGTCTGGGTCTCGAGCGGGTTCGCCCCGACGACCATGATCGTGTCGGCGAGCTCGGCGTCCTCGTAGGCGTTGTTGAGCTCGCCCACGCCCATGTCGCGCGTCGCATGGACCTCGGAGTTGTAGGCGGGGCGGTTGTGGATGCGGACGTTCTTCACCTTCATGGCGCCGAAGTAGAGCTTGCCCGTGCCCCAGGTGTTCTCGTAGCCGCCCGCCGAGCCGCCATGGTCGAACATTGAGACGTAGAGATCGTCCTCGCTTCCCTCCGTGACGACTCGCGCGGTGACCTGCGCCACGAGGTCGAGCGCGTCGTCCCAGCTCGTGGGCTGCCAGGAGCCGTAGCGCCAGACCATCGGCTCGGTCAGACGCTGGAGTTGGGTGCCCGTGACTTCGGAGCGGCGGTTCTCGGCCATGCGGGCCCCACGGATGGAGCCCAGGCCGGAATTCACGACGCAATCCACGTCGGGCTTGATGACGAGGTGGACATCGCGGCCGTCCTGTCGGACGACGTTGTACATGGAGGGCGCATACCAGGCATCGGTGTCCTGATACTGCTGCTCGGACAGATCCACGCCGGCCCAGTTCTCGGAGGCCGCTGTTCCGCCCTGCTGGTTGATGGGCCAGGAATAGGCTTTGTAGCCGCATCCGACGATGCAGTAGTGGCAGGTCACGTTGTTGACGCGGGCGTTGGCCGGGATGATCGGCAGCCGGTCGATCTGACGCTTGAAAGCCATTGTTCGGTCCCCCCTCAGGCCTGGAGCACGTTGGAGAGGCGGCCGTAGATCAGCTCGTCGGCACCTTCGGCGAAGATGTCGCCCGTCTCGTCCACACGGAGCTGGAACTGCGGCAGGTTCTGCGTCGCATGACCCCAGACCTGCTGCCCGCCGGCCTCGCAGTCGAAGCGCGAGAAGTGGCCGGGGCAGTTCAGCGTCTTGTCCGCGGTGTTGTAGGACATGAGCCAGCCCTTGTGCGGGCACATGACCGAGAAGGCGACCACGTCGCCGTCAGGGCCGACGCCGCCCTGCACGGGGGTCCCGAGCTTGAGGAGCACGCCAGGGCTGTCCTCGTCCGGGTAGGTGATGTCGAGGGGCTCGTTAACGACGAGATCCGCCAAGTTCGCGAGTCGCGTGGACGGATTCTGGACGCGCGCGAGCGAGGTCTGCGCATGAGCTGGCGCGGCGCCCGTCCCGGCGACGGCCGCCGCTGCGACTCCGGCGCCGGTCATCAGTCCCCCTCTGAGGAAGCTTCGCCGGCCGACATCGACGAGTTTGCCGCACTTCATGGTGGTCTCCTCCCCTCGGTCTTCTTTGAACCGATCGTAGGTGACGCGATGGCCTGCACGAAGTCAGGCCCGAATCTTTCCGCGGCGCAGAAAGCTATTGACCGCATTGAGGAATTCGGCCTGTTCGGTTTTCCGAACGGTTGAGGCGCTTAGATCCCCAGCTTCTGCATCTTTTCCCAGAGCGTGGTCCGAGAGATGCCCAGAAGCCTGGCCGCCTCTCCGGCGTGCCCGTTCGCCTGCTCGAGCGCGAGCAGGATGTGGCGTCGCTCCGCGGCTTCACGGATATCAGCGAGTGGGGCCAGGGTTTCACCTTCGGCCACCCGCTCGGGGAAGAGGTCCGCCGGGAAAAGCCATTCCCCTGTGGCGGCTCCCACCGCGCGCACGAGCCGCGTCCTGAGCTCACGCCCGTTCCCAGGCCAGTCGTGGGCGAGGATCGCTGCTTCAGCCAACGCGGAGAGGCCCCGGAGCGGGACAGCCCGCCGCGCATTCACCGCCTGAAAGATCCGTTGCGCCAGCCACAGCGCGTCGTCGGGGTGCTCGGCCAGCGGAGGCAGCACGATCTCGGCCGAGGCGAGGCGGCTGAAGAGATCGGCCCGGAAGGGGCTCGTCTCGGGAGAGAAGCCAGGACCACAGGACGCGATCAGACGGAACCCGTCCCCCAGACGAACCAGGAGGACAGCCTGTGCCTCCTGGTTCAGCGCCTCGACCTTCATTAAATAAAGCGTGCCTTCGCCAGCACGCTCGATGGCAGTCTCGAGGTCAGACACGTTGACCGTGGTCTGGTCCTCCGCCGACCTCGTAAGCGAGATGAAGGGCGCGTAAGCGCGATCCGAGAGGTCGTGCAGCCGCTGCGCAAGACGGACCTTTCCCGTTCCACCGGCGCCGCGGATCAGCACAGGGCAATCCTGGGCAGCGAATTCGGCGCAGCGGCGAGCCGTCTCCTCGGCCACTCGGGAGACGCCCAGGGGCTCGAAGGGATCGTTCGGTCGCGCCCGCAGGAGATGCGAGAGCCGGTCTAGGAAGGTTCTCATCTCGAAAGGCTTGGTCATGTAGTCTTGCGCCCCGGCCCGCAGCAGACGCACGGCCTGGTCGATGTCGCCCTGTCCGGTGATGAACAAGAAGGGCGGCGGCGCATGGGTGCGGCAGAGCGCGCCATAGATCTCCTCGCCCGAGCCGTCGGGGAGACGGATGTCGCAGATCACCGCGTCGATCGGCGCGCGGGGCGTGCGGATTGCGGGGAGCGCCCGAACGGCCTGCTTGAGCCAGACGACCTCGGCCCCCTCAAGCCTGAGTCGCTGCTCGATGGCGGAGCCCATGAACTCGTCGTCCTCAACGAGAGCGAAGCGGCGGCCCCTCAGCATGCGGCGACCTCGGGAATGGGGAATCGGACTCGGATCTCCGTGCGGCCCGCGGCCCTCGCGTGATCGATACGAGCGCCCAGAGCGGCGGCCAGGTCCCGCACCGTCCGAAGCCCGAGCCCTCCGCCCGGGCCTCCCGGGTCGGAGGTCAGGAGCCGCCGGAGCGCCGAATCGGGAAGCCCGGGCCCGCTGTCGCGGACCACGACGCGAAGCTCTCCCGGGCCTTCCTCGACATCGAGTCCCACCGTTCCGCCGGAGCCGGCCGCCCGGGAGCCGTTCAGGAGCAGGTTCAGCGCGATCTGCCGGACCGGCGCCGCCGGCAGTCGCGCGAGGGTGTCGCCGCGGGCCTCCACCCGCCATTCGAGCGCCTGCTCCAGCCGCCGGGCCTCGGGCGAGAAGAGGAGCCGGAGATCCTCGAGGTCGTCGGCCCCGAGCGGTGCCCCCTCCGGGTCGAGCCGGTGCTGCTCCAGTGTCGCCTTGGCGACATCGCGCAGGTGCCGGAGGCCCCGCTCGATCAGGGCGGCACCGTCTTGGACCACCTCCGGGCGGTCGGCAAAGGCCTGAAGCGTGTCGGCCGTAGCGAGGAGTCCCCCGAGCGGGTTGTTGATCTCATGCGCGAGCGAGGAGGACAGGCGCCCGAGGCTCGCGTAACGCTCCCGCTCCGCGAATCTGCGTTCGGCTTCGGACCTCGCTTCGACAGCGCCTGCCATGTCATTGTAGGTGCGGAAGAGGCGCGCGACCTCGGGGTCGTGACGCGGATCGAGCGGGATCGCAGTCGGCCGCCCTTCGGTCATGTCCATGTGCCGAGCCAGCACCCGCAACGGTCTCATCATGCGCCGCACGGTCCAGTATCCTCCGAGGGCGAAGAGCGCCGTGAGGACGGCGTTCCCGGCCAGGAGCATCCGGACAAGGCGGGACCGCTCGGCCGCAAGGTCCGTCACGTCGAGTTCGGTCAAGACCTGGCCAACCACGCGCCCCTGGTATTCCAGGGAGCTTAGGACGCGAATCTCCGCCAAGCCCGCCGCGAGACCGACCTCCTCAAGGGCTTGCGCGCCCTCAGCCAGCGGCCCGATGGGACGGCCCACCGGGGCGCGCCGCGGATCGCTGGCGGCGAGCACGCGCCCCTGGCCATCGGCCACCACCGTCAGCACGAGGCGCCGGCCGTCCGCCGCCAGAGAGGCCCTGTCTAGCGTGTCGTAGACCTCCCAGACATCCTCCCGCAGGACCGCCGGGCCCAGCGCCACCGCGAGGCCTTCGACCTGGAGCCGGGCGATCTCCCTCAGCCGCTCCTCCTGAACCCGCCCCAGAACCGCGAGCACCTGCTGCGAGGCGACGACCCCCACGAGGATCATCAGGCCGGCGACGAGGGCCGGCACGCGGACGGACAGAGGAAGATTGCGCAGCAGCCTCGTCATGGCGACGCGTTCAGGGCCTGCATCCTCGACAGGATGCCGTTATACAGCGAGGGCTGGGCGGGACCGATCGAGTCCAGCCGGAGCAGGGCCAACGCCGCCCGTCCGGCTTCGGTCGTCTCCATCCCAAGGAGCGCGTCCCGGAACGCCCGGATCCCCGGTTCATCCATCCTGTCGGCCCGGACCACGAAGGGCGGGAAGCCCAGCCATTCCGACCGGGCCAGGACGCGAGTGCGGGCGGTCAGGTCCGGCTCGATCTCCGCGAGCGCCTCCCACACATAGCCGTCCACGCTGCCGGACCGGACAAGGCCTCCGGCCACCGCGCGCACGACGTTACGATGCCCCCAGCAGAAGATGGTTCGGGCGAAGAACTCCTCGGGACGGCGTCCTATCGCCCTGAGGTCGGCCGCCGTGACCAGCCAGCCAGAGTTGCTGTCCGGGTCCGAGAAGGCGTGAATGCCGTTCTCGAGGTCGGCCAGGCCCGCTGCCGCGTCGTCCGGAGCGACGATCAGGTAGGACTGGTAGAGCGGCTGGCCCTGCCAAACCGGCGCGCCCAGAAGGGCCAGCCGGTCGCGATGCTGCATGTAGGGATAGCCGCAGAGCCATGCGGCATCGACCGATCCCTCAAGGAGCAGACCTGTTACCTCTTGGTAGGTCCGGCGCTGTGCGACCTCGATGGCACCGCCGGCGGCAGATCACAGGGCCAAGCGTAGCCCGTCGATCACGGCAACGTCGTTGTCGAGGAAGACGGGAGTCAGACCGAGACGGAGGGGTGCCGCGGCACGGGCCGTCCCCGCCGCGGCAAGGGCGGCAGTCCCCCAAGCCAGCATCTGTCGCCGCGTGGGCGCCATGATGTCCTCCCCTGGCGGCCAGGAAACCTCATCCCGGGCTGGCCTGCAACCGGCGAGATTGACCTAGCGGGAATCGCTCTCCTTCTTACCCCTTGCGCCGGATGATCCCTTCAAGGTGAGTAGCTTCGGCCACCGTGTTCGAGATCGTCCCATACTTCCGCACATTGGTATGGAGGAGCTCGAGCCGGCGATCGTCCTCGTCGGTGTCCACGACCAGCTCATAGGTGACGGAGATCATCTTCGGCGGGCTGTCCTGCCGAATCCCGTGCAGGGTGACCTCCACGCCCCGAAATTGGAAGTGCAGCATGGGCGTCACCCGTTCCACACCCTTGATCATGCAGGCGGCGATGGACGCGAGGAAGAGCTCGGCCGGGTTGAACGCGTCCACCCGGCCAGCCACGTCGGTGTCGAGGACGACCTCGGCCTGCTTCGTGGTGGCCACCGAACCGTGGGCGTCGATCCGGCGCGCGGCAACCCGGTACTCAAGCATGCTGATCTCCCCCTATGGGTCCGATCATTCTTCCTCTCGTCGGAGCAAGCGACAAGCCCGGTCCAAGACCTTTGGACCTGGAAACCGTTCAAGTTCGCTGGGCCAGGGACCGTGCCGGCGATCTCCCCTTTGTCACCCGCAGCAGGGGGCGGCGCTGGATGGCCGGCAACAGCCCGCGGCTGGCTGGACCACCTGCTGCTCCTTGAGCCAGCGGTCCCGCGGCTTGCAGCTCGCCGGGCGAGCCGACAGGGCCACATGAACCCGGTCGCCTTCGATGACCGGGGATCCGGCCCGAAAAAGCGCCATCGGTGCGACGCCGTCGCTGACCTCGAACGTCAGCTTCGCCGAGCCATTGAGGCCAACATGCTCGGACACCTTGCGGATGATCTTGGCGAACTTACCGGCCGCCATATGCTTGCGCTCCCCTTCCTCCACGTCCCAGAGCTGCACGAAGATCTCTGTCCAACTCTCCGGGTTGGCGCCGCAGTCGAGGGCTGCGAACTGCCCCGCCTTGACCTCGGTGACGTGGTAGCCGTGCTTCACGGCACGGCCGTCGTAGACGAAAACAAGGGGCCGGTCGCCATGGCCGTCGAGGAACCCCAGCAGCTCCCCAAGGGTGACGTCGACCGGGTCCGTGAAGCGGACGGGCGCCGTGTCAATGGACTTGATCTGATCGAGCATCTCGACTACTCCTCTATGCAATGTTTCTAGAGATATCGAAATATGGAAGAACGTCAAGCCTTATCCATCTTCGCGGCCTTGTCGCAGGAGACACGGCTCCGCATCGTGCGTCTGCTCGTCGTCGCGGGCGAACCCGGCCTTCCCGCAGGGGCCATCGCCGAGGAGATGGGCACCGCAGCCTCGACCATGAGCTTCCACCTCAAGGAACTCGAGCAAGCGGGGTTAGTGCGCTCGCGACGCGAGAGCCGCTCCATCATCTACACGGCCGAGTATGGCGCCCTTTCGGGGCTTATCCGCTTCTTGATGGAGGACTGCTGCGCAGGCCGCCGCGAGGTCTGCGAGCCCGCGCTGGCCGTGGCCACAGGCTGTTGCGCGCCAGATGCCCCGAGGGCCTGCTCGTGACCGACGCTGCCGTCCTGCTGTCTGGCGAGCCGCTCCACCCGGCGGATTCCGACTATGGCGTCTTCGTGGGGGCCTTGGCGGCCGAGGGCCTTCCGACGGACGACCTGACCGAACCGGGGCGCATCTTTGTCCGCGTCCGGCTGGACGACAGGCCGATCGGCTACGGCGGCTACGAGGTCTTTGGCGAGGACGCGCTCCTGCGCTCCCTCGTGGTCCTGCCGGGACTGCGCGGCCGGGGGCTCGGCCGGCAGGTCACCGAGGCCGTGCTCCGCGAAGCGGCAGGGGCTGGAGCCCGACGCGCTTGGCTGTTGACCACCACGGCCGCGCCGTTCTTCGAGCGGCTCGGCTTCGTCGGCATCGCCCGCGCGGACGCCCCGGAGAGTATCCGCTCCACCCGGCAGGCCGCGAGCCTCTGTCCGTCCTCGGCCGCTCTCATGACGCGGTCCCTTGCCCCCAAGGCGTGACGATCACGCAGGAGACCCCGATGACCGACACCACCGCTGCTCCTGGGGGCCTTGGCACCTTCGAGCGCTGGCTCTCGCTCTGGGTGGCGGCCGCCATCCTGGCCGGGCTCATCCTCGGCAACCTCGCGCCCGGTCTCTTCGCCGCCTTGGCTGCCCTCGAGGTCGCCTCGGTCAACCTGCCCGTGGCCGTGCTCATCTGGGCCATGGTCTACCCGATGATGGTGGGCGTGGACTTCGGCGCGATCCGCCGGGTGGGCGAGGAGCCCCGGGGGCTGATCGTGACGCTGATTGTGAACTGGCTCGTGAAGCCGTTCACCATGGCCGCATTGGGCGTGCTCTTCTTCCAGCACGTCTTCGCGGGCCTGATCCCGCCCGAGGACGCGCAGGCCTACCTTGCCGGTGTGATCCTCCTGGGCGCGGCGCCCTGCACGGCCATGGTCTTCGTCTGGTCCAATCTCACGCGGGGCGATCCGACGTATACGCTCGTGCAGGTCAGCGTGAACGACGTCATCATGGTCTTCGCCTTCGCGCCCATCGTGGCTCTGCTCCTGGGCGTCACCGACATCGCGGTGCCCGGGGCCACGTTGCTTCTGTCGGTGCTCCTTTACATCGTCGTGCCGCTCGCGGCTGGGATCCTCACCCGGCGCAGGCTCGAGGCCGAGGGCGGCCTGGCCGCCGTGGAGGCGTTCCGCGACCGCATCAAGCCTGTGACCATGGCGGCGCTCCTCGCCACGGTCGTGCTCCTCTTCGGCTTCCAGGGCGAGACCATCCTCGCGAACCCGCTGGTGATCGTGCTGATCGCGATCCCGCTCCTGATCCAGAGCTACGGGATCTTCTTTGTGGCCTACGGCGCGGCGCGGGCGCTGCGGGTGCCCTTCGACATCGCCGCACCCTGCGCGATGATTGGCACGTCGAACTTCTTCGAGCTCGCTGTGGCCGTGGCGATCAGCCTCTTCGGCCTGGGCTCGGGCGCGGCGCTCGCCACTGTCGTGGGCGTGCTCGTGGAAGTACCCGTCATGCTCTCGCTCGTGGCCTTTGCCAACCGCACCAGGCAGTGGTTCCCCGAGAGCACGCGCTGACGATGGTCCCCCGCCCTTGCCTGGACCAGAGCCACGCGAAGGACGCAGCCCGCCAAAGCGGGAGCCAACCTTGCTGACCTTGGCCCGGCCCGCGGCGCCCGCGCACGTGGTCTGGGCGCTCGGGGTGGCGCAGACCGTCGGCTGGGCGTCCAGCTACTATCTCCCGGCGGTGCTGGCCGAGCCCATGGCCGCCGACCTCGGCCTGTCCCCGGTCTGGGTATTCGGAGCCTTCTCCTTCGCCATGGTCGTCTCGTCCTTGGTCGGCCCCTGGGCCGGAGCGCGCATCGACCGCCTCGGGGGGCGCGGCGTGCTCGCCCTGTCGAACCTGGTCTTCGCGGCCGGTCTCGCAGGGTTGGCCACGTCGCAGGGGCCCGTGACCCTGTTCCTTGCATGGGCAGTCGTGGGGATTGGAATGGGCATCGGGCTCTACGAGGCGGCCTTCGCCACCCTGGCCAGGATCTACGGGCCGGCAGCCCGCTCCCCGATCACCGGGATCACCCTGATCGCAGGCTTCGCGAGCACCGTGGGCTGGCCGCTCTCCGGGCTCATGCTGGCCGAATGGGGCTGGCGCGAGGCTTGCCTGGGCTGGGCTGCGCTGCACCTCGCGCTCGCGCTGCCTTTGAACCTGTCCTTGCCCAAGGGCACGCAGCTCGGGCGATCCGCCAACCCTGGAGCCATGGCCGACGAAGGGACGACCTCCCCGCCGCGGCTCGCCCTGGCTCTCCTGGCCTTCGTATTCGCGGCGACCTGGTTCACCTCGACGGCCATGGCAGCCCATCTGCCCCGCCTACTCGAGGAGGCGGGCGCCACCCCGGCGATGGCGCTTGCCGCGGGCGCTCTCATCGGCCCCGCCCAGGTCGGCGCGCGGCTGCTGGAGTTCGGGCTGTTGCGCCGTTTCCATCCGTTGCTCTCCGCCCGGATCGCCGCCGCCTGCCATCCCGTCGCGGCGCTGATCCTGATCCTGGTCGGGGGCCCAGCGGCTGCCGCTTTCGCGCTGATCCATGGGGCCGGCAACGGCATCCTGACCATCGCCAAGGGCACGTTGCCGCTCGCGCTGTTTGGACCCGAGGGCTACGGCAAACGCCTGGGCTGGCTCAACGCCCCAGCCCGGGCGCTTCAGGCCGGAGCGCCCCTGATCTTCGGCGCCGCGCTCACCGCCTGGGGTCCGGAAGCGGTCTGGATCACGGCCGGGATCGGGGCAGCCTCGCTCGCCGCCCTCTTGCTCCTCAGGCGCTCCGGACCCTGAGGGCCGCCAGCCAGCTCAGGCCCGCCATCGCCCCGGCGGTGGCGAGGCACAGCACGAGGCCGCCCGCCTGATAGCTCAGCCCCGACAGGAGCGTGCCCACGAGCCGCCCGGCGGCGTTCGCCATGTAGTAGAAGCCCACGTCGCGGGTGATGCGGTGGGCCTCGCCGAACGCGAGGATGAGGTAGGAGTGGACCGAGGAGTTCACCGCGAAGACGACGCCGAACAAGAGGAGCCCCCCGATCAGGGCGGCCGTGAGCCCCGCCGAGGGCTCGCCCGCCAGCCACACGAGGGCCGCGAGCGCGAAGGGAATGGGCACGAGGAGCCCCGCCCAACAGATCGCCCGGTCCACGACCTCGCGCCCGGGCAGCCCGCGGGCGCGCAGGATGCGCGGGGCCATCGCCTGCACGGCGCCGTAGCCGATGATCCAGAGGGCGAGGAATCCGCCGATGATGAAGAAGGCCCAGCGGCGCCCCTCGGGCGTCCCGTCCGACAGCACCGCCTGGAAGTAGACCGGCACGCCGACGACGAACCACACGTCGCGCGCCCCGAACAGGAACATCCGTGCGAGCGACAGGCGGTTCACTCGTGGATCGGGCGAGCGCCAGCCCGCGAACCTCGCCCCCTTGTCCTTCGCGGGCAGGCCTTCGGGCAGGAAGAGGACGACCGCGATGAGGATCGCGAGGAGCACTCCGGCCATGCCCCAGACCGCCGCCTCGAAGCCCGCGAGCGCCAGGAGCGCGGCTCCCAGGAAGAAGCCCAGGCCCTTCACCGCGTTCTTGGAGCCCGTGAGCCCCGCCACCCAGCGGAAGAGCGTGCCCTCGCCGTCCGGGGCCAGGAGCTTCACGGCCGACTTCGAGGACATCTTGGCGAGGTCCTTGGCCACACCCGAGACGCCCTGCACGGACATGACGAAGGCGACCGAGGCCGCCACGCCCCAGCCCGGATCGAGGGCCGAGAGCGCCGCCAGTGCCCCGATCTGGAGCCCCAGCCCGGCATAGAGCGTGGAGGCCAGCCCGAACCGCGCGGCGAGCCAACCGGCGTAGAGGTTGGTGACGATCCCGGCCACCTCATAGAGCAGGAACAGCCAGGCCAGCTGGATAGGGGTGAAGCCGAGGCTGTTGAAGTGCAGCAGCACCAGCATCCGCAGCGCGCCGTCGGTGAGCATAAAGGCCCAGTAGGCCGCTGTGACCGCCCCATAGGCGCGCAGTGGGTTTGGAGCCGCCGGCACGTCGGTCACAGCGAGCCCGCCACCATGCGGACGATGTCCGCGAGCCGGCAGGCGTAGCCCCATTCGTTGTCGTACCAGGCGTAGACCTTCACCTGCGTGCCGTTCACGACCATGGTGCTCAGCGCGTCGATGATCGCCGAGCGGGGATCGTTGGTGAAGTCCGACGACACCAGCGCCCGCGTCTCGTAGCCCAGGATGCCCCGAAGAGGCCCCCTGGCGGCGGCCTGGAAGAGGGCGTTCACCTCCTCGACGCTCGTCGGCCGCTCCACCTCAAACACGCAGTCCGTCAGGGAGCCGTTCAGGAGCGGCACGCGCACCGCATGGCCGTTCAGGCGCCCTTTCAGCTCCGGGTAGATCAGCGTGATCGCGGTCGCGGACCCGGTCGTGGTCGGGATCAGGTTGAGGAGCGCCGAGCGCGCCCGGCGCATGTCCTTGGCAGGCCGGTCCACGATGGTCTGGGTGTTGGTCACATCGTGGATCGTGGTGATGGAGCCATGGCGGATGCCCAGACCTTCGAGGATCACCTTCACCACCGGGGCGAGGCAGTTCGTCGTGCAACTCGCCGCCGTGACGAGGTGGTCGGTCGCCGGGTCATAGAGGTGATGGTTGATTCCGTAGACGAGGTTCAGGGCCCCACCGTCCTTGACCGGGGCCGAGACGACCACCTTGCGCGCGCCCGCCCCGAAGTAGGGCTGCACCTTGGCACCCGTCTTGAACACGCCCGTGCAGTCGATGACGAGGTCCACGCCCAACTCCGCCAACGGCAGCTCGTCGATGGCTTTCTCGTGGGTCAGGCGGATGCGGCGGCCGTTCACGACGAGCGCACCGGGTTCATGACCGATTTCGGCCTTCCAGCGCCCGTGAACGCTGTCGAACTCCAGCAGAAGCGCATGCTGCTCGGCGTCGCCTGTGGAATCGTTGAGGAGCACGATCTCGCCGCCCGCCCCGCTGTCGATGAGGTCGCGCAGGACCAGCTTGCCGATGCGGCCGAGGCCGTTGAGCGCGATGCGAGGCATGTGGCGCCTTACTCCTGATGGGCGATGTCGCCGAGGGTGCCGATACGGTCCACCCGCGCCTGAAGCGCCAGCCGGTCGAGCGCCGAGAAGGGCAGCGCGACAAAGGCCTCGACGCGACGGCGCAGCGCCCCATAGGTCTGCGCGAACACGAGACCCTTCTCGGCGTCCGTCCCTTGCGCCTTTACCGGGTCGGGCAGGCCCCAGTGGCCGGTGATGGGCTGGCCGGGCCAGGGTGGGCACTCCTCGGCGGCGGCCGTGTCGCAGACTGTGAAGACGAAATCCATCACCGGCGCTCCGGGATGCTGGAACTCCGAGATGTGCTTCGAGCGCAGGTCGCCGACGTCGTGGCCGTTGCGCATCAGGACCTCGAGGGCGAACGGGTTGAGCTGCGTGTTGGGCCGGGTCCCGGCCGAGAAAGCCTGGAACTTTCCCTTCCCAAGATCGCGTAGGAGCGCCTCGGCGAAGATCGAACGGGCCGAGTTGCCCGAGCAGATAAAGAGCACGTTGTAGCCGGTGGCTGCCATGGCGGGTTGATCCTTGAGGGCAGGCAACAAAGGAACGAGCAGGTCCGGCCGCGCCCGCCCGACATCAAGGGCGAGGTAGCCGATCAGGCTCTCGGTCGTATCGAGGTCGACCGAGTAGAACAGCGATCGCCCCTGCCGCTCGACCCGGATCAAACCGGCGCCCTGGAGATCGCTGAGGTGATGCGAAAGGGTATTGGCCTTGAATCCTGTCGCCTGAGCAATCTCGGTCGGCCGCACGCCCTGAGGGGCGAAGCGCATGAGCAGCCGGAACACGGCAAGGCGCCCAGGGTGACCGAGGCAGGTGAAGGCAAGAGCGGCAAGACAGATTTCCATGATTCCCGAATACAAGAATAATGTGACACGTCCATGACGAGTCTCACAGGCCGTGGTGCCGAGCGCCCTGAAGCTCACCGCACGATAGATCTGTAGATCGAGTGTCGATGGAGAGGGTTTAGAGAGCGGTCTCTGTTTCAGTCAGCTGTGCGCCATTCATGCGCATTGTGGCTGGCTCGCTCCTCGAGCTCGCCCAAGTCGAACTCCGCTCCAGGGATCTGCAGTGCTTCCTCGACCTGAGGAGCTGCCCGTCGTGTCTTGTCGCTATCCCTCGCCATCCTGTCCCAGCGCGGCGAGGCTCGCGGCCAACTCCGCTGCCCGGAACGGCTTCGTGAGTCGCGGGAAGCCGGGCACGATCCCCTCCATCTCCGCATATCCCGAGACGATCGGAACCGGCAGGTCGGGTCGGCGCGAGCGAAGGTCGCGGGCCAGGTCCAGGCCGCTCAGGCCCGGCATGAGGTGGTCGGTGACCACGAGGTCCGGCGCGAGCCCCTCGTCCATGCGGCGCAGGGCCTCCTCGGCCGAGGTCGCGTCCACGACCTCGTAGCCCAAGTCCGTCAGCATATCCGCCGTGCTCATGCGAACGAGATCTTCGTCGTCCACAAGCAAGGCTATCCCCTGTGCCTTGGAGGCAGCCGGGACATGGCTGTCCTGACCGTCCTCCTGTGCCGCGACCGCACTGATGGGCAGCCACAGACTGACGGTCGTGCCTTGGCCGGGGTTGCTGGTGATCGTGAGCCCACCCCCGAGCTGCGAAGCCAGCCCATGCACCATCGAGAGGCCCAGGCCTGTCCCTCGGCCAATGCCCTTGGTCGAGAAGAAGGGCTCAACGGCGCGGGCCAGCGTCGCCTCGTCCATGCCTGTGCCGGTGTCCTGGACCGAGAAGCGGACGTTGTGCCCGGGGCGGAGCTTAGTGCGACGGCCTGTCTTCACCGACACCCGCTCGGCCGAGATGGTCAGCTTGCCTCCCTCCGGCATGGCGTCGCGGGCGTTCACGGCGAGGTTCAGGAGCGCCATCTCAAGCTGGTTGGCGTCCGCCAGCGCGGGCGGCAGATCCGCAGGCAACTCGACCCGCACATCGATCCGCGGCCCCGTGGTGCTGGCAATGAGGTCGGCCAGGCCCTCCACCAGCTCCCTGACATCGACCGCCGTGGGCTGGAGTGGCTGGCGTCGCGCTAAGGCCAGAAGGCGCTGCACCAGGGTCTTGGCCCGCTCGGCCGATTGCAGCGCCCCGTCCATGAGCTGCCGCTCGCGGGAGCTGCCCACCCCGCGCGTGAGCAGCCGGTCCAGCGAGCCGATGATCGGGGTCAGGAGATTATTGAAGTCGTGCGCCACGCCGCCCGTGAGCTGGCCCATGGCCTCCCTCTTCTGCGATTGGCGCAGCTGCTCCTGGGCGGCCTCCAGCTCGGCCTGGCGCTCCCGTTCGGTGCTGATGTCGCGGCCCACGGCCACGAAGTTGGGACTGTCCGGCTCCGACGCCACGGTCCACTCGATGGGCTTCCATCCCCGTCCTTTGTGGCGATGCGGTTCTCGAAGCGCGTCGGTTCCCCCGTCTCGCTCATACGGGCCAGAGCCTCCAGGGTGGGACCCGTGTCCTCGGGATGCATGAAGCTGGTGTAGGGTCGGCTCAGCAGTTCCGCCTCTGTCCAGCCCAGCACCCGTGTCCAGGCCGGGCTCACGGCCGACATCATGCCCCCATAGTCGGCCCACGCCAGCATGTCCTGCGACAAGGTCCAGAGCTGGTTGCGCTCGGCCGTGCGCTCCTCGACCCTGGCCTCCAGCGTCTCGTTGAGATCGCGCAAGGCGGCTGCGCCCCGGGCCCGCTCGACAGCCGTGCGGGTCCACCCCGCCACTTCCTGGATGAGGGCGAGGTCCTCGGGGGACCAGTCGCGCGCGCGGGCGTCGTTGACGAAGAGGATCGCCACGAACCGGCCCCGCTCGATGACCGGCACATTGACGAAGGCGCGCCCGCTCAGCCGCTCCAGGGCGGCGAGCGCCTCCGTTCCGGCCACGCGGGGGTCGGCCTGGGCGTCCGTGACAATCGTCACCTCCCCTCGCTTCATGGCGTCGACGAAGGAGCCTCACGCCCCGAGCAGCTGCCGGTAAGCCGCCCGCCCGGCCCGGAGACAGTCGCAGGCCGCGCCCTCAAGTCCGTCCCGGTCGAGGATGCGGATGGTGCCACGGCGATACTCGATGAGCCCGCGGGCAGCGAGGTCCTGAGCGGCGAGGGTCACGGTGGGGCGGTTCACGCCCAGCATCTCGGCCAGGAACTCCTGGGTGAGGGGAAGGTCGTCGCCATCGGTGCGGTCCCGCGTCATGGCGATCCAGCGCGCGGCACGCTCGGGGGTCTCATGGAGGGCGTTGCAGGCCGCGCCTTGCATCACCTGCCGCAGCAGCACTTCACGCCAGTGGTCGAGGACCTCACCGAGGGCGTCGTTGGATTGGGCCAGCTCGCGCAGACGCGCGAGGTCCAGATGCGCCATGTCCCCCGGGATCTGCACCACCGCACGGGCAAAGGAGGGCACGGGCCGCAGCCCCGGCGTCACGCCTGCAGCTCCCTCGCGACCGACCGTCGCTACCTCGGCGCTGCGTCCGTCCTCTGTGGAGACCACAAGCGACACCATCCCTGAGAGTGGAAAGACAGCCGTCTCGAGTTGGACATCCGGCTCCCAGAGCACGTGCCCGCGCACGGCGGGCACAACATCGACGTCGGCCGCTCCGAGGCCCAGACGGGCCAGTAGGGCATTGCCCGTTGGCTTGGGTGAGGAACGGAGATTCATCGGGAACATCGCATGTTGGTGTGGGCTTGCGGCCTCTCAGTGGTGGCAGGTGACATATTTTGTCTGTCAGGTATCGAACAAATGAACGACACCAGAGTTGCATAAGTCAGGTGGGCTGTCGGAACAGCGCAAGACGGGTATGAGGCGGAACGTGGCAGAACGGACAGGACGCGCCTCGTCGGGCCACCCGAACACAGCAGGTGCGGCCGCTCCAGAGGCAGGCTGCTGGAGAGACCCGTCTCGTGACCTGATACTCACCGAGGGCGGCTCTTGAATGCCCGACCGTAATGAGGAGGCCTACGAGCGTGGCGCCGAGCTCGACCGCGAGCATCTGCCGGGCGATCCCTTTGCGGCGGCCATCCGGCGCACGCGCATGCCGATCATCATCACCGACCCCCGCCAGGAGGACAACCCGGTCGTCTTCGCCAACGACGCCTTCCTCGAGCTCACCGGCTACGGGCGCGACGAGGTGATCGGGCGCAACTGTCGCTTCCTCCAGGGCCCGGACACCGATCCGGCTTGCGTGGCCGAGATCCGGCGAGCGATCGCCGAGGAGTGGGAGCAGTTCCGTGGCGATATCCTGAACTACCGCAAGGACGGCACCGCCTTCTGGAACGCGCTCTTCATGAGCCCCGTGCGCGACGAGACGGGCGAGATCCTCTACTTCTTCGCCTCCCAGCACGACGTGACCGCCAGCAAGGCCCGCGAGCAGACCATGCACGAGCGGGCCGAGGAGCTGGAGGACGCCGTGGACCGGCGCACACGCGAGCTCCAGGCCAGCATCGAGGAGGCGAGGGCGGAGGCCCGGGCCAAGACCGTCCTGCTCCATGAGGTCGATCACCGCGTCAAGAACAACCTCCAGATGATCGGCTCGCTCATTCAGATGCAGGCCAAGCGCACGTCCGACCCGGCCGCCGCGGTGGCTTTGCGGTCGGTGCTCTCCCGCGTGGAGGCCTTGGCTACGGTTCACCGCCGTCTCTATCAGGGCGATGACGTGAGCCGCTTCGATGTGGCTACCTTCGCCTGCGACCTCGCCTCTGACCTTGTGAGCGCGGCAGGCCGTGCCGACATCCGGCTCGAGCTCGAGCTTGAGCCGGTGGAGATCAGCAAAGACAAAGCCGCGCCACTCGCGCTCGTCGTCAGCGAGCTTGTCACCAACGCGGTGCAGCACGCCTTCCGCGATCGGGGCGGTCGCCTCCTCGTGCGCGTCCGCCCGGAGGAAGGTGAGCTGGTCATCGGCATCGAAGACGACGGTGTGGGCCTGCCGGGCCAAGAGCTGGGGCGTGGCTCCTTCGGCCGCACGGTCGTGGAGATGCTGTCGCGTCAACTGCAGGCTCAGGTGCGCTGGGAGACAGCCGACCCTGGCACCCGGATCACCGTGCGGATGCCCCGAACCTATGTCGAAGTGGACCAATGAGAATGGCACGACCCCTTCGGGTGCTGATCGTTGAGGACGAGGCGCTGCTGGCCTATGCGCTGGAGGAAGATTTGCGCGACGCAGGGCATGACGTCGTAGGCCTGGCGCCCTCCTCGCGCGAGGCCATCCAGCTGGCCGAGAGGACCCGGCCCGAGCTGGCGCTTGTCGACATCCACCTTCTGGACGGCCCGACCGGCGTGGAGGTGGCGCGCGCCATCGCCGGCAGCGGGGTGACCACCGTCCTGTTCATGACCGCCAACGTGAAGCGCATCCCTGACGACTTCGCCGGGGCCGTGGGCGTGATTGGCAAGCCCTACACCGCCAACGGCATCGAGAACGCCATCGCCTTCGTGGGCGAGGCGCTCAAGGACGGGGCCGAGCCGCCGCCGCCCTGGAGCCTTCAGCTGGCACCCCACCTCCAACCGGCCGAGGACGGACGCATCCGTCTAGGGGCGCACTGAGGCGATCCGTCCTGGTTCCTTTTGTTCGACACCTGACATATGCTGATGGTGCCGCCAGCTGACGCTCAAGCATGCGATCGCTCGGCTCCGTGCCCGCCGACCTGGAGAACCAGCTTTTGCGACAATCCGAGCCTTTGCCGGGACGCCTGTCTCGCCCACGAACGAGGATCGGGTGACCCGATCCGCCCATGATCACGCCGAACCAGTAATGGACGACTGGGACGGGGACCCTGGACGCCTCCCGCATAGCACTCCGGCTCTCGTCGCGAGCCATCATGAAGGAGGATCGGATCCGGTCGAGCAGAGCCGGGACCGGCTGTCCCGGGCCCTGGAGGCCTCGGGCCTGGTCGGCTCGTGGGAATGGGACATTGAGGACGATCTCGTCCGGGCCAACCCCACCCTGGCCCGCCTGTTCGGCCTGGACCTTGACGCAGCGGCGCGAGGGCTTTCCCTCGATGCCTTCTTCAGCGGAATCCACCCGCAGGACCGAGACCCGGTGCGGGCTTCCATCGAGCAGGCCCTTGTCACGGGGGAAGAGTACCGGTCGGAGTACCGGGTCGTCGGTCAGGACGGAACGCTGCGCTGGGTCACGGCGCGGGGGCGTTGCGAGCGCAACGGGGCGGGCCGGCCGGTGCGCTTTCCGGGCATCCTGATCGACATCACCGAGCGGCGGCAGGCCGAACTGGCTCTCCGGGAAAGCGAGGCACGCCTCGAGGCGATCGTGGACTCGGTCGACCAGATGATCTGGTCCACACGGCCCGACGGCTTTCACGACTACTACAACGCCCGCTGGTACGAGTTCACCGGGGTGCCCGAAGGCTCCACCGACGGCGAGGGCTGGAATGGCATGTTCCACCCCGAGGACCAGGAGCGGGCCTGGACGTGCTGGCGGCACAGCCTCGCCACTGGCGAGCCCTACCACATCGAGTACCGCCTCAGGCACCGGTCGGGGCAGTATCGATGGGTGATCGGCCGGGCGCAGCCCATGCGCGATACCACGGGGCGCATCACGCGCTGGTACGGCACCTGCACCGACATCCACGACCTCAAGCAGGCCGAGGAGGCGCGCGACCTGATCGCGCGCGAGCTCCAGCACCGCATCAAGAACATCTTCGCGCTAGTCTCCAGCCTGGTCGCGCTCTCGGCGCGCGACCTGCCCGAGGCCAGGCCCTTCGCCGCGCTCCTGCAGTCGCGCTTCTCGGCTCTGGCGCGCGCGCATGACACGATCAGCCCCGCTGGCGCGCCCGGCCTTGTGACCGGACCCAAGGAGCAGACGCTTCAGGGCGTGTTCCGACTCGTCCTTGCGCCCTACCAAGAGGCGCCGGGACAACGCATCGAACTCACAGGCGATGACATGCGGGTGGACCCGCAGCAGGCCACGGCGCTGGCACTTCTGGTGCATGAGCTGGTCACCAACGCCGTCAAGCATGGCAGCCTCGCCGCGCACGAGGGCCGTGTGAGTGTCCGGTGCGCCGCCGCGCGTGAGACCTTCCGCATCGTCTGGCAGGAGCAGGGAGGCCCTGGCGAGCCCCTGACGCCGGAGCGGCGAGGGTTTGGCACACTGCTGACGGATCGTGTCGCTGCCGGCCAGCTGGGCGCCACGCTGTCGCGGGACTGGCAGCCGCACGGGCTCGTCGTCACCATCGAGGTGCCACTCGCTGACCTCACCGGCGGCCGATGAGGCTGGCCGTGGATATGCCAACAGGGTCCACCCAAGCCAGTCGCGGTCGCGACAACGGCGCGGAAGCGGTCCTCGCTTTGGCGCAGCAGGGAAGCTGGGGTGGTCTCCGCCGCCACGCACAACACGCCGCCGAGGCCCTGAGGCGCGGTCTTGTTCGGAATGGGCGAGAAGTTTGAGGTCTATTAGATCTCGCGCACCTTGCCGTCGAGCTGGTAGGCAATCGGCTGGTCCGCATGGTACACTCCCTGAGGATTGGCAGCTCCCCGGAGCATCGGGCTCAGTCGATCTTGCAGAACAGTTCGTAGAGGAGCCCGATCATCCGTTTGGACCTCTCGTCGCCTAGCCCGTAGTAGATCGTCTTGCCCTCGCGCCGGGTGGTCACCAGCCCTTCGTGGCGCAGGCGGGCGAGTTGCTGCGACACGGCGGCCTGCCGAGCCCCCAGGACCTCCTCAAGCTCGCCCACGGACTTCTCGCCCGAGGCCAGATGGCACAGGATCATGAGCCGCTGCTCGTGGCCCAGGGACTTGAGGAAGTCCGCCGCTTGCGTGGCGCTGGCCGCCATGCGGTCGAGGTCAGTGGCAGCGAGGCGCCCGTCAGGCGTATCCGCGCTCTCGCTGCTGTCGGACCCGTAGCCCACCGGAACCTCTTTGATGTTGGCGCTCCCGCGTTCCGTCATATCGTGCTCCTGAGATCCGGGACCATGACCGCCCGATCAGAACTTGTTCACTGGAATCTTGAGATAGCAGTGCCCGTCGTCCTCGGGCTCGGGCAGCCGTCCGCCCCGCAGATTCACCTGAAGGGCATGGAGCATCCGGTCGGGCAGGTCGAGCACGGCGTCGCGCTGCTCCCGCAGGCGAACGAACGTCTCCTCGCTGACACCGCCGCCCACATGCTTGTTGCGCTCGCGGTGCTCCCTGACCGTGGCCTCCCAGGCAGGCTCCTTGCGCTCCTTTGTGCCGTAGTCGTGGCCCTCGAAGACGCGGGTGTCCTCGGGCAGCGCCAGGATCGCCTGAAGCGAGCGGTAGAGGTCGCGCGCCGAGCCGCCGGGGAAGTCGGCCCGGGTGGTGCCAACGTCGGGCTGCATGAAGGTGTCATGCACGAAGGCCGCGTCGCCCACGACGTAGGTGACCGAGCCCAGCGTGTGACCGGGCGAGAGCATCACCCGGATCTCCAGATCGCCCAGGGGCAGCGTCTCGCCGTCGAGCACGAGCCGGTCGAAGGTACGTTCGGTTTCGAACTCACCCGGCAAGTTGTAGATCCTGCGCCAGAGCTTCGCGATGTCGCGGACCTTCTCGCCGATCACCGTGGGAGCCCCGGTCTGCTCCTTGAGCCAGGCCGAGGCCATCAGGTGGTCGGCGTGCGGATGGGTGTCGAGGATCCAGGCCAGGGTCAGCCCTTCGGCTTTGATCGTGTCCAAGGCCCATTGTGCGCTCTTCGTAGACGTCCGCGCGTGCTTGGGGTCGAAGTCGAGCACGGTGTCGATGAGGGCGGCCTGCTTGGTCGCCTCGTCCACGACGATGTACTGGATGCTGCCGCTGCGGGGCTCGTAGGCGCCGATCACCCGCGGGCTGCCGGGGCCTCGGGAGGGGCTGGTCTTGCTCAGCATGGGGACTCTTCTCCTTGGATCTGCGAGGGATGGGGGACTGTTCGGGCTCACTCGGCCGCGGCGGGTTCGGCAGACGCCAGTTCGCGCATGGCGTCGAAGTGGGACAGGAAGACGCGGCCGGTGAGGTCCTGGAGGAAGTGGGTCCGCTCCAGACGGTCCATCACAGGGCCCTTCACCTCCGAGAGGTGCAGGGTGATCCCGGCGTCCTTCAAGCGGTGGTTGAGCTCCTCCAACGTCTCGAGGCCGCTGAAGTCGATCTCGTTCACGGCCGAGGCCATCAGGACCACGTGCCGCACCGGCGAGCCCGCGATTCGGCTGAGGATCCAGTCCTCAAGGTAGCGGGCGTTGGCGAAGTAGAGACTCTCGTCGATGCGGACGGAGAGAATGGTGGGGTCGGTCTCCACCTGATGGCGGTGGATGTTGCGGAAGTGCTGGGTGCCGGGAACCAACCCAACCTCGGCCACATGCGGGCGCGAGGTCTTGTAAAGATGCAGCATCAGGGACAGCAGGACTCCCGCGGTGACGCCGGCCTCCACGCCAAGACCCAAGGTCAGCAAGATCGTGACGGCCACGGCGGCGAAGTCGGCCTTGGAGTAGGCCCAGGCGCGGCGCAGGATCCCGAAGTCCACGAGGCTCAGGACCGCGACGATGATCGTGGCCGCGAGCGTGGCCTGCGGCAGGAAGTAGAGGAGGGGCGTGAGTGCCAGCGCCGCCACGAGAAGGCCGATGGCGGTGAAGGCCCCGGCGGCGGGGGTCTCGGCGCCAGCGTCGAAGTTCACGACCGAGCGTGCGAAGCCGCCCGTGACGGGCATGCCGCCGGTGACGGCCGCGCCGAGGTTGGCGGCGCCCAAGCCGATCAACTCCTGGTCGGGGTCGATCCGCTGGCGTTTCTTCGCTGCCAGGGTCTGCGCCACCGATACCGACTCCACGAAGCCGATGACCGAAATGAGGAGCGCGGGCATGGCGAGGGCGGTGAGGAGGTCGAGGGAAAGCGGGGGGAGGGTGAAGGGCGGCAGGCCTTGGGGCACCTCGCCGACGATGCGGACGCCGCGGTCGGCAAGACCCGAACCCCAGGTCACGAGCGTGGTCGCGACGACCGCCGCAACAGGTCCGGCCTTGGTGGCGACACCGGCGGCTCCCGAGGAGAGGCCGAGGCCCATGAGGGTCGGCTTGAGACCACGGCGCACCCAGACGAGGAACGCCGTGGCGACACCCCCGAGGGCCAGGGTCCACAAGTTCGTCTCGCCCAGAAACTCGATCAGGGACAGGACCATCTCGGGCAGCGTGTCGCCTCCCGCCGGAACACCCAAGATGTGCTTGAGCTGGCTCGTCGCGATGAGGAGCCCCGAGGCGGTGATGAAGCCGGCGATCACCGGGTGCGATAGGAAGTTCGCGAGGAACCCCAGGCGGAATACGCCCATGAGCACTAGAAAGGCCCCGGACAGGAGAGCGAGGGTCAGGGCGGCTGCGGCGTAGCCCGCTGTTCCCTGCTCGGCCACCGCTCCAATGGCAGCCGCCGTCATCAGCGAGACCACCGCGACCGGGCCCACCGCCAAGGCCCGGCTCGTGCCGAAGATCGCGTAAAGAACGATCGGCGCGATGGAGGCGTAGATCCCGGTCTCGGGCGGCAGCCCCGCCAGCATGGCATAGGCCAGCGACTGCGGAACGAGCATGATCGTCACGATCGCTGCCGCGAGAAGGTCGCTCGACAGCGCTCGCCTGCCGTAGCGACGGCCCCAGTCCAGGACGGGTAGGTAGCGGGCCAGGGATCGAGGGCTCATGGCAGTGTCCTTGGAGATCTGAAGGCGAGAAGGGCACCGGGCGGCCCGACCCCGGTGAGCGGTCGGCCCCGGACTCAAGAGGCCGGAGCCGGCAAGGTCGTCGAGCTTACCGGCCGGTCATCATGGCCAGCGCCCCGGCACGGCCGCCGGAGCGGCAATAGGCGTAGATCGGACTTGGCATCTCTTTGAGAGCCTCCGCAAAAGCGACCGCCTGCGCCTCGGCGGGCCGACCGGCAACCGGGATGTGCCGGACCTCCATCTCCTGCTCCGCAGCGGCAGCCGCGATCTCGGCAAAGGAGGGCTGGCCCGGATCCTCATCGTCTGGGCGGTTGCAGATGATCGAGCGAAAGCCCCACTTCGCGAGGTCGGCCACCTCGTCAGGGGTGATCTGCGGGCCCACAGAGAGCCGCTCGTCGAGCTTCTTGAGTTGCATAACGGTGTCCTTGTCGCAGTGTAGGTGTCAGAAGGCGTTCACGGGGACCTTGAGCATCGGCCGGCCCCTGGCGTCCGTGGGCACCTCACCCGCACGCATGTTCACCTGGAGCGAGGGCAGGATGAGCTTGGGCACAGCGAGGGAAGCATCCCGCTCCGTGCGGAACTGGATGAACTCCTCACGAGACTTGCCCTGGCCCACATGGATGTTGTGGGCCTTCTCCTCGGCGACCGTGGTCTCCCACTGGATGTCGCGGCCGTTCGGGCCGTAGTCGTGGCACATGAAGAGCCGCGTCTCGTCGGGCAGGGCGAGCACCCGTTGGATCGAGTCGTAGAGCACCCCCGCGTCGCCGCCCGGGAAGTCGGCCCGCGCCGAGCCGCCGTCGGGCATGAAGAGGGTGTCGCCCACGAAGGCCGCGTCGCCGACCACATGCGTCATGCAGGCCGGCGTGTGCCCGGGCGTGTAGAGGGCGTGGGCGGTCATCGTCCCAATCTCGTAGCTGTCGCCGTCCTCGAAGAGGCGGTCGAACTGCGAGCCATCGCGCTGGAACTCGGTGCCTTCGTTGAAGATCTTGCCGAAGGTGTCCTGCACCACGGTGATGTTGGCGCCGATGCCGATCTTTCCGCCGAGCTTCTGCTGGATGTAGGGCGCGGCCGAGAGGTGGTCGGCGTGGACGTGGGTCTCGATCAGCCACTCGACCTGGAGGCCGTTGGCCTTCACGAAGTCGATGACCTTGTCGGCGCTCTCATAGGTGATCCGGCCGGAGGCGTAGTCGATGTCCATCACCGAGTCGACGATGGCACAGGCGTTCGAGTTCGGGTCCTTGACCACGTAGGTCACGGTGTTGGTGGCCTCGTCGAAGAAGGCCGTGACCTCGGGCTTCACGGACAGTTCGGGGATGAAAGGAACGTCTTGCATGATGAGGATCTCCTCAGAGGCGAAGTGAACTGGATCAGGCGCGCTGCGCGGAGCCACCGATGGCCCGCAGCGCAAGGAGCCGGGCGGCGACCATGCCCAGGAGCATGGCGGTAACGAACAGGAAGGCCTCGGGGCGGCCGGTGCCGAGGGCGGTGAAAGCCGGACCCGGGCAGAGGCCCACAAGACCCCAGCCGATGCCGAAGATCGCAGGGCCTACGATGACTGGAGCCTCGATCCGGGTCTTGTGGGGCAGGTGAAACTGGGTGTCGAAGACTGGCCGGGGCCGGCGCAGCACCAGGCGGTAGCCCACGAAGGTCACGGCCGTGGCGGCCAGGAGCACGAAGGCAAGGCTCGGGTCCCAAGTGCCTGACGGAATGGCCGCGAGGTCGAGGAAGTTCAGGACCTTTGCGGGATCGGACATGCCCGCGACGATGAGGCCGGTGCCGAAAAGGAGACCGAGGAGGAACTGGACAAGGATGGGCATGGGCAGGACCTCAGAAGACGTGACGAACGAGGAGGACGGTGAGGAAGGCCGTGGCCATGAAGGTGCCGACCGCGACGAAAGACCGGGCCGACAGGCGCGAGAGCCCACAGACCCCGTGGCCCGACGTGCAGCCCGCCCCCCAGACCGAGCCGAAGCCTACGAGGAGACCGGCGACGAGGAGCAGCGGGGCGCTCGCCTCAAGGGTCACCTGCGGCCAGGCGCCGGTCGTGAGGAGCCAGACCGACGGCGCGGCGATCAGGCCCAGGATGAAGGCCATGCGTCCGCGGGTGTCGGCGTCGAGGTAGGGCGGCAGCAGTCGCACCGCGATGCCGCTGATGCCGGCGATGCGGCCGAGGAGGCCCATGAGCAGCACGGCCGAGAGGCCGATCAGCGCACCACCCGAGAGCGAGGCAAATGGGGTAAAGTCGGTGAGGGTCACAGGCGGGATCCCTTTGCGAGGAGGTATGGCCGTCCAGGGCCGTGTCGGTTCAAGAGGGTCGGGGCCGGACCAAGTCTGTCAGCGTGCGGTGAATGCTTGGGTCGGGCCCCGATTACGGACGCATACATATTCTTATATTTGCATATGTCAAGGGGCCGGATGGGGTTCGGCATGCGGGGCTGCGGCATGTCCGACAGCCGTCCCGCGCGGGGGTGGCAAGCCAGCACCAAGCCGACCCGCCTACCTGACTGCGCGTGCCTACCAAGCCCCCAGCTCAAGTCCGCCGCCGATGTCCGGCTCACTCAGGCCGGCGAGCACCTCCTCCGATTCCATGACCGATCCCCCGGCCATCGGCAGCGGATCGATCAGCGCATTCGGGCTTCGGGTCCCCTGCCCGCTCTCTTCAGCCGAGAGCACCACCACGCGCGTGTTGCCCTCCACCCGCTGGTGCAGGTCGATGATGTTCTGCTGGAAGAGCCGGATACATCCGGCCGAGGTGGCCTCCCCGATCGACCACTGCTGGGGCGTGCCATGGATGCGGTAAAGCGTGTCCTCGCCGTCCTGGTGGATGTAGAGGGCGCGGGCGCCCAGAGGGTTCTCGGGGCCGCCCGGCATGCCGTTGCGGTGCGGTCCGTAGAGCTCCGGGTTCTCGGCCAGCATGTTCGACGTGGGCGTCCAGCGCGGCCACTCGCGAGCGTAGGGGACGATCCCCTCGCCCGAGCAGCCGCGGCCGTCATCGCCCACGGCCACCGCGTAGCGCATGGCCCGGTCACCCTCGAGGATGAAGTAGAGGGTGCGGGCATAGGGGTCGACGTTGGTGGTGCCCGAACGCTCGGCGGTCCAGTAGTCCACCTCCTGGCGGATCTTCTCCCTGGTGAGGTACTGGGGGTCCACGGCGGGGATCAGGGTGTCCCCGTCCTGGACGGGCCCATCCATGGCCAGCTCGTCTGGGGTCAGCGCCGGCGGGGCTGGTTCAAGGGGCGCGACAAAAGCGACAGGGTCGGGGGTCTCGCCCGGCTCCGGAGGGGCGCAGGCGACCACCAGGCTCAGGCCGGCGAGACCCAGCAGGGCCGCGGAATGGGACGACATGAAGCAGTGCTCCTTGTGGCTTCGGGGTTGCGCGACCGGCAGCGGTCCCGCAGGAACACGCCGCGTCTGTCGGCCCTCCGCCTTAAGCCAGGCTTAAGGAAAGCCGGGCAGGACGCCTCGACTGTGCCACAGCCCCTGAGGTCTCATCATGCGCATCCTGATCATCGAGGACGATGATGTCCTGCGGGACGGCCTCGTGGTGGGCCTCTCGTTTGCCGGGTTCACCTCCGAAGCAGTCGCCACACGGGTCGAGGGGGAGGCGGCGCTCGAGGCCGGCGGCTTCTCCGGCATGGTGCTTGATCTCATGCTGCCGGACGGCTCGGGGCTCGACCTCCTGGCGCGGCTCCGCAGTCGGGGCTCCACTCTGCCGGTGCTCATGCTGACCGCCCGTGACCGCCCGCACGAGCGGGTGGCGGGGCTCGATGGCGGCGCCGACGACTACTTGGGCAAGCCGTTCGACCTGGAGGAACTCGCCGCCCGCCTGCGCGCCATCCTGCGCCGCGCGGAGGGCCGAGCCGATGGCCGCATCGCCTGGAACGGCCTTGTGCTCGATCCTGCCAAGATGAAGGGCGAGATCGCCGGCGAGGTGCAGACCTTCTCTCCGAAAGAGTTCGCAATCCTGCGGGCCCTTATCGAGCGCCCCGGCGCCGTCCTGGGCAAGTCCGCACTCGAAGAGCGCCTTTACGGTTGGGAGGACGGCGTGGAGAGCAACACCGTCGAGGTCCACGTCCACCGGCTGCGCAGCAAGCTCGGAGCCAGCTTCATCGAGACGGTGCGGGGCGCCGGCTATCGTCTCGCTCCCCCGACCGCGAAGGAGACTGCCTGATGTCCATACGCCTGCGTCTCTTCCTCATCCTCGTTCTGGCCACCGGCGCGGTCTGGGCCTCGGCCGTAGTCTGGACGCGAGCTCGGACCGAGGCGCATGTCGAGCGCGTGCTGGATGCCCGCCTCTCGGAGGCGGCCCGGATGGTGGTCTCGCTCATCGCCGACAACAGCATCGATCTCGGGGCCGCCGCCGGGGTGATGGAGGGTGCTGGAACGGAGACGGCCTTCGCGCCTGCGGCCGATTATGAGCACCGCCTTTCCTGCCAGATCTGGTCGGTCGAGGGCGGTCTGCTGGGCCAGTCGGAAGGCGCTCCCGATGGACGTCTCAGCTCCAACTCGTCCGGCTTCAGCACGAGCGATGTCGATGGGCAGGCCTGGCGCGTCTACACCGCCGAGGACCCCGACCTCGGCATCCGGGTCATGGTGGCCGACACTAGGGCGATGCGCGAGAACCTGGTGGGCAGCATCATCACCGCCCTGGTGCTGCCCGCCGGCCTCGTGCTCCCGGCCCTCCTGGGCCTGATCTGGATCAGTCTCGGGCGGGGCCTCGCCCCCCTGGACCGGGTGGCCCGGGTCCTTTCCAACCGGTCGGCCTCCGACCTGACCCCCTTGCCCGATGAACCTGCGGCCAGCGAGGTGCGCCCACTCATCGAAGGCCTGAACGGCCTGATGACCCGCGTGGCCTCAGCGCGCGAGAGCGAGCGCACCTTTACGGCCTTTGCCGCTCACGAACTCAAGACGCCGCTCTCGGGTCTCAAGACCCAGGCGCAGGTCGCGGCCATGTCGCCGGACCCCGCCACGAAGGACCGGGCGCTCGCGCAGATCCAGAAGGCGGTGGACCGTACCGACCGCATGGTTCGCCAGCTCCTCGATATGGCGGCTATCGAGGCCGAAGTGGCAGAAGCTGGCGAGCATCCCGCGAGCATTGCGCCTCTTCTGGCCGACGTAATGGAGGATCTCGCGTCGCTGGCTCGGGTCAAAGGCGTTGCGCTCCATGCCGACCTGAAGGAGAGCTGCGTCCTGCAATGCAGCCGTCCCCTCCTCCTCGGGACCGCCGTCCGCAATCTGCTGGAGAACGCTCTGGCGGCCGGGCCGCAGGGCTCTGAGGTGACCCTTACCATGCACGCCGTCGAAGAGGGCCGGAGCTGCGCCATTCGGGTGCGAGACCATGGCTCCGGCATTCCGTTGGATGAGCTGGCCTTGGTCACCCGCCGCTTCGTGCGGGGCCGGCAGGCTGAGGGGGCAGGTAGTGGTTTGGGCCTTGCCATCGTGGATCTGGCAATGGAGCGCCTGCGCGGGCGCCTGTCGCTCACCCGGGCCGAGGGCGGGGGCCTTCTGGCCGAACTCGTCCTGCCTTGCCTCTCAGGGCACGTCGGTCCGGCCGTGCCAGATCTACAGGCGAGCCCGGCCAAGTGATATCAGGTCGTCGTTGGCCAATCAGGTAACCGGCGAAACGGGAGGGGCTACGCGGCTTCCAAAGCCTGCCGGACCTTGTCGCGCACCTCTCCGGCCGCGCTCTTCAGGTCCTCGTTCTTGATCGCCATCATCGAGGCCACGGGGTCGATGGCGCTCACCTCGACCCCAGCCTCTACCGCCCGCAGGATCACGTTGCAGGGCTGCATCGCTCCGTCCCGGGGCTCCGCGCCAAGCGCCTGGAAGGCCATGGTCGGGTTGCAGGCGCCCAGGATGCGGTAGGGGGCGATGTCTTGGTTGATCTTCGTCTTCATGGTGGCTGCCACGTCGATCTCGATGAGGACTCCGAAGCCTTGCTCAGCGAGCGCGCTCTTCACGCGGGCGTCGACCTTCTCGACGTCGGCGTTCGGGAAGACGCGGTTGATCGTGTAGTCCATAGTCCTGACCTCCATCCGACTCCCAGGCTCAACGGGTCGGCAGCGATCCTGATCCATCGAGCTGTCAGCGGACTGCGGGGCGGCACGCATATCCTCTGCTCTGGTCATGACGTGGTCCCTTAAGGTTGGCTTAAGCTTCGACGGCCATCCTGGAGCCCTGCATGCGGTGGTCCCGCCTCGTCTTGCTCCCACGGCTCTGCCTCGGGGCGAAACAGGACACTCGGGACTCGCCCTTGCACGATCGAGCATGACCCAAGGCCGGACGGACACGGCCGCTGAGCAGGACAACGACATGAGCCGAGACACGACCCGCCGGAGTCTACTGTTGGGGGCCGGGACCCTGGTGGCGGGACTGGCCGCCCCCGGGCTGCTGCGCGCGCAAGAAACGCCGAGCCGCAACGTCTCGGGCTTTGTGACCCACGACTGGCGCGACCACTTCGAGACGCTGGGTGCGGGAGCCATCGTCGCCGACACCACCTCCACGTCGCTCCACTACTGGAGCGCGGATGGGTCTGACTACCGCGTCTTCCCGACCTCCGTCCCGGCGAGCGATGAGCTGACCCGGCGGGGCTACACCGAGGTGGTGGAGAAGAAGGTAGCGCCCTCCTGGACGCCGACCCCGTCCATGCGCGAGCGCTTTCCCGAATGGCCGGCGGTGGTGCCGGGAGGAGACCCCCGCAACCCGCTGGGCGCCTGCGCCCTCTACCTGTCCTGGCAGTACTACCGCATCCATGGCACCCACGACACGCGCAAGATCGGGCGCTCGTCCTCGGATGGCTGCGTGGGCCTCTACAACGAGCACATCACCCAGCTCTTCGACCTTGTGCCGGTCGGCACCCAAGTGCGGATCATCTGAGGGCAGAACCACTTCCGCGCCTGGCAATCCAGCCGAGGCCACATTGCCCCGAACGGCGTGTAGGCGGGCGCACTGCCCCAGGCCCGGAACCGGATTCCGAAGCCATCGAGGAAAGACAGAAGAATGCTGAGCCGACGCCAACTTCTCCTCTCCGGGCTGGCCACGTTGAGTGTGGCCGCTACCGGCGGAGAGGCGCATGAGGGATCTGAGGCGATGGAGGTTCTGCCGCCTGTGCTTATGCCGCGCATCGTGCCGGTGCAGGCCGGGCTTCCCCCGGGCGAGATCCACGTCGACCCCAACCGCTTCGCGCTCTACTGGACCCTCTCGGACCAGATGGCGGTGCGGTATGCCTGCGGGATCGGGCGACCAGGCCTCTACGAGCCCGGCGTGTTTTACGTCGGCGCCAAGAAAGAGTGGCCCAGCTGGACGCCGACCCCCGACATGATCGCACGGGAGCCCGAACATTATGCACAGTATGCCGACGGGATGCCGGGCGGGCCCGACAACCCGCTCGGGGCTCGCGCGCTCTATCTCTTCACCCCCGAGCGCGGCGACACGTTCTTGCGCATCCACGGCACCAACGCGCCCGAGACGATCGCGACGGCGGTGTCGAACGGCTGCGCCCGGCTCGTGAACGCGCAGATCATGGAGCTCTACCACGTGGTGCCCCTCGGCACGCGCGTCGTGCTCTACCCGCCCAGTGAACCGCTGCTCCCGTCGTAGCCCTGAAGCGGGACACCCAAACCTCGGTCATCGGACTTGGCCAGGAACTCCAAAGCCCAACCTGGGCCAGTGGGTTGCGGTCGTCTCCGCTGTGGTCAACCGTCTTGAAGGATCCGGCCCAGGTGAGTTCACACGCCGTGTCCAAATGCCCGTCGTTCGATCATCCGTCGGATCTGCTGGAGATCCTGCGCCGAACTCACTGGTCCGTCCGCCAGGTCCTGCACGGCAACCTTGCGCGACCGCTCAACTCGGCGACCCTGGAGCGGCTGCGGGAACCGGAAGCCGTCAGGCCTATCAGATCAGGGTTCCTCAGCAGACGCTCGCCGGGACGGATGTCGACGACGCCGTCCAACCTGAGCTGGTGCAGCTCGGCGTCAGCTTTGAGGCGATTGAGGAGGAGATCACCCGACGGATCGAGCCGCAGGGGGAGGATTTCTTACTGTGACACTGACGGGTCGCTGAGCCTGTCTGACCGGAGCGGGGGCAGCGCTCATCACAACCAATAAGGGGATCCGGGAGCCTGATTGGCGGCGTGAGCCTGCCTAGCTGCGCCCTTGAGCCAGCCGCGGGTGCGTTTCCTCACCCCACCACCAGAGAAGAGCGCCGGAAAGAGCCATCGACACGGCGACAAACCAGACTGCCGGTTCCAGGGCGCCGGTCAGATGCGCGGCCACCCCGAGCCCGAGCGCGCCAACACCGTAGCCCAGGTCGCGCCAGAAGCGATAGATCCCAATGGCCGAGCCGCGCCAGGCAGGTGGAGCTATGTCCGCCACCGCGGCCGAGAGGTTCGGATAGAGGAGCGCCATGCCGAGCCCCGCCACGCCCGCGGCCATGGCCCACCAACCTGTTCCTTGCCCCAGGACGAAGAGCGCTACCCCCGCGCCGCAGATCCACATGCCGAGCACGTTGGGCCAGAACCGGCCCACCTGGTCCGAGAGCCGCCCGGTGACGAGTTGCGAGCCGCCCCAGACAAATCCGTAGACCCCTACGATCCAGCCGATCCCCGGCAGGTCCACGCCCCGCTGGAACAGAAACACCGGCACAATCACCCACATCAGCGCGTCCACGAACTTCTCGACGAGCCCAGCCTGACACACCGCCGCAAGCCGGCGGTCTCGCCAGGACATCAGCGCAAAGACTTCCCAGGTTGAAAGGCTCTCCGGGAGGTCCGATCGGGAATCCGGCATCGAAGGGCGGGCTGACCACGCCCGTCCATGCCGAGCCGCCTCCGCGCGTGCCCAAGGCAACGTCTCGCGCACGCCCCATAGAGTGAGCGCCAGCGCCAGGACGATCACAGCGAGCCCGAACACCAGAAGCCCCAGCCGCGCCCCGAGCGCCGCGGCCGTATACCCGGTGATTACGCCGGCAAGTGCCACGCCCACATAGCCTGCGAACTCGTTGAGCCCGAGGGCGAGCCCCCGCTCGTCCGCTCGCGTAAGGTCGAGCTTGGCGGTCTGGGTCATCGACCAGGTCAGGCCCTGGTTGATGCCCAAAAGCACCGTAGCGGCCACGATCCAGCCCCAGGAGGGCGCGAGCCAGATCATCGCCGGAATGGGCAGAGCCATGAGCCATCCCCAGAGCAGCACCCGCCTGCGGCCCACCCGCTCGGAGAGCCGCCCGGCCACGAAGTTCATCGCCCCCTTCACCACCCCGAAGGCCATCACGAAGGCGGTGAGAAGCAGGAAGGAACCGCGCGCCACGCCGAACTCAATCTCGGCCAGGGCCGGCACCACGGTCCGCATCATCCCCAGCGTGAGGCCCACGAGCAGCACCTGAAGGAGTTGGTGCAGGACCTGGCCCACGTTCTCGCGAAGGCCGTGGGCGAGATTTCCGGCAGCTGGTGCCTTGCGGAAAGCGTCAGCCGTCATGAAGCCATTCCAGCTGTGGGCTTATCCGGCACCGCGGCCTTGGTTGGCGACCCACTTGGGCGCAGGCCGCCGACAGCGGGCCCTAAGGTGTCAGGATTAAGCACATGACCTCCCCTCTTCCGCCAGACTGCGAGTCCTGAGCCGGAGGTCCTCCGCCGGACTACACGCCTCAGATCTTGCGCGCGTCTTGCATGAGATACGCACAAGGCGAGGCGTCATGTCTCGCATGGGCATGGTCGTGTGAGGCAGCAAAGGACTGGGTTCGTCTCGGGCCGGTTCAGCCCAGAGCCTGCGCGACCAAGGCAAAACGGCGGTGGGCGCCTCTGATCGGCTGAGCCCGCCCCCGCCTCATCATCGTGCCAGTCCCCACAGGCTCGAGACCGTGCTCGATCAGAAAGGGGCTGAGACCGATGCCTTCATCCGTGAGGTCCACGCGCAGGAAACGGTCAGCGGACACGTTGAGCAGCATTCCGAGCATCGCGTGTGCCTCGGTTTCCGAGCGGGCCACAAGGGGGCCGACGAGGTCGCCCCGGCCGAAACGACGATGGGCCGCAAACGCCACGACCTCGCCCCTCTCTCGCTGGATCAGAGCGCGACCGTCGCGAAGCAGCGCCTCCATGAGCCAGCTGCGGTCCATGCCGGTCGCCGCTTCGTCAAGAGCAGCCAGATCAGGAGCGTCGGCGTTCCCGGCCCAGTCCGCGGGCAGGTGACCCGGAGCGGCTCGCGCTAACCCCTGGTGCTGCTGCACCTCCCCGCAGGGCTCGAAGCCGAGCTTCCGGTAGAGTGGCAGCCCCTCCTGCGTGGCGACCAGGCGCCACTCCCGGGGCGCGAGCTGTGCCATGGCATGCTCCACGACCCGCCGCCCGAGGCCGCGTCCGCGCAAGCGCCTGTCCACGAGGATCATGCCCAGGGTGGCGACGGGGCCGAACGGGATGGCGATCGCAGTGGCGACCACCTGCTGTCCGTCAATTGCGACCACGCCCTCGGACTGCGACAGGATCAGCGCCCAGTCCTCCAGCCGATGCGGCCAGCCCTCGGCCAGGGATAGCGCCATGGCTCCGTCGAGATGCTCCGGGCCCATACGGACGAGGCGAGGTGCTTCAGCTTGCATGATGAGCCCTCCTCCCAAGGATCGGACCTCCCGGCAAGTGGCCAAGATGCGGACGCGAGGGCCTGCCACCCTGTGCGCAACGAAGAGGAGCGCGTTCCAAACGTCAACGGTTCGTTGTACCTATGACAGAGCAAGAGCCAAGTTGCGGAGTGGAAAGAGTCCTCCGAGCTGCTCGTCTGTGCATATTTCTTGAATACCGTTGAAAAACTCGGTGGCGAGCCGAGAAAGGCTCCGGAACGGACTTTCGGGCCGAACTGCCTCTAGCAAAATCAGCAGCTTATGAAGCGGCAAGTTCGACCAAGCTGGCCGAAGGACGCCCGAAAGAGCCCTCGGCCGAGTTTTTCAACAGTATTCTTGAAAGACGCACATCGGATGCTCGACATGCCGCAGGGCGGACTATTGAGAGAGCTTATGCTGGATTGAGGCGAACGTCCTCGAGGTCGCGCAGGCCCTTGTCGAGGATGGCGTCGATGAGCCCGATGGAGATCCGCCTCGCGGTCTCGTCGTCCGCCCGACAGGCGTCCTTCAGTGCGATAAAGGACTCCACGCCCGAGACGGCCGACAGCGAGAGCACGAGGTCCCGAAGGGCAGCCTGGCTCAGCTCTTCCCGGACCGGGGCCAAGGCGTGCTCATACATCGGGATGCGCCGCCCGCCACGGATCTGCCGCGACCCGTCCGTCTGGACGGAGTTGTCCAGAACCCGCGCGAGGTAGCGCCGGTAGAAGTTCTCTGCATCCTGGACAGCCTGAAAAAGGAAGTGCCTGACCCGGTGGACGCGCTCGCGCACGTCCTGCGCGTCGCCCACAAGCTCCTCGGGAGAAGGCACGTGGCTGTCCAGGGCGGCCTCGAGCATGAGAGCGTCTGCGTCGGGGAAGTAGCGGTAGGCTGTCGCGCGCGAGATCCCAGCCGCGTCCGCCACGGCGTTCACGCTGAACGTGTCCCCGCTGTCCATCAGCCGCCGGGCAGCTTCCAGAAGGTCACGCCGGGTCCGGGCCTTCTGCTGCACGCGGCCTTCGGTCATCTGCATCCGCACCTCTCTTGTGAGACATGCATCTCACTTTCCTGTTGAGACTACGATCTCATGAGTATATGTGTGTCTTACGTCGACCGGATACAAGAGTCGACTTACCCCAGGGAGTTCAGAATGAGTGCCACCTCGACTGCCGCCCTTGAGCCTGTGGTCCGCCTGGAGACGGACACCTATCATCTCTTGGGTAACCTCCTGCGCTTCTTGGTCCGCAGCCACGAGACGGGTGGCGCCTACAGTCTTACGGAGTCGCTGGTGGCCCCCGGAGCTGGGGCCCCTCCCAATCGTCACCCGGCGGACGGCGAAGTGTTCTATGTCATCGACGGCCAGTTCGAGTTCACGGTGGAGGGCCGCACCATCCCGGCCACTGCTGGCGACTGCGTCCGGGTTCCTGACGGCGCGGTGCATGCCTTCCGCAATGCGGGGACAACACCGGGCAAGCTTCTGATCGTCAACTCGCCGGGTCGCGACCACGAGGCCTTCTTCAGCGAGGCGGGTGACCCGTTGCCGTCCGGCACCCGCGATCTGCCGCCACCCGTCGGCGCCCCGGACATTCCGCGCCTCCTCGAGCTCGGCCGCCGGCATGGGCTCGAGTTCCTGCTGCCCCCCAGCGCTGATCACTAGGTCCAGAACGGCTCCTCTCGACATCGGATGTAACCTCCCCTGAAGGGGATCAGCTCGGCGGCCCGTCAAAGGCTCGCGGTCCGGGAAAGGACATCGCTATGCTGCCTTCTGCTGCCCTACGACCCGGCCGACCAATGCGGCTCTGGGAGCGCCTTGCTGGAGCCCTGACCGTCTGGCGCGCTGCGGCCCCCACTCCTGGCGCAAGAACCCGCGATGTTAGCACACTCTCGGACGCCTCCCTGCGCGACCTCGGGCTCGCACGGGACCAGCTCGGCGCGAACCTCTCTTTCGCCAAAGGCGACCATCAGCGGTTCTTTTAACGCCATCTGCCTGTCGGCGATCCTCCGCGAGATCCGTCAGGGTTCACTGGCCCTGGCCGACCCCCTTGGCCGAAGCAACGACCCAACCCCATGGAGAGCGCCCATGCGCGACATCGCCTTCGTCTTCTTCCTCGCCGCCGTCCTGTGCGTCACGGGCGGCATGATCTGGGGCCTTCAGATGGCCGCCAGCAACGACCATTCCATGGTCGGCGCGCACGCCCACCTCAACTTGGTGGGTTGGGCCACCATGGCGCTTTTCGGGCTCTACTATCGCGTGACCCCCCAGGCCGCCCGCGGTTGGCTGCCCCGTGTCCATGCCGCGCTTGCCATCCCCGGCGTGCTCGTCATGGTCCCGGGGATCGCCATCGCCACGACCGGGGGCTCGCCGGGTCTCGCGATCGCAGGTTCGTTCCTGACCTTTGGCTCCATGGTGGTGTTCCTGTTCACCGTGGTCCGTCACGGCTTCGGCGCCAGTGCGACGCGCCTCCGGATGGACAGCAGCAGCGGTCACATGACGCCCGCCGAGTGAAACGGTCCAGCATCAACGACGCCGTGCAGGAGAGCCTTTTATGACCTCCATGCTGACGATGGAGAACCCGGTCTTCATGACCTACGCCGTAGCGGCCGCGATCATGGTCCTCAAGATCATGGGCCAAGGCTGGATGACGGTGGTCCTGATGCTGAGAACGGATGCGGGTCTCCTCAACCCCGAAGATCTGCGACCATCCCCAGCCAATCGAAACCCCCGGCCCGAGCAGCTCGGTTTCCATGCGGACGTGGAGCGCTCCCGCCGCATGCACCGCAACGACCTCGAGAACATCCCGGCCTTCCTGGCCGCCGGCCTCCTCCTTGTGACGGTCGAGCCGCCCGTCTGGCTGGCGGTGCTGCTGTTCGCCGTCTTCGTGCTGGCTCGGTTGGCTCACACCCTGGCCTATGCCACGGCGCAGAACCACGAGGTGCGGGCCACGTTCTATTCGGTCGGCTCCGTCGTGGTGATGGTCATGGCCGTCTGGGTGCTGGTCGCGGCGCTGGCCTGACTGCATAGGTGCGTCAATCATGCAGACCGTGTGAGAACCCGGCGGGCTATTCTGACCGGTGAGTGAGCCGCCGTGGTATCCTCCTGCCATGGCACATCTTGCTGGACATGAACGCTCGCAACTGCTGCTTCTGCCCGAGGCGGTCGACGACTACGTGGGCCCGGACAGCCCGGTCCGCTTCATTGAGGCCTTCGTAGATGAGTTGGATCTTGGGGCTGCCGGCTTCGCCCGCGTCCGTCCAAAGGCCACCGGCCGGCCGGGCTACAATCCTGCCGACCTGCTGAAGCTCTACATCTACGGCTACTTGAACCGCGTGCGCTCGGGCCGGCGCCTAGAAGCCGAGGCGCACCGCCACATCGAGGTGATCTGGCTCCTGCGATGCCTCAGGCCCGACTTCAAGACCATCGCGGACTTCCGGCGCGACAACCGCGCGGCCTTCCGATCCGTGTTCCGGGCCTTCGTGCTGCTCTGCCGACAGCTCGACCTGTTCGGTCGCGAGTTGCTGACCGTCGACGGCACCCGCATCAAGGCCGTCAACAACAAGGACCGCAACTTCACCAGGGCGGCGCTCACCGCCTTTGTTCAACAGGCCGATGAGAGGCTGGCCGGGTATTTGAAGCGCCTGGACGAAGGCGACGCCTACGAGGACGGTTCAAGCGGCGGCAGCGGCCCGGGCCGCGAGGACCCCCAGCTGGCCGAGAAGATCGCGGCGGTCCGGGGCAAGCGCCAGCGCCACCAGGCACTCCTGGAGGAACTGGACCGCACCGGCGAGGACCAGATCTCGCTCACGGACCCCGACAGCCGGGCCATGGCGCGCATGACCAAGGTAGGGGTGGGCTACAACGTCCAGGTCGCCGTTGACGTGAAGCACAAGCTCATCGTCGAGCAGGAGGTCCACAGCCAGGTCGTCGACATCGGGCTGCTGGCGCCCACGGCCAAGGCCGCTATGGAGGCGCTCGGAGTGGAGCGGATCGAAGCCGTCGCCGACCGGGGTTACTTCAAGATCGAGGACATCGAGGCCTGCGAAGCGGCTGGGGTTACCACCTACGTGACCAAGCCGGTGCGGGGCTCGTCCGTGCGGGAGGGCTTCTTCCCCAAAGAGGCGTTCCGCTTCGACCCGACGACAGACACCTTCACCTGTCCCGCCGGCCAGATCCTGCGGCCCTGTCGGCGTGGGCGCTCGCGTGACAACGTCAAGATCGACTACAGCAACCGCGAGGCTTGTCTGGCCTGCCAGCTCCGACCACACTGCACCAAGACCTACCGACATGTCTCACGTCTGGAGAACGAGGCCGTGCTCGACCGCATGGCGGTGCGGCTCGCCGCCCGACCCGAGGTCATGATGGCGGTGCGGCTCGCCGCCCGACCCGAGGTCATGGATCAACGTCGATCCAGCGTCGAGCATCCGTTTGGCACGATCAAGCAGTGGATGAACCAGGGCGCCTTCCTGATGCGGCGGCTCGAGAACGTCCGCGGTGAGTTCAGCCTGACGGCCTTGGCCTATAACATCCGGCGTGCCATCAGCCTGGTCGGAGTGCCCGGCCTGATCGCCGCGGCAAAGGGTTAACGGCACACCCGTGCTGCCTGACTGGTGACCACCCGGCCGGGGCTGGTTCCTGATCGCCCAGGTCGCTCTACGGCCCCACAGGAGCCGAACGCGGGTCACCGTCCGTCACCAAGGCTCCCTGTCGCTCAGCGCCGGGGGCGTTTCCACACGGTCTGCATGATTGATGCACATTTTGCAGGAGGCGCTTTAGGCCGCTCTCGGTTCGATGCCTGTCGCGAGCATGGTCCACGGAACCGATGCGCGGCAACGGAAGCCACGATCGGACCGGGCCGGCACTGCTGGCCAAGCGAGCAGGCTCTTCAAGTGCCTCCCGGTTTCGGCTTAGCTGCGCGTCATGGACGAGTTTCGCGAGAACGCCGCCACGACGGCTGAACGGATGGCGGCCCTTGGCCGTCTGGACATCCTGGACACTCCACCCGAGCCAGGCTTCGACGATATCGTGCTTCTTGCGCGAGAGCTTTGCCAAACCCCAGTCGCCCTGGTGAGCTTGGTGGCCGATGACCGACAATGGTTCAAGGCGCACCTAGGCTTTCCCCAATGCCAGACTCCCCTGGATCAGTCAGTCTGCAAGTATGCCATGACGGAGGACGACGTCCTCATCATCCCGGACCTCCGGCTGGACCCACGCACAGCGAGCAACACGCTCGTGACCGAAGAGCCTTTCATCCGCTTCTATGCCGGCGCGTCGTTACGCGATCCGGCGGGCGTGCCCTTGGGCTCCGTGTGCGTGATCGACACGAAGCCCCGACCGAATGGTCTGACCAAGGCCCAAAAGGCGGGCCTGCTTGCGTTGGCGCGACAAGTGTCAACTCTCCTTGAGACCCGGCGCCTGCTGGTGGAGGAGCGCCACAGGATGGAGGTGGAGCGAAAGCACGAGCGCCACGTGGCGGAGCTTCGCGAGCGCTTCATCGCCGTGCTCGGGCATGACCTTCGCAACCCTCTCGCAGCGATAGATGCGGGCCTGCGGATCATCGAGCGCGACCCGGCCAGCGCCCGCGCCATTTCCGTCATGGCCATGATGAAGACGAGCGCCGTGCGCATGGCCAAGCTGATCGAGACCACGCTCGACTTTGCCCGATCCCGCCTCGGTCAGGGACTTGTTGTGAGCCGCAACAGCGACGCGCCTCTCCAGCCTGTCCTCGAGCAGATCATCACCGAACTGCGGTGGTCGCATCCCGACGCGCGTATCGAGACCAGGATTGCGCTGACCCGACCCGTTCTTTGCGATCCTGACCGGATCGGGCAGATGTTCTCGAACCTGCTCTCGAACGCGCTGACGCACGGCGACACGGCCCAACCCGTCGTGGTGACGGCGGCGACCAGCGAGGACACCTTTGTGCTCTCCGTCGCCAACGGCGGAGCGCCTATCTCGCCTGATATGCTGGAGCAGCTGTTCCAGCCGTTCTACCAAGGGCAGGGCAACATGTCCCATGGCTTGGGTCTGGGGCTCTACATCGCCGCCGAGATCTCGCGCGCGCACGGCGGAACGATGAGCGCCACCTCCACGCCCGAACAGACGTGCTTCACGTTCGAGATGCCGCTGAGGGCTCTCGGCGCAACAGCTGCCGAGTAGCACCACTTCAATGGCTCACAGATTTGCCGCTCTGCGCAAATCGTGACTGTCGCGCCAAGTAGGGCTCGCCCGAGGTGGATTTAGCAGCTCGCTGTTGGCCTAGGCCGCCCCAGCGTTATGTCTGCTGTAACGAAGCGCTGCGTAAGCGGCGACAAGCGGCCCAGTTCGGGCGCGGCAAAGGGCACGGACGGTGTGCCGGAATTAGATCGGGGTCGGCCTGCGGTGCTGTTCGTGGTGAGGTGATCCGCGACGTCTGCCCGCAGCATAGGGCAGGAGCGGAGTAGGCATGAGCGCAGACGAGCAGGACGACCTGGGCGCGAGCGCCGGCCGCGTGGAGTTCGAGGGCGGCGGCCCCGGTGCGGGCGGCTCCGCAGGCATTCCCGCCGGCGATGCGCTGGCCGACGACTCCGCGATGCTGGCCGGAAGACACCAGGGGCGTCACTGGCGCGAGTCGACCATTACCGACGACGATCTTTCGAAGCGGGGCGGGCCCTTCTTCGCCGCCGTCGAGATGACGCGCATGCCGATGATCCTCACGGACCCGCGCCAGCCCGACAATCCGATCGTCTTCGCCAACAAGGCCTTCCTCGACCTCACCGGCTACGAGGAGCAGGAGGTCCTGGGGCGCAACTGCCGCTTCCTGCAAGGACCCAAGACGGACCGGGACACGGTGAGCGTCCTGCGGGACGCCGTAAAGGCGCACGAGCCGGTCAGCCTGGAGATCCTGAACTACAAGCGCGACGGCACGCCCTTCTGGAACGCGGTGTTCATCGGCCCTGTTCACAACCCGCAAGGGGAGCTTCTCTACTTCTTCGCCTCGCAACTCGACGTCACACGCCGGCGCGCCAGCGAGGACAGCTTCCGGCAGGCGCAGAAGATGGAAGCCGTGGGCCAGCTCACTGCCGGGCTTGCGCACGACTTCAACAACCTCTTGACCGCCATCGCGGGCAACCTCGAGCGGCTCCAGGCGCGGCTTGAGCAGCCCGACCTCAGGCGACGGCTGGACGTCATCCAGATCGCCGCCGACCGTGCCGCGCACCTGACGCGCCAGCTTCTGGCCTTTGCCCGCAAGACCGCGCTCGATCCCAAGCCCATCGACCTCAGCGACGCCGTGCTGGGCTTCGTCGACCTTTTGGAGACCACGGCGGGCTCGGGCGTGGAGCTCCGGCTCGACTTGCGCCGCAGGCTGCCGGCCTGCCTTGTGGATCGCACACACCTTGAGTCCGCGCTCCTCAACGCCGTTGCAAACGCCCGCGATGCCATGCCCAAGGGGGGCGAGATCACCATCGCGACCTCGCGGCTCCACCTCAACGGCGACGCGCTTTCGCGCGAGCTGCCCTCGGGTGACTACGTCGTGCTTGAGGTCAGGGACGAGGGAGAAGGCATGCCGCCCTCGGTGGTGGCCCGCGCGGCCGAGCCGTTCTTCACGACCAAGAGTCAGGGCAAGGGCACGGGCCTGGGCCTCGCCATGGTTCATGGCTTCTTGCAACAGTCCCGCGGGCGGCTGGAGATCGAGAGCGAAGTGGGGCGGGGCACCACCATCCGGATGATCCTGCCAGCCCATATGGCTGCCTCGGAGGTCGAGACTCGTGGCGAGTTGGTCGAACCTGCGAAGCTGGCACCTCGCTTGAGCGCTGAGAACAGTAAGCTCGTGCTGGTGGTGGAGGACAATGAGGACATAATGGCACTCGCGCGCGAAACGCTAGAGGAGATGGGGCATCGCGTGCTGACTGCGACCAGCGGCGACGAGGCGCTGCGTCTTCTCCACCGCGAGGGCAACCGCGTGGACCTCCTGTTCACCGACCTCATCATGCCGGGCAACGTCAACGGGCTTGGACTTGCGTCCGAGCTGCGGGCCCGTGCCCCCGAGGTCCCGGTGCTGCTGACCACCGGCTACAACGAGGAGCTCGCGCAAGGCACTCGGGTGCCGGGCATGGACGTGCTTGCCAAGCCCTACCGCCGGGCCGAGCTCATGGACCGCGTGCGCGGCGCGCTTGCTCGGCATGGCGAGGGCACCAAGCGCCGCCGGGCGTCGGACTTCGGGCCAGCACAGGAGTGAGGGCTGCCGGCTCGCGCTCGAATGCCAGCTTCGTCGTGTGGGTCCAGCCGGAACGAACAACGTGAGCCATGCCAAGAGAGCAAGGCCCCTCACCGTTTACGGAGATGGCGCTCGGGCGATGCGGGTGAACACCTTCCGGCTCTGGTCCTTCCACCTGCGCCGGCTTGGAAGCAGACGCCTGAGCACAGACGGCAAGAACTTCGAGGTCATGCATCGACGGCTTTGCTCATCGCGGCGATGAACCGGCACACCTCGTCCTCGGTATTGTAGTAGTGAGGCGAAGCCCGAATGAGCGCGGGCAGGTGACGGGCCTGCGCGTCAAGGAGAGTGCTGGACGGATATGAGACGCTGACGTTGAAGCCGGAGTGGGACAGCGTGGCCCTTACGCTCTCCGCGTCATGATCCTTGATCGAGAAGGTGACAATGGAGGCGGGATTCTGGCCAAGATCTTGGACCGTCACACCTGGAATAGTCCGCAGGCCGTCGCGCAGTTGCGCTGACAGAGTTCGGCATCGCTCCTCAATCTTCCCGAGACCGAGGTTGAGGGCGTACTCAATGGCGCGCCCGAGACCGAGTCGGGCTGCATAGTTGTTTTCCCACGTCTCGAAGCGCCGCGCGTCACGTCGCAGTTCGTAGCGATCAGGGGCAACCCAGGGCGCCCCGAAATGGTCGATCATCGGTGGTTCCAAGCCCAGCATCAGATCGCGCCGGACATAGAGAAAGCCGGTCCCGCGCGGGCCACGAAGGAACTTCCGCCCCGTCGCGGTCAGGAAATCGCACCCCAGCTCCTCCAGCCGCGTCGGCATCTGGCCCACGGCCTGACAGGCGTCAAGCAGGTAGCGCACCCCGTGTTTTCGCGCGATCCGGCCAACCGCTGCCGCCGGATTTCGAAGCCCGCCGTTCGTCGGGATCCAGGTGATCGCAATGAGCCTCACTCGGTCGTCGATCATGCGATCGAGAGCGTCCTGGTCCAGCACGCCATTCCCGTCGTCGGGTATGACTTCGATCATCGCTCCGGTCCGCTTGGCCATCTGAAGGAATGCGACGTAGTTGGCCGCATACTCTGCCCGCGCGGTCAGGATGCGGTCTCCCGGCCGGAATGTCTGGGAGTAGAACGCGAGCTGCCAAGCGACCGTCGCATTCTCGGTGAGGGCGATCTCGTCGCGACCTGACCCGAGCAGCCGCGCCACGCTGTCATACACGCCCTCAAGGTCTGCGGCCGCCTCGCTCGCCGCCTCATACCCACCAATCTCCGCCTCGCGGGTGAGATGCCCGACCATCGCATCGAGCACCGGCCGCGGCATCAGCCCGGCCCCGGCGTTGTTGAGATGAACACGGTTGGCGACGCCTGGTGTCTCGGACCGAAGCTTTTCAATGTCGAGGCTCATGCGCGTCCTTTCCGGCTTTCCGAGTCAGCCGTTGATGGCCGTCCAGGGGTCCCCCAGAGTCGAGGGCCGGTTCATCCCGGTCAAGCTCCGGCCGCCGCTAGGAGCCCTTCCCGCTCACCTGCCGTGAATCATGAATATCGAGCCTGTCGGCCGGAGCGGCTCCTCCAAGTTGAGGTCCGTGCGGTCCTGACCGACACGGCCCCCGTTCACGGCCTGGGGGTCATGGTCAGGGGGGACTTGGGGTCAACACCAATCTGGACTGGGCAGACACAGTTGCAGAAGAAGCGACCCTGCGGACTGCACAAGTCGATCCGGGCGGCGTGTTCCTTGAGTCGGGTCCAGACCTCTCTACGCGGCAATGATGAACGCCCTTACGGCGGTTTTGGATGGCTGCTTGGCCTCTGACAGCTAAACTCAGGATTGGTGCGTAAATCTTGACTTGATGCACTGTTCGGCGAAGCAGACATCTCAACGAATTGTCTTGTGCGTATGTCAGGTGCGAAACGGCCGCTCTTGGCCCGAGGATACTGCAAAGGCCCCTGCCCTACCGCCGATCAGCTTCGTCGTTCCAGCAAGGCTCGACTCCTGCCCACACGCCGAAGGGGACCGGATCACCTCAGGATACATACCCTCGGCGGCGCTTCACACGAAGCAGAGCCTGAAGCGCAGTCTCCGCCTCCGGAGCCTCGCGATACCAATCCGTCCGGGTCTGGCCCGAGGCCCCGATCCGCCCCCAGTGGCGCACCACCCCGCACTCGCCAAAGAGCTGGTGGCGAGCGCCAAACTGTAGAACCGGCGCATGTTGCAGGACCGGTCCACGCGGGTGAGGAGGACGGGATCAGGGCTTTGGTCGATTACAACGAGCGCGGGCTCCAGTGCAGCCGGAGGAGGGCTGGGTGGCTGCGCCGCGAGCCAGTCCAGGAGATCCAGCTGCTCGGGCTCGCTCATGTTCCCGCTCCGCTCATGCTCCGGCTCCGTGCTCCGGGGAAGTAGGCGTAGAACGTGGCCCGGCTCACGCCGAGGCGCCTGGCCACCTGCGCCACCGGGATGCTTGGGTCCTTGAGGAGGGCCCGGGCCATCGCGAGGTCCTCTTCCGAGAGCTTGCGCCGGCGCCCCCCCTTGCGGCCGCGGGCCGCCGCGGCCTTGAGGCCCTCCATGGTGCGTTCGCGGTTCAGGTCCAGGAAGTACTCGGCAATGGTGCCCAGGAAGTTGAACATCAGCCGCCCGGTGGGGGTCTCCGTGTCCACGGCCTCGGTCAGGGAGCGGAGCTTCACCCCTTGCGCCTGCAGCTTGTGCGCGGTGTCGAGCATCTCGCGGAGAGAGCGCCCCAGCCGGTCCACCTTCCAGACCACGAGCTGGTCCTCGGGACGAAGGAAAGCCAGCGCCGCCTCCAGAGCCGGGCGCTTGGTCCCTGCCCTGCCGCTCTCCTTCTCCTCGAAGATCCGGCCGCAGCCGGCGCGCCGCAGCGCGTCCCGCTGCAGGTCGAGGTTCTGGTCGTCGGTCGAAACGCGAGCATAGCCAATGAGCATGTCAGGATAGTAGCTGGACAGGGTATCTAGGACAACTGATTTCCTGACACGGTTTTCAGACATAAAATAGCTACAAACCCAAGGCCCGACCGAGCCCCGTATGCCATGTCAGGAAAACGGTCGATTACCAGACATCCCCTCCCGGCTGCAGCACGACTCGCCAAGCAGCCCACAATTGTCACACCGACGGGCAAAGGCCAAAGTCGCTGTCGGAGGCCAGTATCGACGCACTACAACCGGCGCTATCCGTAAGCTGTCAAACCCCTTGGACTGGGCCCCGAACCTGGCCTAACCCCCCCAAGCGCCACATGGAGCCACATTCGACTTTCATCTTCGCGCTGACCAACTAGCCTCGCGACTGTCTCCCCTCGACGCGAGCGGCGTGTGGTGTGAATGTAAGGATCCGGGTTAGTTAATGAACAGAGCAGAACTTCTTAACGCCATCACGGATTACCTCACACACTTGAAGGTGAAGGTCGATCTCCTTAACCACCTCAACCTGCAGGACATCAACATCCACGCCGAGACATTCTTTCGCGACCTGCTCAACGTCGCCCTCGGCCACGCCCTCGTCAACATCAACATCATCGAGAAAAACGCCAGAGCCGTAGACCTGGGCGACGAAGTGGAGCGCCTAGCGATCCAAGTCACATCAACTTCGGACATTGGGAAGATCAAACACACTTACAACGGCTTCGTTAAGGGCGGACTAGATAGCAAGTACGATCGGCTCGTGGTTCTCATCATCGGAGAGAAGAAGGCATATCGCGAAAGCTCCTTAGGAGGCGAAGGTAATTTTACCATGTCCCTCGAGGAAGATGTCTGGGGACTTAACGACCTGCTTCGCAAAATCTCCGACATGCCCTTGAACAAGTTAGAGGCATGCCGAAACTTCCTCCGCGCAGAGCTACGCGTCTCCGAGCCCCGGCTCTCCAACGAGGTAAAGACGCTGATCCGATTGATTGAAGCGCTCAGTGCCGCCGAAGAAGGCCTCTCCTTCGACGAAGGCCGTGAAGATCCTGACCCCGATAAGAAAATCAACGATCGTTTCGCCGACCACGCCGAGTTCCTAAAACGTCTTTATGTGGACCTCCATCAGATCTATGGTCGAACTCTGGCAGAGGTAAACAAATATTCAGACCTGGGCCACGTCCGCGTCCGCAAGTTACAGGTCTACCTCATGCGATGGAGCGACCGAGTCTTGAGTCAATGTGGAGGCGACCCAGAAGCCGCATTAGACAGGCTCACCGAGGACGTGCTGAAAATGATGGGCTCAAGCGACGCCGAATTTGACGATGGCGCGGTTCGCTACTATCTAATAGAGCAACTAATTGCGTGCAATGTGTTCCCGAATAAACGGCAGAGCCATGCCTAGCATCTTCCTTAAAGATCAAGCCATTAACAAAGCGCCGGCAATCGTTGGCTTCGAGATTGCCCGGTTCTTGCAAAGTTCTGGCAAGGAGCGGGTAAGCATTTTCGACGTCGTTGACCACTTCAAACGAGAATCCTGGTTCTCATCGAACTCATTTCTTTACGGCCTCACCTTCCTATACTCCGTAGGCTTGGTCGACTTCGATGAGCCCTATTTGATAGCGCGCGATGCAGATTAAACGTCTATATACCGAGCCTGCTACGATCAACCCTATCACCTTCAAGGGCGGCGTCAACTTCATTATAGGTGAGGGCGATGACTCGAGCTCTAAGAATAACGGCGTCGGAAAATCGCTCTGCATCGAGTTTCTTAGCTTTGGCCTTCTTAAGCGAAAATCGGAGAGCCGCGTTGCTAAGATTCCGAAAGGGCGTTGTTGCGTAACCCATGAGCGAGGGGGCTCGCGCGGCGGGTCTGCCTGCTTATCTGGGCGGCCA
>NZ_VDFV01000028.1 GCF_006152145.1 Rubellimicrobium roseum | reverse complement strand
TCACGCGCGTCGCCTGACCTCGAGGGGAAAGGGGCGAACTCGGCCTCAACTCGAGTTGCGCAACAACGCCGCAACGTGACCCGGATCGGCGGGATCACCGAGGACCTGACCCAAGAGGAGGTCAACCAGGTCTATATCGTCAGCACCACGGCCGCTGAGGTCCGCAGGTTGGCGGGCCTTGTTCGCTCGATCGGACACCGGGCGCAGATCTTCGATAGCGCCTCCACCTTCCTCGACGTTGCCACGGTGCTCGCGCCGGGGTGCGTGCTCGTAGACCTACGCAGGAGAAGGAAGGAGGGACTCTCGATCCTGCGTGAACTCAGGGCACGGTCGATCCCGCTGCCGACGGTCGCGCTCGATGCACCCACCACCGATGCCATGACCGGGGTTGCAGCAATGAAGGCAGGCGCCACGGATTACGTGATCGCGAAGGACGAGGCGTCTCTCCGCACGTTGCTGGCAAAGACCCTGGCGGAGTGTCATGCCATGGTGCGGCTGACGACTCGCGATGAGAACGCCGATGCCCGCGTGGCCAGGCTAACGCCCCGCGAGCGTGAGGTGCTCGTCGGCCTGCTCGGAGGCGGGACCAACAAGTCCATTGGTCAGAAGCTCGGGATCAGCCCTCGCACCGTGGAACTTCACCGCGCCCAGGTGATGAACCGCCTCAATGCGGGCAGCCTGACCGAACTGCTCCAGATCGCTTTGGCCGCAGGTATCACACCAAGCGGCGCGCATTAAACACTATGCGGCCCCGGTTTGTGGCGAGCTTTCCAATAGTTGCAGGGGGTGAGATCCCTCGAAGACCCGCCTGCCTGCTCCCTGTCCTGTAAATCGACCACCTCACGAAAGTTCCGGACAGTTCCTCAGAACGCCGGTCCAATGGAAAAATTGCGCCTACACGGCCACTGAAGCTGAGCCGCTGAACGCCAATGGAAGTATGACAATCCCCGACATAGGGACCAATCAAGACCTGACGGCTGGGGCCCAACTCGACCGATGGTTCAACCCCTAAGGGATGAACCGTATAGTCCGCCGGAGACTGCACAACACTTTCCCTGGCGAGCATGCGGCTACAGATTGGGAGAACGCGATGAGAGCAGTTGTCTATAACGGACCGCGCGATGTTGCGGTGCAAGACGTGCCGGACGCGCGGATCGAGAGGCCGACGGACGTTCTGGTACGGATCACGAGCACCAACATCTGCGGCTCCGACCTGCACATGTATGAGGGCCGAACCGACTTCCCGCAGGGCGGCGTGTTCGGGCACGAGAACCTCGGCCAGGTGGCCGAAGTGGGCGACGCGGCGGACCGGGTGAAGGTTGGGGACTGGGTCGCCATCCCTTTCAACATCGGTTGCGGGTTCTGCAAGAACTGCGAGCGCGGCCTGAGCGCCTTCTGCCTGACCACGGCGGATCGAAGCGTCATGCCGAACATGGCCGGTGCCGCGTACGGCTTCGCCGATATGGGACCCTATCGGGGCGGTCAGGCCGACCTTCTTCGCGTCCCCTACGGCGACTACAATTGCCTGAAGCTGCCGCCGGACGCGGAGGAGCGGCAGAACGACTATGTGATGCTGGCCGACATCTTCCCGACCGGCTGGCATGTTACCGAGCTCGCAGGACTGCGTCCCGGCGAGTCGGTCGTCATCTACGGAGCCGGGCCGGTCGGCCTCATGGCGGCTCACGCCGCGATGATCAAGGGCGCCTGCATGGTCATGGTCGTCGACCGCCATCCCGACCGTCTGCGCCTCGCAGGCTCGATCGGGGCTTTGACCATCGACGACTCCAAGGGCTCCCCGGTGGACCAGGTCCTTGAGTTGACAAACGGCCTCGGCGCCGACCGCGGTTGCGAGTGCGTTGGCTACCAGGCCCATGACCCGGACGGCCACGAGCACCCCAACATGACCATGAACGACCTGGTAAGGTCAGTGAAGTTCACCGGCGGCATCGGGGTGGTCGGCGTCTACACGCCGCAGGATCCGGCGCCCCAGGATCCGCTCTACAAGCAGGGCGAGATCGTCTTCGACTATGGCCTTTTCTGGTTCAAGGGTCAGACGATCGGCACCGGCCAGTGCAATGTCAAGGCGTACAACCGGCAGCTGCGAGACCTGATCTCGACGGGCCGCGCCGAGCCGTCCTTCATCGTCTCGCATGAACTGCCGCTGGGTGACGCACCCAACGCCTACCAGCACTTCGACGCGCGCGACGACGGCTGGACCAAGGTGGTCCTCAAGCCGGCCGCGTGACCGACCAACCCCAGCGGGGCGGCTGTTCCCTCGGCCGCTCCGTCGCTTCGCGCCTCGAGGATGCCATGCCAAACTACGACTACGATTGCCCAGCGTGCGGGCCGTTCACGGCGATGCGGCCGATGGCGGAGTTCCGTGATCCCTGCGCCTGCCCGGCCTGCGGGGCCGAGGCGTCGCGAACGTTCCGCAGGGCCCCCGCCATCGCCGGCATGGACCCGACCCGGCGCAGCGCCCTTGCTTCAAACGAGCGTCATGTGAGCAGCCCACGTGCCCCGAAGGCGTCCCATCCCGCCGGCTGCGGCTGCTGCGCGCGTGCGTCACCCATCCCGAGCGCCCTGTCCTCGAAGGGCGGTCGCGTCTTCTCGTCGAGCGGGCCGGTGCGTCTGAGCGGGCGGTGAGCGCCGCCCAAACCCAACTCTTGTCGAACGGAGACACGAACATGGCCGCTGAAACCCTCAACGGACTGAAGGTCGCGATCCTGGTGACGGACGGCTTCGAGCAGGTCGAGATGACCGAGCCGCGCCAGGCCCTCGACGAGGCAGGCGCCGAGACCCGGCTCGTGTCGCCCATGGACGGCCAGGTGAAGGCCTGGAACTTCAAGGAGTGGGGCGACACCTTCCCGGTGGACATGGCCCTCGACAGCGCCCGGCCCGAAGACTTCGACGCGCTCCTTCTTCCGGGCGGCGTCATCAACCCCGATAAACTGCGGGCTTTGCCCGAGGCGGTCGCGTTCGTGAAGGCCTTCTTCGACGCCGGCAAGCCCGTGGCGTCGATCTGCCACGGCCCCTGGACCATCATTGAGGCGGGCGCCGCACACGGGCGGCGCCTGACTTCCTGGCCGTCGCTGAAGACCGACCTCCAGAATGCCGGGGCGCAGTGGGTGGATCAAGACGTCGTCGTTGATCAGGGCCTCGTCACGAGCCGCAAACCCGACGACATCCCGGCCTTCAACCCCGAGGTGATCAAGCTGTTCGCCAGCGCACGTGGGCCATCACGGCAGGCAGCGGCCGAATGAAACCTGCCGCCCCAGCCGGCGCTGCGCAGCACGCGCCTTCGTCTCCGTCGGAACCGGAGGGGATGGAGCGGCGCCCGTTCGGTTCCGTGCCGCGCGACGTGGCAGTCATCGGCCAGGGAACCTGGTACATCGACGACGCGCACCGGCCCACCGCGGTCGCCGCCCTGCGCCGCGGCCTCGATCTCGGCATGACCCACCTCGACACCGCCGAGATGTACGGCGATGCCGAGGCCGTGGTCGGCGAAGCCATCGCCGGGCGGCGGGACGAGGTGTTCCTCGTCTCCAAGGTCCTCCCCAGCAACGCCTCGCGTGCCGGGACCGTGGCGGCCTGCGAGCGCTCGCTCGCGCGCCTGCGCACCGACCGGCTGGACTGTTACCTCCTGCACTGGCCCGGTCCGCACCCGCTCGAGGACACCTTCGCCGGCTTCGAGCGACTCCGAGAACAGGGCAAGATCCTGTCTTGGGGGGTGAGCAACTTCGACGTGCCCAACCTCGATGCCGCCTGGGCTGCCGGGGGCGAGGGCCGGATCGCCTGCAATCAGGTGCTCTACAACCTGGAGGAGCGCGCGATCGAGCACGCCGTGCAGCCCTGGTGCGAGGCGCACGGCGTCGCCGTGGTCGCCTACAGCCCCTTCGGTCATGGCAGCTTTCCCGGCCCGCGCGCACCCGGCGGCAGCGTGCTGGAGGACATCGCAGCAGACCACAGCGCGACCGCGCGCCAGGTGGCCCTCCGGTTCCTGGTGCGGCGGCCATCCTTGTTCACGATCCCCAAGGCGTCCAGCCCCGAGCACGCCGCCGACAACGCGGCCGCAGGCGCGCTGCGGCTGACGGAAGCCGAGCTCGCCCGGATCGACGCCGTGTTCCCGCTTGGCCCCCGGCCGCGCCGGCTTCCCATGCTGTAGGCCTGTGATCAGGCTTCTGGCACAGCAAGAAGGAGCGCCTCGCGATGCGGGACTGGATCGGGGCCGTGGGGGTCAGGACCGCCTACGATCTCCTCGGTGCTGCGATCGATCTCGGCGCGGATCTCGCGCAGGAGATCCAGGGACTGCACCCTCTCCGCCAGCACCGCCTCGCGCCGGCGGGTGTCTTGCCCCACAGCACGCCACTGCTCGACCCGGAGGGCTCGGCGGGCGACCCCGGGGGTCGCCTTTGGCGATCTCGCGGTCGGCCCGGGCGCGGTGGTCCCTTTGGGTCAGCAGGTCCGGCATGGCTCCCAGTCTCGCGGCTTTCTCCAGTGTTCCAACAGCCCGCTCGCCTCGCGGGGTAGTCCCTAGCCCAGGAGCCGGGCCAGGTGAGCGCGATGCTGCCGCAGGCTCTTCTCCGACTCGGCCAGGAAGGCCCGCGCCGCTCTGACTGGCGACCGGAGGCGTTCAGGTCAAGAAAGTCCGCTTACGTGCGGGCTCTCGATTGCTTCTCGTCGTCAGGGTGCGAGAGCGCGGTCCACAGCGCGTGATTTCCCACAGCTAAGATGGCATCCTCGCCTGTTCACAGTGAGAAATGGAAGGTCCCCTCGCCCGACACCCATACCTCAGCGATTCAGCCATGGCCCTGGTCACGTCACGCTCATAGCCCTGTTGATCGGCCGCGAGACACGGGACGTCGACATGGAAGCGTAGCTTGGCTCGTGCGAGGCTGTGCAGATCGTAGGTGGAACGAAATTTTGGCCGAAAGCGACGCGCTCACCTGCGAGTGAAATCGGCCCGTGTCAGCCCGACGTCGCGCAGGCGCTCCTCCGTTAATCCTTCGATCCGGCGCGCCTCGCGGTAGCGGGCATCGACTTCGACCAGCCAGTCGAGCAGGCGGCGGAACAGCGGCGTTGGCGCGGGCAGAACGGTGGGTCGTGTGATCTCGTGGACGGGGTGCATGTCAGCCTCCCTAAGGCAGTTTGGTGCCATCCTCTCCGAGGCGCGGTCCTTGTGCTTGAATGCGCTCTTGCGAATGTCTTGTGATTGGCTTGTCTTTCGCGTCTGACACTGCTGCCACGGCCGTCCGTGGTAAGCTTCGCCCAGCCAGCCCTGGACCTCATCCGTGAAGTACCATTTCGCCGCCTGTAGCCTCGACACCCACCGCCACGTCTTCGAGCGGGACGGCCAAGTCCTGCACGTCGAGCCACAGGTCTCCGATCTGCTGCATCTCTTGGCGCGTTCGGGCGGCGATCTGGTGACGCACGACACCTTGATTGCCGAGGTCTGGGATGGGCTGATCGTGTCGGACGCCACCATCAGCGCCCGCATCAACGCGGCTCGCAAGGCCGTGGGCGACAGCGGCAAAGCCCAACGGGTCATCGAGACTGTGCCCGACGCGGCTTCCGCCTGATAGCTCCCGTCGAGGTCGAGGGCCCCGGTGAGGCGAAGACCACGCCACCGGAGGCCCCGACCTGGTCGGACGGCCTGCCGGCGTTGGCGGTCCTTCCGTTCCACTACCTGGCAGACAGCCCCTCCGACGTTCTGGCTGACGGCCTCGTCGACGAGATCACCTCGGCCCTGAGCCGGGTCCACGAGTTCCACGTCATCGCGCGCCAGTCCGCTTTTGCTCTACGCGATCAGCGGCCGGATGCGCGGACCGCAGCCCGGATCCTGGGCGCGGAGTACCTGGTCGAAGGAACGATCCGTCGCTCCGGCGAACGGCTGCGGGTTGGCGTAAGTCTCCTGAACGCCGCCGGCCACACGCTCTGGTCGGATCGCTTCGAGGATACGGTGGGCGACCTGTTCGAGCTTCAGGACCGGATCGCAACCCAGGTGGCCGGCCAGCTGCCCGGGAAGGTGCGAGCGGCCGAGATCGCTTGTGTGGACCGGGACTGTACCGTCACCAACGAGTCCCGGGCCTTGGTCCTGCGCGCCCTGCCCCACTTCTGGGCGCATCGGTGCGAGGAGAACGCCAAGGCTATCGAGCTGCTCTCGCGGGCTATCGCGGTAGACGCTCACGATGTCCGAGCCCTCGCCTACAAGGCTTGGGCGGTCGTGCAACAACCCAGCTACATGTGGTCGGAGGACGCCGCAGCCGACCGGGCAGAGGCCTTTTGTCTGGCCAGTCTCGCCGCGGAACGGGTGGAAGACGATGCGTCCGCGCTGGTCGCCATCAGCGCGGCCCACTCCATGGCAGTCGCAGACAGCGCGCGCGCTCTGGCGTTCGTGCGCCGTGCCCTCGATCTCGACCCCAACAACGCCTGGGGGCGGCTGCGTTTGGGGTGGGCCTTGGTATATGATGGACGGCCTGCGGAGGCGCTCGTCGAGTTCGATCGGGCAAAGCGCCTCTCGCCGCTGGATCCCTTTCTCTTCAACATGCGTATCGGCGCGGCAGGAGCACAGGCGGAACTGGGCAACTACGACCTGGCGATCCGCATGATCCACGAGGCGCTCATGAACACGCCCGGGATCACCTGGGCTTATCGCCTCCTGGCCAGCCTCTATGGCCGGATCGGCGATGTCGAGAACGCAACGGCCGCCGCGCGCAAGCTCTTGGAGAGCCATCCGGGGCTGACGATGGAGAAGCTGGCTGCCAGCGTGCCACCCGCCGTGGCGGAACGGAACCCAGCCTATCTCAAGGGACTCCGGGCCGCAGGGATCCAATAGCTCGCACTCTCTGGCTGACTCGTCTGCGCCGAGGGCCATTCAGCCCTTAGACCAACGAGCCCTTGATACTTACTCAACGAGGGTCCGAATGATTGTTCGGGCCTGATCCCACTGAGCCTCAATACCGTTCGGCCCAGCTCAGGCCATCTCGCTCAACATGGTCAGGTGCCGGATCTCCACGGGCTGGGCGAGGAGCCGGTCGATCTGTGAGACGAGTGGCCAGAGGTGCGGCATGAGCATATGCGCGTCGAGATCGGACTGGCTCCTCCAGTTCTCGTAGAAGACGAAGGTGCAGGGATCCTCAGCGTCGGCATGGAAGTCGTAGTTGAGGCAGCCCGGCTCGGCCCGCGTGGGCTCGACCTGCGCGGCGAGGAGCCGCTCCAGCTCCTCGCGCGTCTCGGGCTTCGCCACCACCGTTCCGATGATCGTGACAGGTACCATGATCAGGACTTCTTCTGGCTGAGCGCCACGGCCAGGATGATGATCCCACCCCGCGCGATGAGCTGCTGGCTGAAGTCGAGGCCCATCAGGATAAGCCCGTTGTTGATGAGCCCGATCATCAGAGCCCCGACGATGGTGCCGATCACAGTCCCCATCCCGCCGAAGAGGCTCGTGCCCCCCAGCACGGCGGCCGCGATGACCGACAGCTCGTCCCCCTCGCCAAGCTGGAAGCGCCCGGACTGGAGGCGGCCCGCATAGAGCATCCCCGCGAGCGCTGCCGCCATGGAGGAAATGACGAGGACGCGGAACTTCACGGAGCGCGTGTCGATCCCCGAGTAGCGCGCGGCCGTCTCACCGCCCCCCGTGGCAAGCACCCGCCGCCCGAAGCCCGTGCGGCGCAGCACGACGTGGCCAACGACGCCCAGGATCAACGTCCAAAGGAGGAGGACCGGGATGGGACCGATGGAGCCCCCGCCGAAGATCCAGGAATAGCCGGGCGACAAGATCGGCACGGCCGCCGTGTCCGAGATCCACATGGCGACGCCCTTGGCGATGCCCATCATCGCGAGCGTCGTGAGGAAGGACGGGATACCGATCCGCGTGGTGAGCCAGCCGTTGAACATGCCCACCGCGAGCCCCGTGGCCAGCCCGGCAAGCACGCCTGCCACCGGCCCGGCCGCCGCGATGGCCATAGCGACCGTCACCGTGGTCAGACCTGCGACCGCGCCCACCGAAAGGTCGATCTCGCCCGCCGAGAGGACGAAGGTCATGGCGATGGCCATTACCGCGATCATCGCCGTTTGGCGGACGATATTGAGGAGGTTGTTGGGGTTCAGGAACCCCTTGTCGTTCAGCGTCGCCGCGAAGACGAGGAAGATGACAACGAATCCAATGTAGATGATGTACTGCCGCCAGTTGGCAAAAAACGGGCTGGGTGCGCGACCCTTGCGGGCGGCGAGGGATGCGTCAGACATGGGACCTCTCCTGCCCTGCGGTCAGGGCCTGCTGGATGGCAACTTGCAGCTTGCGCTCGGCGGCCTGAAGCCGGTGCCCGGAGTCGTGCTCAGGCACCTCAGGATCGTCGAAGGCAGCGCGCGGCCGGTCAAAGTGGGCGCGCCCGTCGGCCATGACGACGATCCGGTCGCAGGCGACGAGAAGCTCGGAAAGCTCGGACGAGATGAAGACGATAGCCTTGCCCTGGGCCGCGAGGTCTCGCACCAGCCGGATGATCTCGGACTTGGATCCGATGTCGATACCCGCCGTGGGCTCATCCAGCACGAGCACGTCGGGGTCGAGCGCGAGCCACTTCCCGATCACCACCTTTTGCTGGTTGCCGCCTGACAAGGTCGAGACCGCGTGGTCGCGACTCGCAGTCTTGATCGACAGACGGGCAATCTGTGCGTCGGCAACCTCGCGAACCTTGGCGCGATCCTCGAGCCCTCCCCGTTGGAGTCGGTCTAGGATGCCAAGCGTCAGGTTCGAGGCCACGGAGTGGGCGGGGATCACCCCCTGCCGCGCTCGGTCCTCAGGGACCAGCGCCACGCCTGCCGCAATGGCGTCACCGGCCTTGCGCAGCGTCACAGGCTGCCCCTTCACCAGGATCTCGCCCCGGATGGCGGGCTCCACCCCGGAGATCACCCGCGCCGTGGCCGAGCGGCCCGAGCCCAGGAGCCCGGCGAGGCCCACGACTTCGCCCCGGTGGACCGCGAGGCTGAGGTTGTCGGGCTTGTGCAGCCCGGTGACGTTCTTGAGCTCGAGGAGCACCTCGCCCCGGGCCATGTCGCTTCGCACCACGTCGGCCAGCCCCTTGGACCTCTTGCCGACGATGTGCTCGATCATCTTGTCGATAGGCAGCTCCGAGAGCGGCGCGGTGATGACGTGCCGCCCGTCGCGCAGGATCGTGGCGCGGTCGGCGATGCGGGCGATCTCGTCCATGCGGTGACTGACATAGATGATAGCCACGCCCTTGGCCTTGAGCTTGCGCAGGAAGATGAAGAGCCGCTCAACGTCCGACACGGCGAGCGCGGTCGAGGGCTCGTCGAGGACCAAGACCTTGGCGTCCTTGCCGATCGCCTTGGCGATCTCGGTCAGTTGCTTCTGGCCCGCGCCAAGGTCGCCCACGCGGGCGCGGGGATCGACCTGCACCTCGAGCAGGTCGAAGATCTGGGCCGTGAGCCGCTCGGCCTCCTTGTCATCAATGAGGCCCTGCCCCGTCCGTGCCTCGCGCGTCAGGAAGACGTTCTGCGCGACGGTGAGCGTCGGGATGAGGCTCATCTCCTGGTAGTTCATCGCGATGCCGGCGGCGCGGGACTCCTCGGGCGTGTGCGCGGTGAGGACCCGACCGTTGACCTCGACGGTGCCGGCGTCCGGCTTGTGGACGCCGTTCAGCACCTTGAGGATCGTGCTCTTGCCCGCGCCGTTGCCGCCGAGCAGGGCGTGGACCTCACCCGGAAGCACCTCGAAGTCCACCCCGTCGAGGGCGCGGACGCCGCCGAACGATTTGGAGATGCTTGTCATGCGGACGGCCGCAGGCGCGGCGGCCACGTTGCTGACAGGACCAGACTTGGTACCGTAAGCTAAATCCGTCATGATGGCCTCTGTTGAAAATGGCAGGAGGCCACGCCGAGGCGCGGCCTCCTCATTGCCTCAGGGAACGGGCTTCAGTTCCGCCTCGGTGACGATCCTTGCCGCATCTTCGGGCAGCAGCCATCCTTCGGCTTGCAGCGCCTCGACCGATTCTTTGACTTGCTCGAGGTAGTTCTGATGGGCGCCGACCACCCCATAGAGTTGGTGCAGCTTGGCGGTGCCGAAGTCCTCTTGGTGGCCGAAGGACCAGGCGTAGGGCAGCCCCTCAGTCGGGGTCGCACTCTCGTAATAGGTCGCCGTGGGCACATCGAGGTAAGGGCTGCGCACCCCGCCCAGGACATTTCCATGCTCGTCGGTGGCGAACGTCGCATCGATTGTGTCACCGAACAGGGTCTCGGACGTGCCGGGCTTGGTAGCAATGGGCTCAGCCTTGGGCGGCGGCGTGCCATCCTCAACCCAACGCTCGAGGTTGGCGTACATCGCCGCCTCAAGGTACTGACGCGGAAGGTGGTTCGCCGTGGCTTCCGCGCCGCCGTATTCGTAGGCCACCTGCGTCGGCAGGTTGCCCGCTCTCTTGATCGCTTCAGGATCGGGCTGGTAGTTGGTGATGAAGGCTGGTCCGTGCGGGGCACCAGCGATCTCGTAGAGGCGGTAGCCCGCTTTCGGATCGTCGCTATCCTCACGGCGCCAGCTGTAGCTACCAAGCAAGAAGACATCGCCCTGTGCGTCGGCACGGATGAACGGTGCATGCGTGGCCGGAAGCTGCCCGCGCGGGTCGTCCACGGGCATCGCCTCGACGCATTGGCTGATCGGGACCGTCCGCCCCGCGCCCGAAGCCGACACGAACCCGTCGTAGACCGGGCGTCCATCCGCCAGGGTCGCATCATTGGCGAAGTTGTTGACGTAGGTGTTGATGAAGAACCCTGTCTGGGACTCGCCTGTCCCGTAGACATGTTCGACGTCATAGCGCGCAAAGGGCGAACCCTCCGAACCATCCCGCACCAGCGCACCGATCTGGCTGATCATGTCCCAGACAAGGCCGTTCTCGTAGAGGCGGGACAGGTTCTCGTCGTAGCCCTCGTCATCGGGCAGCAGCCCGCAGGCTTGCTCCTCGGCCGGGACAGGGTTCGCCATCGACAGGCGGCCGTAGCGCTCAGGGTCAATGCGCTGAAGCGAGGCGATGACGTTGGGCTTGGCAGTGATAGAAACCCAGATGTCACCGTCCCGCATGACCTTGTCCTGGAGGACCGGCCACTGCACCTCAACGTCCCAGCCACGCGAGGGATTGTTCAACTCGACCCAGACCGTGCCGCTGAAGTCCTGCGGATTGGACGGGCGGCGAATAATCATCCGTGTGGTGTAAGGCGCATCCGGCACAACGACCTGCGGCGTCTCGGCCGCACCGTCCGAACCCCAGTTGTAGACGTTCGCTTCGCCCGATACGAGGTACTCGGCGATCTCATAACCATGCGCGGCAAGATCAGTACCGCCTGTCGTAAAGATCTGCGAGGTCTCGGTTTCGGGGATCGGGCCTTCGACGGTGGGCAGCGCAGTATCGGCCGCAGCGGGCAGGCCAGCCAAGCACAGCGCGATACCCGTGCTCGCCGTGAACCTACTTCTTAGGCTGATATAACTCGCTTTCATGGTGGGCCTCCTCCTGTTGGTTCTGTGAAGTCTTGCGAGGATCAGGCTTGCGCCCTCGTCCACTGCCTTTCGGTGCCAGCCGCCCCCTCGACCCGCTCCCAGTGCCCAGTCTCGCCGGACCGCAGGAGCGCATCGGCCACATACTCGGTCCTGAGTCCGTCCTCGAAGTTGGGCGAGGGCAGCTTGTTCTGGGCGATGGCAGCGAAGAAGTCGCGGCACTCAACGATCTTGGTCTCGGAGTAGCCAATGCCGAGGGCCGGAATGGGCCAGAGCCCTTCGCCATAGGGATGCGCCGGGCCGGTGTAGATGGTGCGGAAGCCCCGGGCATCGGCCGGGTCGTTCCGGAACATGACCTGGAGCTCGTCGCGGCGCTCGTAGTTGAAGTGGATCGAGCCCTCGGTGCCGTGGATCTCGAACGTGATGAAGTTGTTCCGGCCCCAGGCGTTGCGGGACGCCTCAAGGGAGCCCACCGCGCCGTTCTCGAAACGGAGCATGGAGATCACCTCGTCGTCCACGTCCACCTCGCCCCGTTCGGCGGTGGCCGACTTCTCGGAGGCGCCGAGCTTGTCCACCCCGCCCTGCTGGATCGGCCGGGTCTTGACGTAGGTGTGGACCATCGAGTTCACCTCGGCAATCGGCCCCACGAGGTAGTGGGCGAGGTCCACGACATGGGTCGCGATGTCGCCCGTCGTTCCCGAGCCCGCGATCCGCTTCTGGAAGCGCCAGGAGAGCGGGCCGTCAGGATCGGCGGACCAATCCTGGAGGTAGGTGCCGCGGAAGTTGAGAATGCGGCCGACCCGGCCTTCCTCGATGTACCTCTTGGCGAGCGCCACGGCGGGCGTGCGGCGGTAGTTGAAGGCGACCATGTGGATGACGCCCGCCTCGCGCACGGCCTGAGCCATGGCGCGGGCCTCCTCGATCGTCCGCGCCAGCGGCTTCTCACAGATGATGTGCTTGCCCGCCTTGGCCGCGGCGATGGCGATCTCGGCATGGACGTTGTTGGGCGTGCAGATGTCCACCACGTCGATGTCGGGGCGCTCCACCACGGCCCGCCAGTCCGAAGAGGCCTCCTCGAAGCCGAACCGCTCGCGCGCCGCTTCGGCAGCCGCGTCGGTAACGTCCACGACAATCTTGCGGTGGGGAATGGCGGGGGCAGGCCAGAAGAACATGGGCATAGAGGCGTAGGCCATGGCGTGCGCCTTGCCCATGAAACCGCCGCCGATCATGGCGACGTTCATGACGCGGGTCATCGGGATATCTCCGGAAGGGGAAGGGGAGCGAGCGGATCGTTCATGTCCGCCCGCTGGCAGGGATCACTGACCCATCGAGGCCGTAACGTTCTCGGTCGGGGGCGCGTGGTAGACGGTCTCCCAGGCTTCGAGAAGATTGTCCTTGGTCACGGGCAGCGCTGGCAGCGCCACGAAGGCCGGCGCCTCCTTGTCCAGGAGCGCATAGCCCGCGAGGATCGCCTCGGTCACGCCTTGGTCGAAGGGCCGCTGCGCACCGAGCCCGTAGACCGGCCCGCCCTGCGCCATGGAGATCGCGACGTTCTCGCCCAGGTCGATTGTGGTGATCACGATGTCGTCCCGTCCCGCCGCGCGGGCGGCCGACAGCACGCCCTCGGCCGGCACGTCCCAGACCGCCCAGATGCCCTTGAGGTTGGGGTTCGAGGTCAGCATCGCCGAGGCCGCCTTGTCGGCGTCGCCCGTGAAGTCGGGCCCGCCGATCCCCTGCTCGGCGACGATCTGGATGTTGGGATAGTTCTCCTCGATCGTCGCCTTGAAGGCGTCGTAGCGCTGGCGCGTCACGAAGAAGTCGGCTGCATGGTAGATGACCCCGATCTCGCCGCCCTCCTCGCCCAGCGCCTGCGCCATCAGATGCGCGGCGGCCACGCCGTTGCCGTAGTTGTCGGCCGAGACCGAGGATACGTAGTCCGTCCCGGCGGTGAAGCCCTGGGGCACGTTGTCCATGAAGACGAGCTTGGCGCCCGCCTCAGCGGCGGCGCGGTAGGCAGAGGCGGTGGCAACTGGGTCGGTCGGGATTGAGACGATGATGTCGGGCGCCTGCGCCATCACGGTCTCGAGGTTCGCCACCTGCGTCTCGGGTTTGAAGCCCGCATCGGTCACGGCGATAACCTCGATGCCCATCTTGGCGAACTGGTCCTGAAGGCCCGCGACCTGGGCGCGCGACCAGTCGTTGCCGCCGTAGTGAAGGACAATGGCGGCGGTGGCGCCCATGCCCTTGATCTGCTCGATCTCCTCGTCGGTCAGAGTCACCTCGGAGGCGGCGGTCGGCTCCTCGCCGTTCGGGCCGGTGGACAGGACCTGGTCTTGGAGCGCGGCCAGCGCCTCGGCCGGATCGGCCGCCGCCGGCAGCGCGCCCAGCACAAGGGCGAGCAGCGCCGCCCCGCCCAGCAGGGTGCGTCGGTTCATCATTGTCGTCTCCTCCCAGAGACCCGGCGATGCCGGGGATGTTGGGCCGTCAGGCCCGCTTCAGGTAATCCATGCTGAGCCGCGCCCCCTCGGCCGGATCCGGCCAGGCGTCGAGCTCAGTGCAGACCCAGCCCGCGAAACGCGCCTCGCGCAGCGCCTCGAGGATCGGGCCCGTGGGCACATCGCCGCGGTCGAGCGGCGTGAAGGCAAAGGGCTCCTTCTGAAAGCCCTTGAGGTGCACATAGGAGATGCGGTCGCGCAGCTCGCGGATCAGCCGCGCCGGGTCGCCACCGGCGGCGGCAAGGTGCGCGGTGTCGGGACAGAAGTCGATCGAGGTCAGCCCGAAGATGCGGTGCACCTCCTGCGGCCCTTCGACGATGGTCGAGAGATGCGGGTGGTAGTGCGCCCTGAGCCCCCGCACCTCAGCGATCTCCTTCACGCGGTCGAGTGCCGCGCCAAGCTTCGCATAGTCACCGTCGCGGGTCCCCTCGAAGCGCTTGGCGCCCCCGCCGACCACGAGATGCGGCGCGCCGAGCTCGGCCGCACGGTCGGCGGCGCGGGTGACGCGGGCCAGCTCCTCGGGCAGGATGTCGTCGAAGATGAAATTCCCGCCCGCATAGGTGGCGACCAAGGTCAGCCCCGCGTCGGACAGCAGCCGACGCATCTCGGCAGCTGGCACGTCGAGGAGGTTGCCGTCGAAGACCTCGACGCCCTCGTAGCCCGCCGCCGCGATGTCCGAGAAGGCGCGGTCCATCTCGCCGAAGGTGCGATAGCTGAGCTGCGTGATCGAGGTCACGCCGACGGCGTTCCCGCCCAGCGCGCCCCAGCAGTTCGCATGATAGGCGAGCTTCCACTCGGTCATCTCGGCGCCTCCCCCCGCTTCGTTGTCCCGTTGTTACGGTTGTTACGTCGCGAATCGGATCAGGTCAACCTTTATGGAGCATATGCCGGCCACCTTATGCCTATCTTCAACATAAGTTTGAGATTGCAGAACCGAAGCGAAGCTTTTATCGCTTCCGGACCAGGGAGGCTCGGATGCAGGCGCTGGACCGTGAGGATGAAGGGACGCGCTCGCGCGGCCGGGGCCGTCCCCGCGGCTCCGAGACCGCCAGCGGAAGCGTGATCGAGATCCTCAATCTCGTGCGTACTGGCCAAGCCACCACCCGCCAGGAGATCGAGCGGGTGGGCGAATTCGGCCGGGCGATCGTCGCCGACCGCTTGGCGCTCCTGACCGAGCTGGGCCTCGTGGACGAGAGCGAACTCGGCGCAGCGACGGGGGGCCGGGCGCCGCGCCTAGTCCGCTTCGCGGCGGACAGGGGGCGCGTGCTGGTGGCGACGCTGGACCAGACGGCGCTGGGTGTGGGCATCGCGGACCTGTCCGGCCGCCTCCTCATGGAGCACCACGAGCCCGTGGACCTGACGGAGCCCGCGGCGGCGATCCTCGACCGCGTGACCTCGCTCTTCGACTGGATCCTGTCGCGCCAGAGCGGGCCGGGCGCCGCTCCCTGGGCGGTTTCCCTTTCCGTGCCGGCCCCCGTCGCCGAGGCCGGAGGGACCTTCCTCACCGAGACGCCGCCGATCCTGCCGGGTTGGGAGGGCACCTTCTTCGTGGAGACCCTCGTGCGGCGCTACGGTGCCCCCGTCTGGATGCGCTCCAGCGTCGAGACGATGACGATGGGCGAGCTCCATGGTGGCGCCGGGATTGGCTGCACGGCCATGCTGTTCGTCAAGGTCGGCAAGCGCATCGGGGCCGGGCTCGTCTGCGACGGGCGGCTCTGGCGCGGCGCGATGGGGGCGGCGGGTTTGATCGGGCAGCTCCCCGTCCAGACCGGGGAGCGGACCGGCACGCTCGACGCGCTCGCCGGCTCCGAGATGATCGCCCGCGAGGGACAGGCCGCCGCCGAGGAGGGCCGGAGCACGCTGCTGGCCGACCTCCATCGCCGCCACGGCGCGCTCAGTGCCGCCGAGGTCAGCCAGGCCGCCCAGATGGGCGACCGGACGGCCATGGAGATCCTCTCCCAGAGCGGTCGCCTCATCGGCCATGTCGTGGCGACCCTGGCCAACGCCCTCAATCCCGAGATCATCGTTCTCTCGGGATCGGTGGCCCAGTCGAATGATATCCTCCTCGCGGCGGTGCGCGAGGCGGTCTATGGCGCGTCCCATCCTCTGGTGACGCGCGACCTCCGGATCGTGCGGTCGCAGATGAGCAGCTCGGCGGGCCTTGTGGGGGCTGCAATGGTGGCAGTGGAAGGCCTCTTCGCCCCACCGATGCTGAAAGACTGGGTCCTCCAGGGCCGCCCGATGGCCCACCCGGGCTTCGCGGCGCTGCGCGATCGCCTCGAGGACCCGCCTCCCGCACCCGCCAAGCCGGCCGCTCCCCGCAATGACCGGACCTGAGGGAAGGACATCCATGTCGATCGCCGGTCTCGGCCCCCATGGCGAGCGCGCCTCGCCGCCGCAGCGCGTGGCCCTTGCCCCCGCCGACATCGACGCGGCCCGGAAGAAGGGCTTCCGCGTCGCCATCGTCATGCACACGCTCGAGAGCGACTTCGCGCGCCAGCAGCTCCAGGGCCTCGCCGGGACTTTGGGCGACTGCGGCACGGCGGTGATCGAGGTCGTGGACTGCGGCTTCTCGCCCGAGGCGCAGATCGCCGCCCTCGACCGCGTGCTGCACGAGGCCCCCGACGCGGTGATCTCCCTGCCCGTGGCCAACGCCGCCGTGGCCGCGGCTCATGCGCGGCTATCCGCGGCCGGAATCTCGCTCGTCCTCCTCGACAACGTGCCCACGGGTCTCCTGCCCGGCAAGGACTACGTGGCCCTGGTCTCCGCCGACAACTCGGGCTTGGGGCGCATCGCGGCCGAGCTCCTGGCGCCGCACCTGTCCAAGGGCGCTGAGATCGGCGTACTGGGCTACGACGCCGACTTCTTTGCGACCAACGAGCGCGAGCTCGCCTTCGGCCGGTGGATGCGGCGGGAGCGGCCGGACGTCACGCTGCGGACCGCGCGCTTCGGCTCCATCCGGGTCGCCGGCGAGACAGCCCTGTCGCTTTGGACCGCGCATCCGTCCCTCGCCGGTCTTTTCGTCGTCTGGGACACCCCGGGGCGCGAGGCGCTGTCCGCTCTGGCGCGACATGGCTGGTCAGGCCCGGTCGCCACGATCGACTTGGGACGAGACGTCGCGGCAAGCTTGGCCCGAGGCGGTCCGGTCGTGGCCGTCGCTGCGCAGCAGCCTCATTATCAGGGCGTGATCGCGGCGCAGACGGCGATCCTGGCCATGCTCGGGCAACTCACACCTGACTGGGTAGCCCTGCCCGGCGTTCCCGTGACGCGCGCCAATGTCGCCGAGAGTTTCCAGACGGTGTGGCGTCGCCCCGCCCCGCCCGAAGTCCTAACAGCACTTCTGCCTAGTCGACGAGAGAAGAAGTAGGCCAGAGCGAACTCAGGACAGACGTCGCATGTTCGCCATAAGCTGACGCAACACTGGTCGCGCGCCTCGGCTCCGCCGCACCGTTCGAACCAGCAGAAACGAACCTTCACCACTTGGTGTTACAGAGGTTCGAATGGTTGCGGGGGCAGGATTTGAACCTTCGCCCGCAACGCTGGACATCACATGATCAGGCGACTACCTTCCATGCACGTGCGTATGCGGCGGGCGTCTCTAGCAACTGAACTGTCGCGGGCACCCGAGAAGAGCCGCTTGAACCAGTGCACAAGGTACCGCACACCTTGAGGCACATCGCTGGAGGCGCACCGGAATCGGGCGAAAATCCTGCTGAGTCAACAGGATTGTAGGAATGACTTCGGCCCCCACCGTCGGATCAGCCTTCCTCGTCTAAAGGTCAGGCGGAGGTGAACAGCTTGGCCAAGCCTTCTGCATCAAGGGCACGGCAAATCCTGCCCGCGGGCTTCACGGCCTCCACGTCCTCTCCTGCTACTAGGGCATTGACCACGGCTTCCTCGATGGCCTCGACGCCGGCAAGGTACAAAGGATCGAGGTATTCGCCGTTGAGATGACGCACGTCCTGGAGGACCGCCGCCCGCTGGGGCATCGGGCCGGGATTGGCGACTGAGAAGGCGAGGAAGATGTCGCCCGAATTGTTCCCGCCCGGGGTGCCACCCCGGCCGATCCCAATGGCCGAGCGCTTGGCGAGCGCCCGAAGTGAAAGGCCCGACACCGGCGCGTCCGTGCCGAGCAGAACGATGATCGACCCCATCTCCGTGCTGTAGAGCGCGCCCTCGGGCATGAGCCGCCCCACAGGCTGCCCCAGAATCGTCAGCCACGGCCGGAGCCCGTGATTGGCCTGCACGAGCGCGCCGATCGTGTAGGTTTCCCCGCCAATGACTACGCGCCGCGAGGCCGTCCCGGTGCCGCCCTTGAACTCGTAGGCGATCATGCCGTTGCCGCCGCCGGTCGATCCCTCGGCGACGGGACCAGTCCGCGCGTCCTCGATTGCGGCGACGGCGTGATGCGGCTCGACGAACATGGCGTTGATGTCGTTCAGGACGCCGTCATAGGTTTCGGCCACCACTGGCATGGCCCAGGCATGGCCGTTCCGGAAAAAGTCGGCATAAGTGTCGATCATCCAGCGGGTAGCGCCGGTATGGGCCGCCCCCACCCCATGCGTGTTGGTGATGAGGACCGGCCCCATGAAGTAGCCGGCGTCGTCGATCCAGTGGGTGCCCGTCATCTCGCCGTTGCCGTTGAGCGAGTAGTGCCCGGCCCAGACGGGCTGCGGCTCGGGCAACCTCCCGCGCGGGAGGACGGCGGTCACGCCCGTGCGCATCCGGCGCGACAGATCCGTGAGGGTGCAGAATCCAACCTCCACGCCCGGGACGTCGGTGATGGCGTTGAATGGGCCCGGCTCGCCGGGAAAGGGCAGCCCGAGGTCGCGGGCGCGGGGACGCATCATATCAGTCGGTCTTTCGGCTGCGCAGCCACAGGCCCAGGGCTGCGATCAGGATCGAGGCCAGGATGATCATCGTGGCGATGGCGTTGATCTCGGGCTTCACGCCGCGGCGGATCATCCCGAAGATGTATACGGGAAGGGTCGTGCTGCCCGTCCCTGCGATGAAGTAGGTGATGACGAGGTCGTCCATGGAGATCACGAAGGCCAGCAGCGCCCCGCCCAGGATCCCCGGCGCGAGCTGCGGAAGGAGCACCTTCCGGAAGGTGGTCCATTCCGAGGCTCCCAGATCGGCCGAGGCCTCCTCAAGCGCGGGGTCGAGACCCGCGAGCCGTGCCTGGACGATGAGGTAAACGTAGGAGATCAGGAACGTGCAGTGCCCGATGATGATCGTCAGAAGCGAGAGCTGCATCCCGATCGTGACGAAGAAGATCAGGAGCCCGATCCCCAGCACGATGTCGGGCATCATCATGGGCAGCAGCAGGCCGCCGCTGTAGACCCCTCGGCCCTTAAACCTGTGCCGCGCCAACGCGAGAGCCGTGGCGGTCCCTACAACGGTCGAGATCGCCGTCGTGGCGGCGGCCACGGTGAGCGAGTTCCGAACTGCTGCGAGGAGCTGGTCAGTGCTCTCGATGTAGAGGGCGCGGTTGCTCACATCGGTCGCCCGCTCCCCGAGGCCAAGGAGGCCACGGTACCAGTCGAGCGTGAAGCCGTCCCAGATCAGCATGTTCACCGGGTTGGCGTTGAACGAGGTGACCACGATGACAAGGAGGGGCGCGTAGATGAAGACGAAGAACAGGACCGCGACAATCGTCAGGACGGCCCAGCCCAGGCGGCTTTGCATCGTTCAGCCCCTCACCCGTCGGGATCGCGCCACCATGGTGAGAAGCACCATGAGCACGACCGACATGACGACCATGGCCAGGGCCGAGCCGAAGGGCCAGTTGCGGGCCGACAGGAACTGCTGCTCGATCAGGTTGCCCATCATCAGGCCCTTGGCCCCGCCCAGGATGTCCGGGACGATGAAGTTGCCCACGGAGGGGATGAAGACGATCACCGAGCCCGCGACGATCCCCGGCAGGGTCTGTGGCAGGATCACCTTTCGGAAGGTCTGCGCCCGCGTCGCGCCCAAGTCGAAGGAGGCCTCGACCAGGCTGCGGTCGAGATTGTCCACCGCCGCGAAGAGCGGCAGGAACATGAAGGGAACCATGATGTACACCATGCCCAGCACGACTGCGGCCGGCGTATAGAGGATATCCAGCGGCGCATCCACGACCCCGAGCGCCAGGAGCCCCTGGTTGAGGAGGCCCGAGGGCCGCAGGATCAGGAGCCAGGCGTAGAGCCGGACGATCAGGCTCGAGAAGAAGGGCAGCGTCACGAGGAACAGGAACAGGAGCCGCCACCGCTCGGGAAGACGGCTCATCCAGAACGCAACCGGGTAGCAGAGGATGAGGCAGAGCAGGACCGTGAGGGTCGCAAAGCCAAGCGAGCGCAGCAGGATCTGAAGGTAGATGGGCTCGAAGATCTCCATCAGCCCGTCGGCCCAGCCGAAGATCCGCCCGTAGTTCCAATGGTAGAAGGCCCACTCCACGCCGCCGTAAAGCCCAGGCATCAGGACCGAGAACAGCGCGACGATGAGAAGCGGCAGAAGAAAGAACACGCCCAGGATCAGCGTTGCCGGCGCCAGGAGGACGGCCAGCACGATCCTTTCGCGCGGGGCCGCCATCACGCCTCCTCCAAGACATGGGCCGCGGCGGGATCGTAGCCGAGGCTGACCGGCGTCCCCACCTCCGGGGCCCCTGCCCGGTCGCGCGCGGTGACGCGGATCTCGGGGCCGCCCGCGTTGGGCCTGACGAAGAGGTGCAGGTCCGAGCCCAAGTAGACCGATCGCGAGACCTGACCCGCGATGTCGCCGTCCTCTAGCGTGAAGTCGGCCGGCCGGAGCGCGGCCACGGCCGATTGCCCCGGCCGCAGGCCCGCCGCCGGAAGCCACAGCGCGAGGCCCTGTGCCGTGCGCCCGACCGCGAGCCCGCCTTCGATCCGCTCGACCGTGATGGAGAAAAGGTTGGTCTCGCCGATGAACTCGGCCACGAAGCGGCTGCGAGGGCGGCGGTAGATGTCGCGGGGGCTGCCCTGCTGCTCGATCCGGCCTGCACGCATCAGGACCACGCGGTCGGACATCGTCAGCGCCTCCTCCTGGTCGTGGGTCACGAAGACAAAGGCGATGCCCAGGCGGTGCTGGAGGTCCTTGAGCTCGAGCTGCATCTGCTGGCGCAGGTTGCGGTCGAGCGCCGACAGCGGTTCGTCGAGCAGGAGGAGCCTGGGCTTCGCGACGATCGCCCGTGCCAGGGCCACCCGCTGCCGTTGCCCGCCCGAAAGCTGAGAGGGCTTGCGCGCGCCCATCCCCGACAGGCCGACCTTCTCCAGCGCTTGGCCCACCTCCCGCTCGTAGGTCGCGCGGTCCACGCCCCGGACCTCGAGTGCGTAGCCCACGTTCCGCGCCACCGTCATGTGCCCGAACAGGGCATAGCTCTGGAATACCGTGTTCAAAGGCCGCCGGAAGGGCGGCAGCGCTCCGAGATCCGCGCCATCGAGCCGGACGGAGCCCCCATCGAGCTGCTCGAAGCCGCTGATGGCGCGAAGAAGCGTGGTCTTGCCGCAGCCGGATGGGCCCAGGAGCGTGACGAACTCGTTGCCCCCGACATCAAGGTCTACGCCGTCGAGAGCGGCGATATGGCCCCCTTCGGGCGTGGCGAAGCGCCGCCGCGCCCCGCGGATCTCGAGAAGTGCCGTCATCGAAGCCCCCGGTCGCACGGGCGGCCTTCCAAGGCCGCCCTCCTCTGTCTCACTGCACAGTCCGGATGGTATTCCAGGCGCGGTCATAGGCGCGCAGCGCGGCACCCAGGTCCTCGAATATCTGGAGACGTTCCATCGTCTCGGGGGGCACGTTGATGTTGGGGTTCCCTTGGATGAACTCCGGCGTGAGCTCGTTGGCGGGGACGTTGGGCGTGCCGTTGAACTGCTGCGCCACGTTCAGGGCCGCGATCTCGGGCTGGAGGTAGAACTCGAGGAAGCGCATGGCCGCCTCCTTGTTCGGCGCCGAGGCGAGGACGCAGATGTTCTCCTGGTACATCGTGCCGCCCTCGGCGGGGATGACGTACTTGATGTTCGGCGTCTCGGTGAAGAACACGTTGCCGCCCACGAAGAAATGCGCCGCAGCCAGATCCCCCGAGGACATCAGCGCCATGCTCTCGTAGGTGAAGGCGGTCACGTCTTCCTTGTGGGACAGGATGTAGTCGGTTGCGGCCTGGATCTCGGCCGGGTCGGCCGAGTTGACCGAGGCGCCGGTCATGATGAGGCCGATCGCCATGACCTCGCGCATGTCGTCGAGCAGGCTGATCTTGCCGCCGGTCCGCTCGGGGATGGCGAAGAAATCCTCCCAGCCGGCGATGGGTCCGGTCACGTCCTCGTTGTAGTAGATGCCCACCGTTCCCCAGGCATAGGGCAGGCAGTACTCGCCGTTGGGGTCCTGGGACGAGCGCAGGAAGGCCGGGTCGATATTGGCGAAGCTCGGGCTCTCGTTGATGCCCGTCCGCTCCAGCAGGCCGAGCTGGAGCATGATGTCCTGCATGTGGACGGACGGGAAGACGATGTCGTAGCCAGTGGCGCCCGCCTGGATCTTGGCCAGCATCTCCTCGTTCGAGGAGTAGGTGTCCAGCGTCACCTCGATCCCCGTCTCTTCCGTGAAGCGCTGGAGGACCTCGGGGTTGATGTAGTCGCCCCAGTTGTAGAGCGCGAGCGTGCCGGCGTCCTGCGCCGCAAGCGCCGTGGTGGAGGCCAGAAAGGCGAGTCCAGCCAATCGTGCGATCATGGTGTCATCCCCATTGGTTCAGCAGTGGCCGCCCTCTGCTCGGGGCGGTTCCACCTTGGCGCGAAGGTCCGGGCCGTGTTAGGTCCAATGACAGAACGCTAACAATCACCCTATGATGATGTAAAGATGGCATGAGCAGCTCGGTCGCCAAGGCTCCGGAGTCCTCCTTCTCTGCCCGTCTCAGGGCAGTTCGACCAGAACTGACCAAATCAGAGGCAGCCATCGCGCAGTGGCTCATCTTGAACGAGGGCACGATCGGCCTCGAAACCGGAGCGAGCATCGCCGCCAAGACGGGCGTGAGCCCCATTACGGTGAGCCGGTTCTTCCGCCGCCTGGGCTACAAGGGACTGCCCGCCCTAAAGACAGACCTCCAGGCCTCGGCGGCCAACCTGCACCTCGACGCTGTGGGACGCACCCTGCGCCTGCTGGAGGGGGAGATCGGGACGCTGATCAAGCGGGACGCCGAGGCGGTGCTGGGCTTGGGTTCGCAGATCGCCCGGCCGGAATGGACCGACGCTGTCCTGGCCCTCGAGGGCGCGTCCGATGTCTTCGTCACAGGGTTCCAGACCGTTCGGGGCCTGGCCGAGGACTTCGCCCGGCGCCTCTCGATCGTCCGGCCGTCGGTGCGCTTCGTCTCGCCTCACGATACGGGCCTGGCCGAGTGGATCCACCCGCCAGGCCATGCGCCCCGGAACTGTCTGCTGCTGGTCGACACCATTCCCTATGCCCGACAGGCTGAGCCTATCGTCCAGATGGCCCGGCAGGCGGGCATGTCTGCCGTCGTCGTGACGGACGAACTCAACACGTGGGCCGCGCGGCACACTCCGCTGGTCTTTTTTGCCCCCACGAAAGTAGGGACCTTTCTCGAAAGCACGGGGCCTCTCGCCACGCTGCTCAATCTCATCACCCATTCCGTGGCAGGGAGGGATCCGGAACGAACGCGCGAGAGGCTGGACCGCTGGCCAGAGGTTCTGCGAAACCTCGACCTGTTCTGACGGTCAGCGGCAGGACCTCGACAGACCCCGCCCGCGACTTCTTGCCCGCGCCGGAAGAAGGTGCGTGTGGGCCCAGCGCCCGGCTTGCCGTCGCGGAATCTGGCATCGAGGAGACGCCATCCTCCTGCGGGGTAAAGCCGCGGTCCCAGCCGTGGCGCCGCTTGCGCCCGATCTCCCGCGCGCGGCTGGCCTTCGGTGCTCTCTTTCCTCGTCTCGCCGGAGATCGGGGCAGGATCCTCGCCGGCTCGGGTCGTCTGATGTCGGACAGCACCGATCCTAGGGCGCGCCTAACCGGGGCGAAGCCATATCCTATTTTCGCGCCAACTGTCGCTTCGCTAGACTGGCGTTCGGAGTCGGCCCGAATGCGGTGGGCTCGGCTCAATGGCTGAGGGGGCAGGATGTCAGTGGAAGAGGTCGAGACCCTCATCATCGGGGCCGGTCAGGCCGGTCTGGCCGTGAGCGCGCATCTGGGCCGGCTCGAACGGCCCCACCTCGTCTTGGAACGGCAGCGGATAGCGGAACGGTGGCGGTCGGAGCGCTGGGACTCCCTCGTGGCGAATGGCCCCGCCTGGCACGATCGCTTCCCCGCGCAAGAGTTCGACGGCCTCGATCCCGACGCTTTCGCCTCCAAGGACCAGATCGTCGCCTACTTCGAATGCTTCGCCGCACGCATCGCCGCCCCGATCCACTGCGGCGTCGAGGTGACCGAGGCACGTCCCCTGCCCTCGGGCGCGGGTTTCCGCATCGAGACGACCGCGGGACCTATCGAGGTGCGAAACCTTGTGGCGGCCACCGGTCCCTTCCAGCGGCCCATCGTGCCAGACTTCGTCCCGCGCGACGCCGTTCCATTTCAGATACACTCCGCTGCCTACCGGAACCCGGACCAGCTCCCCGCAGGCGGCGTCCTCGTGGTCGGCGCCGGCTCGTCGGGCACCCAGATCGCCGACGAGCTGAACCGCGCCGGCCGGGCCGTCCATCTCTGCGTAGGCCCCCACGACCGTCCGCCCCGCCGCTACCGGGGCCGCGACTTCACATGGTGGCTCGGCGCTCTCGGCAAGTGGGACGCCCGAGCCCGCACCCCCGGGACAGAGCATGTCACCATCGCCGTCTCCGGCGCCCGCGGAGGAGAGACCATCGATTTCCGCCGCCTCGGAAACGAGGGCATCACCCTCCTCGGCCGCGCCGAGGGCTTCTCGGACGGGCGCCTCCGCCTCGCCCCCGACTTAGCGGTTAACATCGCGAGGGGCGACGCGAACTACCTGTCGGTCCTCGACGAAGCCGACGCCCATGCCGCGCGTCACGGCCTCGACCTCCCCGAGGACGCCGAGGCGCGCCGCACCTTTCCCGACCCGGCCTGCCTGTCCCAGCCGATCCTCGACCTCGACCTCCAGGCGGCCGGCATCCACTCCATCATCTGGGCCACCGGCTACGCCTTCGACTTCGGCTGGCTCAAGGCCGGCACCTTCGACGCGGCCGGCAGGCCCGTCCACGACCGCGGCGCCTCCCCCCAGCCGGGGCTCTGGTTCGTGGGCCTCCCCTGGCTGACCTGCCGCGGCTCCGCTTTCATCTGGGGCGCTTGGCGGGACGCGGGCGAGATTGCCGATCGCATCGCCGCCCGCGCGCCCGCGCCGCTCACCGCCTGACCGTCACGAGGACCCCTTGGCCCATACCCGGATCCGCCCCTTCAACACCCGCGACACCTACCCTGAACAACGCCTGTCCAACGACCTCGCTCATGCCGTGGTGGCGCGGGGGACGACCGTGTTCCTGCGCGGCCAGTGCCCGCAGGACCTCGACACCGGGCGCGACATCGACAGCCACGATCCGGCCGAACAGACGCGCAAGGCGGTGGACAACATCCTCCAGCTCCTCTCCGAAGCCGGCGCGAAGCCCGAGCACATCTGCAAGCTCGTGATCTACCTGACCGACGTGCGCCACCGCGAGCCGGTCTACCGGACCTTAGGCGAGATGCTGCCCGGCATCCATTACGTCTCCACGGGCCTCGTCGTGGTGGCGCTGGCGCGCCCGAACTGGCTGGTGGAGATCGACGCCACCGCCGTGATCCCGGACTAGGGTCATGACCTTCTCCCTTGTCGCGCGCTGCGCCCGCACCGTTATGTTCGGGATGGTGATCTCGTCCTCCTCCCCCGCGGTCGCGGCCCGATGCGCCCATGCCCGCGCCGGCGTGGGCGCGGTCGCCAGCCAGAACGTTACCGACCCTCGCCTCGGCCCGCGCGCCCTCGACCTCATGGCGAAGGGCGCCACCGCCGAGGAGGCCGTCGTGATCCTGAGGCGCGGCGGCGCAGCGATGGAGTGGCGGCAGGTTCTCGCGGTCGGCACCGACGGCCCCCCGGCCATCCATTCGGGAGTCCACGCGCTCGGCCTCTGGTCCGAGGCGAGGGGACGGGACGCGGTGGCAGGCGGGAACCTCCTGTCCCACGAGGGCGTCCCCCAGGCCATGCTCGACGCCTTCGACGGCTCACAAGGCCATCTAGGGGACCGGCTGATGGTGGCCCTAACGGCCGGACGGGATTCAGGCGGCGAGGCCGGGCCGGTCCATTCCGCGGGGCTCCTCCTCGTCGACGACCAGCCCTGGCCCCTGGCCGACCTCCGCATTGACTGGACGGAGGATGACCCCATCGCCGCCCTTGGCACAGCCTGGGCCGTGTACCGTCCGCAGATGGGCGCCTATGTCCAGCGGGCGCTCGACCCCTCCGCGTCTCCCTCCTATGGCGTTCCCGGCGATCCCTGAGGCTTGAGCCCCGCCGCGCTTCGCGGGACAACCGGGGCCATGGCCCTCCGAGTCACCCTCCGCCAACTGGAATACCTCGTCGCCGTAGGCGAGGAAGGATCGATCGCCCAGGCGGCCCAGCGGCTCCACATCTCAGCCCCGTCGATCTCGACCGCCGTCGCCCAACTCGAGGCCGAGCTCGGCGTCCAACTTTTCCACAGGCGCCACGCGCATGGCCTGGCGCTCACGCCCGGGGGGCACCGGATCGTCGGGGCAGCTCGCGACGCGCTCCGACAGGCCGAACGGGTCGTGGTCCTCGCCGCCGACCTGCGCTCCAGCGTGTCGGGCCCCCTGTCCATCGGCTGCCTGTCCAGCTTCTCTGCCCTGGTCCTGCCTGAACTGCGCGCCCGCTTCGAACTCCAGCACCCCGAGGTCGAGGTCCGGCAGGTGGAGGGCGACCACGCGGGCCTCATGGAGGGACTGCGGCAAGGCACCCTCGACCTTTGCTTGACTTACGACCTCGACGTGCCGCCCGGCATCGGGTTCGAGCCCCTCGCCCCCATCCCGCCCCATGTCGCGCTGCCCCCCGACCACCCGCTGGTCCGTCGCCCCGCCGTGACGCCCGCCGACCTCGCCGACCACCCGATGATTCTGCTCGATCTGCCCGGAAGCACCGCCTATTTCCTCTCGGCCTTCGGACCAGAGGGCCTCGCTCCCCGCATCGCGGAGCGCACGCGGGACATGGCGCTTGCGCGGTCCATGGTCGCCAACGGCTTCGGCTTCCTTCTGGTGAACGTCCGGCCGGCATCCGAGCTCGCGCCGGACGGCAAGCCGCTGGTCTACCGCCCGCTCTCGGGGGGGCCCCGCGCGCTTCGCCTCGGGATGGCGCGGCTCCAGGGGATTCGCCCCACCCGCGTCACCGACGCCTTCGAGGCCCATTGCCGCGCGCTCGTCACCCCGACGTCGATTCCGGGCGTCCGGACGGACTGATCGGTGGGGCCGTTAACCTGCCATCCAAAAATTCCGTGCCATAACGGAAGGAATGCCGCACATCGTCAGGCCTCCTGCCAAGACCTCGCCGCCCGCCATGTCCGCCATTGCCGTGTCGGCACCCAGGCCTCGCCTGCCCCGGCCCGGCTCCGCCTCAGGCGGCGTCCGGTATCTGGTCGAGCCCGGCCTCCAACCGATCAAGCAGCCGCGAAAGCATGGCGTCGCAGCGGGCGATCTGTTCCTCGGTGGCGTATTCGTCGGGCTTGTGCCCCTGTGCCATGGAGCCCGGGCCGCAGATCACCGTGGGCACGCCCAGCCGCTCGGAGAAGAGCCCGCCCTCGGTCCCGAAGGCCACCTTGATCGTCCCGTTGGCACCCGTGAGCGACTGCACGAAGCGCACGGCCCCGGCATCCGTGGGCGTCCCCAGGCCCGGATAGGAGAACAGCTCCTCGATCGCGATGCTGGCCTCCGGCGCGTGGGTGCGAGCTGCCTGGGCGATGGTTGCGGCCTCTGCGCGCAGATCGGCTACGAGCGCGGAGAGGTCGTCTTCCACCACGTTGCGAATCTCGAAGTCCAGAATGCAGCGGTTCGGCACGATGTTGAGCGCGACGCCCCCGTCGATGCGGCCCGCATGTACGGTCGTGTAGGGCACGTCGTAGTCGGCGTCCCTCGACCCCTCGCGCTCCAGCCGCTCCTGCAACGCGCGGAGCCGGGACAGGAGATCGGCCGCGAGGTGGATGGCGTTGAGGCCGAGCGGGGCGAGGGCGGAATGCGCCTCTCGCCCCGTGCAGGTGGCCCGAAGCGCGATCTTGCCCTTGTGCCCGGTGGCAACCTGCATGGACGTGGGCTCCCCCACAATGCAGAGGAGGGGGCGCTGCGGGGCCTGGGAGAGCATCCCGATCAGGGAGCCCACGCCGAGACAGCCCAGCTCCTCGTCATAGGACAGCGCGAGGTGCAGGGGCGTGCGCAAGGGGCGATGCGCGGCGTCCAGCACGGCCCGCAGCGCGCAGGCGACGAAGCCCTTCATGTCCGCGGTCCCGCGTCCGTAGAGGCGCCCATCCCGCCGGGTGAGCGCGAAGGGTGGTACGGTCCAGGCCTGCCCCTCCACAGGGACGACATCGGTGTGCCCCGACAGCATGACCCCGGCGCGGTCGGCGGGGCCGACCGTCACGAAGAGGCTCGCCTTGCCGCCCGAGGCATCGGGCAGGATCACCGGATCTAGCCCCGCCCCGCGCAGGAGTGCCGCCACCTCGTCCACCAGGGCGCGGTTCGGATTCCGGCTCACGCTGTCATGCGCCAAAAGCCGGGCGAGGATGTCGAGGCTGTCCATTTTTCACGCGCCGTACTTGATCCAGACCGTCTTGAGCGCGGTGTATTTGTCGAGCGAATGCAACGACAGGTCCCGCCCGAAGCCCGACTGCTTCATGCCACCGAAGGGTGTCCCCACCGAAAGGGCATCCACCGTGTTCACGGATACGGTGCCTGCATGCAGCGCATCTGACACCCGCAGCGCGCGGCCCAGGTCATCGGTCCAGACCGAAGCAGCGAGGCCATAGAGCGAGTCGTTCGCCATCCGCACGGCCTCCTCCTCCGTGTCGAAAGGGACCACGGCCAGCACCGGCCCGAAGATCTCCTCCCGCGCCAGTGGGTCGTCGGGGCGCACATCCTCGAAGATCGTGGGAGCGACGAAGCAGCCGCGGCCATCCACGCTCACCCGCTCCCCCCCGGTCACGAGGCGCGCCGTCGCGCGGCCTCCCTCGATGAAGCTCATAATTTTCCGGGTCTGCCGCTCGTCCACGATGGCGCCCATGCGCGAGGCGGGGTCGAGCGGATCGCCGGGCTGGGCCGCCTCTGCGCGCTCCACCAACTTCTCGACGAAGGCGTCGCGGATGGATCGCTCCACGTAGAGCCGCGAGTTGGCCGAGCAGACCTCACCCTGGTTGAAGAAGATCCCGAAGGCCGCCATGTCCGCGGCCCGGTCGAGGTTGTCGCAATCCGCGAAGACGAGGTTCGGGCTCTTGCCCCCCGTCTCGGGCCAGACCGGCTTGAGGTTGGACTGGCCCGAATACTGCATGAAGAGCTTGCCGGTGGCGGTGGACCCCGTGAAGGCGAGGCAGTCCACGTCCCCATGGAGGCCCAGCGCCCGGCCGGCGGTCGCGCCGAGTCCCGGCACGACGTTCAGCACGCCCTCCGGCACACCGGCCTCGGCGGCCAGCTCCGCCAGACGCAATGCCGACAGGGGCGACTGCTCCGCGGGCTTGAGCACGACCGAGTTCCCGGCGGCGAGCGCCGGCGCGCATTTCCAGGTCGCCATGTCGAGGGGGAAATTCCAGGGCACCACCGCCCCCACGACCCCCAGGGGCACCCGCCGCACGAGCGCGAGGTCTCCCTGCCCCGTCGGCGCGACCTCGTCGTAAAGCTTGTCGATGGCTTCGGCATACCACTGGAAGATGCCAGCCGATCCGGGCACGTCGATGGTCGCCGCATCCTTCACCAGTTTGCCCATATCGAGCGAGTCGAGCAGGGCCAGCTCCTCGAGGTTGTCGCGGATCAGCCCGGCGAGCCTCAGCAGGACCCCCTTGCGGTGGGACGGCGCGGCGCGAGACCAGACGCCGGAGTCGAAGGCCCGGCGCGCGGCGACCACCGCCCGGTCAACGTCCTCCGCCTCGCAGGCAGCGACCTGGGCCAGCACCTCGCCGGTGGCCGGGTTGATGCTGTCGAAGGTGCCGCCCCCTGCTGCATCAACGAAGCGACCTCCGATGAAGGCCCGATGGCGGAAGCGGAGCGCCTGGGCCTTGGCCTTCCACGAGTCGTGAGAATGGTCGAGCATCGGAACCTCCTTGGGTCAGGCCGGGGTGAGGGGCACGTGGGGCAGCAGTTCCGCGATCTCGCGCCGGAACGACAGCGCGTCGCCACGATCCGGCTCGTCGAGCTCCTCGGCGTAGCGGCGGCCCGCGTAAGTGGCCCAGGCGATGGGCCCGGGCGCGGCGGCATCGCCGATCAGCTTCACGCTTCGAATCCCGGCCCCCGGCCAGTCGAGCGCCCGCACCGCATGGTAGAGGCCGTCCTTGGGCAGCCGCGAGGTGACCATGACCACCGCGTCGGCAGCCAGGACGCTCTCGCTCCCCGTATAAGTGCAGGCCAAGATCGCCCGGTCGGGGCCGACGGACAGCGGGGCCCTCGACAGGTGCAGCGTCACGCCGATCTCCAAAAGACGGCGCTGGATCGTCGGCTGCTCCAGCGTGTTGCGCGTCCAGTCCGCGACGATGGCCGCCGGCGTGACGAAATCGACCGCGCAGCCCCGCGCAACCAGCATCTCGGCCAAAACCGAGCCCATGTAGAAATGGTCGTCGTCATACAGCATCACCCGCCCGCCGGTAGGTCCCTGCCCCGCCATGAGGTCGTCGGGCGTGTAGACCGGTAGGGCCGGGTCGGTCGGGATGGGGGCGAGGTGAAACCGCGCGACCGCATCGCGCCGCCATTCCGCGCCCGTAGCGATGGCGACGTGCTCGCAGCCCAGGGACAGCACGTCCTCGGGTGTGAGCGCGCTTTCGAGGTAGATCTCCACATTCGGCATGGGCGTGATCTGGCCCGTCCGGTAGTCGGCCACGCGGCCCCAGGCGGACAGTCCAGGCAGCCGCCGCTCGCGCGCCACCCGTCCGCCCAAGGCTGAGGAGGCCTCGGCCAGTGTCACACGGTAGCCGCGCCGTCCCAGTTGCATGGCCGCTTCCAGCCCCGTGGGACCCGCGCCTACGACAAGCACGGTTTCGGACACACCCTTGGGCCGCACGCGGTCAGGGTGCCAGCCTTTTCGCCATTCCTCCATGAAGGCGGTGTTCTGCGTACAGCGCGAGATGCCGCCCGTCATATCGCCACTGACGCAGATGTTGCAGCCGATGCATTCGCGGATGTCATCGAAGCGGCCCTCCTCGATCTTTCGGGGAAGGAACGGGTCCGCGATGGAGGGCCGTGCCGCGCCGATGAAGTCGAGCACGCCGGAGCGGACCTGCCGCACCATCTCGTCGGCACTGGTGAAGCGGCCCACTCCCACGACTGGCCGCGTGGTAAGAGCCTTGATCCCGCGGACCAGATCTTCTTGCGCGGCCTCGGGCTTGAAGCGCGACGTTCCGGAGCATTGCTCCCAGGTGCCGTGGGCGAGGTCCCAAAGGTCTGGAAGGTCCCCGTGCATCTCGATGAAGTCTCGAAGCTCGGCGTTGGAGAAGCCCATCGCGCCAGCCTCGTGCAGGGAGAGGCGAAGCGTAACGGCCAGCGCGCCCTTAGTCTCCTCCCGGGCGTCCTCGACGATTTCGCGCAGGAAGCGCGCCCGGTTCTCGAGCGAGCCGCCGTATTCGTCTGTCCGCTGATTGGTGGCGCGGGACAGGAAGTGCTGGAGGATGCCGAAGCCGTGCGCCCCGTAGAAGCAGACGAGGTCGAAACCGGCGGTCTGGCTCCGGCGGACAGCGTTGCGGAACCAGCGGCGGATGTCGCGGATGTCCTCCCGGTCGATGGTGCGCGCCTGCACGGGATCGGCGGTGAAGGTGAGGATCGGTCCGCCGCTCACGGCCAAGGGCACCTCGCGCGAGTAAAGGTTGGGTCCGTTGACACCAGAATAGGCCAGCTGGACCCCGGCCAGCGCCCCGTGGCTCTTCATCGCGTCGGCCATCCGCGCGAGAGCGGGAATGTCGCGATCCTCCCAAAGGTGCTGCTCGATGAAGGGGGTGATCTCCGAGGTGGGGTGGATCTCGGTCTGCTCGGTGAAAATGACGCCCCAGCCGCCCTCGGCCTTGGTCCGGCGCATCTCGGCCACGGCGGAGGGGTCGCGGTAGCCGCCCCCGTTGCAGTGGGGCACCTGGTAGAAGCGGTTCTTCGCGACCTTCGGGCCGATGCGGATCGGCTCGAACAGGATGTCGTAGCGGGTGTCGCGGCTATCCTTGGGCATCGGGCATTCTCCTTAGATCAGCGGCCTGGGTGGACAGGCGCGACAGGTCGGCATCGGGGATCTCGGCCACGAGGAGCGCCGGAGTCTCGCCCGCCTGGGCCAGGATCTCCCCGTGCGGTCCGACGATGAGCGACCCGCCGGTGTAGCGGAGGTCTCCTTCGTCGCCGCAGAAGTTGGCATATGCGATAGTGACCCCGTGGTTTGCAGCCATGGCCGGGACGGTGTGGCGGACGACGTGGACGAAGGGGTGCATGTTCGCCGTGGGGACAAGAATGACCTGCGCCCCGCGCGCCGCGAGCTCCGCGATGTGGGGCGCGAACTCCACGTCGTAGCAGATGAGCAGCGCCGCGCGGACGCCGCCGAGGTCGAACGTGGCATAGCCCTCGCCCGGCGCATAAATCGTCTTCTCGCGGGCGCCATAAAGCTGAATCTTGCGGTAGTTGGCGACCTCGCGCCCTTGGGCGTCGAGGGCGAGGGCGCTGTTGCAGAGACGGTCGCCGTCGCGTTCGGCATAGCCTACGACGAGGCCGCAGCACGCGGAACGGCAGGCGTCGGACAGGCGTCGGATCGCGGCCGCGTCACGGGCCAGGGCGGCGGCCGGGATGTCGGGCTGGTTGTAGCCGGGAAAATAGACCTCGGGCGCGACAAGGGTGGCGGCCCCCATGGCCCCCGCCGCGGCAAGGGCCGAGGTCAGGCGACCGAGCGCGGCCTCCGTGTCGCCCAAGGGGGAGCGGTCCTGCCAGATGGCGATCTTCATGAATCCTCCATCGAGGGTCGAAGCCCCTGCCGTTGTGGCATCAGAGAGCGCCGGGACCGGAGGGGTCCCGGCGCGGTTCGGCTCACTGTTTCAGGTTGGTCCAGATCGCGTCATAGGTGGCCTGGGTGGTCTCGTCGCAGGCCATGACGAAATCGCCTAGGTTCACGCTCTCGGGCGGGTTGTTCTCCGGCGAGTCGCGGATCGCGGGGTCGGTGAACTCCTCCGCGCCCAGCACCCCGGCCTGATAGGCGGCATAGCTCGTGACCGCGCCCGCGTTCTCCGGGTCGAGGAGGAAGTTCATGAACCGGAGCGCGTTATCGCGGTTGGGCGCGTCCCTGAGGAGGACGACGTTGTCCATCCAGATCACCGACCCTTCCTTGGGGAAGGCGTATTCGATGTTCGCGCCCTCGTCCCGGGCCTTGGTGGCGAAGCCGTTGTAGATCATCCCCGCCGCCGCATCACCCGAGACCAGAACCTCCTTGGAGGTGTCCGACCCGAAGGACGCCCAGTGCTGGCGCGCCTCCTGAAGCATGTCGTTGAGCGCCCGGAGCTGGTCGCGGTCCTGCGTGCATTGGGGGATGCCCAGATACATGGAGGCGAGCGCCAGAACCTCGCCCTGGCTGTCGAGCACGTTGATGCGGCCCGACAGCTCCTCCGGCGGATCGAAGATGATGGACAGGGAATCGATGGGCCCCTGATACACGTCGCGGTTCACCGCAAAGGCCGTGAGGCCCCACTGGTAGGGGATGGACGAGGTTCGGCCCGGATCGAAGGGCACGTCGATCCATTGCGGGTCGATGTTGCCGAAGTTCGGAAGCTCCTCGGGCGTGAAGGTGTCTGCGAGGCCCTGGTTTCGCAGGATCTCCACCATGTAGTCGCCGGGCACGGCCACGTCGTACTCGCCCAGTCGCCCGGCTTTGAGCGCGGCGAGCATGGCCTCGTTGCTGTCGAAGGTGTCGACCGTGACGTCGATGCCCGTCTCGGCCTCGAACTTCTCCACCAGCTCCTGGGGGATGTATTCGAAGAAGATGTAGACCTTCAGCTCCTCCTGGGCCTGGGCGGCCGAGGCGAGCGCCGAGAGGGCGACGGCCCCGAGAAGTCGTTTCATGCGCGATCTCCTTGCTGAACGAGGGTCTTCTGCCCCCTGCGGTTGATGAGGTAGCTGAGCGTGACGAACAGGATCGAGACCACGAGGAGCATGGTCGAGATGGCCATGATGTTGGGCTTGAGCCCCTGCTTGACCGATCCGAAGATGGCGGTCGGCAGCGTCTCCATCCCCGCGCCCTTGACGAAGTTCGTAATGATGAAGTCGTCGAGCGAGATGATGAAGGCGAGGAGGTAGCCCGACACGATCCCGGGCGCCATCAGCGGCAAGAGGATCAGGCTGAAGGCCTGCCAGCGGGACGCGTAGAGGTCGCGCGCCGCCTGCTCGTAGGTCCCCTCGATCCCTTGGAGACGCGCCGAGATGGGAAGGTAAGCAAAGGGGATGCAGAACGTGACATGGGCGATCAGCACCGTGAGGTAGCCGGTCTCCAGCCCGATGGTGGAAAAGAAGATCAGCGTGGCGACCGCGATGACGATCTCGGGTACCATGAGCGGCAGGTTGATGAGGGCGAAGGTCCCCGCCTTCCCCCGGAAGCGCCCGCCCCGGACCATCGCGACCGCGGCGGCCGTGGCGATGACGGTCGAGACCGTGGCGGCCATGAACGCGATGGTGAGCGAGTTCCAGGTGGCCATGCCAAAGCGCTCAGCCTCCTCCCCCGTAAAGACGTCGGCGTACCAGCGGAGCGAGAACCCGCCCCAGGTGGTGAGAGAGGTCGAGCCGTTGAAGCTGTAGATCCCCACCACGATCATGGGCGCGTAGAGCACCAACAGGCAGCCGAGCGCGATGGCGGTGAAGCCCGGGTAATGACGCACACCCTTCATGCCGACCGCTCCCGCGTCACCGACCGCGCGTAGGCGACCAGGGCGATCAGGACCAGCGTCATCAGGATGACCGCCACGGCTGCGCCGAAGGGCCAGTTCCCCTGGCTGCCCTTGATCTGCTCGTCGATGAGGGAGCCGATCATGAAGGTCTTGGCCCCTCCCAGGAGGTCGGGCGCAAGGAACGCGCCAAGCGACGGCACGAAGACGAGAAGGCACCCCGCGACGATGCCGGGCTTGACGAGCGGGAGCACGATCTCCCTCAGGGTCGTCCAGCGGCTGGCGTAAAGGTCGGCCGCGGCCTCCGACAGGGCGAAGTTGTAGCGCTCCACGGCGGCGTAGATCGGCAGCACCATGAAGGGCAGGTAGCTGTAGAAAAGACCAAGCTGCACCGCGAGATTGGTGTTCACCACCGGCAGCGGCGCGTCAACGAGACCGAGGCTCATCAGGCCCTGGTTCAGGGGCCCGGTATCGCGCAACAGGAACCGCAGCGACACCGTGCGGATAAGCAGGTTCACCCAGTAGGGCACGGTTATGAGGAACAGCCATACGCCGCGCGAGCGGGCGGGCCGCGTCGCGATGAACCACGCCGTCGGGAACCCGACGAGGAGGCAAAGGACAGTCGCGATGACCGCCTGCCAGATCGACCGCCAGAAGATGGAGATGTAGGCCCACTGGAGGCGGGGAGCCTCGTCCCCGAACAGGCCGCGGTCGAAGAAGAACTGGTCGTACGCAGAGAGAGAGAAGGTCCAGTCCACCCCGCCCCGGAACTCACGGGTCAGGAAGGAATAGAGCGCCATGACCCCCACTGGCAGGACCATGAAGACGCCGATCATCGCCCAGGTCGGCAGCAGGAGGGGGACGAGAAGGCTCCGCTCGCCCGGCCGTCGCGCCGCCATCAGTCGGCCAGAAGGCGCGCAGCGCCTTCCTCCAGATGTAGGCCGACCCGCGTGCCGGGCGCGGGCACCGCGACCCGCGCCGAGTTCTGGAGCCGCACGTCGAAGGCCGCCCCGCCGTCGAGCCGGGTGATGATCTGGAGGTCGGTGCCGAGATACACGACCCGCTCCACCGTGGCCTCGATCTCGCCGCCCTGGGACGCGATGGCCAGCCGCTCGGGCCGGATCGACAGGTGGTGCCGCCCGGCGGTGCCGGCGGCGGCGGGACAGGCGATCCGGTGCCCGCCCGGCAGGACAACGCGGGCCATGCCCCCCTCCACGGCTTCGACTTCGACCTCCAGAAGGTTCGTCTCGCCGATGAAATCGGCCACGAAGCGGTTCACCGGCGCCTCGTAGATCTCACGCGGGGGGCCGACCTGCTGGACACGACCCGCGCTCATCACCGCGATCCGGTCCGACATGGTCAGCGCTTCCTCCTGGTCATGGGTGACGAAGACGAAGGTGATACCCGTCTCCTCCTGGAGCTGCTTCAGCTCCACCCGCATCGCCTGACGGAGCTTGAGGTCCAGCGCCGACAGCGGCTCGTCGAGGAGGAGGACCTTGGGCTCCGGCGCGAGCGCTCGGGCCAGCGCGACCCGCTGCTGCTGCCCGCCCGACAGCTGCGACGGCAGGCGGTCGGCAAAGGCCAACAGGTGCACCATCTCCAGCATCCGTCCCGCGCGCTGGCGGCGCGACGCGAGGTCCATGCCCTTCATCTTGAGCCCGAAGGCCACGTTGTCGATGACCGACATATGGGGAAACAGGGCGTATTGCTGGAACACGGTGTTCACGGGCCGCCGGTTCGGCTCCCGCCCCGAGATGTCCTCTCCGAACAGGAGGATCTGCCCCTCGGTGACATCCTCGAAGCCCGCGATCATCCGCAACAGCGTGGTCTTGCCGCAGCCCGACGGTCCCAGCAGCGTGAAGAACTCGTTGTCCCCGATCTCGAGCGTCACCCCATGGAGCGCGGTCGTCGCCCCGTAGCGCTTGACAACTTGACGAAGCTCGATGGCGGCCTTCATGCTACCTCATACCCCCTGTTCTGGGCGTTCCCAGAGGTACGAGATTGATCGAGGAGGTATATACCCCTCGGGAGGTATACGGGATGAAGGCGCTGCCCAACTCGGCCGAGCGTCAGTTGGCCGAGGTCGTGCGACGGCTGGGCCGGACGGGGTTCGAGAGCGCCCTATGGCACTTCTTCTGCCGATGCGTGGCGCCCGACAACATCATCATCCTGGCCTACCGCGACTCGGCCTCGCCTGAGATCCTGTACCGCCATTCCACGAGCCCGGAGGTCTTTGCCCGGATCGAGACGATCTTCCTCGACGGGGCCTACCTTCTCGACCCGTATCACGAACTGCACCTGAACCATGTGCCCGCCGGGCTTTACCGGCTGACGGACGTGGCGCCTGACGCCTTCCACCGCAGCCGCTACTTCGTTGAATACTACCAGCAGACAACGCTTCTCGATGAGTTGAGCTACATTGCCTACCCCGCGCAGGACGTGTCGCTGTTCATCTGCCTCGGGCGTGATGCGTCCTCGGGCCGCCCCTTCTCCCCTCGAGACATCGAGGTTTGTCACAGGCTCGCGCCGCTTGTCGTCGCTCTCGCGGAGTCGCATTGGGAGACGCTTCCCATGCAGTCCGCGCCCCGGCCGGACGTGGCCGCACAGCTGATACAGGCACTTCGGACAGTGCATGGCATTCATCTGTCGCCCCGCCAGGCCGAGGTCGCCCTTCTGATCCTGCGGGGACATTCCACTGCCTCGATCGCCTTGAGGCTCGATGTCGCGGCTCAGACCGTGAAGGTCTTTCGTAAGCAACTCTACAGTCGCTGCGGCATCAGTTCTCAAGCCGAGCTGTTCTCGCTCCTTCTCCCCCTGCTCGCCGATAGATCGTAAGGCGGAGAAGGGCAGTTATCTTCCAAATGGCTCCTCTCGTCTGTGTCGAACAAGTTTGCGGCGAATTCCCTTGAACAGGTGCACAAGGTACGGCACACGTTGAGACACATCGTCGGAGTCGCACGCGGAATCGGGCGAAAATCCTGCTGACTCAATTGCTTTCGGGGTGTCGGTCCGGCCCCTACCGCCGGAGCCATAGACTTACCAAGCTATTGAGATGGCTGTGCTCTCGCTCCTCGGAGTAGGAGACCCCCTCTCATTTGTACATCCCGGTGCACTCCGCGATGCACATGCTGGTTCACAGGGCGGATGAACATGTGGTCAATGCGTCCCAAGGAGACGCATCTCGAACGACGTGGCGCCGTCTTCTGCTGGCACAGTCACCGACCCCGTTGCGGTCCGGGTTGCTTCAAAGCTCCGTTGAACGGGACTCCATCGACGCTTTTTGTCTCGTCTTCTCCCTTCGAACGGATATCCCGCACGATGCGAGCGTCCTGGCGCGCTGTCTCACCCCACCCTGAATCGCGCCCGAGATGTTCCAGAAGCCGATCGTGGCCACGAACAGGACCGTGACAAGTTTGGGAGCAAGTTAGCATCAGGTTCTTTTAAGCTGCTGACCAAGGCAGCCGCTTAGGCAGGCTGAGCGGGCGCCAGCGCCTTGACGCGCGTTCCGGGTCGAGAAGCTCGTTCTCGGCTAGGACCTCCTCTTCAAGGGCATTCAGTTCCGGCGGCTTGAAGGGCACAAGGGAACGCCCATCGGAGCGCAGCGCCTCGATGGCGCCGATGAGGAAGCCACCAGCTTGCGCCAACGCGACCTCCACATCATCAGGACGCACACCGAGGTGCTCGGCCAGGAGATCGGCCCGGAGCGCCGCTATGTGCCGGCGCCGGTTGGCCCCGTCCGGGTCGCCCGGCCCGACCTCGACCGTCAGGTCGCATTCAGTGTCGAAGCCCATGGAGCGGTTGTTGAGGTTGGAAGACCCCACCCGCAGCAGCCGGTCGTCCATGATCACCACCTTGGCATGGACGTAGATGGGCGTGCCGCCCTTGGCCACCGGCGTGTAGAGGCCGAAGCGACCGTAGCGGTCAGCCCGCCGGACCATCCGCAGCAGCTTGGCCCGGGCCGAGCCCATGGCCTCCTCCTCGAGCCAGCCCTGGGCGGAAAGCGGGTTCACCACCACGATTTCCGGCCCGTCCGGCTCGCGCAGCCGCTCGGCCATGGCTTCGGCGATGCGGCGAGAGGCGAAGTACTGGCTCTCGATGTAAAGATGCCGTCGCGCGGACTTGACGATATCTAGGTAAAGCGCCTCGATCTCGCGGACCCCGTCCCGCCCGTCATAGTCCGGCGCGGAGCGCGAGATCCCCACCTCGACATCCTCCAGCGTTGGAACAAGCCCCTCCGGCCAGATCGGCGCGGTCGGCGGGGGCGGTGCGACCTCCTCGCCGCAGGCCCTCCTCCAACGCTCCCGGGCGAGGTCGCCCAAGGCGCGGGCGGCGTCCCCGTCCACTACCGTGGTGACGTCGTGCCAGGGCGGAAAGCGCCATCCCAGGGTGGGGCTGACGCGAAGGGGATCGTGATCTTGGTGCGCTGGGGTGTCCCACCGGCCGGCCGTCATGTCGATGCCGCCGCAGAAGGCCAGCACGTCGTCGATCACTACGATCTTCTGATGATGGGCCGCCCCGGCCGGGTGAGCGTGGTCGAGCTGGAGCCGGACCCGCTTGCTCGACACGAGGTCGGCAACCCGCAGCGGCGTGGACCCCCGGCCGAGCGCCAGCAGCAGGCCCACATCCCATTCCAGCATATGGATCTGAAGATTGGGCCGGTTCCGGACCAGCCAGCTCAGGAAACGTCCCAGGCGGTTGGGCACCTCGGAGTGGCCATCGGCTCGGTCAAGCTCGATGCGGGTGTCGAAGTCCCAGCCGATGAGCAGCAGACTGTGCCGGGCCTCCTGGGCGACGGACCGGAAGGTCGCGAAATAGTCGGCGGCATCGACGATCACGCGAAGCCGGTCGGCGTGCGCGATACGCCAGCAGGTGTCGCCGGGGCGCAGTATGTCCGAGGCGGGCCTTGCGTCTACGCCATCTCCGTCCAATCAGGCACTCCCTTCAGACCCTCGCACCAAGCCTGCCCGCTGTGACGCCGGTCGGCAATCCAGAACGAGGCGCGCCCATCGCGTGCGAACTCGCCAGGACCTTGACGGGTCCGTGTGCCAGCCTCAGCCGCGCTAAAACTTGGGCACGAACACGATCAGCACTGTGATGAACGCCCGCCGCCCAAGCAGCATAGCGAAGGACAGTAGCCACTTGGCGCCATCTAGGAGCGTGGAGAAGTTCCCCGCCGAACCGCTAGTCTAGCCCAGGCCAGAACCCACAACGGCCAGCGTCGTCGCCGCTCCGCTGGCGCTTGTCAGGAAATAGAGGCCCAAGCCCATCAGCGAGACCGTCAGCAGGCTGTAGCAGACGAAGAAGAGTGCCAGGAATGCCACCACGGACCCAACCAGGTCCTCGGGCAGCGGGCGCCTTGCGTATTTCTTCGCTACAAGGGCGCGAGCAGGCAGGAGCAGCAGGAAGTGGCGCCGGAGCAGGATCCACATCACCTCGAACCGGAAGATCTTCATGCCGCCGATGGTGGAGCCGGTGCAGCCCCCTAGGAAGGTAAGCACGAAGAACGCCGCGACGCCGGCATCCCCCCATAGGCTGTAGTCCGTCGTGGCGTATTCGGTCGTTGTCACCACCGAGACCGTGTTGAAGGCTGCGTGGCGCGGGGCGTCGGCCGCGCCATGCTGCCCCGTGGCGACGAGTCCGATCGTCAGCCCCGCGACGACGATCACCAGCACCGTGAGGAACGTGCGGACCTGCTGATCCCAAAGCGCCGCTCCCTCCTCCCGCAGGAGGCGCACGTAAAGGACGAAGGGGGTGCTGCCCGTCAGCATGACCAGGGTGGGCACCCAGTGCAGGGCCGGGAGGTCCCAGTGACCCAGGGAGTTGTCGGAGGTGGAGAATTCGGCCGCGGACACGGTACTCAGGGCGTGAGCGCTGGACTCAAGGTGGTCATCCCGAGGAGGCGGTAGCTCGACGTGTAAAGCAGGGTAGCCGAACATAGACGCCAAAGATCGCGAGGGCGATCTGCTTCACCTTGGGCATTACCTTCTCGGAGCGGTCCGAGCTCTCGGTCCGCAAGAGCTGCCAGCCGCTTACGCCAAGCGTCGGCAGGATCGCGAGCGCCACGGCGATGATCTCGATGCCGCCCATCCACTGGAGCAGGGCGCACCAGAGAAGGATGCCGGGGGGCGCATGGTCGAGCCCCACGAGAATCGTGGCACCCGTCGTGGTCAGGCCGGACATGGCTTCGACGACGGCGTTATTGGCGTTGCGCTCGAACTGAGAGTGGTCGGACAGAAAGAGCGGCAAGGCCCCGAAGAGCGCCACGGCGGTCCAGCTCAGCGGAGTGATCCGAAAAGCCTGCCAAAGATTGAGGCCGGGCGTGATCGTCCGTTCGCAACCTCTGCGCTTCGCGAGCAATGAGGCGAAGAGGTTGGTCTCGTCGTCGCTGGTGACGGCCACGAGGGTCTCGGCGTCGCCGACATTGGCCTCCCCCAGAACCTCACGGTCGAGAGCGTTGCCCTGAAGGATCACCACCGAGGAGCCGAGTTCCCGCGCGATGAACTCGGCCCGAGGACGGCTCGCCTCGATCACTTTGAGCGACGCGACACCGAAGCGGCGCCGGATCTGCTGGGCAAGGTTCAGCCCGACATTGCCGCCGCCGCCGACGATCACGATGCGATGCGCGATCTGCTCCTTGTGGCCGAAGGCGTCCATGAACCCGGCCAAGGCCCCGGGGGTAGTGACCACGAACACGTCGTCGCCACGCTCGATGATGTCGTCTCCGGTGGGAACGAAGGCGCGCCCCTCCCGCGCCAGCGCCAAGACCACTACGTGGGCGTCGAGGAAGCGTCCGGGAAGGTCGCGGATTCCGTGGCCAGAGGCGCTGCAGGTTTCGGTGTTGCAGTGGATACCCAGGAGCTGGACGCGCCTGTCCGCCAAAGCGACCACATCGAACGCCCCCGGCGTCCTCAGCCGCTGCATGATGCCGTTGGCCACCTCCAGCTTGGAGGAGATGATGACGTCTATAGACAGTTGGTCGCTGGCGTAGAGGTTCCTCCAGATCGGGCGAGGTCGCCGTTGTGCCGCACACGGGCGACGCGCCGCTTCACCGAAAAGAGCGAATGGGCGACCTGGCAGGCCACCATGTTCAACTCGTCCGAGCGCGTGACCGCGATCAGCAGGCCGGCGTTCTGAGCGCCGGCCTTCTCGAGGACGCCTGAATGGGAGGCACGGCCCACCACGCTGGTCACGTCGAAGCTCTCGGCGGCGCGGCGGGCCGGCTCCGCAACATTGTCGATGACGGTAACGTTGGCACCTTCGAAGGCGAGAGGCCGGTCAATGGTCGTGCCCACCAAGTCGACGTAACTGTCGCCGCCCTGCCCCGGTCATTTGATCCTTGACTATTGATCTATATCCACAAGGATGAATGGAAAACGGGGAGGAGCAAGACATGGCCGAAATCGTGCTGACCAATGTCTCCAAGAGCTATGGGGCCGTGCCGGTGATCGACGACGTGTCGCTCGCCATACGCTCGGGCGAACTCGTGGTGTTCCTTGGACCGTCAGGATCGGGCAAGTCCACTCTTCTCCGCATGATCGCCGGCCTTGAAACGATCGACTCGGGCACGCTCACCATCGGTGGGACGCGGTGCGAGAGCCTGCCTCCCGGCCAGCGGGGTGTGGCGATGGTCTTCCAGAACTATGCGCTCTACCCCCATATGACGGTGCGTGAGAATCTGGCATTCGGACTGCGCAACGTCGGGATGGCTTCGGACGAGATTGCGCGCCGGGTGGGCGAAGCGGCGCGGATTCTGGAAATAGGGCAACTCTTGGACCGGCGCCCGGCCCAGCTCTCGGGGGGGCAGCGGCAGCGGGTGGCGATCGGGCGCGCCATCGTGAAGGAGCCGAGGGCATTCCTTTTCGATGAGCCACTGTCGAACCTCGACGCGGCGTTGCGCGTGCGGACGCGGGTCGAACTGGCGGAACTCCATCAGCGGATCAGGTCCACGATGATCTATGTGACCCACGATCAGACCGAGGCCATGACGCTGGCGGACCGGATAGTAGTCCTCAACGACCGCCGGATCGAGCAGATCGGGACGCCGATGGAAGTCTACTCGCGTCCCGCCTCGCGCTTCGTCGCGGGATTCGTCGGCAGTCCCGCCATGAACTTCATCGACGTGACGGTCGAGCGGCGGGGCACGGATCGTGGGGCGGTCCTGCCGTCCGGAGTGCGGCTGCCCCTCCACGTCACCGTCGCCGAAGCCGGTCGCTACCAGCTCGGCATCCGCCCCGAGAGCTTGCGGGTCACCCCCGCCGGCGGCGATCTCCAGGGCGAGGCGACCGTGGTCGAACGCCTGGGCGACCGGACCCTGGTCCATGTGCGCCTGCCGGATGGGGCCAGCGTGACGGCCCAGGACACGGGCCGCTCCTCCCTTGCCGCGGGCGCGCATGTGGGGCTGGAGATCGACCGGAGCGAAGTCCACCTTTTCGATCAGGCTGGGCGGGCTTGGCATGCGGAACCGGCTGCCGGCTCCCTGGCCATGGCCTGAAACCATGGGGGGCGTGGGTGACGCCCCCCTTCTTTCCGCTTCAACCCTTAATCCTTCAGCCCTTTATCCCGGCTGACAAAGTGATCGCCTGCGTGACGCGCCGCTGGAAGATCAGATAGGCGAGCGCCACCGGCAGGCCGGCCAGGACGGCCGCGGACAGCTGGCGGGCGTAGTAGACCCCGAAGGCGTCGTTCACCTGCGTGATCCCTACGGTGATGGTCATCTCCTCGGTCCGGGTCACCGCAAGAAACGGCCACAAGAAGGCGTTCCACGACCAGATGAAGGTCACGATGCAGAGCGCCGTGGTCACCCCCCAGTTCATGGGGATGTAGACGCGCGTGAGGATCCGCCACTCCGAGGCGTTGTCCATCACGGCGGCCTCCCGGAACTCCTTGGGAACGCCGTCGAAGAACTGCTTGTAGACGATGATGACCACGGGGTGGATCAGCTGCGGAAGGATGATTCCGGCCCAGGTGTTCAGGAGCCCGAGGTTTGCCACGAGTTCGAAGTGGTTAATGATGAGGGTCTGGGTCGGGACCATGAAGCTCGCCAGGATGAGCCACCAGAGCGGCTGGCGCAACGGGAAGCGCAGTTGGGAGATGGCATATCCACACAGGAGCGACGAGCTCACGGTCAGGATCATGGTGCCGAACGCCGTGCCCAGCGAGTTCAGATACCAGTTCCCGATCTGGGTCTCGAAGAGCGCGAAGCGGTAGTGCTCGAAGGTGAGGGTTTCGGGCCAGAGTTCGACGGCGGCCCGGACGGTCTCGTTCTCGGGCTTCAGAGAGGTCACGACGGCCCAGTAGATCGGGAAGGCCCAGATGACCGCGGCCACGACGGTGAGGATGGACAGGATAGCCCCGGCGACGTTGAGCCGTTGGATCCGCTGCAAGGGCGCGATGCCCTGGGCTGGCAGTGCCGTCATTGCGCCCTCCCGCGGCTCATCCGCACGAGCTGGAAGTTGAAGACCGACACGATCACCACCATGACGAAGAGGACCACCGCGATGGCGGCGGCGCGGCCGCCCTGGTCGCTTTGGAAGGCCCGCTGAAAGATGTAGTAGACGAGGACGAGGTTGTCGTTGGGGCGCCCGCCGGTCGAGAACAGGTAGACCTGGTCGAAGATCTTGAGTTGAAGGATGAGCTGGATCGTCAGCACCAACGCCGTCACGGGCCAGATGAGCGGCCAAGTAACTCGCCGGAAGGTCGTCCACCGGCCCGCGTTGTCGAGGGCGGCCGCCTCATATATCTCGGCCGGAATGGCCCGCAGGCCGGCCAGGAACAGCAGGATCGAGAAGCCGCAGGTCCACCAGACCGTGACGAGCGCCACGGCGGGCATGAACCAGGCCGTCGACTTGAAGATCGGCACCCGTTGGATGCCCAGGAGGTCGAACAGGTGCATGGCGATCCCGAACTGGAAGTTCAGGGTCCAGTCCCAGATCAGGTAGACCACGGAGACCGGAAGGATGTAGGGGAGGAAGAAGAGCGCAAGCACGAGCGACTGGAAGCGGCCCTTCAGCCGGTCAACGGCAAGCGCGATCGCCAGGGCCACGAAGGTGCCCGGGATCACGCTGAGGACCACGAAGTATCCCGTGTTCCATAGGGCCGTCTGGAAGCGACGGTCCCCAGGCAGCCGGGCGTAGTTCTCGACGCCCACGTAGTCGCCCTGCCCGATCAGCGGCGCGTCCGTGAAGCTCAGCAGGAACATCTGGATGGTCGGGTAGATGAAAGCCAGCCCGTAGATGGCCGCGAAAGGCGCGACTAGGACCAGGGCGATGAGCGCTTCCTTCTTGGCATTCCGGAGCATGTGCGGCTCTCCCGGCGGCGAATTGGGTCCGGGGCGCCGGAAGGGCGCCCCGGGGCTTCGCTCTTACATGTCGTTCAGTTCGTAACGGATTTCCTCGACGGCCTCGGCCGGGTCCATCTCGCCGTTGAGCGTTGGCACGAAGTAGGTGGACATGACATCGAAGATCGGTCCCGCGACCCCGGCGAGCGGCGTCTTGGGATCAAAGATCATGTTGGCCGTCAGCGACGAGTAGGTCGCGTTGGGCTGCATGGCCTTGTAGTCCTCGGACTGCGTGACCGGACCATAGGCAGGGATATGCCCCGCGGTTGCCCAGAACAGCGAGTTCTTGGCCATCCAGCCCATCACCTCGAGCACGGCGGCACGCTTTTCGGGCGACATCTCCACGCCCTGGTTGGCGGGTATCGCGAAGGCGTGGCTGTCCGCATAGGTCGCGGGATGGTCGAAGATCACGGGAAGCTCGACGGCGCCCCACTCGAACAGGTTGCCGGCGGCCTGCGCGTCCATCATCGTCGGGACTTCCCAGACTCCGTTAATCATCATCGCGGCCTCGCCCGAGGTGAAGAGCGCGACGGTGGCGGGGTAGTCGGTGTAGGTGGACTGGAGCCCGGCCTCGGTCCATTCGGCCAGGACGGAAAGCGCGTTCTGCAGCTTCTCTCCGTTGTCGCCGGCGAGGAACTCGCCGTCCGTCAGCAGTTCGCCGTCCTGCTGGGCCATGAGCGAGTAGATCGTGCGGAACATGAAGTTCCCGTCGGCGGTCACGCTCGCCATCGGAAAGGCTACGCCGTGATCCTTGAGCGCTTGCAGAGTTGCCGTGAACCCTTCCCGCGAGTCGAGACCCATGGGTAGTCCATCTTCTGTCAGGAGTCCCGCTTCCGCGAGGACGTCCTTGTTGTAGTAGAGGACGATCGGGTGGGTGTCGAAGGGCACCGCGTAGATCTGCCCATCGACGGTTGCAGCCTCCAGGGTCGCCGGGTCGTAGTCGGACGGAGAGAGGCCCATCGCCTGCCAGTCCGCTTCCGTGATCGGCTGAAGCACGCCCTGCTCCACGGCGAGCGGGATTCGGCTCGCGTGGTAGGTCATGATGTCCGGCGCCTCGCCGACGGCCGCTGAGGTCTGGACCTTGGAATAGAACGGCGTGCCCCATTCGAGCGTGGTGGCATCGATCGCGATCTGGCCGTCGTGCGCGGCATTGAAGTCGTCGATCAGCTGCTTCATGCGCACGCCGTCGCCGCCGCTCAGGAAGTCCCACCAGACCACGGTCTCCTGCGCGGCGGCAGGTCCCGCCACCACAAGCGCAGCTACTGCGGCCGCGCCGAATCTCGACACTGCGTTCATGCTTTCCTCCCGTTGTTGCGGCACTTCGCCGCCTTGTTGCGAGCACTGTAGCCGCTCGGTCGCCATTCTCAACAGTTTTCGTGCTACATACTGATCTGCCCGGTTCGTAGCCTGCTCCGGTCGCTTATCTGCGGACCAAGAGGCGCTTTTAGTTCCTTGCCTGCTCACGCCGCGTTGAATGCACCAAGAAACCTGCTAGCGTCACCCACTGAACCAACTGACGTGAAGGACATGGCCATGGCCCGCGATTTCCTCATCGTGGACCCCGAGGAGGACCAGCTGGTGCTCAGGGCCTTCGCGTCCCCGGCCCGCGCCCGCATCCTCAAGCTGCTACGCTCAGGCCCCTTGAACGTGAATGAGATCTCGGCGGCGACTGGCTTGCCGCAGTCGAGCGTCTCGGCCAACATCCAGATCCTTGAGGATGCCGGCCTCGTACGGTCCGAGAACCAGCGCGCGCGCAAGGGCACCCAGAAGCTCTGCCACACGCTCTTCGATGAGGTCCTGGTCACCTTCAAGGACGCCGGCCAGCCGACGAATTCCGACACCATCGAGACCGCGATGCCGCTTGGCCTCTACACGAGCTGCCACGTCAGCGCGCCTTGCGGCCTTTGCTCGCCCCACGGCGTGGTCGGCTTGCTCGACGTGCCCGACAGCTTCCTCGATCCGGGTCGGATGGGTGCCGCGCTCATCTGGTTCATGCGCGGTTATGTCGAATACCAGTTTCCCAACAATGCCAGGATCTTGGGCGGGGAGGTCGCCGTCTTGGAAGTATCGATGGAGCTGTCGTCGGAGGTTCCGGGGACTTCCCCGAACTGGCCCTCCGACATCACGGTCTCCATCAACGGGGTCGAGATCGGGACGTGGACCTCGCCCGGGGACTTCGGCGACAAGCGAGGGGTCTACACGCCCGACTGGTGGAAGCTGAAGGGAAGTCAGTACGGGATGCTCAAGAGCTTCCGGGTGACGCCCGAGGGGTCCTTCGTCGACGGGATGAAGATCTCTCCCGTCAGCATAAAGGACCTGAGCCTGTCGGATCACCGCTCGATCAGGCTCACGGTCGCGGTCCGGGAAGATGCCCGGCACCCGGGCGGCATCAACATCTTCGGGCGCGGTTTCGGAAATTACGATCAGGACATCCTTCTGAGGCTCATCCGGCGCCGCTGACGAAGACGGAGCTTGACCACTGCATCCCTCCTCCGGATAAGTATCGACCAACACGATACGAATAGTGCGCCAAGATGCGCGGCGGGAGGATACAAAGATGAACGTCAGGGTTGGGGCCCGTAGCAGCGGGACCGCGGCGGAAGGCGATGCGTTGACGGCGCGTGTCACGGTGCATCGCGACTATACCATTTCGCGCATCGATGACCGGATCTACTCGGGCTTCCTCGAGCACCTAGGGCGCGCCATCTATTCGGGCATCTATGAACCGGGGCATCCGACGGCCGACGCCCAGGGTTTCCGTGGAGATGTGGCCGAGCTCGTGCGGGCGCTCCAGATGCCGTTCATCCGCTATCCCGGCGGCAATTTCGTGTCCTCCTACAACTGGGAGGACGGCATCGGCCCCCGCGAAAGCCGCCCCACGCGGCTCGACCTCGCCTGGCACACCTCGGAGTCGAATGCCGTCGGGATCCACGAGTTCATGGATTGGTGCGAGCTTGTCGGGACCAAGCCCATGCTCGCGTTGAACCTCGGCTCGCGGGGGCTCGACGAAGCCCGCAATTTCGTTGAATACGTGAATGGACCGACGGGCGCCTATTGGGGCGATCTTCGCAAGAAGAACGGTCGCGCGGAGCCATGGAATTGCCAACTCTGGTGCCTCGGCAACGAGATGGACGGGCCTTGGCAGATCGGTCAGAAGACCGCCGTCGAGTACGGGCGGGTGGCGGGCGAGGTCGCCAAGGCGCTCAGGGCGTTCGACAAAAAGCTGGAACTCGTGGTTTGCGGGTCCTCTAAGCCAGACATGCCCACCTATCCCGAGTGGGAGCGAATCACGCTGGAGCACACCTACGACACGGTGGATTACCTCTCGCTCCATATGTACTCACAGAACAAGGCCAAGAACACGGCCGAGTATCTGGCGCTGAGCTCGAAGCTCGACACCTACATCGCCACCATCCAGTCGGTCATCAACGTCGTGAAGGCCAACAAGCGCTCCAAGCGCGAGGTGGCCATCTGCTTCGACGAATGGAACGTCTGGTACCACTCCCACGAACAGGACCGCTCCATCCTCGAGGGGATGCAGGGCTGGCCGCATGCCCCCCGCCTGCTCGAGGACATCTACAACTTCGAGGACGTGCTGCAGGTGGGGCTCACGCTCAACACCTTCATCCGCCGCGCGGACGTGGTGAAGATCGCCTGCATCGCGCAGATCGTGAACGTAATTGCCCCGATCATGACCGAGCCCGGCGGCCCCGCCTGGCGGCAGACCACCTACTGGCCTTTCCTGCTCACCTCGCTTTATGGGCGTGGCACGGCCCTGCAACTTGCCGTCGATTCGCCGAGCTACGAAACGGAAATGGCTGGAGAGGTGCCCTATCTCGACGTGGCTGGGGTGCTCGATCAAGGTGAGAAGGTCGTCACCTTCTTCGCCGTGAACCGTCATCCGTCCAAGACGCTCTCGGTGGACCTCTCGCTTCAGGGCTTCGGGACGACGGCCCGGGTGATCGATCATCAGGTCATCGCCCATCCGGACCTGCACGTCGTGAACAGCGTGGAGCGGCCGAACGAGGTCGTGCCCCGGCCCGGACAGGGGGCTGTGGTCGAGGATGGCATCGCCCGCGTCGACTTGCCGCCTCACTCCTGGCAGATGTTACGGGTCAGCGTCTAAGGCACTGCGGTGGACTGAGGCGGCCTGTGTCGGTCCATCGCTGTTTGCGTAGTAGAGGCTCGTTTTATGGCAAGGCTTCGATCAGTAGGTCGGCGAGAGCAGCGTCGGCTCCGCTCCCGCGCGGGTGCCGAGCAGCAGATCAAGTGAGGCCGCGCAGCTCCTCGGGCAGCAGCTCCTCG
>NZ_VDFV01000027.1 GCF_006152145.1 Rubellimicrobium roseum | reverse complement strand
TGACAGTTCTACTTTGCCCAGATGAGACAGTTCTACTTTGCGCCTACATCCAAAAGTCGCATAAGATATATTATGTAAAGTAAGGCAGCCCGGGAGCAGTGGATACACTAGGTCGGCACTTGGATTCGACCGCGTCGCTCGGCTAGAACGTAGCTGGGTCAAGGGAGCGCGCCATGAACGTGCTGCAGCGGAACAACGTCAAGGTTTCGGGCAGCGGCACGCGCCCGATCGTCTTCGCCCACGGCTTCGGGTGCGATCTCAACGCCTGGCGCGGTGTGGCGCCCCGGTTCGAGGGCGACCACCGCGTGGTGCTTCTCGACCATGTGGGCGCCGGCGGCTCGGATCTCGGTGCCTACGACGCACAGAAATACTCAAGCTTCGATGGCTACGTCGACGATCTGCTGGAGGTTGTCGCGGCGCTGGACCTTCACGACGTGATCCTCGTGGGCCATTCGGCGGCGGCGACCATGGCCATGCTTGCCGCCATCCGCGAGCCTAGCCGATTCGCCTCGCTGGTCCTCGTCTCACCGTCGCCGTGCTTCATCGACGATGGCGACTACGTGGGCGGCTTCTCGCGCGACGACATCGAAGGCCTGCTCGAGGTGCTCGACAGCAACTTCCTGGGCTGGTCGCGGGCCACGGCGCCTCTCATCATGGGCAACGTGAACCGGCCCGAACTGGGCGACGAGTTGACGGGCAGCTTCTGCCGCACCGATCCCGACATCGCGCGCCGCTTCGCCCGCGTGGTCTTCCTGTCGGACCACCGCGCCGACGTGCCGCGCTGCCCCGTCCGCGCGCTGGTGCTTCAGACCCAGCAGGACATGATCGCGCCCATCGAGGTCGGCCACTACATGCACCGCCACCTGCCGCAGAGCGAGCTGGTGCTGATGGAGGCGACCGGCCACTGCCCCCATATGAGCGCCCCCGAGGAGACCACCCGCGCCATCCAGGCCTTCCTGTCGGCCTGAGCATGACCGCGCCCGAGCCGCCCGAGGAGACGCGCGAGGAGCTCTACGACCGCGCGCCGGTCGGCTATCTCGCGCTCGACATCCAGGGGCGGATCGTGCGGTCCAACGCCACCTTGGCCGGATGGCTGGGGACCACGGCGGCCGAGCTGCGGGGCCGGCCCGTGGCCCAGCTCCTCACCCCCGGAGCCCGCATCTTCTACGAAACCCATTGCGGCCCGATCCTGCGCATCGAGGGCGAACTTCGGCAGGTCGCGCTCGACCTGCGCCGCTTCGACGGCAGCCGCCTGCCCGCCCTCATCGACTGGCGCCGCGTGACAGGCGCGGACGGCACGCATCTGGGCTATCGCCTTCTGGTCGTGGACGCGAGCGAGCGACGCGCCTACGAGCGCGAGCTCCTGGCGGAGCGCGAGCGCGCCCGCAGCGCCGCCCAAGCCCTGTCGGCGCTCAACGCCGAACTGGAGGCGCGCGTGCAGGCCCGCACCGCCGAGCTGGTGCAGCTCCAGAAGATTGAGAGCCTGGGCCAGCTGACCGGCGGCGTCGCGCACGACTTCAACAACCTGCTCACCCCCATCGTCGCCTGCCTGGACATCCTGTCGCGCCGCAGCCAGCTCGATCCGCGCGGGCAGCGGCTGGTCGCCGCGGCATCGGAAGCCGCCGAGCGCGCGCGCGTGCTGGTCAGCCGCCTTCTCACCTTCGCCCGCAAGCAGCACCTGGAGGTGCGGACCGTCGATCTCACCGAATTGGTGGATGGCCTGCGTGACCTCGTGGTCCGCTCCGTCGGACCCATGGTCGCGCTCGGGATCGAGGTCGAGCCCGCCCTGCCCCCGGCTCGTGTCGATCCCGGCCAGCTCGAACTGGCGTTGCTCAACCTGTGCGTGAACGCCCGCGACGCCATGGACGGATCGGGGCTGCTCGCGCTCCGCCTTGGGTGCGCGACGGCCGAGGACCTGCACCGTTCGGGCCTGCCCGCAGGCGCCTACGTGGCGATCGAGGTGCGCGATCGCGGCTGCGGGATGACGGCCGAGGTCCTGCGGCGCGCGACCGAGCCCTTCTTCACCACCAAAACCTCGGGCCGAGGCACGGGGCTCGGCTTGTCGATGGTCCATGGCTTCGCGCGCCAGAGCGGCGGGGACCTGCTGATCGACAGCACGCCCGGCGAGGGAACCCGCGTCCGCGTCCTGCTGCCAATGGCCGAGGACGCGCCCGCCCTGCCCCGCCCGACACTGGCGATTCCCGTCCCAGCCGCACGCTCCCTGCGCGTCCTTCTCGTGGACGACGACGGCCTCGTGCGCGCCAGCATCGCCGACATGCTGCGCGAACTGGGCCACGAACTCAGCGAAGTCACCTCCGGCGAGGCGGCGCTCGCCCGGCTGGAGCTGCAGCGGCCCGACCTCCTGGTCACGGACCACGCCATGCCGGGCCTGACCGGCACGGCGCTCGCGCGCGAGGCGCGCCGGCGCTGGCCCGGCTTGCCGGTGCTTCTGGTGACGGGCTTCGCCGACGGCTCGGGGGTGGAGCCGGGTGACCTGCCGCGCCTGAGCAAGCCCTTTGGCCCCCGGGACCTCGCCGGCGCCATCGGGCTCGCGCTGGGCAACCACGGCGGGAGTTGATCTACGCCGCGAAATGATGTGCCATGGCACGGCATCGGGTGTCGGGGACCATGCAGGATCTTGTTGTCCATTTGGACCGCGTGAACAACGCAAGTTCGGTCGAGGCGCTCTGGCGGCTGCACCAGGACGCCATGGCGTCCTATGGTTTCGACCGCCTGCTCTACGGCTATACACGCTATCGCAGCGGCCGTTCGCTGGGGGACCCGCAGGACTGGGTGGTGCTGACGAACTTCCCGTCCGCCTACATGCGCCCCTACATCGAGGACGGGCTCTACGCCAACGCGCCCATGATCCGATGGGCGCTGGAGAACGATGGCGCCTGCTCCTGGTCGTGGCTCCACCAGATGGTGGCCAAGGGCGCCTTCACGCCGCCCGAGCTCAAGGTGCTGGAGTTCAACCGCAAGATGGGCATCACGGCGGGCTACACGATCAGCTTCCGCTCGGTGTCGCAGCGCGCCAAGGGCGGGATCGGCCTCTGCGCTCATCCCGGCATGCCTCAGGACGAGGTGGACGCGCTCTGGACGCAGCACGGGCCCACGATCCAGGTGATGAACAACGTGTTCCACCTCAAGCTTCTCACCCTGCCCTACAGCGGCGCGCGCCAGCTCACGCAGCGGCAGCGAGAGGTGCTGCAATGGGTGGGCGACGGCAAGACGGCGCAGGACATCGCCCTGCTGATGGGCCTGACGGCCGCGACGGTGGAGAAGCACCTCCGCCTCGCCCGCGAGGCGCTGGACGTCGAGACGACCGCGCAGGCGGTGCTCAAGGCGGCGTTCTACAACCAGATGTTCACGATCGACGCCTGAGCCGCGCGAGGTCAGGTTTCCCTGACTCGGCAGGTCGGGCCGATCGTGGCACATCCATGTCCGTTGAGAACGAGCAGCCGGCCCTGGCTAGGATGACGGATCGGGACCTCCCTGCGGCTCTGGCCGCAGCCCCGTCCACGGATTCGCCCCGCATCTGCCGCACAGGGACCGCGACGATCCGGCCGTCTGTCCCTCGGGCGGGTCGCGAGGCGGCACCGGACCACTGTCCCGGTCCGGTGCCGCCCCACTCGGGTCGTGTCAGGCGCCCGCGTTCATCTTGGCGACCTCGGCCGCGAAGTCTTCCTGCGCCTTCTCGATGCCTTCGCCCACGGCGAGACGGACGAAGCCCGTCACGGTGACGCCGGCGTCCTTGGCGGCCTGGGCCACGGTCAGGTCCGGGTTCACGACAAAGGCCTGGCCCATCAGGGTCGATTCGGCCATGAACTTCTTCATCCGGCCTTCGAGCATCTTTTCGATCACGGCATCGGGCTTGCCCGATTCCTTGGCGATGTCGAACTGGACCTGACGCTCCTTGGCGACCAGCGCCGGATCGAGCGCGGCCTCGTCCAGCGCGGCGGGGTTCGCGGCGGCGACGTGCATGGCGATCTGGCGGCCGATGCCGTTGTCGGTGCCCGACAGCGCGACCAGCACGCCGATCTTGCCCAGGCCCTCGGCGGCGGCATTGTGGATGTAGGAGACGACGGTTTCGCCTTCGATCCGGGCCATGCGGCGAAGCGTCATGTTCTCGCCGATCCTGGCGATCGCTTCGGTCACGGCCGTCTCGGCGGTCTGGCCGTTCACGTCGGCCTGACGCAGCGACTCGATATCCTGCGCGCCCAGGGCGGCGGTGGCGACGTTGCGCACGAGCGACTGGAACTCGCCGTTCTTGGCGACGAAGTCGGTCTCGGAGTTGACCTCGACGGCCACGCCCGTGCCGCCCGAGACGGCGACGCCCACGAGGCCCTCGGCCGCGGTGCGGCCCGACTTCTTGGCGGCCTTGGCGAGGCCCTTGGTCCGCAGCCAGTCGATGGCCGCTTCCATGTTGCCGTCGGTCTCGGTCAGCGCCTTCTTGGCGTCCATCATGCCTGCGCCGGTGGTCTCGCGCAGTTCCTTCACCATGCTCGCGGTGATCGTCATCCTATCCTCCTTGAACGGATTCGGGCGGGTGATGCACCCGCCCGATGTCAGTAACGCGACAGTCCCCTCGCGGGCGTCAGGCGGTCGCGCCGGCGTCCTCGAGCGTCTCCTCGGCGTAGTTCTCCATGGCGCCGAGATCGACGCCGGCGGCGCCAAGCTGGGCGCTCATGCCGTCGAGCGCGGCACGGGCCACGAGGTCGCAGTAGAGCTGGATCGCGCGGGCGGCGTCATCGTTGCCTGGGATCACGTAGTCCACGCCCTTGGGCGAGCAGTTGGTGTCCACCACGGCCACGACCGGGATGCCCAGCTTCTGAGCTTCCTGGATGGCGAGGTCTTCCTTGTTCACGTCGATGACGAACAGGAGGTCCGGAACGCCGCCCATCTCGCGGATGCCGCCCAGCGTGGCCTGGAGCTTGGCCTGCTCGCGCTCCATGCCGAGCCGCTCCTTCTTGGTCAGGCCCTCGAAGCCGCGCTCGGCGGCCTCGTCGATGGCCTTGAGGCGGGCGATCGACTGCGAGACGGTCTGCCAGTTGGTGAGCGTGCCGCCCAGCCAGCGGTGGTTCATGTAGAACTGGGCCGAACGCTCGGCGGCGTCGGCGATGCCCTTGGCCGCCTGGCGCTTGGTGCCGACGAACAGGATGCGGCCGCCGCGGGCGACGGTGTCGCGGATCACGCGCAGCGCCTCGTCCAGCATGGGGACGGTCTGCGTGAGGTCGAGAATATGGATGCCGTTGCGCGAGCCGTAGATGAACGGCGCCATGCGCGGATTCCAGCGCGCGGTCTGGTGGCCGAAGTGCACGCCCGCTTCAAGCAGCTGGCGCATGGAAAACTCGGGGAGAGCCATGTCCTGTCCTTTCCGGTTTGAGCCCTCGGCGGAGGATCAGGGTTTCCCCCAACCGGTGGACGGACGGGGATGTCTCCCCCGAACGCCCGCCTCCGCCTGCGAAGTGGGGGGGACCTAGCCATATCGCCGCCCGATTGCAAGGGCCAGAACGCCCCACCGGTGCGCGGGAGGACCGGTCGGATTGCGTATTTGGACCAAGTTGATGGGGCGGGACCGGGTTGACCCCAGGGGGCGCATGGAGGCAACTGCGGGACCATGACGCCTGCTCCCGACATCCTCTGCATCGGCTCGGTCCTGTGGGACATCATCGGGCGCACGCCCTCGCACATGCGGCTCGGGGCCGACGTGCCGGGGCGGATCACCCGCGTCCCCGGCGGCGTCGCCATGAACATCGCCATGACGCTGCGCCGCTTCGGCCTGCGCCCCGCGATCCTGACTGCGGTGGGCCGCGACGCGGAGGGAGACCAGCTCGTGGCCGAGGCGGCGCGCATGGGCCTCCTGACCGAATATGCTTACCTGTCCGAGGACTTGCCGACCGATCGCTACATGGCGGTCGAAGGCGGCAACGGGCTCGTGGCCGCCATCGCCGACGCGCATTCCCTGGAAGCTGCGGGCGACAAGATCCTGAGACCCCTGGAGGATGGGCGCCTGGGCAGCCCGGAGACGCCCTGGGCCGGGCCGGTGGCGCTCGACGGCAACCTGACGGCCGACCTGCTGGCCCGCATCGCCGTCTCGCCTCTCTTCGCCCGTGCCGACCTGCGCGTGGCCCCCGCGAGTCCCGGCAAGGCCGAGCGGCTCCTGCCCCTCCTCGGCCATCCCGGCGCGACGATCTATGTCAACCGCGAGGAGGCGGGCCTTCTGTGCCACCGCGACTTCGCCGGCTCCGAGGAGGCCGCGCAGGGGCTCGTGGCGCGCGGGGCCCGCCGGGCGCTCGTCACCGACGGGGGTCGGGGCGCCTCGGACGCCGACGGTTCGGGCGTGCTGACCCAGATCCCGCCCGAGGTGCTGGTCACGCGCGTGACTGGCGCGGGCGACACCTTTATGGCCGCCCACATCGTGGCCGAGCGCGAGGGCGCCGGCCGCGACGAGGCGCTCTCGCGTGCCCTCCGGACAGCCGCACTCTACGTTTCGGGAGACAACCCTACATGATCCCCATGATCTTCGCGCCCGAGGTGGAAAAGGCCCGCCACGAGGGCCAGCCCCTGGTTGCGCTCGAATCGACCATCATCACCCACGGGATGCCTTGGCCGCGCAACGTCGAGACCGCGCGCCGGGTCGAGGCCGAGGTGCGCGCCCACGGAGCCGTGCCCGCGACCATGGCGGTGATCGGGGGCCGGCTCCATGTGGGGCTGTCCGACGGGGAGCTGACCCGGCTTGGGCAGACCGATAACGTGGCCAAGCTGTCGCGCGCCGACTTCGCCGCCTGCCTCGCCACCGGAGGGACCGGCGCCACTACCGTCGCGGCCACGATGATCGCGGCGCGGGTCGCCGGAATCGAGGTCTTCGCCACCGGGGGCATCGGCGGGGTCCACCGGGGGGCCGAGACGAGCATGGACGTCTCGGCCGACCTCCACGAGCTCGCGCAGACCGCCGTGACGGTCGTCGCAGCCGGGGCCAAGGCGATCCTCGACCTGCCCAAGACGCTGGAGGTGCTGGAGACGCTGGGCGTTCCCGTCATTGCCGTGGGCCAGGACGAGCTGCCGGCCTTCTGGTCGCGTAGGTCGGGCCTCAAGGCGCCGCTGCGCATGGATGATCCCGCGCAGATCGCGGCCGCCCACCGGATGCGGGGTGCCCTCGGCCTGCCCGGCGGGCAACTCGTGGCGAACCCGATCCCGGATGGGGACGAGATCGCGGTCGACACGCTCCGCCCCGTGATCGAGCAGGCGCTGCGTGAAGCCAGCGAGCAGGGCATCGCTGCAAAAGCCGTCACGCCCTTCCTCCTGGGCCGGATCTTCGAGCTGACAGGGGGCCAAAGCCTCGAAGCCAACATCGCGCTGGTGCTCAACAACGCCCGCCTTGCCGCCCGGATCGCCGTCGAGCTGTCCCGGCGGCCAGCGGCCATGGGTGCTCTCTAAGCCGCGTGTTGCCGTCGGGGCCGGCGCCGGCCTAGAACCGTCCCGAACACCGAGGGTCCTGCCCATGCGCCCGCCCGAACCCGTGACTCCCCCGCCGCGCCAGCAGCACTGGCTGGTGACGCGCATTCTGGGGGCGCTGCGCAACAACTTCTTCGCGGGCGTGGTCGTCATCGCGCCCATCGGGCTCACCGTCTGGCTGATCTGGACGGCGGTGGGATGGGTGGACAACGTCGTCATGCCCTTCGTGCCGAACTACTGGCACCCCGATTCCATCATCAATCGCTGGCTCGGGCACGCGCGCGGCAGCCCCGGATGGATCGAGCTGGACATCCGCGGCGTGGGCGTCGTGGTGTTCCTCGTCTTCACGGTCCTGATCGGCTGGGTCGCCAAGGGCCTGATCGGCCGCTCGCTCCTGCGCACGGGCGAGGAGGTGGTGGGCCGGGTGCCCGTGATCCGGTCGGTCTACAACGCCGTCAAGCAGATCTCCGAAACCGTCTTCACCCAGTCCGACGCCCGGTTCGAGAAGGCCTGCCTCGTCGAGTTTCCCCGCAAGGGAATGTGGTCGCTGGCTTTCATCTCGGCCCCGCTGCGTGGCGAGATCCGCCATCGGCTCGCCGACGCCTCGGGCGAGGAGATGGTGAGCCTCTTCCGCCCGATCACGCCCAACGCCACGACAGGCTACCTGCTCTTCGTGCGCCGCTCCGAGGTCATTGAGCTCGACATGACGCTGGAGGACGCGGCCAAGATCGTCATCTCGGCCGGGCTCGTCTATCCTGGCGAGGCCGCCCCGGCGTTTCCCCTGCCAGTCGATCCCGCACAAGCCGCCGAATGATCGCCGCCTGCGTCACCGGGTTCCTCACGGGGCTCTCACTGATTCTGGCCATCGGCGCGCAGAACGCCTTCGTGCTGCGGCAGGGGCTCCTCCGGGCGCACGTGCTGCCGCTCTGCCTGCTCTGCGCCTTGTCGGACGCCGTTCTGATCGCGGCCGGTGTCCTGGGTTTCGGCGCGTTGACGCAGGCGCTACCGGGGTTGCCGCGCGTCATGGCGCTGGGCGGGGCGGCCTTCCTCCTCGTCTATGGCGCGCAGCGGCTGTGGGCCGCCTGGAAGGGCGACTACGGACTGGTCCTGTCCGGCCGTTCCGCGCCGCTCGGGGCGACACTTGCGATGGGTGCGGCCTTCACCTGGCTCAACCCCCACGTTTATCTCGACACGCTGGGCCTCGTGGGCGCGGTCTCCACACAGTTCGAAGGCTCGCATCGCCTAGCCTTCGGGCTGGGGGCGACCACCGCCTCCTTCGTGTTCTTCTTCTCGCTGGGCTACGGTGCCCGGCTCCTCGCGCCCGTGATGACATCGGCCGCATCCTGGCGCGTGCTGGACACCGCCATCGCCGCCGTCATGTGGACGCTGGCCGCAGGGCTCGTGCTTTCGGCCTGAAGCGGCCGGTCACAGGGCCGTCCAGCCGCCGTCCACGCTGATCGTGGTGCCCGTGACCTGCGCCGCCGCCTCCGAGCAGAGATAGACGGCCGTGCCTCCGATCTGCTCCACGGTGGCGAACTGGCGAGAGGGCTGGCGCGCCAGCATCACCTCGCGGATGACCGTGTCGCGATCCATCCCGTGCGTCTTCATCTGGTCGGGGATTTGCGCCTCCACGAGGGGGGTCAGCACATAGCCCGGACAGATGGCGTTGACGGTGATGCCCTGCCCGGCCACCTCCAGCGCGGCGGTCTTGGTGAGCCCCACGAGCCCGTGCTTGGCGGCCACATAGGCCGATTTGAAGGGCGAGGCGGTCAGCCCGTGCGCCGAGGCCACGTTGACGATCCGCCCCCAGCCGCGGGCCTTCATCCCAGGCAGGGCCGCGGCCGTCGTGTGAAAGGCGGAACTCAGGTTGATGGCCAGGATCTGATCCCATTTCGCGACAGGGAACTCGTCGATGGGGGCCACGTGCTGCACGCCTGCGTTGTTCACCAGGATGTCGCAGGCTCCGGCCTCGTCGACCAGCCGGCGGCAGTCCTCGCCACGCGACATGTCGGCTCGGATGTAGCGCGCCTCGATTCCGAACTCGGCGCCCAGCTCGCGCGCCAGGGCGTGGTCGCCTTCCCCATCCGTGAAGGAGTTGAGCACCACCGCCGCTCCGGCCCCGGCCAGGGCCCGTGCGATCCCGAGCCCGATGCCCGAGGTCGATCCGGTCACGACGGCGGTGCGTCCGGTCAGCGGGCGGGCGGTGTCCATGGCGCTCTCCTTCATGTCGCACTGCGGCATCATAAGCGCGCCGAGCCGGCCGGCAATGGGCGGCACACCGCCATGTCAGCGCCGCACTATCGGCAAATTTCCGCCAACGCGATTCGCTGAGACGGGAGTTGAATCGTTCGGTCCAAGCCGTTGCCTCTGTGGACAAACCGTCGCCTCAGGGAAATCCGGAACGTGGCTTGACGCGATTCGCTGCCACAGTGTAGAGCCTGCGCCACGCTTCGCGCCGCCTCTGTCGACCGGAACGGACGAAGAGGCGCAGGAATCCTGAGATTTTGCATGAACTTGGCGCCGCCAACGGGCGCGGGCACAAAAAAACGCCCGCCAAAGGGCGGGCGCTGAGTTGTTGAGGCAGGTTTCATACAGGCAAGAAACCTATCGAGCAGTGATCCCTTTATAAGCGTTCCGCTGTCGCTCCGCTAGCCAAAAGTTTGATTTCGCGGGTTCGTACGCGTAAAGCTCGCCGAACGCTCCAAGAGGCACCGGGGAGGACAGGCACCATGAAACCTCTGCTCGCGAGATGGCCGGGACCGGCCGCCGCGGCGCTGGCCCTGACGTTGGCCACCGCCACCTGGGCCGAGCCCAGCCACGGCATCGCCATGTACGGCGAGCCCGCCCTGCCCGCCGACTTCGATCACCTGCCCTATGTCAATCCCGACGCGCCCAAGGGCGGCTCCATCGTGTCGGCCGAGGTCGGGGCCTTCGACAGCCTCAATCCCTACATCCTCAAGGGGAAGGTGCCGTGGCAGCTCACCTTCCTCGTGACCGAATCGCTCATGGGCCGTTCGCTGGACGAGCCCTTCTCGCTCTACGGCCTCTTGGCCGAATCGATCGATGTGGCCCCCGACCGGAGCTGGGTCGAGTTCCAGCTCCGCCCCGAGGCGCGCTTCTCCAACGGCGACCCGGTGACGGTCGAGGACGTGATCTGGTCCTACGAGACGCTCGGCACGCAGGGCCATCCGCGCTACCAGACCTTCTGGTCCAAGGTGGCCAGCATCGAGCCCGTCGGTGAGCGTGGCGTGCGTCTGACCTTCAACACGGCGGACCGCGAACTCGCGCTTCTGGCCGGGATGCGGCCCATCCTGCAGAAGAAGCAATGGGATGGAGCCGACTTCGCCGAGGCCGATGGGCTCGACATGATTCCCGTCACGACCGGTCCCTATGTCGTCGAGTCCTACGACGCCGGACGGTCGGTCACGCTCCGGCGCGATCCCGACTACTGGGGTTCCGACCTGCCCTTCCGTCGCGGGACGATGAACCTCGACGAGGTGCGGATCGAGTTCTTCGGCGACGAGACCGCCGCCTTCGAGGCTTTCAAGTCCGGCGAGACCAGCATCGCGCGCGAGACCAACGCCGCGCGCTGGGCCAGCGACTACGACTTCCCCCGCGTGCAGGACGGCGAGGTCGTGCTGTCCGAGATCCCGCACCAGCGACCGTCGGGCATGACGGGCCTCGTGATGAACATGCGCGACCCGCTGTTCTCGGACTGGCGGGTGCGCGACGCCATGATGCTGGCCTTCAACTTCGAGTTCATCAACGAGGCGATGACCGGGGGCGAGCAGCAGAGGATCACCTCCTACTTCTCCAACAGCCCGCTCGCCATGTCGCACGGGCCCGCCGAGGGTCGGGTGGCCGAGTACCTCGCCAAGTACGAGGACGCGCTCCTGCCCGGCGCCCTCGATGGCTACGAGCTGCCCGTCAGTGACGGGTCCGAGCGGAACCGCCGCAACGTGGCCCAGGCGCTCGGGCAACTCGAGGCGGCGGGCTGGACGGTGGGCGAGGACGGCGTCCTGCGCAACGCGGCCCAGGAGCCCTTCGCCTTCGAGATCCTGCTGGAGAACGGCTCCTCCGAGACGGCCTCGATCGTGGACATGTACGTCCAGTCGCTCGAACGGCTGGGGATGCAGGTCACGGTGAACTCGGTCGACTCGGCCCAGTACAAGCAGCGGACGGACGGCTACGACTTCGACATGACCTACTTCCGCCGGGACCTGTCGCTGTCGCCGGGGAACGAGCAGAACCTCTACTGGGGCTCGGCCCAGGCCGACGCGCCCGGCGGGCGCAACCTCATGGGCGTGAAATCCCCGGCCATCGACGGCCTGATTCAGGACATGCTCACCGCCGAATCGACCGAGGACTTCACGGCCGCCACGCAGGCGCTCGACCGCGTGCTGACGACGGGGCGCTACGTGATCCCGTTCTATCAGTGGAACATGGCGCGCATCGCCCATGCGGCCGAGCTGCGCCACCCCGAGCGGCTGCCCGTCATGGGCGACCTGCCGGGCTGGGAGCCCGATGTCTGGTGGTGGGAGGACGCGCCCGCCAACTGACGCGAAGGGCGCCTCCGGGCGCCCTTTCCGTTCCTCAGGCCAGCGATGTCACCCACAGGATCGTCGCGTCATCCTGGCTCACCGAGACGACGTTGTGGCCCATCGAGGCGTCGTAATAGGCGCTGTCGCCACGCTTCATCTCCACCGGCTCGTAGAACTCGGTGTAAAGCCGGATCGCCCCCGTCAGCACGTAGAGGAATTCTTCGCCGTCGTGCCGGACCCAGCCCCCGAACTCCTCCAGCCGCCGCGCGCGCACCCGCGTCCGGTAGGGCAGCATCTGCTTGCGGCTCAGGGTCTCGGCCAGAAGCTCGTGCTCGTAGGTGGTGGTGATCTGCGCCGTGCCCTCGCCCGCCTTGGTCACCGTCATCCGCCCGTTCACCTGTCCGCGCGGCGCCGGCGTGAAGAGCTGGGGCACCGAAATGCCCAGTCCGACCGCGAGCTTCTTGAGCGCATCGTAGGTGGGCGACATCTGCCCGTTCTCGATCTTGGACAGCGTGGAACGGGCAAGCCCTGCCTGCGCCGCCGCCTGCTCCAGCGTCCAGTCGCGGGCCCGGCGCAGCTCGCGCACGCGCGCGCCCAGGTCGATGGGGGACGCATGGTCCGCCGAGCCGTCGGCGCGGGCGATGCGGATGAGCGTCTGGGGGTCCTTGGCAGCCATGCGGCGCCTCTTACACGAGCGGGTGGCCCTGCCGCAACTCAGCCCAAACGCGCCACGACGAAGCGGAAGATCCGGCCACCGCGCCGGACCTCGACGATCTCCCGGCCTTCCACGCGCCCGGCCACGTCCGGCGCCGCCCACCAGTCGCTTCCCTCCTCGGCCACGAGGATCGACCGACCCGATGGCAACGCCTCCGGGCTCATCAGAAAGACGGGAGACAGCTCGGGCGCGGCCAGGATCAGGTTCCCGGCGGCGAACTGGTCCGCCACGAGGATCGGCTGCTCCGGCGGCCCCAGCGCGTTCAGGCGGGTTGCCAGTGGCTCCCAGTCCATGCCGCGGTAGCCCGACAGGTTGGCGAAGGGCAGCGCCGCCGCGACGAGGAGCCAGAGTCCCGCCACGAAGCCCCCCAGCGCCCCGCGCCCCCGCCGTCCGAGTCCCGGCCAGAAGACCAGCACCGCCACAGGCGCCAGCGGCCAGGCGAAGGGCAGCAGCCACCGGTCCTTCATCTCGGTCATGCCCGTCGCCAAGACCAAGGCCACCACGGCCAAGATCGACAGACCCGCCGCCACGGCCAGGAACTGGGTGGCGGGCGGAAGCCGCCGGGCGGGCCGGGCGCGGAGCAGGAGCGCCGACAGGACCACGAGGATCACCAGCGCCAGGAAACCCAGTCCGGCCACCAGCAGGTCCAGAAGGCCCTGCGCCCGAGCGGCGATCGCGCCCGTCTCGATGCCGAACTTCTCGACGCTTTGCGTGCTCAGGTCCGGGTTCGCGCGCATCCAGACGGCCACCGGGGCGACCACCGTCGCCGCCACCCCGATCGCGGCGGCGACGCCACCGATCCGAAGCCGCGCCCGCCATTCGGGCAGCATCACCGCCGCCCCGAGAAGCCCCAAAGCCCAGACCGCGACGTTGAACTTGGACAGCACACCCAGCCCGACCGCAAGGCCGAGCAGCCGGTAGCTCCCCATTCCCCCCCGCTCCAGCGCGCGCAGGGCGCAGGCGGCCATGACCACGGCCATCAGCAGCGCCAGCACTGAATGCGTCAGGGCCCGCTGCGATTCCCACATCACCTGCGGCAGGAGCGACAGCGACAGCGCCCCCACTCCCGCCGTCACCGGAGGCCATTCGCGCCGCAGGAGGACATGGACCCCGATCAGCACGCCGGTCAGCAGCAGCGCCTTGAGCGCCGCCAAGGCCAGCACCGTCTCGCCCAGGAGCCGGAACATCCCCCACTGGAGCCAGAAGTAGAGCGGCGGCTGCGCCCCATATCCCCAACGAAGCTCGCGCGCATGGACTAGGGCCTCGGCCTCGTCGAGCTCCAGAGCCCGGCCGAACCGCATCCGAAGAAGCATCTGGACGACGAAGTAGCCAAGCACCACGAGCGCCCAGACCAGCTCGTATCGCGTCCAGCGCGATGCGGTGCCCTGCCTGTCCCTCGCCATGCTCCCCCGCCTTCCGCCGTCAGCGCGCCCGGCCCTGCGCCTTGGCGGCGGGCTTCGGGGTCGCGCCCGCCCCGGCCGGGACAGGCTCCTTGGGCTTCACCTTGGCGGGCTGCGCCTCGGCCACCTTCTCGGCCAGATCCTTCACGATGGCGAAGGCGCCCTTGATCCGGTCGGCCTCGGACTTCCAGTCGCGCAGGACGATCAGCTTGTTGTCCTTGATGCGCGCCTGGTCTCCCTGCGCCTGGATGTACTCGACCAGCCCCCCGGGCGAGGCGAAGCGGTCGTTGTGGAACTGCACCGTCGCCCCCTTGGGCCCCGCGTCCAGCCGGGCCACCCCGGCCCTGCGCGCCATGGCCTTGATCCGCACGACCAGAAGCAGCGTGTTCACCTCGCGCGGCAGCGTCCCGAAGCGGTCGATCAGCTCGGCCGCGAAGCCCTCCAGCTCCACCTTGGTCGAAAGTCCCGACAGGCGCCGATAGAGCCCCAGCCGCACGTCGAGGTCGGGCACGTACTCCTCGGGGATCAGCACCGGGACGCCCAGGTTGAGCTGCGGCGCCCAGGGTCCATCGGACTCGATCACGTCGCCGCCGCCGGACCGCAGCCGGTCGATCTCCTCCTCCAGCATCTGCTGGTACAGCTCGAAGCCCACCTCGCGGATCTGCCCCGACTGTTCCTCGCCCAGCAGGTTCCCCGCTCCCCGGATATCGAGGTCCTGCGAGGCCAACTGGAAGCCCGCGCCCAGCGAATCGATGCTCCCCAGCACCCGCAGCCGCCGCTCGGCCTGCTGCGTCAGCTTCTGGCGCGGCCGGGTGGTCAGGTAGGCATAGGCCCGCGCCTTGGACCGCCCCACGCGCCCCCTGATCTGGTAAAGCTGCGCCAGACCGAACATGTCCGCGCGCCAGACGATCATCGTATTGGCCGTCGGGATATCGAGCCCCGACTCCACGATGGTCGTGGCCAGCAGCACGTCATACTTGCCGTCATAGAAGGCGTTCATGCGGTCGTCGAGCTCGCCCGCCGCCATCTGCCCGTGGGCCACGACGTAGCTGACCTCGGGCACCTCGCGCTTCAGCCAGTCCTCCATCTCGGGAAGGTCGGCGAGCCGCGGCACCACGAAGAAGCTCTGCCCGCCGCGATAGCGCTCCCGTAGCAGCGCCTCTCGGACGGTGATGGTGTCGAATTCGGACACGTAGGTGCGGATCGCCAGACGGTCGACGGGCGGCGTCCCGATGACCGACAGGTCCCGCACGCCCGACAGCGACAGTTGCAGCGTGCGCGGAATGGGAGTCGCGGTCAGCGTCAGGACATGAATGTCCGACCGCATCTCCTTGAGCCGCTCCTTGTGGGCGACGCCGAAGTGCTGCTCCTCGTCGATGACCAGCAGGCCTAGGTTCGCGAACTTCGCCTGCTTGGCCAGCACCGCATGGGTGCCCACGACGATATCGACGGTCCCCTTGGCCATTCCCTCGCGCGTCTGCGTGGCCTCCTTGGCGCTCACGAAGCGCGACAGGGGCCGGACCTCGATGGGGAAGCCCCGGAAGCGCTCGGCGAAGGTCTTGTAGTGCTGCCGCGCCAGCAGCGTCGTCGGCGCGACCACCGCGACCTGCACCCCCGACATGGCCGCGACGAAGGCCGCCCGGATGGCGACCTCGGTCTTGCCGAAGCCCACGTCGCCGCAGATCAGCCGGTCCATCGGGTTTCCCGAGTCCATGTCGGACAGCACGTCCTCGATGGCCTGAAGCTGGTCGTCGGTCTCGGCATAGGGAAAGCGGGCCAGGAACTGGTCCCAGATCTCCTCGGGCGGCTCCAGCTCGGGCGCCTTCCTTAGCGCCCGCTCCGCCGCCGTGCGGATCAGCCGCTCGGCCGCGAGCTTGATGCGCTCCTTGAGCCGGGCCTTCCGCGCCTGCCAGGCCCCCGCGCCCAGCTTGTCGAGAAGCCCCTCCTCGTGCCCGAAGCGGGACAGGAGTTCCACGTTCTCGACCGGCAGGTAAAGCTTGGTGTTCTCGGCGTACTCCAGCACGAGGCATTCATGCGCCGCGCCCAGCGCCTTCATGACCTCCAGCCCCAGGTAACGCCCGACGCCGTGGTCCACGTGCACGACAAGGTCCCCGGGCGTAAGGCTGTTGACCTCGGTCAGGAAGTTGTCCGCGCGCTTCCTCTTGCGGGTCTGCCGGATCAGCCGGTCGCCCAGCACGTCCTGCTCGGAGATGACCGTCAGCCCAGGCGCCTCGAAGCCATGCTCCAGCGGCCAGACGGCCAGATGAATGCCCTGCCGGCCGACCCGGCTCCAGTCCATGACGGGGATCGTCTCGCCCGTCCCCTCGTCCTCCAGGAGCCCCATGAGCCGCTCGCGCGCGCCTTCGGAGTAGCTGGCGATCACCACCGGCCCGGCGTCGAGCCGCTTCCTCACATGGTCGGCCAGCGCGCCGAACAGCGACACCTTCTCCTGTTGCCGCTCGGGCGCGAAGTCGCGTCCCATGCGACCCCCGGCGTCGATCACGCCATAGCCGGTGGGCAGCTTGTTCGGGCTGAACTGCAGGACGCGCCGCAGCTTCACGGCGGCGGCCCAGGCCTCCTCGTCCAGGTAGAGAAGCTGCGGCGGCGCGGGCTTGTAGACGGTGTCGAGCCGGCTGCGGTCCGCCATCGCCGCGCGGCGGGCCTCATAGGCGTCCAGGATCGCCGCCCAGCGCGCCACCCGCGCCGGCGCGATCTGGTCGTCCAGCGTGATCGTGGCCTTGGGCAGGTAGTCGAACAGCGTCTCCAGCCGCTCGTGGAAGAAGGCGAGCCAATGCTCCATGCCCGCGTGCTTGCGCCCGGCGCTCACCGCCTCATAAAGCGGATCGTCGGTGCCCGCGGCGCCGAACTCGATGCGGTAGTTCTGCCGGAACCGCGTGATGGCTGCCTCGTCGAGGATGACCTCGGACACGGGCGCGAACTCCACCACTGACAGCTTGTCCGTCGTGCGCTGCGACGAGGCGTCGAAGCGCCGCGCCCCGTCCAGCGTGTCCCCGAAGAAGTCGAGCCGCACGGGCGCCGTATGCCCCGGCGGCCAGACGTCGATCAGCCCCCCGCGCACCGCATAGTCGCCGGGCTCGGTCACCGTGGGCGATTGCGTGAAGCCCATCCGGCTCAGGAATCGTCGCAACTCCTGCTCGTCCACGCGGTCGCCCACCCGCGCGGTGAAGGCCGCCTCGCGCAGCAGGTCCCGCGCCGGCACGCGCTGGGTCGCGGCGTTGAGCGTCGTGAGCAGCACGTAGCGCTCCGGCATCGCATGGACGAGAGCGGCCAGCGTGGCCATGCGCTGCGCCGCGATCTCCGGGTTCGGCGAGACGCGGTCGAAGGGCAGCGCGTCCCAGGCCGGAAAGGTGAAGACCGGCAGGCCCGGCTCGTAGAAGGCCAGCGCCGCCTGCATGGCCGCCAGCCGCCGGTCGTCGCGCGCCACATGCACAACGCAGCAGCCCGACTTGTCCAGTTCCTGAAGGATCAGCTTGGCGTCCAAGCCCTCGGGCGCGCCGCCGACGGTGATATGGTGGGGAGAGCTCGACATGCGCCGTCACCTACCGTCCCGGGTCGCGGTGTCAACGCCCGCCCCTGTCACAACCCGCGAAGGACGAGCAGGTTCTGATACATCCCGTACATGGCCGTCACGAAGATCGAGAGCATGCCGATGGCCTGCGTCCAGAAGCGGTGCCGCGCCAGCAGGCGGAACAGCGCCTCGCCATGGGGCGCGTCCCGTTCGATCCGCCGGGCGGCCCGCAGGCTCAGCGCGCTGACCAGCGTCATCGGCAGCGCGATCAGCACCACCGCCTGCGCAAGCTCCACCCCGTACCAGAAGGCGAGCATCACGAGCCCCGTGAGGACAAAGGCCACGAACCCCGCAAGCCACAGCCCCGCCACGTGCGACACGTAGAGCAGCCGGTTGACGTTGATCCGGACCAGGTCCTCGAGATCCTGCAGCGCCTGCCCGCCGTGCCGCTTGGCGCGCAGCACCATGTCGAAGGGCACGCCCAGCACCCAGTGGCTGGCCGAGGACCAGACGACCGCCAGCATGATCCAGAACCAGAGGTTCGAGAAGGACCGGAAGTCGATCACGTCGAAGAGGGTCTGGGTCCAGTCCACCGAGTCCGCCGGTCCGCCTTGTTCTTGCACCCGAAGCGTAGCCGAGCCGTCCCGCCTCGCCTAGCCTTGAGGTTGCGCCCCGATCGTGCCACGCCCTCGCCTGTGGCCCCCCTGCCGACACGAGGCGTTCCCATGACCCAGGCTCCCTTTCCGCTGACCCGCCATCGACGGCTGCGCGCCACCCCCGCGTTGCGCGCCCTGGTCCGCGAGAACACCCTGACGCCCTCGGACCTGATCTGGCCCGTCTTCCTGATGCAGGGCACGAACGAAGCGGTCCCCATCCCCTCCATGCCGGGCGTGAGCCGCCTGACCGTCGACCGCGCGGTGGAGGCCGCGCGCGAGGCGCGCTCGCTCGGCATCCCCGCCATCTGCCTCTTTCCCTACACGGCCATGGAGCACCGCACCGGGGACTGCGCCGAGGCCTGGAACCCCGACAACCTGTCGAACCGCGCCATCCGCGCCATCAAGGACGCGGTGCCCGAAGTGGCGGTGATGACCGACATCGCGCTCGACCCCTACAACATCGACGGCCACGACGGCTTCGTCGAGAACGGCGAGGTCGTGAACGACCGCACGGTCGAGGCGCTCCAGAAGATGGCCCTCGCGCAGGCCCAAGCCGGGGCCGACATCCTCGGCCCCTCCGACATGATGGACGGCCGCATCGGCGCGATCCGCCGCGCGCTGGAAGCCGAGGGATTTCAGAAGGTCACGATCCTCAGCTACGCCGCGAAGTACGCCTCGGCCTTCTATGGCCCCTTCCGCGACGCGGTGGGCGCCTCGGCCGCGCTCAAGGGCGACAAGAAGACCTACCAGATGGACCCCGGCAACTCGGACGAGGCGCTGCGCCTCGTCGCCCGCGACCTGTCCGAGGGCGCGGACATGGTCATGGTGAAGCCCGGGATGCCCTATCTCGACATCTGCCGGCGCGTGAAGGACGAGTTCGGCGTGCCGACCTTCGCCTACCAGGTGTCCGGCGAATACGCGATGCTGCGGGCGGCGGCGCTCAACGGCTGGGTCGATGGCGACCGGGTGATGATGGAATCGCTCCTCGCCTTCAAGCGCGCGGGCTGCGACGGCATCCTCACCTACTTCGCCCCTGCCGCGGCGCGGGCGATGAATGGCTGAGGCCGCGCCGCCGGCCGTGCCGGTCGGTGACAACGGAACCGGAATGGACTAACCTCGTCCCCAACGGCCGGAAACAAGGCCGGGGACCATCGGGCGGTGAACATGCACAAGATCTCCAGACGCGGATTCGTGGCGCTCGCCCTCGCGGGCGCTCTGGCGGGCTGCAACAACGGCGTGGGTGGTGGCGGCGCGGCCATCATCGATGCCCGCGTCGACAGCACGCTCAACTACCTCTACCAGACCTATCCCGGCACGCAGGACCTCGGGAACCGGGCCGCCGGCATCCTGGTCATGCCCCTCATCACCGAGGCGGGGCTGGGCCTGGGCGGGTCCTACGGCCAGGGCGCGCTGCGGGTGGGCGGCACGACGGTGGACTACTATTCCGCCGCCGCCGCCTCGGCCGGGCTCCAGATCGGGGCGCAGCAGTACAGCCATGTCCTGTTCTTCATGACTCCCGACGCGCTCGCGGGCTTCCGCGCCTCGCCCGGATGGGTCGCCGGGGCCGATGTCGAATACGCCGCGCTCGCCCAGGGCGAGGTACTGCGCGCCGACACCACGACCTCGCTCTCGCCGGTCATCGCTGTGGTCTTCGCCCAGTCCGGCCTTCGCCTGGGCGCCACGGTCGAGGGCACGAAGTACACGCGCATCATTCCCTGAGGCGCCGGGGTTCACGCAGGGCAGGTTTAAGCCTGCCCTGACCTGCCGGTGCGTCGTTAACCTCCTCGCAACCGGACCGCGCGGTGGTCGAAGGACTCGTTAACCCCCTCCTGCGAAGCTGTCCTCAAGCCGCGGCCTGCCAGCGACGCCATCTGTCGCAAGCGCGCTTTCGCGGCGTCACGGCGCGTCCGATAACCGGAGCGACAACCGAGGGGAGCGAAGCACGATGAAGACCACCACCCGAGTCGCCGTGATCGGCGGAGGCGTCGTCGGCTGCTCCGTCCTTTACCACCTCACCAAGCTCGGCTGGTCCGACGTCCTGCTGATCGAAAGGTCGGAGCTGACCTCGGGCTCCACCTGGCACGCGGCGGGCGGGTTCCACACGCTCAACGGCGACACCAACATGGCGGCGCTTCAAGGCTATACGATCCGCCTTTACCGCGAGTTGGAGGCGATCACCGGCCAGTCCTGCGGCCTGCACCACGTCGGCGGCATTACCCTGGCGGACAACCAGGAACGCTTCGACATGATGAAGGCCGAGCGGGCCAAGCACCGCTACATGGGCCTCGACACCGCCATCCTCGGACCGAAGGAGGTCGAGGAGATGACCGACGGCCTCGTCAACACCGACGGCATTATCGGCGCGCTCTACGACCCGCTGGACGGTCACCTTGACCCCTCGGGCACGACCCACGCCTATGCCAAGGCCGCGCGGATGGGCGGGGCCGAGATCATGCTCCACAACCGCGTGCTGGAGCTGAACCCGCGCGCGGACGGCACCTGGGACGTGGTGACCGAGAAGGGCACCATCCACGCCGAGCACGTGGTCAACGCCGCCGGCCTCTGGGCGCGGGAGGTCTTCGCGATGGCAGGGGTTTACGGGCCGCTCCTGCCGATGGCCCACCAGTATCTCGTCACCGACGACATCCCCGAGATCATGGCCTTCCTCGACAAGGGCCGCGAGTTCCCGCACGTGATGGACCCCGGCGGCGAAAGCTACCTCCGCCAGGAGGGCCGCGGCCTTTGCATCGGCTTCTACGAAAAGCCCTGCGAGCCCTGGTCGGTGGACGCCACCCCCTGGCAGTTCGGCCACGAGCTCCTGAACGAGGACTTCTCCAAGATCGAGGATTCGGTCGCCTTCGCCACGCGCCGCTTCCCCGTCCTCGGGCGGTCCGGCGTGAAGCGGGTGATCCATGGCCCCTTCACCTTCGCTCCGGACGGCAACCCCTTGATCGGCCCCGTTCCCGGCCTTCGCAACTTCTGGAGCGCCTGCGCCGTGATGGCCGGCTTCAGCCAGGGCGGCGGCATGGGTCTCGCCCTAGCCCAGTGGATGATCGAGGGCGAGGTGGAGCGCGACCCCCGCGGCTTCGACGTGGCCCGTTTCGGTGACTGGACGACGCCCGGCTACACGGTGCCCAAGGTCATCGAGAACTACCGGATGCGCTTCTCCGTCTCCTTCCCCAACGAGGAGCGTCCCGCCGCCCGGCCCTTCAAGACCTCGCCCATGTACGACGTCTTCTCGGGCCTGAACGCCGTCTGGGGCCAGCAATACGGCCTGGAGGTCGTCAACTACTTCGCCCTTCCCGGCGAGCCTGCCTATGAGACACCGACCTTCAAGCGCTCCAATGCCTGGGAGGCGACCCGGCAGGAGGTCGAGGCGGTCCGTTCCGCCGTGGGCATCAACGAGCTGTCGAACTTCGGCAAGTACCGCGTGACGGGTTCCAAGGCACGCGACTGGCTCGACCGCATCATGGCGGGGACCATCCCGCAGCCCGGCCGTCTCGCGCTCAACCCGATGCTGGCCGAAAGCGGCAAGATCATCGGCGACTTCACCGTCTCCTGTCTGTCCAAGCAGGAGTTCATGCTGACCGCGAGCTACGGCGCCCAGGGCTGGCATATGCGCTGGTTCGAGCGGAACCTTCAGGACGGCGTGCAAGTGCAGAACATGTCTGACATTCGCACCGGCTTCCAGATCGCCGGTCCGCGGGCCAAGGAACTGCTCGGACGCGTCACGCGAGCCGATGTGAACTCGCTCCGCTTCATGGACTGCCGCCGCATGACGGTCGGCATGGCCGACTGCCTCGTCCAGCGCGTGAGCTACACCGCCGACCTGGGATACGAGATCTTCTGCGACCACATGTCGATGCGGCACCTCTGGAACGTCCTGTCCGAAGCCGGGCGCGACCTGGGCCTGCGTCCCTTCGGCATGCGCGCGATGATGTCGCTCCGCCTGGACAAGTGGTTCGGAAGCTGGGGACGCGAGTTCTCGCCGGCCTACACGCCGCTGGAGACCGGTCTCGACCGCTTCGTCCGCTACAACAAGCCCACGGACTTCATCGGCAAGGCCCCGGCCATGGCCGAGAAGGCCTCCGGTCCGAAGAAGCGCCTCACCAGCCTCATCGTCGAGGCTTCGGACGCCGACGTGGTCGCCTGGGAGCCGATCTGGCTCGACGGCAAGGTCGCGGGCTGGTGCACCTCGGGAGGCTTCTCGCACCACACCGGCCAGTCAGTGGCGCAGGGCTTCCTGCCACCTGAACGCATCGTCGACGGCCTTCCCGTCGAGGTCGAGATCTTGGGCGAGCGCCGCCCTGCCCGCATTCACCTCGCTCCCCTCTGGGATGACGGAGGACGGATGCGCACCTGATCTTCGAGCGACACGTCGGAGGCGCTCAGGATGTTGGCGGTGCTGGTATCGCTAGGCCGTACGCTTCGTTGCGATCTCCTGCCACCGCGCCAGTTCCACGGGCTTTTCGGCCCTTGGCACGTCCGCATATCTCACCGGAATGGCCTGGGCGTCATAACCAGTCGCGAACAGGAACGGCACGCCAAGTTCCCGCAGGACATCTGCCAGCGGATACACCATCTCTCCTTGCAGGTTGATGTCGAGAATGGCCAAATCGGGGACCGGCCCCTGCTGCACGATGTTCAGCCCGTCAAGGAGCGTGGCGACAGGCCCGATCACTTTGGCACCCCGGGCCTCGAGTTCCGCACGAAGGTCGTCGGCCAGAACGTACTCGTCTTCCACGACCAGCACGCGCCGACCGTTCAATGGAGGAAGAACGGGTGTGTCTCGGGGCAGAGCGGAGTTGAACATGCAGCACCTCCCTGACCGGGTCGCCCCCTCTGCCGAGGAGGGGCTGTCTTCATGAGGCTGAAACGCGCGGCCCCTTGGTCAGGTTCAGCCCAGAAACCCAACTGGTCAAGATCAGCGGGGGCATCGGGCAGATCTCTTGACCTCCGGCTCGCGTCGTTAAGCTGGCCAAGTCCCTATCATTAACAGAGGTGGACTTGCACCTAGCGCTGGGGCTGCGTTTTCGCCTTGTCCCCGTTGGCTCGGCGACGCGCGTCCGTTCTCGGCTGGTCTGCCCCTGAAAAGTGATCCTCCCTGAAGTAGGCTTTCGGGCCAGTTGGAGGAATCAGCGAGCCGGAAGCACTCATACGCAGGATTTTGGCGTCTGTGGCGGCATCTCCACGAGAGTTTCTGTGCGGCCGGTTAGCCTCTGAAACCCTTTACTTCATGGCGCACCCGACAGGATTCGAACCTGTGACCTCTGCCTTCGGAGGGCAGCACTCTATCCAGCTGAGCTACGGGTGCCTGGGGTCGACATAGGCCAAGCGCGCGGAGACCGCAACCGCTTTCAGGCAAAGAGATCGCGGCAAAGTTCCAGGCCTGAAATCAGGGAGTCGACCTCATCCTTGCTATTATACAGACCGAACGAAGCCCGGCAGGTTGCGCCGACGCCCAAGTGCTGAAGGAGCGGCATGGCGCAGTGCGTTCCCGCGCGGACTGCGATCCCCCGCCGGTCGAGCACCGTCGAGATATCGTGGGCGTGCGCGCCCTCCATGGTGAAGGAGAAGATCGCAGCTTTGTTTTCAGTCGTACCTTGGAGTTGGAGCCAGTTGAGACCTGAAAGCCGCTCTCGCGCGTAGTCGCGCAAGGAGCGCTCGTGCGCGGCGACGTTCGACATCCCCAGTTCGGACAGGTAGTCGAGGGCTGCTCCGAAGCCGATCGTCTGGACGATTCCCGGGGTGCCGGCCTCGAAGCGCATCGGCGGGTCGGCGTAGATGACCGCGTCGCGCGTGACTTCGCGGATCATGTCGCCGCCGCCCAGGAAGGGGCGCATCTCCTCCAAACGCTCACGTCGGATGAAGATCGCCCCTGAGCCCGAAGGGCCGTAAAGCTTGTGTCCGGTAATGGCGTAGAAGTCGCAACCGATGTCCTGCACGTTCACGGGCATGTGGACGGCACCCTGGCTGCCGTCGACGAGCACGGGAACACCCTTCTCGCGCGCGCCCTCGACGATGGCCTTCACGTCGACCACGGTGCCAGTGACGTTCGAAAGCTGGGTGACCGCAACCAGGCGAGTTCGCGGGCCGATGGCATCGATCACTGCCTGGGAATCGAGATCACCGTTCGGGCTGCACTCCACCCACTTGAGCACGACACCTTGCCGCTCGCGCAGGAAGTGCCATGGGACGATGTTGGCGTGATGCTCGAGGAGCGTCAGTACTATTTCGTCTCCGGGCTTCATGCGCGGCATCGCCCAGCCATAGGCGACGAGGTTGATCCCTTCGGTCGTGCCGGAGGTGAAGACGATCTCCTCTTCGGATGGAGCGTTCAGGAAGCGCTGCACCTTGCCGCGCACGGCCTCGTACTTCTCGGTCGCGAGCGACGACAGCGTGTGCAGGCCGCGATGCACGTTGGCATATTCCTCGGCGTAGCCGCGCGTCACCGCGTCGATCACGACTTGAGGCTTCTGCGCGGAGGCCCCGTTATCGAGGTAGACCAGCGGCTTGCCGTGGATCTGGCGCGACAGGATGGGGAAGTCCGCGCGGATGCGATGGACATCATACATCGGGAGTGGCTCCGACACCGAAGATTCCGAAAAGGGCTGACAGCGCGACGACGACGATCAACGCACCCACGACGAGCGCCAGCACCGTGCGACCGAAGCCCGGAAAGCCATGAAGAATGCGCGTGAAGTTCAGGACGCACCAGAGCAGGACCACGAGGCCTGCCAGCCCCAGAAGCGGCGCGAGCGGCGGCAGGATCAGCGCGGCAACGACCTGCACGAGCTGCACCGCGATGGCCACCACCTCGAGCCAGACCACCACGAGAAGCGCCTGATCGAAGCGGCCCGTTCCGCCTAGCACCTGCCCGCCCGCCTGCAACGCCCCGGCCGACAAGACGAGCGAACACAACAGGAGCGCAGCATGGTTGAACGGGTTCAGGATCATGTCGCCCTCGGGCAGCGGGATGGCGAAGGACCCTCCCGCCAGTACGCCCAGGAGCAGCGCGTCGAGGATCGAGACTAGCGCCGCTCCCTGGAGGACGAGGCCTAGGCTCGGGCGGATCGCCAGGAGCCGCGTGGCCGCCTCGCGCGGGGTCGTGACGCTGTCGCGCAGCATGTTGAGGAGGGTCGTGCCGCTAGACGCCATGTGCCTGCGGCGCCTGCGCCGCCTCCCGATGCGAGAGCCACCAGAAGGCGGCGAAAACGGCGATCCACAAGGCCCCGATGACATTGGTCAGGGCCGAGCCGCCCGTGAAGCCCGCCAGGATGCCCGTCAGGAGTCCCAACGGCGAGGTGGCGAGCCACGACCAGAACAGCGCCAGACGCGTGCCGAAGGGCGTAGCCCGGCTCCGAAGAAGGCGGGACAGGCCATAGGTCAGCCCCGCGATGCCGTAGAACACGAGCGGCCAGATGATGAGCCAGCCCAGGAGCGCATAGGCCGCGAGGCGCGTGAAGTCGTCACCCTCGATCTGCGCCGTCCGCATCAGGCGCGGCCATTGCGCCACGAAGATCAGCCCGCAGCCCATCATCAGAAAGGCCATGGCCCGCGCCTCGTTGGGCCCGTGGGAGAGTTGCTCCCGGATCACGGGGCGCGGACCCTGCGTCAGGCTCCGTCCGATGTCGGCCGCGACCCCCATCAGCGCCGCCGCGCAAGCCAGGCTTCAAGACGGGCGGACAGATCCTCGGCCAGCCGCTCGTCGGCGATCTCCTCCAGCGCCTCGCGCAGGAAGCTCAGCGTCAGGAGATCCATCGCCTCGGGCGCAGGCACCCCGCGCGAGCGGAGGTAGAAGAGCGCCGTCTCGTCGATCGCGCCCGCCGTCGATCCGTGCGAGCACTTCACGTCGTCGGCGTAGATCTCCAGCTCGGGCTTGGCGAGGAACTGCGAACGCTCGTCGAGGAGGAGCGCCTGGGAGAGCTGGTAGCCGTCGGTCTTCTGCGCGCCGGGCTTCACGAGGATCTTGCCCTGGAAGACGCCGGTGGCGCCGTTGCGCAGGACCTTCTTGAAGACCTGCCGGCTTTCGCAGGCCTCGCCTCCGTGGGTGACGAACACGGTATCGTCGTGATGGAAGTCGCCGTCGCCGACCGCCGCGCCGGCCACATGGGCCTTGGCGTCATCACCGGTGAAGCGGACCACGATCTCGTTCCGGGTCAGCACGCCGTTGAAGGTGAGCGTGAAGGAGCGGAAGTCCGAGGCCTCGGCCACTCGGGCGAAGATATGGGTGGCCGTGCGACGGTGATGGTCCCTGCCCTGCGTGCGGACGTGAGAGACGCGCGCGCCCTTGGCGAGGTCGGCCTCCAGCACGCTGTTGAAGCGCGCGGCGGCGGGGCCGGATTCGAGGAGCGTGAGGCTCGCGCCCTCGTCCACCTTGAGGACGTGGTGGAGCATCGCGTCGGAGGTCTCGCCCTCGTGGCGGTAGATCAGGTGGATCGGACGCTCGACCGGGGCCGTCGCGTGGATCAGCACGCCGTCGGTCGCGAAGGCCGTGTTGAGCGCGGCGAGCGGGCGGGCGACGGGCGACTGGCCGTCGGTCTCCAGCGCGCCGTAGAGCCCCTGGGCCCAGTGTAGGTCGAGCGCGCCGGCCTCGGCCAAGCGCTCGATCCGCAGGCCGTCGAGATCGAGGGCGTCCGAGGTGGCGGCGTCGAAGCGGCCGTCCACGAAGACGAGGCGCAGGGGGGTCACGCCCGCGAAGGGCTCACCCTCGCCGTCCGACAGCGGCGCGGCGGGCGTGGGCTCGGGCGCGGTCAGGGTCGCGGGGTCGGTGAAGCGCCAGTACTCGTCCCGGCGGATCGGCAGGCCCATCGCTTCGACGCGGGCCAGCGCCCCTTCCCGCGCATGGCGCAGCCAGGCTCCGCTCTCGGGCAGGGTCAGCCCTTCGAGGCGCGAGGCGGTGGCCTGGAGCTTGGGGTTCGGGCGGGCGGTCATTGCGCCTCCGCCAGCAGGTCGGCGTAGCCGTTCCGCTCGACCTCGAGCGCGAGCTCGGGGCCGCCGGTCTTGATGATCCGGCCATTGGCCATGATGTGCACCACGTCCGGCGTGATGTGGTCCAGAAGGCGCTGGTAGTGCGTGATGACTAGGAAGGCGCGGCCCGCGTCGCGGAGCGCGTTCACGCCCTCGGAGACGAGGCGCATGGCATCCACGTCGAGGCCGGAGTCGGTCTCGTCCAGGATGCACATGCGGGGTTCCAGGACGGCCATCTGGAGGATCTCGTTGCGCTTCTTCTCGCCGCCCGAGAAGCCGACGTTGATCGGGCGCTTGAGCATCTCGGCGTCGATCCTGAGCGACTGCGCCTTCTGACGGACCAGCTTGAGGAAGTCGGCGGAGGAAACCTCCTCCTCGCCGCGCGCCTTGCGCTGGGCGTTGAGCGCGGTGCGCAGGAAGGTCATGTTGCCGACGCCCGGGATCTCGACCGGATACTGGAAGGCGAGGAAGAGGCCGGCGCTCGCGCGCTCCTCGGGCTCCAAGGCCAGGAGGTCCACGTCGCCCAGATGCGCGCTGCCCTCGGTCACGCTGTAGCCGTCGCGGCCGGCAAGGACGTAGGAGAGCGTCGACTTGCCCGAGCCGTTCGGGCCCATGATCGCATGGACCTGCCCCGCGCCCACCGACAGGTCGAGACCCTTGAGGATCTGCTTGCCGTCCTCCTCCAGCTCGACGTGAAGGTTCCTGATATCCAGCATCGTATTCTCCTGGCCTGTCCTGGGCCGGTCCACCTTGGGACCAAACTAGCGATTGTCAGTTAACGATCCGTGTCACCACCGTGCGGTGGGCTTAACGGAAGATGAATGTCATCCGAGGCGCACGGCTGTGCCCGAGGCCGAAACCATGAGCATGTTTCCGATCACCTCGTAGTCGAGATCCACGCCCACCACGGCGTTGGCGCCCAGGGCCGCGGCCCGTTCCCCCAGCTCGCGCAGGGCGGTGTCCCGCGCCTCGGCCAGCGACTTCTCGTAGGCTGCGGACCGGCCGCCGATGATGTCCGTCACCTGCGCGAAGAGGTCGCGAAACACGTTGGCGCCCAGGATGGCCTCGCCCACGACGATGCCGAGGTAGTCGGCGATCGGCCGGCCCTCGACCGAGGGGGTCGTGGTGAGGATCAGGCCGGTGTCGGAGGAGGACTTGTTCCAGGGATTCATCGGATGCTCCACTCAGCCATGACGGTTCCGGCCGCCCCAGCGCCACCGCCAGTCGCCGTCAGTCCGGACCTTCGAAACCCGCACGAAGATTGCGACCAGTCCTGCGCTGACGGCGAGAAAGGCAAGAAGCCGGCCCGGGACCGGGTCCTCCGAGCCGCCGAGGAGCGCCCAGGCGAGCGCGGCCTCGACCGCCAAGAAGGCGGCGACGGCCACCCACCCCTTCCAGTGGGAGGGAGTGGCGCCGTAGCCGTAGGCCTTGGGCCGGAACCAGCTCACCCGACGCTCCCCTCCAGAGAGATGGCCACGAGCTGCTGGGCCTCGACCATGAACTCCATGGGCAGGACCTGCAGGACCTCCTTGCAGAAGCCGTTGACCACGAGGGCCACGGCCTCCTCCTCGCCCACGCCGCGCGAGCGGCAGTAGAAGAGCTGGTCGTCGTCCACCTTGGAGGTCGTGGCCTCATGTTCGACGCGCGAGGAGGTGTTCTTGACCTCGATATAGGGGACGGTGTGCGCCCCGCACTTGTCGCCGATCAGCAGCGAGTCGCACTGCGTGTAGTTGCGCGATTCGGTCGCCCTGGGGTGCATCGAGACGAGGCCCCGGTAGGTGTTCTGCGCCTGCCCCGCCGAGATGCCCTTGGACACAATGCGCGACTTGGTGCGCTTGCCCAGGTGGATCATCTTGGTGCCGGTGTCGGCCTGCTGGTGGTTGTTGGCGATGGCGATGGAGTAGAACTCGCCCTGGCTGTCGTTGCCGCGCAGGATGCAGGACGGGTACTTCCAGGTGATCGCGGAGCCGGTCTCGACCTGCGTCCACATGACTTTGGCGCGATCGCCGCGGCATTCGGCGCGCTTGGTCACGTAATTCAGGACGCCGCCCTTGCCGTTCTCGTCGCCGGGGTACCAGTTCTGGACGGTGGAGTACTTCACCTCCGCGTCCTCCTCCACGATGATCTCGACCACCGCAGCATGGAGCTGGGCCACGTCGCGCTTGGGCGCGGTGCAGCCTTCGAGATAGGACACGTAGGAGCCCTTGTCGGCGATGATGAGCGTGCGCTCGAACTGCCCGGTGTTCTCGGCGTTGATGCGGAAGTAGGTCGACAGCTCCATCGGGCAGCGGACGCCCGGCGGGATGTAGACGAAGGAGCCGTCCGAGAAGACGGCGCTGTTGAGCGTGGCGTAGAAGTTGTCGGAGGGCGGGACGACCGATCCGAGGTACTTCTTCACGAGGTCCGGGTATTCGCGGATCGCCTCGGAGATCGAGCAGAAGATGACGCCGGCCTTGGCCAGCTCGGCCTTGAAGGTCGTGCCGACGGAGACGGAGTCGAAGACGGCGTCCACGGCGACCTTGCGCGGCTCCTCGCTTTCGGGGCGCTCGACGCCCGCGAGGATCTCCTGCTCCTTGAGCGGGATGCCGAGCTTCTTGTAGGTCTCCAGGAGCTTGGGATCGACCTCGTCGAGCGACTTAGGCTTGACGGCCATGCTCTTGGGGCGCGCGTAGTAGTACTGGTCCTGGAAGTCGATCTCGGGCAGGTCGAGGAGCGGCCAGTGGCGCGGCTCCTGCAACTGCACCCAGCGCCGGTAGGCCTCCAGCCGCCAGTCGAGCATCCACTCGGGCTCGCCGTTCTTCTCGGAGATGAGGCGCACGATGTCCTCGTTCAGGCCCTTGGGCGCGAACTCGGTCTCGATGTCGGTCTGGAAGCCGTACTTGTAGGCACCCAGCGAGGCAACTGCGGCGACGGTCGCCTCGTCCACGCCTTCACGCACCTCCAGGCCGTTCTCGCGGGCGTCGAGGGCGTCGGGGCGCACCTCCATCACGGGGGCTTCGTCACGATTGTCCAGAGCGGCCATCGGTCTTCCTCTCTCGTCCCGAGCGCTCAGGCGGCCCGGCTGCGTTGCTTGCGTCGTGCGGCGGAGAAGGCGTCCGCGAAGCGCAGGACCTCTTCTTCCGTCGTGTCGGGCCCGAGCGAGACGCGCAGCGCGCATCCCGAGAGCCCCTCGTCGAATCCCATGGCGCGGAGGACCCGGCTCGCCCGGACCTTGCCGGAGGAGCAGGCCGATCCGGCCGAGACGGCGAAGCCCTGGAGGTCCATCGCCATCACCTGCGTCTCGCCCTTCCAGCCCGGAGTCAGGATTAGGCTGGTGTTGGGCAGGCGCCGCGACCGGCGCCCCACGAATATGGTGTCGGGGTCCTCGGCCTCAAGCGTCGATTCTAGAATATTTCTAAGGTGGGCGACCCGCTCCCACACTCCATCGGCGAGGTCGCGGAGCGCGGCCTGGGCGGCGGCGGCCATGCCGGCGATGGCAACAAGGTTTTCGGTCCCGGCGCGGCGGCCCATCTCCTGCCCGCCGCCTGTCTGACGGGCCGCGACATGATGGCCACGCGGGACGATCAGGGCGCCGATGCCCTTGGGGCCACCGAACTTGTGGGCCGACAGGATGGCCATGCCGATGCCCGACCAGTTATGGGCGTAAGGCAGGCGACCGACCGCCTGCGTGATGTCGGACAGGGCGAGGCCGGAGGGCAGGTCCTGCACGACCCCGGTCTCGGAATTGGCGAGCTGGAGCGCGGAGGCAGCGGACTCGTTGATCGTTACCTGGCCGTCCTTATCGACGGGAAGGGTCGGGTCGCACCAGGACAGGACGGCCTCGTGCTCGACCTCGGCGGCGTGCAGGCGGCGCCCGGCCAGCGCGAGCGCGGCGGCCTCGGTGGCGCCGGAGGTGAAGACGAGATCGGACTGGCTGGCGCCCAGCGCCTCGATGATCTGGTCGCGGGCCTTCTCCACCAGCGCCTTGGCGGCGCGGCCCTCGGCATGGACCGAGGACGGGTTCCCCACCAAGTCCATGGCCGCGACCATCGCCGCGCGCGCCTCGGGGCGCAGCGGCGCGGTGGCGTTGTGGTCGAGGTAGATGCGGGACCTCACTCGTCCACGAGCTCGAACAGGGACGGCACGGCCGGGCACGGGGCGAGCTGGTTCGTCACCACGTCCGACAGGCGCGTCTGATGGAGGAAGACGTAGACATGGGCCGACAGCCCTTCCCACAGCCGGTTGGTGAGCGACTGGGCCCGGGTGCCGGAGCGGCCCCCCTGCGCGGCAGCGCCCTTGTGCATCGCGCTCACCGTCTCGTCGACGGCCTTGAGGATGTCGGCGATGCGGATCTCGGACGGGGGCCGCCCAAGGCGATAGCCGCCACCAGGGCCGCGCACCGATTCGACCAGCCCTTCGCGGCGGAGCTTGACGAAGAGCTGCTCCAGGTAGGGCAGCGAAATATCCTGCCGCTTGGCGATCTCGCCCAGGTTCACGAGCGCGCCCGGGGGCTGGAGGGCGATGTCCGCCAGCGCCACCACCGCGTAACGCCCCTTCGTGGAGAGCTTCATGCCCCAGGCCCCAATTCCGTTGACGCGCGGGATGCGCGGTTTTAACTGCATGCCGAGTGCCGGGGCCCGTTCGGGCCGCGGTTTAGAACTGTTCTAAGGTCTCCGAGGGTTTTCGTCAAGAAACCCCAGGTCGGTCGCAATCAAGGGACGCGAATGCCCGAAGTCATCTTCCCCGGCCCCGAGGGCCGGCTCGAAGGCCGCTATCACCCCCAGAAGGACCGCGACGCCCCGATCGCTATCATCCTGCACCCGCATCCGCAGTTCGGGGGCACGATGAACAACCGCGTGGTTTACAATCTGCACTACGCCTTCCACCAGATCGGCTTCACGGTGCTGCGCTTCAACTTCCGGGGCGTGGGCCGCAGCCAGGGCGAGTACGACCAGGGGATCGGCGAACTTTCGGACGCGGCGGCGGCGCTGGACTATCTCCAGTCGCTCAACACCAACTCCAAGCACTGCTGGGTCGCGGGGTTCAGCTTCGGCGCCTGGATCGGTATGCAGCTTCTGATGCGGCGGCCCGAGATCACGGGATTCGTGTCGGTCGCGCCGCCCGCGAACATGTACGACTTCTCGTTCCTGGCCCCCTGCCCCTCGTCGGGGCTGGTCATCAACGGCTCGGCGGACCGCGTGGCGCCGCCGCCCGACACCGTTGCGCTGGTGAACAAGCTGCACGAGCAGAAGGGCATCACCATCACCCACGAGGTCATCGAGGGCGCGGGGCACTTCTTCGAGGACCCCTACATGGACCGCATGATCGACTCGGTGAAGGGCTACGTGAAGCGGCGCCTGACGGAGAACACCCGCTAGATGGCATCTCTTCTGGAGGAGATCGCCGACGCTCTCGCCCGTGACGCCCTGCGCGTCTCGGAAGAGACGAAGGACGAGAACCTCATTCGGGTGATCGCGCAATTGATTGGCGAATCCTCCACCACGACGCAGGAAGCCTTCATGACCTTCGTGCGCGTGCGGCGCTCCGAGCGGCGCGCGCGCGAGCTGCTGGCCGAACGGATCGGCGCGAGCTGGCCGCTGGACGTGCTGGACGCGCCTGGAGCCGTCGCCGCTCCGGTCGTTCCGCAGGCGGCCTCGGCGGCTCATCCCGCCACGCTCCCTCCCAAGCCGTCTGCGCCTCCCGTCCAGCCGCCCAGGCCAGCAGGCATCGAAGGTGCGAGCCGGCCGGCGGGGTTCGCCGAACCGTCCGTGCCGCCGGTTCGGCCGTCGTCCGCTCTGGCGGCGCCGATCACGGGCGCCTTGCCCGAGCCAGTCGCCCCGCGTGCCGCCGCTCCGGCCGAACCGCCGCGTCCCGTTCCAGCCACGCCCGGACACAAGGGAACGCCGGGGCATGTGGCCGCCCGTCCTCCTGCGCCCGAACCCGCCGCCGTCGCGGCCCCGCTGCCCAAGCCGGAGCCGACGAACACCGCTCCGGTCGAGGAGATCTCGCCGCTGCTGCGCCGTCATCCCCTGTCGGGAGCGGCCAAGCCCGCTCAGGCCCCACCGGCACAGGAACAGGCCCGCCCGACGACTGCGGCCGCCGTCCCTCCGGTTGCGGCCCCTACGCCCGCAGACCCGGCGCAGGCGCTGGCCGCTGCCCTGGCCCGGGCGGCCTCGATGCCGCGACCGGCTGCTCCTTCTGCCGCGCCGCGGACCCCCGCCCCACCCATGGATATCGAGATGCCGGATGGCGACTGGGGCTGAGCGGGGGATGGCACTGTCGGACGACCGGCTGGCCGCGCAGATGGCCTTCCTCGTGGAGGCCGACCGGCTGAAGTCGGTGCTGCGGGCGACGACGTTGGCGGACGGCTCGCGGCGGGAGAACTCGGGTGAGCATAGCTGGCATCTCGCGCTTTATGCATTGGTGCTGGCCGATCAGGCCGGCCCCGGCGTGAGCATCGACCGGGTGGTTCGCATGCTGATCCTGCACGACCTCGTGGAGATCGACGTGGGCGATGTGCCGATCCATTCGGCGGACGGGCACGCTCATGGTTCGGCCGCGGTGCTGGCCGCCGAGCGCGCGGCGGCCGAGCGGATTTTCGGTCTTCTGCCGCCAGAGCAGGCGGCTGCGTTCCGCGCGCTCTGGGAGGAGTTCGAGGCGGCCGAGACGCCCGACGCAGTCTTCGCCAAGAGCCTCGACCGCGTGCAGCCGGTGATGCAGAACCTCGCGAGCGGCGGGGGGACTTGGACGACCTACAACGTCACGGCAGAGCAACTGGAGAGCCGGGTGGGCGTGAAGATCGCGCGCGGCGCGCCGGCGCTGTGGGATTGGGTCAGGGAAAGAACGCGGTCCTACTTCGGGTGAGGCGACGGCTGATTGCGGCTGTTCTGGCCGTGTTCCTCGCTGCGGGACAGTATTTTCTTGTTGGGTTCATTCATTCCGCTACATGGGTCGGGATGGGGACTTGGACGTCATCGGGCGACGATGCCCGACTGTTCTCCACGACCTGATCCGAAGACCGCAGGTTGACCAAGTGGAAGGCCTTGGGAGTTCGACCTTCTATCAGCCTGTGTGTTGCGCTGCTTCCGTGATCCGCCCTTGACACCCTTTCGATAATCGCCTGCCAGACCAACGGAGCGTGGATCGCGCCGACCCTGCCCCTGCTCCGCAGGATCGTTCACTTGGCCAACCCGTCCAGCTACCATGACCGACACCGCGAAGGGGATGGCGTCCTCCTTGTTGGGCCATCTGCCCTTCCGAGCGGGTCTGGTTTCCTCGCCTCCGGGCTCCTCCTGCCAAGGGGCGCCGAGCCACGTGGCTGATCCGCATACCACGGCATACCGCCTTTCCCCCTCTTCACGGATGCGCTACAGGGGCCCCCAAGCCCACATCTGGCCGAAGGCACGCCCCATGACCAAGATCAAAGTCGAGAACCCCGTCGTCGAGCTCGACGGCGACGAGATGACCCGGATCATCTGGGACTTCATCAAGCAGAAGCTGATCCTGCCCTATCTCGACGTCGACCTGAAGTACTACGACCTCGGGATCGAGGAGCGCGACCGGACCAATGACCAGATCACGGTCGACGCGGCCCACGCCATCAAGGAGCACGGCGTCGGCGTGAAATGCGCGACCATCACGCCGGACGAGCAGCGCGTTGAGGAGTTCGGGCTCAAGCAGATGTGGAAGTCCCCCAACGGGACCATCCGCAACATCCTGGGCGGCGTGATCTTCCGCCAGCCGATCATCTGCCGCAACGTGCCGCGCCTCGTCCCCGGCTGGACCAAGCCCATCGTCGTGGGCCGTCACGCCTTTGGCGACCAGTACCGGGCGACGGACTTCCGCTTCCCCGGCAAGGGCAAGCTGACGATGAAGTTCGTGGGCGAGGACGGGACCACCATCGAGCGCGAGGTCTTCGACGCACCCGCCGCCGGGGTCGCCATGGGGATGTACAACCTCGACGAGTCGATCCGCGACTTCGCGCGGGCCTCGTTCAACTACGGGCTCAACCTCGGCTGGCCGGTCTACCTGTCCACCAAGAACACGATCCTCAAGGCCTATGACGGCCGCTTCAAGGACCTGTTCCAGGAGATCTTCGACGCCGAGTTCGCGGACCGGTTCAAGGCCAAGGGAATCCACTACGAGCACCGGCTGATCGATGACATGGTCGCGTCGTCGCTGAAGTGGTCGGGCGGCTATGTCTGGGCCTGCAAGAACTACGACGGCGACGTGCAGTCGGACACCGTGGCGCAGGGCTTCGGATCGCTGGGCCTGATGACCTCGGTGCTGCTCACGCCCGATGGCAAGATCGTCGAGGCCGAGGCCGCGCACGGCACCGTCACCCGGCACTTCCGCCAGCACCAGAAGGGCGAGCAGACCTCCACGAACTCCGTGGCGTCGATCTACGCCTGGACGGGCGGCCTCAAGCACCGCGCCAAGCTCGACGACAACGCGCAGCTCATGCGCTTCGCCGAGACGCTGGAGCGCGTCACCGTGCAGACCGTCGAGGATGGCTGGATGACCAAGGACCTCGCGCTGCTGGTGGGCCCGGACCAGAAGTGGCTGACGACGATGGGCTATCTCGAGAAGGTGGATGAGTACCTCAACAAGGCCCTTCAGGGCTGACGCGTCGGGGGGCGCGGCCCGTGCGGTTGCGCCCCACAACCTTTTGGACGATGCGCAGGGACTCGTCTTCGGCACCGTGATGGCCGCGGTGGGGGTCACGATCCTCACGCATCTGGGGCTCATCACCGGGCAGACGGCGGGGCTCGCGGTCCTGCTGTCCTATATGATGGGGCTGCCCTTCGGGGCGGTGTTCTTCGCGCTCAACCTGCCCTTCTTCTGGCTGGGCTGGCAGCGCATGGGACCGGCCTTCACGGCCAAGACATTCCTTGCCGTGGCGCTGGTGTCGGGGCTGTCGGTCGTGGTGCCCGGCTGGATGGGTTTCGCACAGCTGAATCCGGTCTTCGGAGCGGTGCTCACCGGGCTCTGCTCGGGGGCGGGCCTGCTTGCGCTGTTCCGGCACGGGGCGTCGCTGGGCGGCGTGGGGATCGTGGCCGTGATGATCCAGGACCGGACGGGGTTCCGGGCCGGCTGGACGCAACTCGGCTTCGACGCCCTTCTCTTCGCGGCGGCCTTCCTCGTGCTGGATCCGGCGACCGTGATCCTGAGCGCGCTGGGCGCCGGGGTCCTGAACCTCGTGATCGCGATCAACCACCGCCGCGACCGCTACGTGGCCTACTAGCTCGCTGGGAACAAAGCCCCGGCCTTTCCGTTGCCGCATCACATGCGCGCGAGGCGCCCGGCCCCGCGCGCCCGGAATGGAAAGGCCACACATGCACGGGATCATCTACCTCATCGGCCTCGTTGTCGTCGTCCTCGCCATCCTCTCGCTGCTGGGGCTCGGCTGACCATGGTGGAGAGAAGCACGTACGTCACACCCGACTCCGGCGGAGGGCCCACCCACTACGTCGACTGGCCCGCCATCTTCGCGGGCGCTGTGGTCGCCACTGCCATCGGCGTCGTCTTCGCGGGCTTCGGCGCCGCGCTGGGGCTGTCCGCCATCTCGCCGCAGAGGGGCGAAGGCAACGGCACCCTGTCGCTCGTCCTGACGGGCATCTGGGCCCTGGTGACCATCCTCGTCTCCTACGGGATCGGCGGCTACGTCGCGGGGCGGATGCGCCGCCGCTTCGATGGCACGACCCCCGACGAGGTCAGCGCCCGCGACTCGATCCATGGCATGGTAGTCTGGGGGCTGGGGGTCCTGATCGGCACGTGGATCGCGAGCAGCCTCGTGGGATCTGCCGTGAACACGGCGGGCAACGTCGCTCAGGGCGCGGCACAGGCGGTGAGTTCGGTCGCGCAAGGAGCGGCCAACGTCGTCGGCGGAGCGGCCTCGGCCGCGGGTGGCGCTGCGGAATCCGCGACGGACGGTGGCGAGGAAGGCGGGCTCGACCTGTCGGGCTTCGATCCGATCGAGGCGATCAACAACCGTCTGTTGCGCGGCACGGGCGAGAGCATCGATCCCGACGCCGCATCGGAAGTGGGCCCGGTCGTGCGGGACGTCGTCTTCGAGGTGGCGCGCACGGGCGAGCTTGGCGAGGATGATCGCCAAGTGCTGGTCGAGGAGATCGCGGCGAACTCCACGCTGTCGGAGCAGGAGATCAACACGCGGATCGACCAGGCGGTCGAGCAGGCGACGCAGCTTCGCGACGAGGCGCAGCAGCGGGTGGAGCAGGCGGCACAGGCGGCGCGGGACGCGGCGGATGCCGCGCGGCGGGCGGCGGTGCTGACGGGCTTCCTTGTCACGGCGGGCTTCGCCATCGCTCTGGGCGCCGCGATGTACGGCGCGGGCCTGGGCGGTCAGCACCGCGACGAAGGGCGCATGCTTTACCTCTTCCGCAGCTACTGATCCGTGCCTATATGACGCACGGGAAAGGGGGTGGCCTGCCCGGGCCGCCCCCTAGCCTTTTCTGCGACTGCATTGTATCGCCGCCCCGTTCCCCGAAAGAGAGCCCCATGGATATCCGCAACATCGCGATCATCGCGCACGTCGACCACGGCAAGACGACGCTTGTCGACCAGCTTCTCAAGCAGTCCGGCGCCTTCCGCGACAATCAAGCCGTCGCCGAGCGGGCCATGGACTCCAACGACATCGAGCGCGAGCGCGGGATCACCATCCTTGCCAAGTGCACCTCGGTCGAGTGGAAAGGCACGCGCATCAACATCGTCGACACCCCCGGACACGCCGATTTCGGCGGCGAGGTGGAGCGCATCCTGAGCATGGTGGACGGGGTCTGCCTTCTGGTCGATGCGGCCGAGGGGCCGATGCCGCAGACCAAATTCGTGACCTCCAAGGCCCTGGCGCTGGGGCTCAAACCCATCGTGGTGCTCAACAAGGTGGACAAGCCGGACGCGGACGCCGACCGGGCGCTCGACCAATGCTTCGACCTGTTCGCGGCGCTGGGCGCCAATGACGAGCAGCTCGACTTCCCGCACATCTACGCCTCGGGCCGTTCAGGCTGGGCGGACCTGGAGCTGGACGGGCCGCGCGAGAACCTGGATGCGCTGTTCGACCTGATCGTGCGCCACGTGGAGCCGCCGCGCCAGTTGGCCGCGCGCGAGCAGCCCTTCCGCATGCTGGCCACGACGCTGTCGGCTGACCCCTTCATCGGGCGCATCCTGACGGGGCGCGTGGAATCGGGCACGCTGCGCGCGGGCGAGACCGTCAAGGCGCTGTCGCGTTCCGGAGAGAAGCTGGAGCAGTTCCGCGTCTCCAAGATCCTGGCCTTCCGCGGCCTCACCCAGCAGCCCATCGACGTGGCCGAGGCCGGCGACATCGTGACGCTGGCCGGCATGTCCAAGGCGACCGTGGCCGACACGATCTGCGACCTGTCGCTCGACATCCCCCTGCCCGCCCAGCCCATCGATCCGCCGACCATCTCGGTCACCTTCGGCATCAACGATTCGCCGCTGGCGGGCCGCGACGGCAAGAAGGTCCAGTCCCGCGTCATCCGCGAGCGCCTGATGAAGGAAGCCGAGGTCAACGTCGCCATCAAGGTGACCGACACCCCCAGCGGCGACGCCTTTGAGGTCGCGGGCCGGGGCGAGCTCCAGATGGGCGTGCTGATCGAGAACATGCGCCGCGAAGGCTTCGAGCTGTCGATCTCGCGCCCCCGCGTGCTTTTCACGACCGAGAACGGCGTCCGCATGGAGCCCGTCGAGGAAGTGACCATCGACGTCGATGACGAATACACCGGCGCCGTGGTCGAGAAGCTGACGGGTCCGCGCAAGGGCGACCTCGTGGAGATGCGGCCCGCCGGCGCCGGCAAGACGCGGATCATCGCGCATGTGCCGTCGCGGGGCCTCATCGGCTATCAGGGCGAGTTCCTGACCGACACGCGCGGCTCGGGCGTCCTGAACCGCATTTTCCACGGCTGGACCCCCCATAAGGGCGAGATCCAGGGCCGGCGCCAGGGCGTCCTCATCTCCATGGAGAACGGGACGGCCGTGGCCTACGCGCTGTGGAATCTGGAGGAGCGGGGCAAGATGTTCGTTAACCCGCAGGACCCGGTCTACGAGGGCATGATCATCGGCGAGCATTCGCGCGACAACGACCTTGAGGTGAACCCGCTCAAGGGCAAGAAGCTCACCAACGTGCGCGCCTCGGGCACGGACGAGGCGGTGCGTCTGACGCCCCCGGTCATCATGTCGCTGGAGCAGGCCATCGCCTACATCGACGACGACGAGCTGGTGGAGGTCACGCCGAGCGCCATTCGCCTGCGCAAGCGCTTCCTCGACCCGCACGAGCGCAAGCGGCAGGCCAAGGCGTCCTGACGGAACGCTTGGACGGACGTTGACCTATCGTTAACCTCCCTGAGGCAAGATCAGGGAGGTTCACGCGTGCAGGATGACCTGTCGTCGATCGAGGACGCCATCCTGAAGGCGGCCATAAACCCGGCGGCCTGGTCATCGGTCATGGCTGCCTTCGTCAGGTCCTTTCCGGGATGCCGCGCATCTCTGCTGGGGCACGACATGCAGATGGCCCAAGGCCTTCCAGCCGCGCAGGCGGGCTATGACGTCGCCTGCGTGCAGAGCTACTATCGGCATTTCCATACCATCAATCCCTTCGCGCCGGCCTGGGCCGGCCTGCCGGTGGGGCGGGTGGTGGACTCGAGGGAGGTCGTTCCCGAGGCCGACCTGCTGCGGACCGAGTTCTACCAGGACTGGCTTCGTCCCCAGCAGGACCTTCGCTCTACGGTGGGCGCGGTCGTGGCCCGGGATTCCGGCCGCCTGTTCCTGTTCAGCCTGCACATCGAGCATCGCGTGGCGGAGGTCATGGCCGCGCAGGTCCTGACCGCTGCCGTGCGGCTGCAGGGCCTCATGCGGCACGCCCTGGAGGTGAACCGGATGACGCTGGGCCTTCGGCTCGATGCCGAAGCGTTGCGTCATGGGATCGAGCCGTCCGACGCGGCCGTTCTTCTGCTCGGCGCGGATGGCGTCATCCTCCACGGCAATCGCAGGGCCGAGACGATGCTGGAAGAGGGTGACGTCCTGCGCCGTGATCCCGCGGGCCGCCTGCGAATGATGCGGGAGGTCGAGCGCATGCGGATGGAGGCGGCGCTGCGGCTCCGTCCCGGAGGCCCGCTGTCCTTCCCCGTTGGCGGGGCCGGTCACGAGATGCGGGTCGTTCCGCTACGGCCCGGCAGCCTCGGGGACCTACGGATGCCCTTGCTGCTTGATCGGAGCCCGGCGGCGCTCGTCGTCATGCGGCCTTCGAGACGCGACCGGGACGGAACGATGCAGGTCATGCAGGCCCTCGGGCTCACCCGCGCCGAAGCGGAAGTGGCTTTGGCCCTGGCCGAAGGCGCCACGGTTGCGGAGGTGGCGGAAACCCGAAGGGTCTCGGTCCAGACTGTCCGCAACCAAGTGAAGTCGGCGCTGGGCAAGACCGGCTCTCGGCGGCAGGCCGATCTCGTGAGGGAGGTGATCACCTTGCATCGGCTCTGAGTCGCCCCGCCGGATCACTCCGACGGGGCGCTCGGCAGGAGCCGTTCGTGACCCCATGACTCGTGACCTGACCTGCCGAAGCCGGCCGCCGGTCCCGGTACGTCCGCCCAAGCGGGCGAATGAAAAGAAGGAACACGGCGAATTGATGGGGAAACGGTAACGGTCTGCTGCCTGCTGGCATGACCCATCCGGGCCATGAGCGAACGGTAAGCCACGGAATTCAGTTCTGAGGGCGAGCGTGGCCGGGTGCCGGTCCGACCCGTCCTTGCGGCTCGGATGACAGGCCGGCACAGCGAGCCTGGCCCGTGGGACATAGTTCGAGCAGAACGCACCGCTCACAGGCCGGGTTGCGGAAATAACAGCACCGCTGGCCGTGGAGCATGAGCACTTCGTGGTGATCATAGACGGCCTGGGCGTCCCAGTCCGGGGGTAGGAGCGCGGCCAGCGCGGCGTGTGACGGACCCACGTCCAAAGTACTCGGGATCAGTCCGGTGCGCTGGGCCACCCGGTGATGGTGGCTGTCGACGGGGAGCGCAGGCCGGCGCAGGCGGCTGAAGGACAGCACCGCCGCGCTGGTCTTCGGGCCGACGCCCGGAAGCGCCTCCAGCCAGGCGCGCGCCTCGGCCACGGGCATCGCTTCGAGAAAGTCGAGCGACAGGTGGCCATGTCGTTCGCTGATGGCGCAGAGGACCGACTGGATACGGGGCGCCTTCTGCTCGGGCCAGGTGACGCCGTGGATCAGGCGCTCGACCTCGGGCGTGGGAGCGTCGCGCAGGGCGGCCCAGTCCGGGTAGTGGACGCGCAGGGCCTGGAAAGCGCGACCCGAGTCGCGGTTCTTGGTCCGGTGCGACAGGAGCGAGGAGATCAACTCGCTCAGAGGGTCATGGTCGTGGAAATAGGCGATGGGGCAGCCGTACTCCTCGCAGAGGCGCCGGTGGATCTCCAGCGCCTTGCGGGTCAACTCTCCATGGTCGGGTGCGAAGCGGGCCATGGAACGGCAAGCCGCAGCGCCCCGACCCGGTTCCCGCCCTCTTGAAATCCGGAAGCCGAACGGCACCGGCCCGCGGTCATTCGCTCAGTTCGACCACCACGAGGTCGCGGGTCGCCGCGTCCTTGGCGTGCTCCAGTGCCGCCTGGTATTCCGCCGACTCGTAGCAGGCGACCGCCGCTTCGAGGCTCGGAAAGCGGGCCACCACGTTGCGCGGGCGGTCTGTGCCTTCGAGCTGCCGGTAACGCCCCCCCCGCGCGATGAAGACGCCACCATGGGCCGCGATGGCCTCGGTGGCGAGCTTGGCGTAGCGGCCATAGGCCTCGGCGTCGGTCACCGTGACATGGGCGATCCAGAGAGCGGCGCTCATGCGGAGACTCCCTCGATCACGGCCTCTGCGGCCTTGATGGCGGCTTCGGCATTGGCCGCGCTGGCCGCGCCCCCCTGCGCGAGGTCGGGGCGCCCGCCTCCGCCCTTGCCACCGAGCTCCGACACCGCGGCGCGGAGGATATCGACGGCCGAGAGCTTGCCCGACAGGTCGGAAGTGACTCCGGCGGCCACGGCGGCCTTGCCCCCGTCCTCGGTGATCAGCAGAACGGCGCCCGAGCCCATTTCGGCCTTCATGCCGTCGATCAGCGCCGGAAGCTCCTTGCCGGTGACGCCGGACAGGACCTGCGCCCGGAAGGGAACCCCCCCAACCTCGCGCGGAGCCTGAGCTTCGCGGGCCGGGCCGCCGAGCGCCCGCTCGCGGCGAAGCTGCGCCACCTCGTTCTGGAGCGCGCGACGCTCGTCGAGAAGCGCCTTTACGCGGGCCGCCACCTCGGGCAGCGGCGCCTTGAGAAGGCCGGCCACGTCCTGAAGGGCCTTCTCGCGGGAGCGGAGATGGTCGAGCGCGGCCTGCCCCGTCAGCGCCTCGATCCGGCGCACGCCGGCCGACGAAGCGGTGTCGGACAGAAGGACGAAAGTCCCAATATCGCCCAGGCGGCCGACATGCGTGCCGCCGCACAACTCGATCGAGTAGTTCCGGCGATTGAGGCCTTCCGCAGCCGTCAGGGGCTCGCCCATGAATACGACCCGGACCTCGTCGCCATACTTCTCGCCGAACAGGGCCTGCGCGCCGAGCGACCGGGCGTCGTCGGGCGACATGACGCGGGTCTCGACGGCACCGTTCCGGCGGATCAGCTCGTTCACCTCGGCTTCGACCCGGCGCAGCTCCTCGGGCGACAGCGCCTGACCGTGGGAGAAGTCGAAGCGGAGCCGGTCATGGGCGTTGAGACTGCCGCGCTGGGCCACATGCTCGCCCAAGGCGGAGCGGAGCGCCTCGTTCAGCAGATGCGTGGCCGAGTGGTTCGCGCGGATGGCAGAGCGGCGGTCGTGGTCCACCACCAGCCTAGCCGGCTGGCCCGTGGTCAGCGTGCCCTGGATGACTTCGGCGTCGTGGATGACGACACCAGCCGAGCGCCGCGTGTCCGTCACGCGCGCCGTTCCAGTATCGGTCGAGATCGTCCCGGTGTCGCCGACCTGACCACCCGATTCCGCATAGAATGGCGTCTGGTTGACGACGATCTGCACGCGGGCGCCCTGCTCGATGAGTTCGACGGGCGCACCTTCGACCACGAGCGCCTGGATCTGCCCCTCGGCGCTTTCTGTGTCGTAGCCCAGGAACTCGCTCGCGCCGTTGGCCTCGGCGAGGTCGAACCAGATGCGGGCGTCCTTGGCCTCGCCGGAGCCGGCCCAGGAGGCGCGAGCCCGGGCCTTCTCCTCGGCCATGGCTGCGTCGAAGCCTGCGAGGTCGACGGACCGACCCTTCTCGCGCAGGGCGTCCTGTGTGAGGTCCACCGGGAACCCATAGGTGCTGTAGAGCCGGAAGGCGGCCCCGCCCGGCAGTTCGGCGCCCTCGGGCAGACCGTTCAGCTCGTCCTCAAGAAGACGCAGGCCCCGGTCGAGCGTCTCGCGGAACTTGGATTCCTCGCGCCTGAGCGTGTCGGTGATGAGCGCCTGGCCGCGGGCGAGTTCCGGGTAGGCTGCGCCCATCTGCTGCACGAGAGACGGCACGAGGCGGTGCATCACAGGGTCCTTGGCCCCGAGCATCGCAGCATGGCGCATGGCACGCCGCATGATGCGGCGCAGCACGTAGCCCCGCCCCTCGTTCGAGGGGAGCACGCCGTCGGCGATCAGGAACGAGGTCGAGCGCAGGTGGTCGGCGATCACTCGATGGTGGATCTTGCCGGGCCCATCGGGGTCGCTGCTGGTAGCGTGGGCGCTGGCCTCGATAAGGGCGCGCATCAGGTCGGTGTCGTAGTTGTCGTGCTTGCCCTGAAGGAGCGCGCCGATCCGCTCCAGCCCCATGCCGGTGTCGATCGACGGACGGGGCAGCGCCTCGCGCGAGCCGTCCTCATGCTGCTCGAACTGCATGAAGACGTTGTTCCAGATTTCGATGTAGCGGTCGCCGTCTTCGTCGGGCGAGCCCGGAGGGCCGCCGGGGATGGAGGGGCCGTGATCGTAGAAGATCTCGGTGCAGGGGCCGCAGGGGCCGGTCGGTCCCATCATCCAGAAGTTGTCGTTCGTGGGAATGCGGATGATGCGGTCGTCCGATAGGCCCGCGACCTTCTTCCAGATGGCCGCGGCCTCGTCGTCGGTGTGGTAGACGGTGACCAGAAGGCGATCGCCGTCGATGCCGAAGTCCTTCGTCAGCAACTCCCAGGCGAAGGGGATCGCGCTTTCCTTGAAATAGTCGCCGAATGAGAAGTTGCCCAGCATCTCGAAAAAGGTGTGGTGCCGCGCGGTGTAGCCCACGTTGTCGAGGTCGTTGTGCTTCCCGCCGGCACGCACGCATTTTTGGGCGGTCGTCGCACGGCTGTAGGGGCGCGACTCGAGGCCGGTGAAGACGTTCTTGAACTGGACCATGCCCGAGTTCGCGAACATCAGCGTCGGGTCGTTGCGCGGAACGAGCGGAGAAGAGAGAACGATCTCGTGGCCGTTGCGGGCAAAGAAATCGAGGAAGGTCGAGCGGATATCGGCGAGGCTGGTCATCGTAGGTCCCCGGAAGCGGCCTGCGAGGCATACTCCCCGGTCTTCCCGCGGTCCAGTGGGTCCGGCCCCGCATCCACGAGGATGAGATGGTCTGCGTCCGGACTCCCGGCGGCTGAGGCGGGCCGGAGTGGTCCGCCCATGCGGCTCAGGCGGCGCCAAGCGTGTAGGCCGTTCCGAGCAGGGGGAAGAAACGCAGCGCCGAACTTGGCCCACACAGCTTTCAGGGCTGGAGCCAAAGACCACGCGCGGCAGCGGGCGGTTAGTTTCAATTGAACAGGTCGTCGGTCATGCCAGCTCCTCCTCGCGTTCCATCTTTCGTGAGGACCCCTGGTCGGGCCCACGACATCCGCTGGCCGAAGGGTCCCACAACGGGAGGGTCCTTGATCAACGACGACAATGGCCACTCTCACCAGGGGCTAAGCCCGAGCTTGTGGATCACCTGCTCATACATCCGCCGACAAAGCGGGCGCGGCAGAGCGCCAGCCATGATCGTATTAGGGGGTCACGACCGCACCGGCCGCGATCCCCGCACCGTTTTGGACGGTTCGAAAGCGACACAGAACCGTGAGCCGGTCGCCGATCCACATGTCCCACCCGATGGGGAGAGCCTTGCTCAAAGACTTCACGATGCTGTCGCAGGCCAGGAAGCCGAGCGTACTTCATAGAGAATAGGATGCAGCACCGGCCGGTCGCCTGGATGTTCGAGCCGCAGCACAAGGAGTTGCGCCAAACCTAAGAGTAATCGCCAACGATCGTTCCGGCTGGGAGCACTCCAGCGGTGAGAACCGAGCCGTGTCTATAATGGCCGACCGTAACTGAATGGCGCCGGTGAAGGATGTCGCGCCAAGTGACCGAGTGCATCGGACCTCCCTTTAGGCGCTCTCAAAGTTCGCGACAGAGCGGACGCATCGCGCCGCTAGAGGCGCCGTCGCGCGACTGTGCCCGGAGCGCGGCATCCGCATGCAGGCTGACGATCGGCTCAGGATGCATGTGAGGTACATCGTGCCCCGACGATCAGCGTCAAAGCGCTCGCCCCGCCTTTGCTCTGCCTGCCGTAGTGATAGCTCGTGCCGTACGCGCGTGGCGGTCCGCGCAAATCAACGATCCTTTCAATGCTGATCAGGCCCGATCAAGGTGTCTACATTTGTTCTGAGCGACGACAAATCCTTGGCTGCCTACGCCAAGGCATGAACGCGAGCGGGCGGAGCCCGGAAGCTCCGCCCGCCATTGTGTCCCCTTGAGGCAGGGCTCACATCTCCACGAGGTCGCCGTCCTCGTCGTGTCCCTCGCCCGACACCGAGAAGTCGAGCCCGTGGGCCGCGCGAATCTTGTCCTCGATCGAGTTCGCCACGTCGGGGTGATCGCGCAGGAAGGTCTTGGCATTCTCCCGACCCTGCCCGATGCGTTCGTCGCCATAGGAGAACCAGGACCCCGACTTCTCCACCACGCCAGCCTTGACGCCGAGGTCGAGGAGCTCGCCGGTCTTGGAGATCCCCTCCCCATACATGATGTCGAACTCGACCTCCTTGAACGGAGGAGCGACCTTGTTCTTGACCACCTTCACGCGGGTCGTGTTGCCCACCACCTCGTCGCGATCCTTGATCGCGCCGATGCGGCGAATGTCCATGCGCACAGAGGCGTAGAACTTGAGCGCGTTGCCGCCCGTCGTCGTCTCGGGCGAGCCGAACATGACGCCGATCTTCATCCGGATCTGGTTGATGAAGATCACCATGCAGTTCGAGCGCGAGATGGAGCCCGTGAGCTTGCGCATGGCCTGGGACATCAGACGCGCATGGACACCCACGGACGAGTCGCCCATGTCGCCCTCAAGCTCGCTCTTGGGCGTCAGCGCCGCGACCGAGTCGACGACCACGAGGCTGACCGCGCCCGAACGGACCAGCGTGTCCACGATCTCGAGCGCCTGCTCGCCGGTATCGGGCTGCGAGATCAGCAGCTCGTCCAGGTTCACGCCCAGCTTCTTGGCGTATTGCGGATCGAGCGCATGCTCGGCGTCCACGAAGGCGCAGACGCCGCCCTTCTTCTGCTCCTCGGCCACGACGTGAAGCGTCAGCGTCGTCTTGCCAGAGGATTCGGGCCCGTAGATCTCGACGATCCGACCCTTGGGCAGGCCGCCGATTCCCAAGGCGATGTCGAGGCCCAGGGAGCCGGTCGAGGTCGCCTCGATCTCGGGCAGGGCATTGCCCGCGCCGAGCTTCATGATCGAGCCCTTGCCGAACTGCCGCTCGATCTGCTGCAGCGCGCTTTCCAGGGCCTTCTGCTTATCCGCCGTCTTCTTGTCGGTCATCGTGAGGAGGTCTGCCACTGCCATGTTCGGCCCCTTATCCCATGGCCGCCCCATGGCGGCAATCGAAGTCTTGTTCACGTCTTGTTCCAGAACCGAGATATAGGACCAAAGCGTGAACATTTCAACCTGGAACGCATGAGCCTACGATAATCCGCTCAAGGTTAACGAAGCGTTACCAGGGCGGTCTTTGCGTTCTGCAACTTACTGTTTACGCGCATCTTTCCGCGCTAGAGAGCCAGGACGAGGTCCGCGCGCAGACCGCCGAGGTCCGCGCTCGTGCCCAGGCGCAGCTGGCCGCCATGAGTGCGCGCGATGTCGGCAACGATGGCGAGGCCCAGGCCCACCCCCGCACGGTCCTGGTTGCGCGCCGGATCGAGGCGGACGAAGGGCCGCATCGCTTCCTCGCGCTGCTCGGGCGGGATCCCGGGACCGTCGTCCTCGACGGTGACTCGGATCGTCCGTTCGCCGAAGCCGAGGCTCACCCGAGCCCGTGTCCCATGCGAGAGGGCATTGCCGAGCAGGTTCTCGATCGCCCGCCGCAGCGCGAGCGGCCGCATCGGAACCGGGCCGGGGTCGGTTCCCTCCACCGCGCTCAGGTCGACGGGCTGGCCGGTGCGCCGGTAATCCTCGACCACCTCGCGCACCAGAAGGGCGACGGCCGTGGGTTCCTGCATGTCGCCGGCATCACCCCGCGCGAAGGCCAGGAAGGCGTCCATCATCCGGCTCATGTCGTCCACGTCACGGATGAGGTCGGCCGCCTCGGGGTCGTCGAGCAGCGACAGCCCGAGCCGGAGCCGGGTGAGCGGCGTGCGCAGGTCATGGCTGATCCCCGCAAGCATCGCCGTGCGGGCCTGGGCCTGCCTCTCGATGCGGTGGCGCATGTCGAGGAAGGCCGTCCCGGCGGCGCGAACCTCGAGCGCGCCGGCGGGACGGAAGGGAACCACCCGCCCGCGCCCATAGGCAGTGGCGGCGCGCGCGAGGCGCTGGATCGGACGGACCTGGTTGCGCAGAAACAGGTAAGCCACCGCCGTCAGAACCAGCCCGAGCACCAGCGTCAGCACGACGAGCTGGTGCGGCGCGGCGGCGGCGACGCGGCGCCTCGAGAACTCCACGCGCATTCCGCCGTGCGGGGTGGACAGCCAGATCGCCACCCGCCGCGGCTCGTGGACGGCAACCGCACGCAGGTTCGGAAGAGCCTCGCGGAGCGTTTCGGCCATGACGCGGCCGGACAGGTCCCAGGCCGAAAGATTGTCGGCGGTGGGCGGACGGGCGGGCAGCGTGGTCTCGATCTCGAGCGGCCCGCCGACCTCGCGAGCGCGCTCCTGCGCGGCAGCTAGGTCGGGCTCGGCGGCCACGGCAGCGGACAGGACGCGCAATTCGAGCAGGAGCGATCGCGTCATCTGCCGGGTCACGTCCTCGTAGTAGCGCTGCACGAAGCCCACCGAGATGGCGAGCTGCAATGTTACCACCGGCAGCAGCAGGATCAGCGCGGCCCGCGCGATCAGGGACCGGGGCATTCTGTCGTGAAGCCATTCGCGGATCATGGACGAAGACTAGAGCGCCCTAGTCCGGGCGGGAAGGCTTGGACCCAGACCTGGCGCGCGGCTAAACTGAGTTATGAAGCCTGAGGAGGACGCATGGGAGCGCAGGCCGATCGGACCGCCCGGTTCGGGCCGGACCTCGTGCGGGTGCTGGCGGGCAATCCGTCGCCCTTCACGGCGGAAGGGACGAACACTTGGATCCTCGGCAACGAGGCGCCCTGCGTCATCGATCCCGGCCCCCAGATGCCTGGCCATCTGGAGGAGATTCGGGCGGCCCTGGGCGGGCGGCGCCCCGTCGCCATCGTTGTCACGCACGCCCATCTCGATCATTCAGCCCTGGCGCCCCTGCTGGCCGCGCGGACGGGAGCGCCGGTGCTCGCCTTCGGGGACGCCCGGACCGGACTTCGTCCCGCGCGGGACGGGCTGGGCGGAGGAAGCGGCGTGGACTGGGCGTTCCGGCCCGACCGGCGCCTGCGCGACGGGGACGTCGTCGAGGGGCCTGGCTGGCGGCTGGTGGCCCGGCACACTCCGGGCCACATGGGGAACCACCTCTGCCTCGACGACGGAAGGCGGCTGTTCTCGGGCGATCACGCGATGGGTTTCGCGTCCACGGTGATCTCGCCGCCCGAGGGAGACATGGGCGATTACATCGAGTCGCTGCGGCGGCTGACCGCGCTGGGGTCGCGGCGCCTCCTGCCCGGGCACGGCGCGCCGGTGGAGGACGGGCTGGGGCGGCTGCGCGGGCTGCTTGCGCATCGGTTGGCCCGCGAAGCGGAGGTGCTGACGGCGCTGGAGGCTGGTCCCTCGACGTCGGCCGCCCTGGCCGACCGGATATATCGGACGGTTCCCGAGGCGCTTCGCGAGGCAGCCCGGCGCAACGTGCTGGCGCATCTTCTCGATCTGGAACGGCGCGGGCTGGCCTTCGCGGACGGCCCGGTAGCCATGACCGCCTCTTTCCGTCGCGTCGCCTGAATTCCTGGCCCTGCCCCTCTGGACGCCACCTAACACCACAGTTATAGAGCCCCCGTGTTCCGGCGTAGCTCAGCGGTAGAGCAGTTGACTGTTAATCAATTGGTCGTAGGTTCGATCCCTACCGCCGGAGCCAAAATCTTCCCAAGCTGTTGAGATGGCAGGGTTCTCGCTCCCCGGAGTCGGAGGCCCCCTCTCAGGTGCACATCCCGGTGCACTCCGCGATGCACATTCTGGTGCACAAAGGCGGAAGAACATGGGATCCACGCGTCCAACCCAGAAGCACCTCGAGCGTCGGGGGAGCACCTTTTACTGGCGACGTCGATGGCCCCGCCCACGGCTCGCTCGGGACCCCATCGCGATTTTTCCACTGGTGCTCTCCCTTCGAACGGACGTCCCCCTCGATGCGAGGATCCTGGCCGCCGGCGTTGTTGCGTAACCCATGAGCGAGGGGGCTCGCGCGGCGGGTCTGCCTGCTTATCTGGGCGGCCATG
>NZ_VDFV01000026.1 GCF_006152145.1 Rubellimicrobium roseum | reverse complement strand
ATCTCGCTAGCCCAGCATGCCCCCACGAACTATCATTGACCCCGGAACCGTGATCGGGGGCTGGCCAGAGCCAAAGGCGCACTGGGCTGCGCGTTGGAAAGATCACAACAGCCATTTGTGAGGGGCACCTGGATATCCGAAGGCGCCAAAGCGTCGACGGCTACACGAGCTTTGTGATCTCCAAGTCCGCAGCCGACGAGGTCCGGCGGAACTCCAGCCAGCCGCTGCTCCTGGCGACGGAGTTCGGCCGAAGAGTTGGTCTACGAGATAACAAGCGGTTCTCAGCCTTCCTTACCGCTGGACACTGCCCGGCGCAATTTGTTCGGAATCCGAACACAGGCGTCGATCGGGCCTACATGACACACGCTGACATGGACGCCTTCCATCGGCGCTTCCTGACCCATGCCACCATCTCAACCCGGTTCGGCGAGCACAGGAACACGATCCTGGCGCGACTCAAGGTGGCGGGCGTGGCCCCGTTCCGACCGGGCCGCCAGGACTACGGTGCAATCTACCTGCGCCAGGACGTCGAGGCGCTGTACGCCCGAAACGGCCGGTGATGCGCGGCAACCTTGGTCGTCGAACGGCGCGACAGCCGTTTGGGCAGGTGCTTTCCCGAACTGATCCAGACACTTGCGCCAAAAAGGCTTGGCAGCACGTGCCCCTTGTCAGCATTTCGCTTGACAAGGGGTGTGCATGAGAACTGGCCAAACGTGCATACTTATGCCCCGTTGGCAAGCTGGGCGCTGCGGAATGGCGGTAGGCCGGGAGGGACTCGAACCCCCAACCAAAGCGTTATGAGCGCTCGGCTCTAACCATTGAGCTACCGGCCCGCCACGCCCTCCCGTCGCATCCGGCCGCCCGCGCGTCAAGCCGCTCTGGCCCCTCGCGCCGGCTTGGGCTAACGGAGGCGCACCAGATCGAGGGGGAACGGCATGAGCGGGCTGACCTACGCGCAGGCGGGCGTGAACATCGACGCGGGGAACGCGCTCGTGGAGCGGATCAAGCCCCATGCCCGGCGAACCGAACGGGCCGGGACCATGGCGGGCCTGGGCGGCTTCGGCGCGCTCTTCGATCTGCGGGCCGCAGGCTACCAGGACCCGATCCTCGTAGCCGCGACCGACGGCGTGGGCACCAAGCTGCGCATCGCCATCGAGACGGGACATCTCGACGGTGTGGGCATCGACCTCGTGGCCATGTGCGTGAACGACCTCGTCTGCCAGGGGGCCGAGCCGCTCCTCTTCCTCGACTACTTCGCCACCGGCAAGCTGGAGGTGGAGGAGGCCGCCCGGGTCATCGCCGGCATCGCCGAGGGCTGTGCGCGCTCGGGCTGCGCGCTCGTGGGCGGCGAGACGGCCGAGATGCCGGGCATGTATCACGGCGGCGACTTCGACCTCGCGGGCTTCGCCGTGGGCGCGATGGAGCGCGGGCAGGACCTGCCGCGCGGCGTGGCCGAGGGTGACATCCTGCTGGGCCTCGTCTCGGACGGCGTACATTCCAACGGCTTCTCGCTCGTGCGCCGCGTGGCCGAGGTCGCGGGCCTGGACTGGGACGCGGCCTCGCCCTTTGGCGGGGGCACGCTCGGTCAGGCGCTGCTGACGCCCACCCGCCTCTACGTGAAGCCTGCCTTGGCCGCGATCCGCGCGGGCGGCGTCCACGCGCTCGCCCACATCACCGGCGGCGGCCTGACCGAGAACCTGCCGCGCGTCCTGCCCGAAGGTCTGGGCGCCACCATAGACCTCGGCGCCTGGCGGCTGCCCCCGGTCTTTGCCTGGCTGGGCGAGGCGGGCGGCATCGCCGAGGCCGAGATGCTCAAGACCTTCAACTCCGGCATCGGGATGGTGCTGGTCGTGGCCCCCGACCGGGCCGAGGCGGTGGCGCGGCTCCTCATGGAGGCGGGCGAGACGGTCGTGCCCTTGGGCGCCGTGACAACGGGGCAGGGCGTGACCTACAAGGGCGCGCTCGCGTGAGCCACCGGCGTGTCGCCATCCTGATCTCGGGCGGCGGCTCCAACATGGTGGCCCTGCTGCGCTCCATGACAGGCGACCATCCGGCACGGCCCGTCGTCGTGCTGTCGAACGACCCCGAGGCCGGGGGGCTGGCCCGCGCCCGCGAATTGGGCGTGCTCGTGGCGGCCGTCGACCACCGGCCCTTCGGCCGCGACCGCGTCGCCTTCGAGGACGCGCTTCAGGCGGCGCTCGCGCCCCACGCGCCTGACCTCCTCTGCCTCGCGGGCTTCATGCGCATCCTCACGCCCGGCTTCGTCGGGCCATGGAAGGGCCGGATGCTCAACATCCACCCCTCTCTCCTGCCGCTCTATCCGGGGCTGCACACCCATGCCCGCGCGCTGGCCCATGGCGACCGCGAGCACGGCTGCACCGTCCACGAAGTGACCGAGGAACTGGACCACGGGCCCATTCTCGGACAGGCCCGCGTGCCGGTCCTCACCGACGACACCCCCGACACGCTCGCGGCCCGCGTGCTGGTGCAGGAGCACCGCCTTTATCCTGCCGTGATGCGCCGATACGTCACTGGCGACCGGACTCCCATCCTCCTGCCCTGACGGGCTTTGCAACCCGGGACCGATGGGCTAAGGCGGGGCGACATGCAGATCATCACCACGACCGATCAGCTCGCCGCCTTCTGCGAACGCGCCGCGCAGCACCCCTTCGTCACCGTCGACACCGAGTTCCTGCGCGAGCGGACCTACTACTCCAAGCTCTGCCTCGTGCAGATCGCCTATCCCGGCGAGGGCGAGGAGTCGGCGGCCGTCATCGACCCGATCGAGGGGGGCGACGGGCTCAGCCTCGCGCCGCTCTACGACCTGTTCAGGAACCCGGACGTGGTGAAGGTCTTCCACGCGGCGCGGCAGGACCTCGAGATCTTCTACGTCGATGCCGGGGTGATCCCCGCGCCGCTCTTCGACACGCAGGTCGCGGCCATGGTCTGCGGCTTCGGCGACCAGGTCTCCTACGAGACGCTGGTGCGTAAGATCGCCAAAGCCGAGGTCGACAAGTCTTCGCGTTTCACCGACTGGTCGCACCGCCCGCTGTCCGAGGCGCAGCTCCGCTACGCGCTGGCCGACGTGACCCACCTGCGCCCCGTCTACATCTACCTGTCCGAGCGGCTGAAGCGCACCGGGCGCGAGCCCTGGGTGGCCGAGGAGATGGCGATCCTCCTCGATCCCGCCACCTATCGCGTCGACCCCGCCGATGCCTGGGAGAGGGTGCGCACGCGACCGGGCTCCAACAAGATGCTGGCCGCCCTGATCGAGCTTGCGCGCTTCCGCGAGGAATATGCTCAAGGGCGCGACGTGCCTCGCAGCCGCGTCTTCAAGGACGACGCGCTGATCGAGCTGGCGACGACCCGGCCCACCTCCGAGGCCGACCTGTCCAAGGCCCGGCTCCTCCTGCGCGAGGGGCGGCGCGGCGACATCGCGGACGGCATCCTCGCCGCCGTCCGACGCGCCGCCGCCCGGCGGCCCGAGGACCTGCCGCGCCAGGGCGACGCGCGCGAGCAGCTTCAGGTCAACCCCGCGCTGGCCGACCTCCTGCGCGTCCTCCTCAAGGCCAAGTCCGAGCAGGAGGGCGTCGCCGCCCGCCTGATTGCCTCGTCCTCTGACCTCGACGCCATCGCGGCCGGAGACCGGAACCTCCCCGCGCTCCAGGGTTGGCGGCGCGAGGTCTTCGGCGAGGAGGCGATCCGCCTTTGCGAAGGCAAGGTCGGCCTTGCCGCCAAGGGTCAGAACGTCATCACGGTGCGGCTCTAGACTCGGGCGGGGCGGCACCTTACGTCCGCCCCACACGCCGGGAGACGATCATGGCCACCCAAGCTTTCGAAGACATCGCCGAAACCTTCGACTTCCTGGGCGACTGGGAGGAGCGCTACCGCGAGGTGATCTCGCTCGGCAAGGCCATGCCGCCGATGCCCGAGGCGCTGAAGGTGCCGGCGACCAAGGTCACGGGCTGCGCCTCGCAGGTCTGGATCCACCCCGAGATCCGCGACGGCCGCTTCGGCTTCCAGGGCGACAGCGACGCGAGCATCGTGCGCGGCCTCATCGCCATCCTCAAGGCGCTCTACACCGACCTGCCGGTGCAGGAGGTGCCCAAGGTGGACGCGGCGGCGGAGCTGGCCCGCCTCGGGCTCGACAGCCATCTGTCGGCCCAGCGATCGAACGGCCTCAAGTCCATGATCGTCCGAATTCGAGAGGCGGCACAGGAGGCCGCTTAAGGCGGACTTCTGTTAGAACTGTCCCTGTGCCGGACCCCGGTTCCGTCAACCGGATCTTAACCGAATTGCGCTACAAGCGTCCCAGGACCCCGCCAAGGTCTCCGTAGCCCGTGAACCGCCTCTCGAAGGCAAGGCCCAGCCGCTCCGCGCAGGCCTTCGCCTTTTCGGTGAGCAGAGGGTCGTCGGTCTGCGCCTGGTAGACCAGCGTCTCGTAGTTGCCGAAGTACATGTCCCGCAGCTCCGGATGCCGGTCGAGCCCCAGCGGCCGCCAGACAAAGGCATCGAACTGCCGGACGAGGAAGTCGGTCAGGTAGAAGGCCGTGACCTCGCCCCGCGCGGCGAACACGGCGTTGCCCTCGAAGAAGCTGTAGCAATGGGGCCCCTCGACCATGCCGACGCCCAGGCGATCGCAGGCCGCCTGCAGGAGTCCCCCGGTGCCGCAATCGGCGTAGACCACGAAGATCTCCGCGTAGCGCCCCCGCGCGGCCTCGACCGCGGTCTCAACCGCCGGAACAATCCGCTGCGGCGCGTTGTGCAGGATCGCGGGAAGGCACTGGAGGTCCAGGTGATCCCACCCGTTGGCCTCCTTCATCGCCAGGATCTCGCGCGCGAGCGCCCCGCAAGCGATCAGCAGCACGCGGCCCCGCCCCTCGGGGGCGAGGCCGTCGACCGTCAGCCGCTCGTCAGTGGGCGGCGGGTTGGTTGTGCTTGCGGGCGACAAGGGTCTTCGCGGTCTCCACGGCGACGGCGGCGTCGCGGCAATAGGCGTCGGCCCCGATGGCGCGGCCGAACTCCTCGTTGAGCGGCGCGCCGCCCACGAGCACGATGAAGTCGTCGCGGATGCCCTTCTCCTTCATCGTGTCGATCACGACTTTCATGTAAGGCATCGTCGTGGTCAGCAGCGCCGACATGCCCAGGATGTCGGGCTTCTCCGTCTCCAGCGCCTCAAGGTATTTCTCGACGGCGTTGTTGATGCCGATATCCACGACCTCGAAGCCCGCGCCTTCCATCATCATCGACACGAGGTTCTTGCCGATATCGTGGATGTCGCCCTTGACGGTGCCAATGACCATCTTGCCCACGCGCGGCGCGCCGGTCTCGGCCAGCAGCGGCTTGAGGATATGCATCCCGCCCTTCATCGCGTTGGCGGCCAGGAGCACCTCGGGGACGAAGAGGATGCCGTCCCGGAAGTCGGCGCCCACGACCGTCATGCCGCCCACGAGGGCCTTGGTCAGGATGTCGTAGGGGGTCCAGCCACGCTCCAGCAGGATGTTCACGCCCTCCTCGATCTCCTCCTTGAGGCCATCGTAGAGGTCGTCGAACATCTGGGCGACGAGCTCCTCGTCGTCGAGTTCGGACAGGATGATCTCGTCGTCGGCCATGGTGGCTCCTGCGGCTAGTTGGTTGGGGTCTGTGTGCGCCGAAGGGGTCCAGGGCGCACGGCGAATTGCGACAAGGCCTGCCCCGCAACCGACGAAAGGGCAAGGGTCCCTGCAGGACGCCACTTGCCATGTTCTTGCTATGTTCGCATCATCGGCCCATGGATGCTGATGGATCGCCCATTCCCGCCAGCCGCCGTCCCGGCCGCGCCGCCACCGGCAACGCCTCCGGACGGTACGAGCCCTATGTCCGCTCGGCGTTCGACGATGGCTGGGCTTCGGATGAGACGCTGCCGCCGCTGCGCACCGAAGTGACAGAGGAACGCCCGCGCAAGGTCATCACGTCCAACGAATCGCCCGACGTGCCCTTCGACCGTTCGCTCAACCCGTATCGCGGCTGCGAGCATGGCTGCATCTACTGCTACGCCCGGCCCATGCACGCCTGGCTTGGGCTGTCGCCCGGTCTGGACTTCGAGACCCGGCTCATCGCCAAGCCACAGGCGCCCGAGATTCTGGCGCGCGAGCTTGGGGCGAGGGGCTACGTGGCCCGTGTCATCGCGCTCGGGACGGCCACCGACCCCTACCAGCCCATCGAGCGCGACCGCCGGATCACCCGTCGCCTTCTCGAGGTCCTGGCCGCGCATCGGCATCCCTTCACGATCACGACCCGAGGGACGCTGGTCGAGCGCGACCTCGACCTTCTCGCGCCTCTCGCGGCACAGGGCCTCGTTCAGGTGGGCCTCTCGGTGACCACGCTCGATCCGGGCGTCGCGCGCGTCATGGAGCCTCGTGCGCCGTCGCCGCTTCGCCGGCTGGAGACAGTTCGGCGCCTCACCGAGGCCGGGGTGCCGGTTCGGGTGCAGGTCTCGCCCGTGATTCCGGGCCTGACCGACCACGAGATCGAAGCCATCCTGTCGGCCGCCGCCCAAGCTGGCGCGCGCGCGGCCAGCGCCACCGTCCTGCGCCTCCCGCGCGAGGTGGCCACGCTCTTTCGTACCTGGCTCGAAGAGCGTTTTCCTGACCGCGCCGCCCGCGTCATGGCCCGCCTGCGCGAGCTTCATGGCGGACGAGACTACGACCCCGACTGGGGAACGCGGATGACGGGCCAAGGCGCGTGGGCGCGGCTCCTCCGGTCGCGCTTCGACCTGGCCACGCGGCGGCTCGGCCTGAAAGAGCTTCCGCCGCCGAGATCCGATCTGTTCCGGGTCCCGCGCGAGCCGGACCCTCAGCTTTCGCTGTTCTGACGCGGTCCCAGCGCGAGCCGCATCAACTCGGGAAGCGCCTCGACCGGCAGGACGAAGCGCACGTCCGAGAACCCCTTGGACACGGGGATCGAGGACTCGAACAGAAGCTCTCGCCCATCGTCGCTGACCCGTGTCGTCACACCTGCGTCGACCGCCCCGTAGCGCCGCCGCGTATGGCCCTTCCGCAGGACCCGATGTCCGTCCAGTTGCATCCCATGATCTCCGTGCTGACCAGAAGGATATGGGAATCTGGAGGGGAAAATGTAAGTGCTTGAGGGGATTTAGATGGTAAACCGGCCGCGGCACATGAACATCCCGGACAGCGCCGGCGACCTTGGAGGCGAACTGTCGATGCCGGTTCACAGCGCCGGCCCTGCCGCTCGTGGATCGGCTTACCAAGGCCGGCTCGCTCAGACTCGTTTGGCGCGGTCCATGACCACACCAATCGTTCGGACGAGCGTACGGATCAGGTTCATTAGGTCTGATCGCCCGGAAAGCCAGCCGTTGCAATCATGGGGATCTAGGAAGGCCGGGCTCATGCCCGTCGACATCTGCCGGCCCAACCCACACCACACTGGCGGGTCCCAGGCCATGAAGGCCCTAGGACCCTTCCCGAACTCTGGCGCTTCAGCCGCGTCCGCGGCGGCTGCCGCGACGGGCGGCCGGCTCGTCTCCGGTGCCGTCGGTGGCCGAGGAGAAGCCGCCCAGCCGCTCGGCGATGATCTCCAGGGTCGGCCGCTCGCCCCGAGGGCGGCTCTCCAGCGCCTCGCGCATGGCGCGCAGGTGATCCGTCATCGTGCCGCAGCAGCCACCGATGATCGTGGCGCCCGCGTCGCGGGCCAGCACGGCGTATTCGCCCATCAGCTCGGGCGTGCCGTCGTAGTGGATGTGCCCCTCGTGGTAGCGAGGGACGCCGGCGTTGCCCTTGGCGACGATCGGACGCTCGGGCCCGGCAGCGGCGAAGCCCAGCACGGTGCGCAGCAGGTCCGAGGCGCCGACGCCGCAGTTGGCGCCGAAGGCCAGGGGCGGGTTGGGCAGCTTGCCCACCATCTTCACCATGTCGGCCGAGGTCAGGCCCATCATGGTCCGCCCGGCCGTGTCGAAGCTCATGGTCCCGCACCAGGGCATGTCCGCGCGGGCGAAGGCCTCGGCGGCGGCGCGGAACTCCTCGGCGGCGCTGATGGTCTCGACCCAGAGCACGTCGGCGCCGGCTTCCTTCAACGCCTCGGCCTGCTCCTGGAAGATCTCCACCGCCGTTTCGTGCGTCAGCGAGCCCATGGGCGCCATGATCTCGCCCGTGGGACCGACGTCGCCTGCGACGATCACCGGGCGACCGGCCTTGTCGGCCACGTCGCGCGCGATCTCGGTCGCGGCGCGGTTCAGCTCGCGCACCCGTCCCTCGGCGCTGTGCAGCTTCAGCCGCGCGGCATTGGCGCCGAAGGTGTTGGTGAGGAAGATGTCCGAGCCCGCATCCACCCAGCCCTGGTAAAGCGCGCGGATGCGCTCGGGGTGGTCGACGTTCCACAGCTCGGGCGCGTCGCCCGAGGCCAGGCCCATGTTGAAGAGGTTCGTGCCCGTCGCGCCATCGGTCAGGAGCCAATCACGGGTTTCGAGCAGGCGGGACAGGGCGTTGGTCATGCTGTGTCTCTCAGGGCGGCGGGCGCTGGCCCGAGAGGGCGCGGGGCGCAGGCCGCGGTTGCGCGGGCCGCGCATCGCATGGCACGGGCGCGGGTTCAAACCCAAAGTGGGGCGCCGGACGCCGAGTTTCCAGCCGCCGCGTGCGCCACGTCGTCGGCGGCACGGGCGACCTCAGTTCCGATGGGGGCAGGGGACCCGGCCGGCGGATGGCCCGGGCGACCGACGCGAGCCCCAGCGCCAGCGCCAGCCGTCCCGGCGCCGCCGCGTAGCGCGGCAGATGCCGCGGCCCGAAGGCCCCCTTGAACTGAGCGAGCCCGCAGGACCCGAGCCCCAGGGCCCGCAGCCAGCTCCGGCCTGGCGTCGGTTCGGGGATGGCGGCGAGGCTCAGCCGCGCGACGCCGGCCGCGCGGGCCCGGATGACGGCTTCGGCGATCAAGGCGTGCATGGTGCCGTCCGGCGCCCCGGAGTGGCGCATGAGGTCCAAGGTCCATTCGTTCCGGGCGGTGTGGAAGCTCGCGAAGGCGACCAGCCGACCGCCGGCCCAGGCCAGCAGCACCTGCTGCCGGCCGAGGAGCCGTGGGTCGAAGCGCCCCATGGAGAAGCCGCGTTCGCCCCCGTGGCAGGCGGCCCAGTCGCGGGCGACGGCCTCCATGCGGGCAAGGGGCAGCTCGGCCGCGGGGGTCACCTCCACCCCGGCCGCGCTGGCCGCGCGCAGCTTCCGGCGGAGCTGGCGACAGGCGGGCCTGTCGGCGCTCCAGGTGGCCAGATCGAGCACGGCCTCGTGCCCCACCCGTACGACCCGCCATCCCGCCGCGCGGGCGGCCGAGGCCGTCGGGGCATCGCACTTGTACAGAACGGGACGAAGCCCCTGCCGCCGAGCTGTCCGGGCGAAGGCCCCGAGGTCCGCGGCGCCCAGGGGGCGGCCCAGCGCCACGAGGCAGGCCCCCGCGCGGCGCACGAGCCAGCTTGTGGCCTGGTCGCGCGACAGGAGGATGCGGGCCCCCTGATGCGCGAGGCCCCATTCGGCCTGCGGCGCACGGGCCAAGGCCCGGTCGCGCGACGGGCCGGTCGCATCGAGAAGCGGGGAAAGGGGGAGCAGCCTCATCGAGCCTCCGGGTCGGGCGCAGGGCCGAATCCCTGCCAGCGCCCATCCTGCCGAAGGCCGATGAAGACGAGGTTAATTGGCCGGGCGAGGTCGCGCCCGGCCGCCGGGGCCTCAGCCCACCTCGTTCATGATCTGGACCTTGGCCTCGCTCAGGAAGGCCTGCATCCGGCCGCGGATCGCGGCGTCGTCGGCGCGGCCGCCCAGGTCGTCGCGGATCTTCTGGAACACGTCCTCCTCGCCGGCCGAGCGCAGGTCGGCGCGGATGATCTCCTGCGCGTAGGCCTCGGCCTCGGGGCCTGTCTTGCCCAGGAGGCCCGCGGCCCAGAGGCCCAGCAGCCGGTCGCGCCGCGCCTCGGCCTTGAACTGCATCTCGGCGTCGTGGGCGAACTTGGCTTCGAAGGCGCGCTCGCGATCGTCGAAGGTGGTCATGGACTCGGGTCCTCCTGGCATTTGCCGCGGGAGCCTGCCCGCGGCCACTCGGCTCCGGTATGGCCCCGGGGTGGCTTGCCCGCAAGGGGGCCTTGCCGTATGTGAGCGCCAACCTCACATGAGCGGGTCCCCGACCCGAGGAGCCCCCATGGCACCGCGCCGCAAGAAGATCTACGAAGGCAAGGCGAAGATCCTGTACGAAGGGCCGGAGCCCGGGACTCTCGTTCAGTACTTCAAGGACGACGCGACGGCCGGGAACGGCGCCAAGAAGGAGATCTTCGAGGGCAAGGGCGTCCTGAACAACCGCCTGTCCGAGTTCTTCATGAACGGCCTTAACCAGATCGGCGTGCCCACGCACTTCATCCGCCGCCTCAACATGCGCGAGCAGCTTGTCCGGCAGGTCGAGATCATCCCGCTCGAGGTGATCGTGCGCAACTTCGCCGCGGGCTCCATGGCGCAGCGGCTGGGCCTGCCCGAAGGGCAGCAGCTTCCCCGGCCCATCGTGGAGTTCTGCTATAAGGACGACCGCCTAGGCGACCCGCTGGTGCCCGAGGAATATGTCATCGCCTTCAACTGGGCCTCGCAGCAGGACCTCGACGACATCGTGGCGCTCGCGCTGCGGGTCAACGACTTCCTGTCGGGCGTCTTCATGGGCGTGGGCATCAAGCTCGTCGACTTTAAGATCGAGATCGGCCGCATCTGGGACGGCGACTACCCCCGCCTCGTCATCGCCGACGAGATCAGCCCCGATTCCTGCCGCCTCTGGGACATCGAGACCGGCCGCAAGCTCGACAAGGACGTGTTCCGCAAGGACCTCGGGTCGCTGACCGAGGCCTATACCGAGGTCGCGCGGCGGCTGGGCGTCCTGCCCTCGAACGTCACGCACCGCCCCAAGCCCACGCTCATCAACTGAAGGCTCGCTCGATGAAGGCCACCGTCACCGTGATGCTCAAGAATGGCGTGCTCGACCCGCAGGGCGAGGCCGTGCGCCGCGCCCTGGGCAGCCTGGGTTTCGAGGGCGTCCACGGCGTCCGCCAGGGCAAGGTGATCGAGCTCGACCTCACGGCGGCCGACCGCGCCGCAGCCGAGACCGAGGTCCGCGCCATGTGCGAGAAACTGCTCGCCAACACCGTGATCGAGAGCTACCGCATCGAGATCGCCTGATGCGCGCGGCGGTCCTTGCGGAATTCCGCGCGCCGCTCGTCATCGAGGACCGACCCGAGCCCGCCTGTCCCGAGGACGGGGTCGTGCTGCGGGTGCTGGCCTGCGGGGTCTGCCGCTCGGACTGGCACGGCTGGACGGGCGAGCACCGGCTGGTGAGGCCGGGGCACATCCTGGGCCACGAATACTGCGGCGAGGTCGTCGAGGCGGGGCTCCGCGCCCGCTGGGCCGTGGGCGACCGCGTGGTGGCGCCCTTCATCCTGTCCTGCGGCGACTGCCCGGCCTGCCGCGCGGGCGAGTCCACCACCTGCGCCGACCAGATCGTACCGGGCTTCTCGACCCAGGGCGCCTTCGCGGAATACGTCGCCGTGCCGCGCGGCCACAACCTCGCGCGGCTGCCTGAGGCGCTTTCGCCCACGCTCGCAGCGGGGCTGGGCTGCCGGGTGACGACCGTCTGGCAGGCGCTCACGGGGCGCGCGGCGCTGAAGCCGGGCGAATGGCTGGCGGTCCACGGCACGGGCGGGATCGGCCTTGCGGCGGTGATCCTGGGGCAGGCCATGGGCGCGCGTGTCGTGGCCGTGGACGTGGTGCCGGAGAAGCTGGAACTTGCCCTGCAACTCGGGGCCGAGGCGGTCGTGAACGCGCGCGACGGCGACGCGGCGCAGGCGGTCCGGGACCTCACGGGCGGCGGCGCGCATCTGAGCCTTGAGGCCTTGGGCGCCCCGGTCACCGTGGACGCCTCGATCCGCTGCCTGCGCCCCTTGGGCCGGCACGTTCAGGTTGGCCTGCCGGACCTCAAGGACGCGCGGATGGAGATCGACATGATGGCCGTCTATTCCGGCCAGCTTTCGCTCTTCGGGACGCGCGGGATGCCGGCCTGGCGCTACCCGTCGCTCCTCGGGCTGATCGAGGCGGGGCGGGTGGACCTTTCGCCGCTGGTGTCGCGCGAGGTGCCGCTCTCGGCCGTCTCCGGGGAGCTCGCGGCCATGGACGGCCCCACGTCGCCGGGCGCCGCGGTCGTCACCGACTTCCGCGCCTGATCCCCGGGGCTGCCTGCCGGGTTGACGGGGCAGGGGCCGCGGGTGTTAAGGGCGCAACCTGCCAGAGGAGTGCCGCCATGAAGGCCGCCGTCGTCGTCTTTCCGGGGTCCAACTGCGACCGCGACCTTGCCGTGGCGCTGCGCAACGCGGGCGCGGAGGTCACCATGGCGTGGCACAAGGACGACGCGCTGCCGCCGGGGACGGACCTCGTGGCGGTGCCGGGCGGCTTCTCGTTCGGCGACTACCTGCGCTGCGGGGCCATCGCGGCGCGCTCGCCCATCGGGACGGCCGTCCAGGCGCACGCCCGGCGCGGCGGCTACGTTCTGGGCGTCTGCAACGGCTTCCAGGTCCTGACCGAGATGGGGCTCCTGCCCGGCGCGCTGATGCGCAACGCCGGGCTGAAGTTCATCTGTCGGGAGGCCGCCCTGCGGGTGGCCACCACCAACAGCGCCTTCACCGAAGGCTACGAGGCCGGGCAGGAGGTGCGCTTCCCCGTCGCCCACCACGACGGCAACTACTTCGCCGACGACGAGACGCTGGCGCGGCTGCGGGACGAGGACCGGGTGGCCTTCACCTACGCATCCTCGCTCAACGGGTCGGTCGAGGATATCGCGGGCGTGCTGTCCGCCAACCGCCGCGTCCTGGGGCTGATGCCGCACCCCGAGCGGGCGGCGGATCCCGGCCACGGAGGAACGGATGGGCTGGCGCTTTTCCGCGGGCTCGTGGGCCAGCTCGCCGCCGCGTAAACAGGCTTTCTTGAGGCTTGCCGCCGCGCGGCGTAAGGCTCGGCGCATGAGCGCCGCCAGTGACATGCCGTCAGCCCGTCCCGCCCGATCCTGGTGGCCGCGCATCGCGCTGGTGCTCTTCTGCCTCGCCGCGATCGCCATCATCTGGGTCACGAACCAGATCCTGACCCAGCGCTTCACCGAGACGGTGAAGAACCGGGCCGAGGTGCGCTACACGCTCTACGTGGGCCAGCTCGTCTCCGAGCTGCAGCGCAACTCCATCGTGCCGCAGCTCCTCGTGCGCGACCCCGAGCTGATCGCCGCGCTCCAGACCGGCGACTACTCGGGCTCCAGCCAGCGGCTCCTGAGCCTCGTGGACGAGATCGGCGCCGCCTCGATCCTGCTCTACGACGGCCAAGGGCAGGTGGTCGCCGCGACCGACCGGGCGCGCCTGGGCGAATCGCACGCGGGGGCCGAGTACTTCGCCAGCGCCCGCCGCACGAGCGCGACGGTCTTCACGGTCGTCCCGAATCCGAACGGCAGCTACGCCTTCCTCTATTCGCGCCGCGTCGAGGAAGGGGGCGAGACCCTGGGCGTCATCTCGGTCGAGGTGGACCTCGCGCGGCTCGAGCAGACCTGGGCCGGCACGCAGGATGCGGTCATGGTCCTGGACGGCGGCGGGACCGTGCTCCTGGCCACCGAGCCGCGCTGGCGCGGACGCGAGGAGGAGGAGGCGCTGTTGCAGACCTCGGTCCCGTCCTCCATCGAGCGGGCGCTGCGCGTGACGCAGGACTGGGCGACGCTGCCCGTGGACGCCTACGTCTCGGGCGAGGCGGTCCTGCGGCGCGAGCTTCGCATCCCCTTCCAGGGCTGGCGGCTCGTGGGTTTCACCGCCTATGCCAGCGTGCGCGAGCAGGTGAACGGCGTCCTCGCGCTCGAGATCATGGGCTTTGCCATCGCGCTGGCACTGGCCTTCTGGCTGTCGAACCGCAAGACCGCCTCCCGGCTCCTGCGGACCCAACGCGAATCGGCCGAGCTGCGGCTATTGAACGCACGCCTGAGCCGCGAGATCGCCGAGCGCGAGCGGATGGAGAAGACGCTCCAGGTGGCCGAGCAGACGCTGGCGCAGTCCTCCAAGCTCGCCGTGCTGGGCGAGATGTCGGCGGCGGTCAGCCACGAGCTGAACCAGCCGCTCGCCGCCATGAAGACCTATCTGGCGGGCGCGCGGCTTCTCATCCAGCGGCGGCGGCACGACGAGGCGCTGGCCTCGTTCCAGCGGATCGACGATTTGATCGACCGCATGGGCGCCATCACGCGGCAGCTCAAGTCCTATGCCCGCAAGGGCGCCGACGCCTTCGAGCCCTTCGACGTCCGCGACGCGGCGAGCTCGGCGCTCGCCATGATGGAGCCGCAGCTCAAGGCGCGGCGCGTCGCCATCACCAGGACCATCCCGGATCAGCCGGCGATGGTCCTGGGCGACCGCCTGCGGCTCGAGCAGGTGCTGGTGAATCTTTTGCGCAACGCTTTGGACGCGACGCGCTCGATCCCCGAGCCGGCGGTGGACATCCTTCTCGCCGCCGGGCAGACGGTTAGTTTGACGGTTCGCGACAATGGTCCCGGAATCGAGGATCTGGACGCGCTGTTCGAGCCCTTCTATACCACCAAACAGCCCGGTGACGGGGTGGGCCTTGGTTTGGCCATCTCGTCGGGCATCGTGAATGACCTGGGCGGGCGACTGACCGCGCGCAACGGGGCTGATGGTGGTGCGGTTTTCGAGGTGGTCCTTCCCGCGCTCGACACCCCGGCCGCCGCCGCCGAGTAGAGGGACGGGACCGGAACTATGTCCAAGGCCATGAAGATCGCCATCATCGACGACGAAAAGGACATGCGCCAGTCCATCAGCCAGTGGCTGGCGCTGTCGGGCTTCGACACCGAGACCTACGCCTCGGCCGAGGATGCGCTCAAGGGGATCAACGCCGACTACCCCGGCATCATCGTGAGCGACGTGCGCATGCCCGGCATGGACGGGATGCAGCTCCTGAGAAAGCTCAAGAGCCTCGATTCGACGCTGCCCGTCATCATGATCACCGGCCACGGCGACGTGCCGATGGCGGTCGAGGCGATGCGGGTCGGCGCCTTCGATTTCCTGGAGAAGCCCTTCAACCCCGACCGCATGACCGACCTGGCCAAGAAGGCGACGCAGGCGCGGCGCCTCGCGCTCGACAGCCGGGCGCTCCGGCGCGAGCTGTCGGACCGCGACGCGCTGATGCGCAAGCTCATCGGCTCCTCGCCTGCCATGGAGCGGCTCAAGGAGGACATCCTCGACCTCGGCTCCGCCGAGGGCCACATCCTGATCGAGGGCGAGACCGGCACCGGCAAGACGCTCGTGGCCCACGCGCTCCATGCGGTCAGCGCGCGCGCCTCGCGCCGCTTCGTCCTCATGTCCTGCTCGGCCTACGACGACGAGACGCTGACCCGCCGCCTCTTCGGGCCGCCCCAGCAGGACGAGCCGCTGCCGGCCATGGAGGAGGCGAGGGGCGGCACCCTTGTGCTCGAGGACATCGAGGCGCTCGCGCCCTCGCTCCAAGCACGGCTTCTGACGGCCATCAACGAGCAGGGCACTCCGTCGGAGACGCGGATCATCGGCATCTGCAACCTCCAGGAGGAGGGCAAGTCCTGCGAGACGGTGCTGCGGCCCGACCTCTTCTACCGGCTGGCGGCCCTGCGCATCAACGTGCCGCCCTTGCGCCAGCGCGGCGAGGACATCCTGACGCTCTTCACGCGCCTGTCCGAGCAGTTCGCCGAGGAGTACGGCTGCGAGACGCCCGAGGTCTCGGCCCAGGAGGCGGCGCAGCTCCTCCAGGCGCCCTGGCCCGGCAACGTGCGCCAGCTCATCAACGTGGCCGAGCGGGCGGTGCTCCAGAACCGGCGGGGGACGGGCACCATCGCCTCGCTGCTGATGGCCGACACCGACGATTCCTCCAAGCCCGCGATGACGACCGAAGGCAAGCCGCTCAAGGAGTTCGTCGAGGCCTTCGAGCGGATGCTGATCGACAACACGATGCGCCGCCACAAGGGCAGCATCGTCGCGGTGATGGAGGAGCTCTGCCTGCCGCGCCGCACGCTCAACGAGAAGATGGCCAAGTACAACCTGAGCCGGTCCGACTATCTCTGAGGCCATGGCCCGGTTTGCCATTGTGCATCCCGTTCCCCCTTCGCTATGAAGGGGGGAACGGGTGCGTCGTTTTCCGCGCCGCCCGTCAAAGGATTTCCGCCCTTCCGTGTCATGGCCCCTGGCGGCCGCGGCGGGTGCGGACTGGACTGGGCCGTTCCGGCCTGATCGAACACCCCGGCCGCGCGGCTTCCGTGCCGCGCCAAGGGGTCCACAACGGGCGCCGCGGACTGAGCCGGGGCGTCGAGGACGAACCCGCGATGCTGCGCGCGCATGATGATGGATGGGAGGGTCGGGTCCCGAGGGACCCTGGCCCCGTGTCCGCGCGCGCCGTCGCCTTTCATGGACACGCCCGGCCCTCCAGCGCCCTCCAGGGGGCGCCACCGGCCGCGCGTGCAGGATCACATGACCAAGAAAATGCTCATCGACGCCACTCACCCGGAAGAGACCCGGGTCGTGGTGGTGGACGGTAACCGCGTTGACGACTTCGACTTCGAGTCGGCGTCCAAGCGCCAGCTTGCCGGCAACATCTACCTCGCCAAGGTCACGCGGGTAGAGCCCTCGCTCCAGGCCGCCTTCGTCGACTACGGCGGCAACCGGCACGGCTTCCTCGCCTTCGGCGAGATCCACCCGGACTACTACCAGATCCCGGTGGCTGACCGTCAGGCGCTGCTGGCCGAGGAGCGCGCCTACGCCCACCAGGCCGATGAGGAGGACTCCGACGAGGACGGCGGCGAGGAAACCGCCGCGCGGCCCGAGAACGGCGACCGGCGCGGCCGCCGCAGCCGCGTGCGCGGCCGGCAGCGCTCCAGGCCGCTGAGCCGCGAGGAAGGCGACGCCATCGCCAGCCGCGAGCCGGCCGGCATGGAGACCATCGATCTCGGCGACGAGGCCGAGGGCCTGTCGCCCATGGCCACGGTGGCCGAGACCCCGGTCGAGGAGCCCTCCGCCGAGGAGCCGTCCGAAGAGAGCGGCGTCGAGGTCCTCGAAAAGGACGAGACCATCGAGACCGTCGCCGAGGAGGAGGACCATCTGGACCTGCGGCCCGCGCGCAAGCCCCAGCGTGCCCGGCGCTACAAGATCCAGGAGGTCGTCAAGGTCCGGCAGATCATGCTGGTCCAGGTCGTCAAGGAAGAGCGCGGCAACAAGGGCGCGGCGCTGACCACCTATCTCTCGCTCGCCGGCCGCTACTGCGTGCTGATGCCCAACACCGCGCGCGGCGGCGGCATCTCCCGCAAGATCACCAACGCCGCCGACCGCAAGAAGCTCAAGGAGATCGCGGCCGAGATGGACGTGCCGGAAGGCGCGGGCCTCATCATCCGCACGGCCGGATCGCAGCGCAGCCTGTCCGAGATCAAGCGCGACTACGAATACCTCCAGCGCCTGTGGGAGCAGATCCGCGAGCTCACGCTCAAGTCGATCGCGCCCGCCAAGATCTACGAGGAAGGCGACATCATCAAGCGGTCGATCCGCGACCTCTACTCCAAGGAGATCGAGGAGGTCGTGGTCGAAGGAGCCGAGGGCTACCGCAACGCCCGCGACTTCATGAAGATGATCATGCCGGCCCACGTCCAGAACGTGGTCCACTACCATGACCCGCTGCCGCTCTTCGCCCGCCACGGCGTGGAGACCTACCTCGCCTCCATGTTCAACCCGGTCGTGCAGCTTCCCTCGGGTGGCTACATCGTCATCGGCGTGACCGAGGCGCTGGTGGCCATCGACGTCAACTCGGGCCGCTCCACCAAGGAAGGCTCCATCGAGCAGACGGCGCTGCGCACGAACCTTGAAGCCGCCGACGAGGTGGCGCGCCAGCTCCGGCTGCGCGACCTCGCGGGCCTCATTGTCGTCGACTTCATCGACATGGAGGAGCGCAAGAACAACGCCGCCGTCGAGAAGCGCTTCAAGGACAAGCTCAAGACCGACCGTGCCCGCATCCAGGTGGGCCGGATCTCGGGCTTCGGCCTCCTGGAGATGTCGCGTCAGCGGATGCGGCCCGGCATGATCGAATCGACCACGCAGCCCTGCCCGCATTGCCACGGCACGGGGCACCTGCGCTCGGACGACAGCGTGGCGCTGATGATCCTGCGCCAGCTCGACGAGGAAGGCGTGCGCGGCCGCACCAAGGAGGTGCTGCTCCGCGTTCCCGTGGGCGTCGCCAACTACCTGATGAACCACAAGCGCGAGCACATCGCCGGCATCGAGCAGCGCTACGGCATGGCCATCCGGCTCGAGGCCGACACGCGGCTGGTGTCCCCCGACTTCGCCATCGAGAAGTTCAAGACCGCCACCCGCGCCGTTCCCGACACCCGCGCCATCGTCATGGCGAGCCAGCCCGCGCTGATGCCCGAGGAGGAATTCGTCGCCGAGGAGGTGACGGAGGAAGCCGAGGTCTTCGCCGAGCCCGAGGCCGACGAGGACGAGACGGTCGAGGCCATGGCCGCTCCGACCGGCAACGGCGAGGAGGACGACCGTCCGCGCAAGAAGCGCCGTCGCCGTCGCCGTCGTCGCAATGGCGAGAACGGCGAGCGCAACGGCGTCCTGGCAGCCGAGGGTGACGTGGCCGACGACGGCGACGAGGCCGACGACGAGGCGCTGCCCGAACCTGTCGAGGCCGAGCCCGCGCAGTCCGAGCCCGTCGAGGTCCCCGTCGCCGCCGAGCCGACCCAGGCCGCGCCGGTCGAGCCTGCGCCGGTCGAACCGCCGGCGCCGGTCGAGGCTGCCCAGTCCGAGCCCGTGTCTGCCGAGGCTCCGGCCGCCGAGGAGGCCGCGCCCGCGCCCAAGAAGCGGACGCGTCGCAAGGCCGCCGAGGCTCCGGTCGAGCCCGCTCCCGTTGCCGAGGAGCCCGCGCCCGCGCCCAAGAAGAGGACGCGTCGCAAGGCCGCCGAGCCTGCGGTCGAGGCCGCGCCTGCCGAGGCGAAGCCGGCCAAGCCCGCCCGGACCCGCCGCACGCGCTCCGGCGCGGCTGCGTCCGGCGAGCCTGAGGTGGCGCTGCCCGCGCCTGCCAACCCCGACAACGGGGCCGAGGCGGCGCTGGTGCTCGATGACGAGCCGGCGGTGGACGTGCCGGCTCCGGCCGGCGATGCCCCCGCCACACCCGAGGCTGCCCGGGCCGAGGCCGAGCAGGTGTTCGAGCCCGCCCCCGAGCCGGCCGAGGCCGAGAAGCCCAAGCGCCGCGGCTGGTGGGCACGCTGACACAAAGGAAGGGCCCCGCCGATCCGGCGGGGCCCTTCGAACTTCGGGGAGCGACGGCCCGCTAGCCGGACGACCGCACGCCCCGCCGGATCAGGTGGACCTGCGCCCCGTCCTCGACCGTCTGGCCCAGATGCGTGTGACCGGCCTCGGCGCAGAAGTGGGGCAGGTCGATCGCCGCCATGGCATCCGTCGCCAGCACCCGCAGAACCTCGCCGGGCTTCATCCCTTCCAGCACCTTCCGGGCCTTCAGGACGGGCAGGGGGCAGATCAGCCCCCGGGCGTCCACCTCGCGATCAGGGGTCATGGCGTCCCCGCGATGTCGAAGCCGGGCGGCGCCAGCGTGAAGCCCTCGAAACGGAAGCCGGGGCTCACGGTGCAGCCGACCAGCGTCCATTCGCCCGTGCTTCGCGCCGACTGCCACCAGCCCTTCGGCACGATCCGTTGCGGCGCCTCGCCCGACCCGAGGTCGGGCCCGAGCCGATGCGCCGCCACAGGCCCCGCCTCGGTCTCAGAGAGCGACAGGACGAGCGGCGCCCCGGCGTAGAAATGCCAGATCTCCGCCGCGTCCACCCGGTGCCAGTGGCTCCGCTCGCCCGCGCGCAGCAGGAAGTAGATGCAGGTCCCCGCCGGTCGCTCGCCCGGTCCCGCCTCGGCGACCCAGGTCTGGCGGTAGAGCCCCCCCTCCGGGTGGGGCTCCAGGCCGAGAGTCGCGGCGATCTCCTCCGCCGTCACGCGCGCAGGATGCTGCGGCCCGCGTATTCGGCCACGTCGCCCAGCATCTCCTCGATGCGGATGAGCTGGTTGTACTTGGCCAGCCGGTCCGACCGCGACAGCGAGCCCGTCTTGATCTGCCCGCAGTTCGTCGCCACCGCGAGGTCTGCGATGGTGGCGTCCTCGGTCTCGCCCGACCGGTGCGACATCACGCAGGTGTAGCGGGCGCGGTGGGCCATGTCGACGGCGCGCAGAGTCTCGCTCAGCGTACCGATCTGGTTCACCTTGACGAGGAGCGAGTTCGCCACGCCCCGGTCGATCCCCTCGCGCAGCCGCCCCGGGTTCGTCACGAAGAGGTCGTCGCCCACGAGCTGGACCTTGCCGCCCAGCGCGTCGGTGAGCATCTTCCAGCCCTCCCAGTCGTCCTCCGAGCAGCCGTCCTCGATGGACACCAGCGGGTAGTCGGCCACGAGCCCTTCGAGGAAGCGCACGTTCTCCTCGGAGGTGAGCGACTTGCCCTCGCCCTCCATCTCGTACTTGCCGTTCTTGTAGTATTCGGTCGCCGCGCAATCGAGCGCGAGCACGATGTCCTCGCCGGGGGTGTAGCCCGCGCCCTCGATGGAGCGCAGGATCACGTCCAGCGCCTCGCGGGCCGAGTTGAGGCCCGGCGCGAAGCCGCCCTCGTCGCCCACGCCGGTGGCGAGACCCTGGTCGTGCAGTTCCTTCTTGAGCGTGTGGAACACCTCGGACCCCATGCGGACGGCGTCGCGGATGTTCGCGGCCGACACCGGCATGATCATGAATTCCTGGATGTCGATCGGGTTGTCGGCATGCTGCCCGCCGTTGATGATGTTCATCATCGGCACCGGCAGGATGCGCGCGGCGGTGCCGCCGACATAGCGGTAGAGAGGCTGCTGCGTGAACTCGGCCGCGGCCTTGGCGGCGGCGAGGCTCACGCCCAGGATGGCGTTCGCGCCGAGCCGGCCCTTGTTGGGCGTGCCGTCCAGCTCAATCATCAGCGCGTCGAGCCCGGCCTGCTCGGTCGCGTCCATGCCCAGGACGGCCTCGGCGATCTCGCCGTTGACGGCGGCCACGGCCTCCAGCACGCCCTTGCCCTTGTAGCGGGCCTTGTCGCCATCGCGCTTCTCGACCGCCTCGTGCGCGCCCGTGGAGGCGCCAGAGGGCACGGCCGCGCGGCCCTGCGCGCCGCTTTCCAGCGTCACGTCGACCTCGACGGTCGGGTTGCCGCGGCTGTCGAGGATCTCGCGGGCGTGGACGTCGATGATCGTGCTCATGGAGCCTCCTGGTCTGCGCCCCAGGATAAGGGGCGTGAGTAACGGATGCGTGTCCCTAGCGCGGGACCGTCACCGGGGAAAGGGTCGCGCGGGCGGCGGCACGGGCGCGGGCGCGTTCCCGCAGAAGGCTGTAGAGCCCCGAGCCCACGATCAGCGCCGCCCCCGCCAGCGTCCAGAGGTCCGGCCGCTCGTCAAAGATCGTGATCCCGATCCCCAGCGCGAACAGCAGCCGCGAATAGCGGAAGGGCGTGATGACCGAGATCTCGCCGGCGCGCATCGCCTCAGTCAGCGCCCAGTAGCCCGCCGCGCCGGTGAGGAGAGCGCCGATCAGCCAGACCCCCTCGACCCCGGTCGGCATGACTGCGCCGCCCGTGACGGCGATCTGCCCCAGGCCCACGATTCCCACGGCCCCGAAGCCCCAGGCCACGAGCAGCATCGAGTCGATGTCCTGCGGGACGCGCCGGGTGAAGAGATCCCGCCCGCCCAGGCCCACCACGGCCATGAGGGCGAAGAGCGAGGCGGGCGTGAAGGCCTCGGACCCCGGCCGCACGATCATCATGACGCCGAAGAAGCCCACGGCGATGGCGACCCAGCGCCGCCAGCCGACATGCTCGCCCAGGAACACCGCCGCGCCCATGGTCACGGCGAGAGGCGTCGCCTGGAAGATGGCGGTGGCGGTGGTCAGCGGCGACAGCGCGATGGCCAGCACGTAGCCGCAGGTGCCCAGCATCTCGCTCAGGTTGCGGCCCACGACCGCCCAGTGCAGCAGCCCCCGCGACCAGAACCTCCCACCGCGCCGCGCGGCCACGGCGCCGAAGATCAGCGCCCCGGCGAGGCCGATCACCATCAGGATCTCGCCCGTGGGCACATGGGCCGCGAGCAGCTTGATGAACATGTCCTCGAGCGCGAAGCCCGCCATGCCCGCGATCATCAGGACGATGCCGCGCTGGTTGGCGGTCAGTGGGGCCCGCACCGTCATCCGCGCGGCTTCCGCCCCAGGGGCACACCGTAAAGCTCCAGCCGATGGCCCATGAGGCGATAGCCCAGCCTTTCGGCGATCCGCTCCTGCAGCGCCTCGATCTCGGGATCGACGAACTCGATTACCTCGCCCGAGCTCATGTCGATCAGGTGGTCGTGGTGGTCGCGGTCGGCGTCCTCGTAGCGGGAGCGGTTCCCCGACGCGGCAATGCGGAACTCGTGCCGCTCCAGGATGCCGGCCTCCTCCAGCAGCTTCACGGTGCGATAGACCGTGGCGATGGAGATGCCGGGGTCCACCCGCGCCGCGCGGGCGTGCAGTTCCTCTACGTCGGGGTGGTCCTCGGACGCCTCCAGCACCCGCGCGATCACCCGCCGCTGCTCGGTCAGGCGAAGGCCCTGGGCCTCGCAGCGCTCGAGGATCGACTGGGGCATGGGCGGGGCCTCCGGGGCGCACGGGTCGGGTCATGGCGGCTTAGAGCCTCGGGCGGGCGAAGGGAAGCCGGACCCAGCTTCCCCCCAGGGCCCGGACCCGCGCGCCCGCGCCGATCTTGAACCGCGCGAGGCCCGGATTGGTTTCCGTGTCCACCGTCCCGAGATCGAGCCGGACGAAGCCCTCCTCCGCCAGCCGGTCGGCCGCCGCCATCAGCATCAGCCGATGCGCCTCCGTCGTGCGCCCCCGCTCGCCCGTCCAGCCGATCTGGTAGGTGGCCACGGGCGGATGCAGGAGGAACAGCATTCCCGCCACGGGCTCCGCGCCCACCCGCGCGACCAGCACCCGCGCCGCGTCCGGCCCCGTCCGGGCGAAGGCGCAGGCCAGCGCCGGGGGCAAAGCGCGATAGCCCCGCTCCCGCCGCATCCCGGCCTCGCGCGCCAGCAGCCAATGACCCGGCTCGCCCTCGAAGCGCCGCCAGTCGAGCCGGAGCCCCGCGCCCTCGGCCCGGCGCAGCGCGTTGCGCCAGGTGCCCGCGAGCGCCGCCCGTCGCGCCCGGGGCGTCCCGGTCAGGTCCAGCTCGGCCACGTGCGCGGGCGTGGCGACCGCCCGGAAGCCCGCACGGCGCAGCGAGGGGCAGGGCGCCTCCGCCTCCAGCAGCCGGACGCCCCGTGATGCGAGCCGGTCCAGCGCCTCGGCCCGAAGACCCGGCTCTTCGGTCGCCCAAGTCGGACCGCGCGGCAGGTAGGCCACCTCGCCCAGCAGCGGCAGCCGCCGCCGGATCGCCAACGCCCGCCCGGCGGGCCCGAGGTCCATCACTTCGGCGCGCCGGCCGAGCGCGCCCAGCGCCTGGGCGAAGAGGGGATGCTGGGACAAGGGCACGGCGTCCATGCCGGCCATTAAGCTGATGGAAACCTAAGACGCGGTTAATGGTCCTATGGATTCGCGCAGCACCATCCGAGGCATCCACGCCCCATCCGTCCGCCTCACGCCGCTCGGTGCGGCGCTCCTCGCCTTGGCCGTCGCCCTGCCAGGCGGCGCCTTGGTCGGCCTGGCCGCATGGCTGCTGTAGGGCGCGGCCGGAGCCGCGCCCCAGGCGATCAGCCCATCCGCACCAGCGCGTGGCGCTTCTTGCCTGCGGTCAGCTTCAGCCCACCCTGCACCTCGTCGAGCGTCAGCAGCCGCGGCTCGGTCACGACCTCGTCGTTGATCCGCGCGCCGCCTTCCGCGAACAGCCGCTTCGCCTCCTTGCCGCTTGCCGCCAGCCCCGCCTGCACGAACAGCGCCGTGTTGGCCAAGCCCGCCTCGACCTGAGCCGAGGTCACGGTGATGGTGGGCAGGTCCTCGCCCACGCCGCCCGCCTCGAAGACCTCGCGCGCGGTGCGCTCGGCCGCCTGCGCGGCCTCAAGCCCATGGAGAAGCGTCGTCACCTCGTTGGCCAGCACCACCTTGGCGTGGTTGATCTCGGCCCCGCCGAGATTGCCCAGCCGGTCGCACTCCTTCACCGGCAACTCGGTGTAGAGCTTGAGGAACCGTCCTACGTCGGCGTCGGTGGTGTTGCGCCAGAACTGCCAGAACTCGTAAGGCGAGAGCATGTCGCCGTTGAGCCAGACGGCCCCGCCCTGGCTCTTGCCCATCTTCCGTCCGTCCGAGGTCGTCAGCAGCGGCGTCGTCAGCCCGTAGATCTCCGTCCCGTCCACGCGGCGCGTCAGGTCGATGCCGTTGACGATGTTGCCCCACTGGTCCGACCCGCCCATCTGGAGCAGGCAGCCGTAGCGGCGGTTCAGCTCCAGGAAGTCGTAGGCCTGCAGGATCATGTAGTTGAACTCCAGGAACGACAGCGACTGCTCGCGGTCGAGCCGGGACTTCACGCTCTCGAAGCTCAGCATCCGGTTGACGCTGAAATGCCGCCCGATGTCGCGCAGGAACTCCAGGTAGTTGAGCCCGTCCAGCCATTCGGCGTTGTTGAGCATGACGGCGTCCGTCGGCCCCTCGCCATAGGCGATGAGCTGGCCGAAGACGTTCTTGAAGCCCTCGATGTTGCGGTCGATCTGCTCGTTCGTCAGCAGCGGCCGCTCCTCCGATCGGAAGGAGGGGTCGCCCACCTTGGTCGTGCCGCCGCCCATCAGCGTGATGGGCTTGCCGCCGGTCTTCTGGAGCCAGCGCAGCACCATGATGTTCATCAGATGCCCAACATGCAGCGACGGCGCGGTGGCATCGTAGCCGATGTAGGCCGGGACCACGCCCGCGCTCAGCCGGGCGTCCAGCGCCTCCAGGTCGGTGCAGTCGGCGTAATAGCCACGCTCGATCAGCACGTTCAGGAAGTCGGACTTGGGCTGATAGGTCATGGCTTGTTCCCTTCGATCGGTGGCGGCAGTCTATAGGCCCTGGAACCTCGGAGCGGAAGATGACGGAACCCGTGACCGCGCTGGGCGCCATGTCCGGCACCTCGCTCGATGGGGTGGATGCGGCGGTGCTGGTCACGGACGGCGAGAGCATCGCGTCGTTCGGCCCCACCGCCTACCGCCCCTATGCACCGGAGGAGCGCGCCATCCTGCGCGCCGCCCTGGGCCGCTGGGAGGGCCCCGAGGTCGAGGCCGCCGTCCGCGTGGTGGAAGTGGCGCATGCCGAGGCGCTGGGCCCGCTCGCCTCCGACCTCGTGGGCTTCCACGGCCAGACGCTGGCGCACGACCCGCGTGGGCGGGGGACGTTGCAGGTGGGCGACGGCGACCGGCTCGCGCAGGCCCTGGGCCGCCCCGTCGTCTGGGACTTCCGCTCCGAGGACGTGCGGCAGGGCGGCGAGGGCGCGCCGCTAGCCCCCTTCTTCCACTGGGCGCTCGCTCGCCACGTCGGCGCGACCGAGCCCCTGGCCATGCTCAACCTCGGCGGGGTCGGCAACCTGACCTGGATCGACCCCCGGCACGACCGGCCCGAGGCTCCGGGCGCGCTCCTCGCCTTCGACACCGGCCCCGCCAACGCGCCGGTGGACGACCTCCTGCTGCGCCGCCGGGGCCAGCCCCGCGACGAGGACGGCCGGCTGGCCGCCGAGGGGACACCCTGGGCGGACGTCCTCGAACGCTTCCTCGCGCATCCGTTCTTCGGCCGCCCGCCGCCCAAGTCGCTCGACCGCGACGCCTGGGCGGACCTCGCTGCGGCCGTGGAGCCCTTGTCCGACGCCGATGCCGCCGCGACGCTGACGGCCTGCGCGGCAGTGGCGGTCGGGCAGGGGCTCGCGCTCTGTCCTTCGCCGCCCCGCCGACTCCTCGTGACCGGGGGCGGGCGGCGCAACCCGGCCCTGATGGCGATGATCGCCGCCCGCGCCGACTGTCCCGTGGAGCCGGTCGAATCGGTCGGCCTCGACGGCGACATGCTGGAGGCGCAGGCCTTTGCTTTCCTGGCCGTGCGCGTCCGGCGCGGCCTGCCCACCTCCGCGCCCGGCACGACCGGCGTCGCCCGGCCCACCTGCGGCGGACGGATCGGCCGGCCCCGCGCCTGACCCCGGCCGGACCGCCTCACGCGTCCCGTCGAACTATGGCTGAAATGCCACAAACGGGTAGGGTTTTCGCCACTTTCTTCCGTCGGGCCGATCCGTGCATATGTCCGCGACGACCCCGGAGCGGACTGTGCCGGCCGGGGGCGCCAGTTTGGCATGGTAAGGTAGAATCATGATGTTTCTTCGCAGTTCCCTCGTCGCCCTGACCGCCCTCGCGGCCGGTCCCGCCCTCGCCGCCGGCTTCGAGCCCGTCGCCGAGACGCCCGTCCCCGTCGTGACGCCGGTGACCGTCACCCCCGCCGCGCCGGTCTCGAACGACTGGTCCGGCTTCTACGTCGGTGGCGACCTGTCCTTCGGCAGCGTCGAAGCCGACGACATCGACATCGAGGGCGACGGGCACCTGACCGGCGTCCATGTCGGCTACCAGCGCGACTTCGGCCGCTTCGTCCTGGGCGGCGAGCTTGAGCACGACTGGGGCGACCTGTCGCTCGAGGACAACGACCCGGCCACCGCCGACGACCTGTCGGTCGAGCGGGTGGCCCGCGCCAAGCTGCGCCTGGGCTACGACGCGGGCCGCTTCCTGCCCTACGTCACCGCCGGCGTGGCCCGCGCCAGCTTCTCGGACGTGCTGGACGACGCCGACGGCCGCTTCCTGGGCCTGGGCGTGTCCTACCAGCTCAACGACCGCTTCGACGTCGGCGCCGAGGTCATGCGTCACCGCTTCGACCTGGAGGACGTCGCGGGCGAGCCCGAGGCCGACGTGACCACCATCGGCCTGCGCGGCTCCCTCCGCTTCTGACCCCGACGTGGCCGGTCCTCCGGGGCCGGCCCTTTCCTCAGCCGATCTCGGCCGGGAAGTGCGCCCGCTGCGCCGCGATCCGCTGCGCCAGCACCATGATCCGGGCCAGCGCGTCCTCGTAGGCGCGATCCTCGACCGTCATGGCGATGCGAACATGCCCCGCCGAGGCCTGCCCGAAGCTCTCGCCCGGCAGCACCGCGATCCGCTCCTCGTCCAGAAGCCGCATCGCGAAGCCCTCGCCGGTCAGCCCCGTCGCCCGCACGTCCAGCATGGCGTACATCGCCCCCCGCTGCGGCGCGGCGCGCACCACGTCCTGCCCCGACAGCAGCCGCTGCGTGATTTCCCGCCGCCGCCGGAACGGCTCGGCGATGCCCGTCTCGTAGCCCGGCCCCTGGGCCAGCGCGAAGACGCCCGCCTCCTGGATGAAGCCGGGAATGCCGTAGTTCGACACCGTGCTCAGGTCCCACAGCAGGTCCGCGGCCTCGGGCGGTCCGATGATCCAGCCCAGCCGGCTCCCCGTCATCGCGTGGCTCTTGGACAGCGACCCCACGACCAGCGTCCGCTCGGCCATGCCCGGCAGCGCGCGGGGAGACAGGTGCCGCCCCTCCCAGACCTGGCTGTCATAGACCTCGTCCGAGATCACCCACAGGTCGTGCTCGGCCGCGACCCGCGCGATCGCCTCCAGCGTCCGGTCGGAGTAGATCACCCCCGTCGGGTTGTTGGGCGAGTTCACCAGCAGCGACCGCGCCCCCGGCCCGACGGCCCTGAGGTCCTCCTCGGTCGGCTCGAAGCCTGCCTCGGCCCGCGCCGTCACGGCCACCGGCACCAGCCCCGCCGCCCGGATCGTGCCCGGATAGGTCGGGTAGTAGGGATCGACATGCAGCGCCCGCTCCCCCGGATCGCCCACGAACTGGTGCGCCGCGAACAGCGCCGCCTGCCCGCCGGGCGTGACGATGACGTTCTCCGGCCCCGTGGGCACGCCCGTCAGGCGCTGCGCCCGCTCGGCCACCGCCGCGCGCAGCTCGGGGATGCCGGGGATCGAGGCGTAGCCCGTCGCCCCCGCCTTCGCCGCGCCGTGCATGGCATCGAGGATGGCGGGATCGGTCTTCACGTCATGCTCGCCGATGGTCAGCTCGGTGACGGCGACGCCCTGCCGGATGAGGTCCTTGGCGCGGTAGAACAGGTCCCACCCGTCCGAGCCGTCGCCGGTGATGTTGCGGATGCGATGCGAGGGATGTGCCATGGCGGGTTGAGTGCGGAACGCCCCGGCCGAAGTCAACCGCTGGTCCGGTCCAGCGACGCCTGCACGTCCCCCGGCAGAGCGTGACGCAGCGCCTCGTAGGCGACGACGATCCGCTCGCGCAGGTCATGGTCGGACATGGGGGGCAGGGCGACCCAGCCGCCGCCCTCGCGCACCTGAACCTCCGGGCCGATCCGCACCAGCGGCTCGTGCGCCAGCGTCCACAGGTCATCCCCCTCGGGCCCGGCGACCCGTTCGGTCCCTGGCAGCTCGGCGCAGATCAGGTTCACGGTCTCGCGGCTCATGCTCCTCCACATGGCCCGCCCCCCGCGCGCGTCCAGTGGAATCCCGTGGACGCGGGGGCAGGGGCCTGCTAGACGGGCCGCCATGACGACCCGTGGCATCCTCATCCGCTGCCTCATTTCCTGCTGACATCCGTCACGCGGGCCATCGTCGCACTTCCCGGTGAGATCGAGACCAGCCCGCGGGCCCACCCTGCGCGAGGCGACCCATGACGACGATCCGCCTGACCAACACCAAGACCCGCCGCAAGGAGGTCTTCGAGCCGTTGGACCCCAAGAACGTGCGGATGTATGTCTGCGGCCCCACCGTCTACGACCGGGCGCACTTGGGCAACGCGCGGCCCGTGGTCGTCTTCGACACGCTCTTCCGCCTCCTGCGCCACGTCTACGGGCCGGATCACGTCACCTACGTCCGCAACTTCACGGACGTGGACGACAAGATCAACGCCCGCGCCGCCGAGACGGGCCGCCCCATCGGAGACATCACCGACGAGACGATCCGCTGGTATCACGAGGACATGGACGCCCTGGGCGCCCTGCGCCCGCAGTCGCGCGGTGTGGTCGATCCAAAGTGGGAGCCCCGCGCTACCGCCTATATCGGCGCCATGATCGCGATGATCGAGGACCTGATCGCCAAGGGCCACGCCTACGAGGCCTCGGGCCACGTCCTCTTCCGCGTCCGCTCCTACAAGGACTACGGCGCACTTTCGGGCCGCTCGGTGGACGACATGATCGCGGGGGCCCGCGTCGAGGTCGCCCCCTTCAAGGAGGACCCGCTCGACTTCGTCCTCTGGAAGCCCTCCGACGCCTCGCTGCCCGGCTGGGACTCGCCCTGGGGCCGGGGCCGTCCCGGCTGGCATATCGAATGCTCCGCCATGTCGCGCGAGCTTCTGGGCGAGAGCTTCGACATCCACGGCGGCGGCCTCGACCTCCAGTTCCCGCACCACGAGAACGAGATCGCCCAAAGCCGCTGCGCCCATCCCGAGGGCGACTTCGCCAAGGTCTGGATGCACAACGAGATGCTCCAGGTCGAGGGGAAGAAGATGTCGAAATCGCTCGGCAACTTCTTCACCGTCCGCGATCTGCTGGGCCTCGGCATTCCGGGCGAGGTGATCCGCCTCGTTCTCCTGGGCACGCATTACGGCAAGCCGATGGACTGGACCGACCAGAAGAAGCGCGAGGCCGAGGCCACGCTGCGCAAGTGGCGCGAGATCGCCGAGGGCGCGCCCGAGGCCGAGCCCCTGTCCGAGATGGTCGAGCTTCTGGCCGACGACCTGAACACCGCAGGCGCCGTCGCGCTCCTCCACCGCCTCGCGGCGGAAGGGAACGGTATGGCGCTCAAGGCCTCTGCCAGACTCATTGGCCTCCTGCAGGACGGCATGGGCGACTGGACGCGCAGCGGCACCGACGAGGCGCTGATCGCCCGCCTGACCGATGCGCTCGTCCGCGCCCGCGAGGAGGCGATGGTCTCCAAGGACTTCTCAGCCGTGGATCGCCTCAAGCGGGACCTGATCGCGGCGGGCGTCGAGGTCCGCATGTCCAAGGCCGCCATCTCGCTCCACCCTGGCCCGCAAGCTGACGCGGGTCGCCTCGCCGCTCTCGAGGCGGAGGTGGCCTCGTGATCGACTCGTTAACCTCCCGTTCAACCGACCGCGCGGTGCTGTCAGACTTCGTTAACCTCACCCTGTCAGCCTCCTCGGCAGACAAAGGACTCCTGCCGTGACAACCGACCGCCTCTATCTTTATGACACCACGCTCCGCGACGGCGCCCAGACGCAGGGCGTCCAGTTCACCACGGCCGAGAAGATCCGCATCGCGCAGGTCCTCGACGCACTGGGCGTCGATTACATCGAAGGCGGCTGGCCCGGCGCGAACCCCACCGACTCCGAGTTCTTCGAGGCCGCCCCCAAGACCCGCGCCACGATGGCCGCCTTCGGCATGACCAAGCGCTCGGGCCGCTCGGCGCAGAACGACGACGTGCTGGCCGCCGTCCTGAACGCCGGCACCCCCGCCGTGACGCTGGTGGGCAAGAGCCACGAGTTCCATGTCCGCACCGCGCTCGGCATCCCGCTCGACGAGAACCTCGACAACATCCGCCAGAGTTTCGCCCATGTGACCGCGCAGGGCCGGGAGGCGATGTTCGACGCCGAGCACTTCTTCGACGGCTACAAGTCCGACCCGTCCTATGCGCTGACCTGCCTCCACGCCGCCTTCACCGAAGGCGCCCGCTGGATCGTCCTCTGCGACACCAACGGCGGCACGCTCCCCGGCGAGGTCGCCCGCACGGTGGAGCGGGTGATCGCCTCCGGCATCCCCGGTGATCGGCTCGGCATCCACACCCACGACGACACGGGCCACGCCGTCGCCAACTCGCTCGCCGCCGTCGAGGCCGGGGCCCGCCAGATCCAGGGCACGCTGAACGGCTTGGGTGAGCGCTGCGGCAACGCCAACCTCGTGACGCTGATCCCGACGCTGCTCCTCAAGGAGCCCTTCGCGAGTCGCCTCCAGACCGGCGTGACCGAGGAGGCGCTGAAGGGCCTCCTCAAGGCGTCCCGCACCCTCGACGACATCCTGAACCGCGTCCCCGCCAAGCAGGCGCCCTACGTGGGCGGCGCGGCCTTCGCCCACAAGGCCGGGCTCCACGCCAGCGCCATCGCCAAGGACCCCACGACCTACGAGCACATCAACCCCGCCGCCGTCGGCAACGCCCGCATCATCCCGATGTCGAACCAGGCCGGCCAGTCCAACCTGCGAAGCCGCCTGCGCGAGGCCGGGATCGAGGTGGAGCTGTCCGACCCGCGCCTTCCCCGCATCCTCGACGCGGTGAAGGAGCGGGAGTCGCGCGGCTACGCCTACGACACCGCGCAGGCCAGCTTCGAGCTTCTCGCCCGCCGCGAACTGAGCCTCCTGCCGCGCTTCTTCGACGTGGAGCGCTACCGCGTCATCTCCGAGCGCCGCCGCAACGCCAAGGGCCAGATCGTCACCGTCTCCGAGGCGGTCGTCACCGTCGAGATCGGCCGCAAGCGCATCACCAGCTTCCACGAGAACCACCACAGCCCCGAGGAAGGCGACACCGGCCCCGTCCACGCACTTTCCAAGGCGCTGGCCGCCGACCTGGGCATTCTGCAGGACTTCATCGCGGACATGCGGCTCGCCGACTTCGCGGTGCGCATCGTGGGCTCGGGCACCGAGGCCGTGACTCGCGTCGTCATCGACAGCGAGGACGGGCAGGGCCGCCAGTGGACCACCGTCGGCGTGTCGGGCAACATCATCGATGCGAGCTTCGACGCGCTGGTGGACGCGATCACCTGGAAGCTCGTCCGCGACGGCGCCCCGGTGCCGGCATGACGCTGGAGGCCTGCGCCGCCTTGGTCGAGCGTGGCGACCCCGACCGCTTCCGTGTCGCCATGGCCGCGCCGCCGCCCGCGCGCGAGATCTTGTTCCCGCTCTACGCCTTCAACCTGGAGGTCGCCCGCGCGCCCTGGGTCACCAAGGAGCCGATGCTGGCCGAGATGCGCCTCCAGTGGTGGCGCGACGTTGTCGAGACCGCGGCCACGGGCGGCACCCCGCCCGCCCACGAGGTCGCCCGCCCCCTGGGCGATCTGATCCGCGAGGGCCGCCTGTCCGCCGAGCCGCTCGACGCCCTGATAGAGGCCCGCCGCCGCGATATCGAAGCCGAGCCCTTCACCGCCGCCGAGCTGCGCCCCCATCTGGAGGGTACCGCCGGCAACCTCCTCTGGGCCGGCGCGCAGGCTTTGGGCGAGGCCGATCGGAACGCCGTGGTCAAGGCCGGCTTCGCCGCAGGGCTCGCCTCCTGGCTCCTCGCGCTGCCCGACCTCGCAGCCGCGAATCGCGGCCTCGCGGACCCGAGCAACGCCACGGTCCGCGCGCTGGCCGAGGAGGGCCTGACCGCCTTGGCCCAGGCCCGCCGGACCCGCTTCGGCCCCGGCGTCCCGGCACTCCGCGCGGCGACGCTCGCCCGTCCCGTCCTGAAGGCGGTGCAGGCCGATCCCGAGGCCGCGCTCCAGGGTGGCCTGGCCCCGCCCGAGGGCCGCAAGCGCCTGCGTCTGCTCTGGGCCGCGCTGCGGGGCGGCTGGTAGCTCAGCGCGCCTCGCGGCGTTGGAAGGCCAGCCAGATCAGCGCTCCGCCCGCCAGCGTCAGGAAGGGCACCATGGCGATGTTGACCAGCTGCCAGCCCTCGACCGCCGACCCGCCTGCGCAATTCATGAGCCCGCCCGAGGCGAGCGACGCCAGCGTCACGCAGCCCATCACGATGGAGTCGTTCATCCCCTGCACGCGCCCCCGTTCCGCAGGAGAGTGCGCCGCCGTCAGCATCGCCGTCGCCCCGATGAAGCCGAAGTTCCAACCCAGGCCCAGCAGCACCAGCGTCACGAAGAAGTGCCCGAGCTGCACGCCCGAGAGCCCCACGAGCCCGGCCACCGCAAGGATCGCGAGGCCCGCCATGACGATCCGCTGCGCCCCGAAGCGGGCGATCAGGTGCCCGGTGAAGAACGACGGCACGAACATCGCCAGCACATGCGCCGAGATCACATCCGCCGCGTTCCCGGCCGTGAAGCCGCAGCCCACGACCGCGAGCGGGGTCGAGGTCATCACGAGGTTCATCAGCGAATAGGCCACCATCGCGCAGATCACGGCGACGAGGATGGGCGGCCGCCGCAGCAGCTCGCCCCAGGACGGCCCCTTGGCGGCCCCGGCCGACGCCTTGGGTGGCGCGGGCAGGTCGAGCAGCAGGAACAGCCAGACCCCCGCCGCCGTCACGGCCATGGCGGCAAGATAGGTCCCCAGGAAGGGCACCGCGAACCAGTCGTTGGTGAACTTCACGAGTTGCGGCCCCGTCAGCGCCGAGATGAGCCCGCCCGCCATGACCCAGGAGATGGCCTTGGGCTTGAACACGTCCGAGGCCGCGTCGGTCGCCGCGAAGCGATAAAACCCCTGCGCCGCCATGTAGGTGCCGGTGAGGAAGCTTCCCACGAGGAACAGCCAGAAGCTCGCGATCGACAGCGCGTAGGCCGCCAAGGCCGAACCGAGGAACCCCCCGAGCGCGCCCAGCAGGAACCCCGCCTTACGCCCATGGTCCTGCATGAAGCCCGACAGCCAAGGCGCGGTCAGCATCGCGCCGAAAACGATCATCGATATGGGCAGCGTCGCCAGGCACTGGATCGGCGCCAGCATGTTGCCCGCAAGGCCTCCCACCACGAAGACCATGGTGACCTGGCTCCCCAGCACCGCCTGTGCGGCGACCAGGACGAGGACGTTGCGCCGGGCGCGGCGGTCGTCCGGCAACGAAAGGTCGGAGTCAGGCAGGGCGGTCACGACCCGTTCCCTAGACCCGCCCCAGCGTCAAGTCCATCCGCCCGGTCGATCAGATGCGCGAAGGAGCCTGCGACACGTCCCCGCCTCAGTCCCATCGGCGTCAATTCCACGCCCTCGGCATCCCACGCGCGGAACAGCGGTTCGCCCTCGGCCCGCAGCGTGGTCGCGTAATGGAATTCATGCGCCGCCCAGCGCCCCGGAAAGGGCCCACTCCCGGCTTCGACATGCCGGTAGCCCAGATGCAGCCGCCGCGTGGCGAAGGAGGTCTCCAGCCCCAGCAGCCCCGTCATCTGGTGCGCGGTGCCATTGGCGTCCACGATCACCTCGCCCAGAACCATGTAGCCGCCGCATTCTCCATATATATTAGTAAATTGCGCCGCATGGATAAGAGACTTCATGAACGTTTCGGCCGCCGCGAGCCGCCCTGCGTGCAGCTCCGGGTAGCCCCCCGGCAGGACCACGAGCCCCGCATCCGGCACCGCTTCGTCCCCGAGCGGCGAGAAGGTCGCGATCTCCGCCCCCTGCGCGCGCCAGTCGGCCAGCAGATGCGGATAGGCGAAGGCGAAGGCCGCATCCCGCGCCACCGCGATCCGCTGCGCAGGTGGAGGCAATCGGAGAGCCTGCTCTGACCACGGCCCGCCCGCCATAACATGCGCCAACGCATCCAGATCAACGTATTGCTCGACGAAGCTCGCAGCTCGGTCGAGGAACTCCTCCAGATCCGGCCGCTCCTCCGCCTGCACCAGCCCGAGGTGCCGGGACGGATGCGCCAGCCCCACGGCGCGCGGCAGGGCTCCCAGCACGGGCAGCCCCACAGCCTCCACTGCGCGGGTCAGCATCGCTCGGTGGCGCTCCGATCCCACGCGATTCAGGATCACGCCCGCGACCCGCAGCCGGGGATCGTGCCGCGCGAACCCCGCCACCAGCGGCCCCACCGACTGCGCCATCCTGCCGGCGTCCACTAGCAGCACCACCGGCAGCCCCAGCACGCGTGCGAGGTCCGCCGTCGAACCGCGCCCCTCGGGCGGCGCTCCGTCGAACAGCCCCATGGCCCCTTCGACCACCAGCGGCCCGTCGCCCGCCGCCAGCGACCGAAGCCGCGCCTTGCCCATGGCCCAGGCGTCGAGGTTCACGCAAGGCGCCCCGCAGGCCGCCTCGTGGAAGCGCGGGTCGATGTAGTCCGGTCCCGACTTGGCCGCCCGCACCGCCACGCCTTTCCGTCGCCACGCCCGCAGGAGACCCAGCGTCACCGTGGTCTTGCCCGACCCCGAAGCGGGCGCCGCGAGGACGATCCCCGTCACGCGCTTTGGGGCCGCACCCGCGTGCCCAGCGGATCGACCGCGCGTGGCCCCGCCTGCCAGTCGAGCGCCTGCCGCAGCAGCACGTTGCGCCCGATGCAGATGATCGCCGGAGGCTCCACGCCCGCCGCAACCTCGGGCAGTCCGGCCAGCGTCGTCTCCAGCACCGACATTCGGGGCGTCGTCGCGTCCCGGACGATGGCCACGGGCTCGGAGGGCACGCGCCCGGCCGCCAGCAACTCGCCCGCGATCTGCGCCGCGTGCTTGAGGCCCATGTAGATGACGATCACCTCCGAAGCCCTTGCGATGGCTCGCCAATCCAAGGCCGAAGGCGCCTGTCCCGTCTGGTCGTGCCCGGTCACGAAGGTCACCGACTGGTTCACGTCGCGGTGCGTCACGGGGATGCCCGCATAGGCCAGCCCCCCGATCCCGGCCGAGATCCCCGGCACCACCCGGATCGGCACGCCATGGGCGACCAGCGTCTGCCCTTCCTCGCCGCCGCGCCCGAAGACGAACGGATCGCCGCCCTTGAGCCGCAGCACCCGCTTGCCCTCCCGCGCCAGCTCCACGAGCCGCAAGGAGATGTCGCGCTGCTTCGGCGAGGGCTTGCCCCCGCGCTTGCCGGCGTAGATGCGCTCGGCCCCCGGCGCCCAGTCGAGGATCGCGGTCTCCACCAGCGCGTCGTAGACCACGACGTCGGCCTGCCGCAGCGCGTTCAGTGCATGCAGCGTCAGAAGGCCCGGATCACCGGGACCGGCCCCCACGAGCCAGACCCAACCGGGCTGGAAGACAGGCCATTCGAAGGAGGGAAGCTCGGGCATGGCGCCCTCATAGGCTTCAACTTGCCCGTCGAAAAGTCGGAACCCGACGCCCGGACCACGGGACGCGACCGTGCCCCATCAACTTGGCCCAAATACGCCTGCGACGCCCCGGCTCTACGCGCCGCTCCCCTTGCGGGCGCCGTGGCCGACCCCCATCATGCCCCACCGTGACCGACAGCGCTCCCACTCCCCTCCGCCGCGGCTGGACCACCGGCGCCTGTGCCACCGCCGCCACGCGGGCCGCGCTCCTGCGGCTCTGGGGCGGAGCCTTCCCGGATTCCGTGACCATCACCCTCCCGCGCGGCGAGATGCCGACCTTCGTCCTGGCCCACTGCGACGCGGGCGAGGGCTGGGCCGAGGCCGGCATCGTCAAGGATGCGGGCGACGACCCCGACGTGACCCATGGCGCGCTGATCGTCGCCCGCGTCGCGCCGTCGGCGGGCGGCGTCACCTTCTGCGCCGGCCCCGGCGTCGGCACCGTCACGCGCCCCGGCCTGCCGATCCCCCCCGGAGAGCCCGCCATCAACCCCGTTCCCCGCGCCATGATGGACGAACAGGTTGCCGACCTCGCCGCCGAGTTCGGCCGCGCGCCCGACATCGAGATCACCGTGTCCATCCCCGGCGGCGAGGAGATCGCCCAGCGGACCTGGAACCCCCGTCTCGGCATCGAGGGTGGCCTTTCGGTCCTCGGCACCACCGGAATCGTGCGCCCCTTCTCCTGCGCCGCCTGGATCGCCTCGATCCACCGTGGCATCGACGTGGCCCGCGCGAGCGGCATCCCCCATGTGGCGGGCTGCACCGGCGCGACCTCCGAGGCCGCCGTCCGCGCGCTCCACGGCCTCCCCGAGATCGCCATGATCGACATGGGCGACTTCGCGGGCGGGATGCTGAAATATCTGCGCCGCCATCCGGTCCCGCGCGTGACCTTGGGCGGCGGCTTCGCCAAGATCGCCAAGTTCGCGCAAGGCGCGCAGGACCTCCATTCGGGCCGCAGCCAGCTCGACATGGGGGCGCTGGCCCGGCTCGCGGGCGACCCCCGCGTGGCCGAGGCGCCCACCGGCATGGCCGCACTCACGCTGCTCGGACCGCCCTTGGCGGACCGGGTCGCAAGGGCCGCCCGCGACCGGCTCGACGCCATGCTCGACGGGACCGGCACCGTGTCGGACGTGGTCATCACCGACCGCGCGGGCTCGGTGGTCGGGCGGGCCGGCCCGTGATCCTGCTCCTCTCCGGCACCTCTGATGCCCGCCGCCTTGCCGCGCGGCTGGCCCGGGAGGGTGTCCCCGCCATCGCCTCGCTGGCCGGCGCGACCAAGGAACCGTTCCCGCTCGGGCTGCCCACCCGCCACGGCGGCTTCGGAGGGGCCGAGGGCTTCGCGGCCTATCTCGACCGCGAGCGCATCACGGCCGTCATCGACGCCACGCACCCCTTCGCCGCCCGCATCACGGCCCGCACCCACGCCGTCTGCCGCGCAAGGGGCGTCCCGCTCCTCCGCCTCGAACGCGCGGGCTGGACGCCCGAGCCCGCTTGGACCTGGGTCGCGGACGAGGCCGAGGCCATGCGCCTCCTCCCGCCCGACTCGGTGGTCTTCCTCGCCACCGGCCGCCAGAGCCTGCCCGCCTGGGCCGGCCTGCGCGCCGCCCGCGTCCACCTGCGCGTCATCGATCCGCCCGCCGAGTCCTTCCCGTTCCCCGGTGGGCCGATCGTCGCCCGCCCGCCTTTTGATCGCGCAGCGGAGTCCGCGCTCTTCCGCGACCTGGGGGTCACCCATCTCGTCGCCAAGGACTCGGGCGCTGCGGACGCCCGCCCCAAGCTCGACGCCGCGCGCGACCTCGGGATCGAGGTGATCCTCCTGCGCCGCCCGCTGCCGCCCGAAGGCCTGCACACCGTCGCCACCGTCGAGGAGGCGCTCGCCTGGGCGTTGCCGTTTCGTTCCGCCACCCCTACCTTCCGGGCATGAGGATCATCCAGTCCAACGACTGCATCGAGGAAGGCGCCGCATGGCTCGGGACCCGCGAGCCGCGCTTCGCCCTGGCCTACGAGATGTCGCGCCCGCTCAAGCTCCGCCGCTACCCCGACGGCTTCGACCGGCTCTTCTCGGCCATCGTGAGCCAGCAGGTTTCCACCGCCGCCGCCGAATCGATCTGGCGACGGCTGGAGGGGCAGGGGCTCACCACGCCCGAGGCGGTGCTGGCGGCCGACGACGACACGCTTCGCGCCCAGGGCCTGTCGCGCCAGAAGGTCCGCTACGCCAAGGCGCTCGCGGCCGAGGGCATCGACTACGAATCCCTGCGTCACCTGCCCACCGAGGAGGTCATCCAGAAGCTCGTCCATGTCCCCGGCATCGGCCGCTGGACCGCCGAGATGTATGCGATGTTCGCGCTGGGCCATGCCGACGTCTTCGCCCCCGCCGACCTCGCCCTGCAAGAGGGCGTACGCCTCCTCTTCGACCTGCCCGACCGCCCCAAGGAGAAGGTCCTCAAGGAGATGGCCGCCGACTGGTCCCCCTGGCGGGCCGTCGCCGCGCGCATCCTCTGGGGCTACTACCACGTCGTGAAATCGCGCGAGGGGGTGCGCTAGCCCGCGCCCCGCGCTATCTCCGGCCCCGGACCAGACAGGGGAAACAGGACATGGCCAAGAGCACTCGCGCCCTTCGCGCCGAACGGGTGGAGCCCATCTCGGGCGAGACGCGCTCCTGCGTGGTCTTCCTCCATGGCTACGGCGCCAACGGCAAGGACCTGATCGGCCTGGCCGAGCCGCTGTCGGAATACATGCCCGACACTCTGTTCCTGTCGCCCGACGCGCCCGAGGCCTGCATCGGCGCTCCCATGGGCCTCCAGTGGTTCCCGATCCCCTGGCTCGACGGCTCCTCCGAGGAGATGGCCCGCAACGGCGTCCTTCGCGCGGTGGACGACCTCCAGTCCTTCCTCGACGGCGTTATGGTGGACGAGGACCTCCTGCCCGAGCAGGTCGCGCTCGTGGGCTTCTCGCAAGGCACCATGATGGCGCTCCACGCCGCGCCCCGGCGCGAGGACCCCGTCGCGGGCGTCGTCGCCTTCTCCGGCCGCCTGCTGGAGCCCGAGACCCTGGCCGACGAGGTCCAGTCCCGCCCGCCCGTGCTCCTGATCCACGGCGACCGCGACGACGTGGTGCCCGTTCAGGCGCTTCCCGAGGCTGCCCGCGCGCTCGAATCGGCCGGCTGGACCGAGGTCTACGCCCACGTCATGAAGGGCACCGCCCACGGCATCGCACCCGACGGCCTGTCGGTGGCGCTGGCCTTCCTGCGCGAGCGTCTGGGGATCGGCTGAGCGTCACCGCACCGTTACCCAACGGAAACACCGGCGTCACCTTCGCGAGATATCCCCAAGCAGCAGCTTGCGAATCTTGCCGCACGCTTAACCGGGCATATAGTCACGGGTGACGGGCATGCGGGGACAGGGAGTCGGAAAGGCATGACGGCACTGGCAATGGACGATGATTTTCGTACCAGCTTCGTGCGGGACCCCGCATCGCTCCGCCATTTTCCCGCACTCGTCCTGAACGCCGACTACCGCCCTCTCTCCTACTATCCGCTCTCGCTCTGGCCCTGGCAGGAGGCGGTGAAGGCCGCCTTCCTCGACCGCGTGCAGATCGTGGCGACCTACGACGAATGCGTGCATTCGCCCTCGACCTCGATCCGCATCCCTTCGGTCGTGGTGCTCAAGGACTACGTCAAGCCGCAGAAGCAGGTGGCCTTCACCCGCTTCAACCTGTTCCTGCGGGACGAGTTCTGCTGCCAGTACTGCGGCGCCAAGGGCGACCTGACCTTCGACCACGTGATTCCCCGCGCACGCGGCGGCATCACGAGCTGGGAGAACGTCGTCGCCGCCTGCTCGACCTGCAACCTTCGCAAGGGGTCCAAGTCGCTGCGCCAGTCGGGCATGTCGCTGCGCCGCCCGCCCCGCCAGCCGGGGTCCGAGGAGCTGCGCAACACCGGCCGCAAGTTCCCGCCCAACCACCTCCACCAGTCCTGGATGGACTACCTCTACTGGGACGCCGAGCTGGAGGCCTGAGGCCCCCGGCCCGGCGCGCCCCTCACTTGTTTGTCCGCCCCGTCTGGTTCGGGTCCACGCCACCCTGCGGCGTGGCGTCGCTCAGCACGTCGCCCTCGAAGGTGGTCTCCCCGTCCTGCAGGTCCTCGTCCTCCTGGCCCGTGGTCCCGGCGCTGCTGCCGATTCCGGGATTGCCCTTCAGGTCCGCGTCGCTGGGGTCGTGGGTCTTGGGATGCTTGCTCGTGCTCATCGCCGGGCCTCCTTGCGGTGTCCGGGAGGAACGCCCGGACCCGCGCCCGGGTTCGCCCGTTCTTGACAGCGCCGCTCCGCGGACCGGACAAACCTCTGATGGACATCCCCTTCCTGCCCCTGCCGTTCCTGCCGGCCGATCTCCAGCGGGCCGCGCTCAACCTCTTCGTGGCGCTGTCCTGCGGTGCGCTCATCGGCTCGGAGCGCCAGATCCGCCAGCGCATGGCGGGGCTGCGCACCAACGCCCTCGTGGCCCTGGGCGCGGCCGCCTTCGTCACCTTCTCGGGCCTCTACCCGGACGAGGTGAGCCCCACCCGAGTCGCCGCGCAGATCGTTTCGGGCATCGGTTTCCTGGGGGCGGGGATCATCTTCCGCGACGGCTTCACCGTCCACGGCATCAACTCGGCCGCGACGCTCTGGTGCGCGGCCGGGGTCGGCATGATAGCGGGGGCGGGGGCCTGGCCCTACGCGCTGCTCCTCACCGGCCTCATCGTCTTCGTGAACCTCGGCCTGCGCCCGCTGGTGAAGTGGATCAAGCGCCACACGCTGGCCGGCCGCCCGGTCCTGCGGCAGTTCGAGGTCGCCGTCACCTGCGCCCCGTCGCGCGAAGCCGAGGTGCGCGCCATCCTGCTCGGCGTCGTTCAGGTCGCCGGCCTGCACCTGACCGAGATCGCCGTGCGGCCCTCGGGCGACGGCGCCGCGCTTGACATCGCCGCGACCGTGACCGGAGAAGGGGTCACGCAGACGGCCATCGACGCCGCGTTCGCGCGGCTCGCGGCCGAGCCGGGCCTGTCCCGCGTGGGCTGGCAGGCTGTCGAGGACACCTGACGGCGTCCGCTGGACGTCGCGACCGGAAGGGGGTAGACCGGCCGCCGTTAGCGCTAACGGCACCGGAAAGGAGCCATGGACATGGTCTCGCGCGTCATCCCGGTCGATGTCTTCGACCTCGTGATCTTCGGCGGCACGGGCGACCTTGCGCGGCGCAAGATCCTGCCCGGTCTCTTCCGCCGCTTCCTGGCGGGGCAGATGCCGCCTGACTCCCGCATCATCGGCGCCGCCCGCGCCGATCTCGACGCCGACGCCTGGCGCGACATGGTGCGAGAAGGCATCGACAGCTTCGGCGGGCCCGAGCTGAGGGGCCACGACAGCCTCCCGGCCTTCCTCCGGCAGCTCGACTACGTCTCGGTCGACGCCACGGTCGAGGAGGGCTGGCCCAAGCTCGCCGCCCTGATGCGGCCGGACGTGGTGCGCGCCTTCTACTTCTCGGTCGCGCCCGGCCTCTTCGGCGCCCTGGCCGAGCGGCTGCACCAGCACGCCATCGCCGACCAGGGGTCGCGCATCGTGGTGGAGAAGCCCTTCGGCCGCGACCTCGATTCGGCCCGCGCGCTCAACCGGACGCTGGCCGAGCACTTCCGCGAAGACCAGATCTACCGGATCGACCATTACCTCGGGAAGGAGACGGTCCAGAACCTCATGGCCGTCCGCTTCGGCAACATCCTCTTCGAGCCGCTGTGGAACAACCACTACGTCGACCACATCCAGATCACCGTGGCCGAGACGGTCGGCGTCGAAGGGCGGGGCGGCTACTACGACAAGTCCGGCGCCATGCGGGACATGGTCCAGAACCACCTGATGCAGCTTCTCTGCCTCATCGCCATGGAGCCTCCCGCCCAGTTCGAGGCCGGGGCCGTGCGCGACGAGAAGCTCAAGGTGATCCGCGCGCTCAAGCCCGTGCCCGCCCACCACATCGTGCGCGGCCAGTACGACGCGAATCACGAGGCGCCCTCCTACCGGGACGAGGCCGGCAACCCCCGCAGCTTCACCGAGTCCTTCATCGCCATCCGCGCCGAGATCGCCAACTGGCGCTGGTCGGGCGTGCCCTTCTACCTGCGCACCGGCAAGAAGCTGCGCGCGCGGCACTCCGAGATCGCGGTGGTCTTCAAGGACCTGCCGCACTCGATCTTCGAGGGTGACGAGCGGCGGCACCGCAACATCCTGTCGATCCGCCTCCAGCCCAACGAGGGCATCGACCTCACCGTGACGATCAAGGAGCCGGGGCCGGGGGGCATGCGCCTCATAGACCGCCCGCTCGACATGACCTTCGCCAAGGCCCTGGGCGAGGAGGCCGCCGAGGCCCCGGATGCCTACGAACGCCTCATCATGGACGTGATCCGGGGCAACCAGACGCTCTTCATGCGCGGCGACGAGGTGGAGGCGGCCTGGGCCTGGACCGACCCGATCATCGAAGGCTGGGAAAAGCGCAACGACGTCCCCAAGCTCTACGACTCCGGCTCCTCGGGCCCCGACGACGCGCTGATGCTCCTGCACCGCGAGGGGCGCCGCTGGCGCGATATCCGGGCCTGAACCCGGGGGCCTAGGCGCGGGCGCGCCGGCCTCTATGCTCTGCCCGGTGCGAAAAGGGACACGCCGAATGGAACTCGTCACCTACCCCGACTCCGAGATGATGATGATCGAGCTCGCCCAGCGCCTCGCGGGCGAGCTGCGCCAGGCGCTCCAGGGCAGCGACACGGCCTCGATCGCGGTGCCCGGCGGCACCACGCCGGGGCCGATCTTCGATTCGCTCTGCGCGGCCGACCTTGACTGGGAGCGTGTCTCGGTCATGCTCACCGACGAGCGCTGGGTGCCCGAGGAGTCACCACGCTCCAACACCCGCCTCCTGCGCCAGCGGCTCCTCGTGAACAACGCCGCCGCCGCGCGCTACCTGCCGCTCCACGCTCCGACCGAGACGCCCGAGGACGGCATCCCCCAGCTCGCCGAGACCATCGCCGAGGTGCTGCCGCTCACCGTCTGCCTTCTCGGCATGGGCACCGACATGCACACCGCCTCGATCTTCCCTGGCGCCGACCGGCTGGAGGAGGCGCTGACCGGCGACGTCATTCTCGTCCCCATGCGCGCGCCCGGCGCGCCCGAGCCGCGCGTGACGCTTTCGGCCAGCGTGCTGTCGGGCGCGATCTCGCGTCACATCGTCATCGTAGGCCCCGAGAAGCGCGAGGCGCTCGACCGCGCCCGCAGCCTCACGCCCGAGGAGGCCCCGGTCGTCGCCGTCCTCAAGGGCGCGACCGTCCACTGGGCCGAGAGCTGACCGCGATGGCCGCGGAGATCACCGGCCGCTGCCTTTGCGGCGACATCCGCTTCGCGGTCGCGGGGCCTATGCGCTCGCGCAACCACTGCCACTGCGAAAGCTGCCGCCGCGCCACCTCCTCGCCCTTCACCACCTGGTTCACGGTGGCGCGCGGGGACCTGCGCTGGACGGGCACGCCGCGCCTCCACGAATCCTCGCCGGGCGTCCGGCGCGGCTTCTGCCCGCGCTGCGGCTCGCCCCTGTCCTACCAGACGGACCGGCGCCCCGACGACGTGGACCTCTACGCCGCGAGCCTCGACGACCCCGCCGGGTTCGAGCCGCAATACCACAGCCACTGGGACGAGCGCGTGACCTGGGTCGCGCTGGCCGACCACCTGCCAAGGGAGTGACGAGACGATGTGGGACGACCTGAAGCGCCACCATCAGACGGTCAAGGACCGCCCCATCCTGTCGCTGTTCGACGACCCCGGCCGGGCCGAATCCTTCTCGGTCCGCGTGGGCGACCTGCTCCTCGACTACTCCAAGACCAACATCGACCGGGACGGCCTGCGCCACCTCACGGGCCTCCTCGACGCGGCCGGGGTGGCCGCCAAGCGCGACGCCATGTTCGCGGGCGCCAGGATCAACGAGACCGAAGGCCGCGCCGTCCTGCACACGGCGCTCCGGAACCTCGACGGCGGCCCGGTGATCGTGGACGGGCAGGACGTCATGCCGGGCGTCCTCGACACGCTCCAGCGCATGGAGGCCTTCGCCACCGCGATCCGCGAGGGGCAGGAGGCGGGGCAGGGCGGCCGCTACACCGACGTCATCAACATCGGCATCGGCGGCAGCGACCTCGGCCCCAAGATGGGGGCCATCGCGCTCGCGCCTTACCACGACGGCCCGCGCACCCACTTCGTCTCCAACGTGGACCCCGCCGACATCGCGGACGTCCTGCGCGCCTGCGACCCGGCCACGACGCTGGTGATCGTCGCCTCCAAGACCTTCACCACGCAGGAGACGATGGCCAACGCCCGCACGGCCAAGGCCTGGATGTCCCAGTCGGTCCCCGACGCCGCACGCCAGTTTGCCGCGCTCTCCACCGACCTCGCCAAGACCGGCGCCTTCGGCATCGACCCGTCGCGCGTCTTCGGCTTCGAGGACTGGGTGGGCGGGCGCTACTCCATGTGGGGGCCCATCGGCCTGTCGCTCATGATCGCCATCGGGCCCGAGGCGTTCCGCGCCTTCCTGCGCGGCGGGCAGGCGATGGACCTCCACTTCCGCAGCGCGGAGTGGCACGAGAACATGCCCGCGCTCCTCGCGCTGGTGGGGATCTGGCACAATCAGGTCTGCGACCACGCGACCCGCGCCGTGCTCCCTTACGACAACCGCCTGATGCGGCTCCCGGCCTACCTCCAGCAGCTCGAGATGGAGTCGAACGGCAAGCGCGTCAGCATGGACGGCGCGCCGCTCGCGGTCCATTCCGGCTCCGTCGTCTGGGGCGAGCCCGGCACCAACGGCCAGCACGCCTTCTACCAGCTCATCCACCAGGGCACCCGCGTCATCCCCTGCGAGTTCCTGGTCGCCGCCCGAGGCTCCGAGGACGACCTCCACCACCAGCACCAGCTCCTGATCGCCAACGGACTCGCGCAGTCCGAGGCCCTGATGCGCGGCCGCACCATGGACGAGGCCCGCGCCCTGATGGCCGCCAAGGGCCTTTCGGGCGACGAACTCGAACGACAGGCGTCGCACCGCGTCTTCCCCGGCAACCGCCCCTCCACGACGCTGGCCTATCCGCGCCTCGACCCCTTCACGCTGGGCCAGATCGTCGCCCTCTACGAGCACCGCGTCTTCGTCGAGGGCGCCGTCCTCGGCATCAACAGCTACGACCAGTGGGGCGTGGAGCTGGGCAAGGAACTGGCGAACACCCTCGCCCCGATGGTCACGGGCGAACAGGGGACCAGCGGCAAGGACGCCTCCACCGCCGGGCTGGTCGAGTTCCTGCGGGCGAACGGGGCCTAGGTCGACGCGTCCAACCCATCGCCCCGGTCTCCAAGGGACCTGCCATGCCCGACATTCCCGTCCGCTGCTTCGCCGTGTCCGTCATCGTGATCCGCGAAGGGGCGGGGATCTGGCAGGTCCTGCTCCTCCGGCGCACCGGTTCGCTCCGGGGCGAATGGTGCCAGGTCGCGGGCGCGATCGAGTCCGGCGAGACCGCGTGGCAGGCCGCCCTGCGCGAGATCCGCGAGGAGACCGGCCTGACGCCCCTGACGCTCCACTCCGCCGACATCTGCGAGCAGTTCTACGAACCCGCCCGCGACTCGATCAGCCTGCTGCCCGTCTTCGTCGCCATCGTGGCCCCCGACGGCCCAGTCGTGCTCAACCATGAGCACAGTGAGTTTCGCTGGCTTGGCTTCGAGGACGCGGCCGCACTGGTGCCGTTCTCTGGTCAGCGTCGCGTTCTCCGGCACGTCGAGCGGGAGTTCGCTCTCGCCCGGCCCAGCGATCATCTCAGGATCTGGCCGCCGTCCTCTGCTCCGTAGCAGGTCATGGAAGCCTCCCGGTCTGGCCAAGGTGTTGCGCGAATCGGGGGAGGACCGTTCGGTGCCCCAACCTTTCGTTAATCTCTCCCTGCGACGCTCCCCGTGAGAGACCCGGAGCCCGCCTCCTCGGCCGCTCCCCTCCGGCCCGCCCGTCACGATGACAGGAAAGGGGCCTGCGTCGGGGGGGGGCCACGGACACTGCGGCGCGCCCGCCCCAAGGTGGCTTCGACGGCCGGCCGCCTTGGTCCCGCTCCCGCCCGACCGTCTGCGACCCGGCCGAGGCCGCCGGGCAAGAGCTCTTTGAGGGTCCGCGGCCCGGACCCGCTGGGAGGGCGGTACACCGCCCGCAAAGACCCAGCCGCCGCGCGTCGAGCACGCGCCCCCTGCCGGCCCGGAGTGGCGTCCCGCCGGCAGCCCCGGAGAACGTCCGCCGCGTGCCCCCAGACGCGGCGGAAACCCTCCGTCTTTTACACTGCTGCCGTGACAATAATCTCGACCAGATACTCCGGCGTCGCGAGCTTCGCCTCGCCCGTCCAGCGCGCGGGCGGGTTCTCGCGGTCCACCCACTGGTCCCAGACGGCGTTCATCTCGCCGAAGGTCGCGATATCCGCGAGCCAGATCTGCGTCGTCAGGATGCGCGCCTTGCTCGTGCCCGCCTCGGCCAGAATCCGGTCGATCTCGGCCAGCACGCCTTGCGTCTGCTCGGTGACGGTCGCGCCCTTGGCGATCTGCCCGGCGAGGTGGACGACCCCGTTATGGACGACGGCCTCGCTCATGCGCGGGCCGGGGCCGATGCGGCGGATGTCGGACATGGTTCTCTCCTTCGGTTCGATGCCGCGCCTGCCTAAGCCGCGCGCGCCCGAAGGAAAAGGGCGGCCGATCCCAGGAACGGAGGCCGCCCTCCGCCGTCACTGCGCCAGAAGGGCCAGCGCCTCGTTCAGCTTCGCCTCCGAGGTCGCGTGGTCGCCCGCATCATGCGCGGCGCGGCCTTCCTCTAGCAGCGTCGCGGCCTGCGCCTTGGTCGCCTCGTCCGCAGTCGAGGCCGACATCCGCTCCTCGACCTGGCCCATCAGCATGGGGCACTGGTTCGCCCAGGCCGGCGCGGCCAGCGCCGTGACGGCCACCAGCGAAAGCAGCATCGTTCTCATGATTTTTTCCTCCCTTACCTTGCGGCAAGCCGACACTAGCACGGAGTTCCCGAGCGCGTGACAGATCTTTGGGAGGACTGGAGCGGGTAACGGGAATAAAAAAACTAGATACATCCGCATGTTAAGAAATACCTTATCGATGCGTACAGCAATTGTACCAACAAGTTGGCCGACGAGGCGGTATGCTCACTCTATCGCCTGCTTGAAGAGGTATGTGACAAAGTTTCGCATTCAGCTCCGAAGTACGTGTCTCCGACGCAGCCCCAAGACGATGGACATCGTCCCCAACGCCGCCCAACGGACCTCAGCATGACGTAAGTAGTCTGGTGACTCACAATTGGTCATCCACAGCTTTCTGGAGTTGCCACACTGGTCATCTGCCTAGATCCGCAATAGATTGCTGACGACCAAGGAAGTCCGTGCTTCTTTCGGCAGCAGGTAGGCGAGCGATCCACGCCGTTGTGGAGTCCATTCTTAGCCCTTCCCGCTCACCCTCACCCCCAACCTTCAAGGCCCTGGAGCAATTCTGCGACGGGGTAGTCAAGAAACGCGATGACGCTTTAGTGCAGCACCGTCGCGCTTCCGCCGAAGGAGTTTGGAAGTGACGTCTGAACGGATCGCTCGCCTCCCCGAAGTCCTAGCTCGTACGGGGCTGGGCCGCAGCACCATCTACGCACTTATGGCGTCAGCCCGCTTCCCGCGCGCAGTGCGTTTGGGCACCCGTGCCGTTGGCTGGAAGGAGAGTGACCTCTCCGACTGGCTCAACTCGCGCCAGAGCAATAGCGACTAGTGGAAACCCCGCCGAGGCGGGGTCTCCAGGCGCTTATAGATCATCGCCTGTTTAGGCTCGACCGCCTCCGGCGTCAAACCGGAGAACGAAATGACTCGTCCCTATCCGAGCATTCCATATGAAGCATCGCAGCTAGATCGCGGCGATGAACGTCGGGCCGCCGCTCCTACGCAGCTTCGTGTCGCTCGCTTGCGCCATCGCTATGGTCTCAGCGGCGTCACCGCCCACCTGATCGCTTCGCTCGCTTATCGGGAGGCCCGCCAGTGACCGCCTCTCAGGACAACGACACTCCGCCCGTCCGCCGCTCACGCACGCCCTCCACCGTCTACCGCCGTCAGGCCGCTTGGCGCGAGCGCAACCCGCTCAAGGTCTGGGCGCACGCGTCCCTCCGCTCCGGTCTGAAGCGCGGCCTTGTCCAGCAGCAGCCCTGTGAGGTGTGCGGCGACCCAAAAAGCGAAGCGCACCACGATCAGCATGACCAGCCTCTCAATGTGCGTTGGCTCTGCCGCACGCACCACAGGCAGCTGCACGCCCGCAAGGTGAAGGCATGACCGGGCCGGCTCTCGACACCGGCGCGGGCGCCCTCGGCACGCTGACTGCCGAGATCGCGCGCCTCCACCACACCGGCTTCAGCCTCCTACCCCTCGGGCGGGGGGCGGACGGCAAGTCGCCCTTGGTAAGCTTCCAAGGCGTCGACCGCCTGCCGCTCCGGCGGGTGCTGGCCCCCATGCACCGGACGGGCTCGACTTGCTACGGCGTCCGCCTGATCGGCCTTGTGGTCGTCGACTGCGACACGGACGACCCGGCCCTGGTCTCGGCCATGGAGACGCGCTTCGGCGCGTCTCCGATCCACGTCCGCACCCCACGCGGCCGGCACCTCTACTATCGCGCCCCGGAGGGCGGGCGACCCATCTATCCCAACCTGCGGGACGAGGGGTTGGCCGTCGATCTCAAGCGTGGCGCCAACGCTTACGTCATGGGGCCAGGCTCGCTCCGGCCGGACGGGGGCGCCTACGTCGCGACTCAGGGCCTGCTCGGCCTCGACGAGTTGCCCGTCATCCGGCTCGAAGGGTCCTTGGCGCCGTGCGCCGGCAGACGGCCGAGTAAGCGGGACGAGAGCGCATCCCAGATCGTGTCCCGGCCTATCGCCGCAGGCGCGCGGCATGATGCCCTCAAGCACGCAGCCATCGGCATGGTGGAGGCGGTGACAGACCCCGACGCTCTCTTCGATGCGCTGCTCCTGATCCGTGACCGCGAGTGCGAGAACCCCGAGGCGGTATCGGAGGAAGAGGTGCGGGACTTGGCCGAGTGGGCTTGGCGGTGCCGGCTGGAGGGCCGGGTGTATGCCGGCCGTCACAGCGACTTCCGGGTCAACCGACTTGCGCTCGACCTGATCGGCGCCGCGACAGGCGGCACGTCGGGGGAGTCCGATGCCGTCGCGCTCTACGTCCGCCTCATCGCTGTCCACGGGCACCGGCCGGGCTACGCCTTCGCGCTCCACCACGAGGGCATGCGGGCAGCCGGGCACACCACCCTGTCGCGGGAGCGCTTCACGGCTGCACGAAGCACTCTCCTGAGCTGCGGTCTGTTGCGGGTGGCAACCAACCACTCGGCCGGTCGCCGGGCACGAACTTATCAACTCTGCCGTCCGCAGTCCGTCATGGTGAACGTCACGCCGCTGCACGGCCGCACGGAGGCGGCGGAAGGGGAGGGGGCAGAGAGCAGGGGAGCGGGGGTCTAAGGCTTATATATGTTGACGGGATCCCGTATCGCTTGCGCTGCCTTCGGAGGGTCGTCCCTAAGAGCAGATACAGCGGTGGCAAGACAGGGGCGGACGTCGACATCGCGGCTAAAGGCATCGTAGATAATATCGCTTAAGGGACTCGCCAGCGCATTATAGCCGCTTCCCGCAACCCCGATGGCACCTTCGCGCCGGGCAACCTCGGCAAACCGCCGGGCAGCCGTCACAGGGCCACGCAGGCCGTGCTGGCGCTCCTTGACGGTGAAGCGGAGGCGCTGACCCGCAAGGCCGTGGAGCGCGCGCTGGAAGGTGACACCACCGCGCTCAGACTCTGCCTGGAGCGCCTCGCGCCACCCCGCAAGGACAGCCCCGTCACCTTTGCCCTGCCAGCCATGCAGAGCGCCACCGACGCGGCGCAGGCGGCCCGGGCGGTGCTGGCCGCCGTCGCGGGGGGCGACCTCACCCCAACGGAAGGAGCGCACGTCATGGCGCTGATCGACACCTACCGGCGCACGCTGGAGACCACGGAGCTGGAGCGCCGCCTCGCGGCCCTGGAAGGAGGACGGGCATGAGCTTGAAGCGCCGCATGGATCAACTGGAGGAACAACGCGCGCGC
>NZ_VDFV01000025.1 GCF_006152145.1 Rubellimicrobium roseum | reverse complement strand
TGGCCGCCCAGATAAGCAGGCAGACCCGCCGCGCGAGCCCCCTCGCTCATGGGTTACGCAACAACGCCTCGGCCATCACGTCCGCGACCAACGCGCCCCCGGCGGAGGGATGTCGCAGCTCCCTGTGGATGGCGAGGGCGCAGGCCCTCATCCGGGCGTCGAAGACGGCGTTGAAGCCCAGCAGCTCGACCCGGTCGGCGTCGCCCCGCAGCATCGCGCGCTTCACCTCGTCCATCACCGCGCGGTCGATCATGAGCTGGAGGATGGTGGCTTCCCCGTCGCGGATGCTCACCTGGGCGGCCCGCCCGGCCGGGATGGCGAAGAGGGCGCCCGGGCGATAGCGGCAGTCGGCAGGTCCCGCGAGCCCGTCGAAAAGCCGGCGCCCCGTGCAGCTTCCGGACAGGCACAGTTCGATGAGGTGGAAATCGGCCGGAGGACGCTCGAACTCCGCTTTCCCCTGCCGCGTCACCACGGCATCGAGCGCGCTCCGGGCGGAGCCCGGTCGCTGGTGCTGCATCCTGCTGCCCTGGGTCTGCAGGAAAGCCACTGCTTCGTCTTTCGCCGAGATGCCGACCGCGAGTGCGCCCATGCGAAACCTTTCCCCGGCAAGACCGACCGCACAGTCGTTTTCCGGGTCAGGACGGTCTTCGTTCCCGTGCCGGTCGTCTTTCGGATTCCTGCGGGAAGCACGCGGTAAGGATCGCTTTGGATGGCGGGCTTCAGCAGCCCGGCCGGCCCGTCGCCTTCGGGCGGCCGCGAAATTCAGCCCGTCGCCAAAGGCGTCGATGAAGCGCGCCGGGTTGTCCGGGCCTAGGTGGTCACCCACCGCCCAGGGCAAGAGCAGGACCTGAGAGCGGCCATGTCCAGAAAGATGGGCGATGACCGAGCATCCCACTGCGGCAGCTCAGCCGCCCGTGCAACCCGCCGGAGGTTCTCACGCGGTCTGCAGGATTCATGCGCTGGCTGCGCTCTCAGCATCTGGAAAAGCCCGCCCGTGCTGCGGGGACGATTGCCCGGTTCCCACGACGGAGCCAACCGTACTCCTCGTGCATTGTGGTGATGCGATCATGGAGCCGAGGACCGGCACGATGGATGTGGTGGCGCGAAGCGAGAGCTGGCCCTGCGGCCCCGGCGAGATGGCGGCTCGCCTGCGGGCGCACGACTGGACCGGCACGCCCCTGAGCCCTCCGGCGGCGTGGCCCGAGGAGCTCAAGGGCGTCGTGAGCCTGATGCTCGCAAGCCCCCTCCTGTCCTCCGTCGTCATCGGGCCCGAGCGCGTGCTGCTCTACAACGACGCCGCCGCGCAGTTCTACGGAGAGCACCATCCCGAGGCGCTGGGTCGTCCTCTGTCAGAGACCTGGCCTGCGGGCTATGCAACGGTCGCGCATCTCTACGACCGCGCCTTCGCGGGCGAAGCCGTCGCGGTGCCCGCCCAGCCGCTGGATCTGATCCGCGAAGGTGGCGAGATATTCGAGGCCTACCTTACGCCCGTACGCGGCCGGACGGGCGAAGTCCTGGCCGTCCACATGACCGGGCTGGAGATAGGTGCGCGCCTCCGCGCCGAGGTGGCGCTCCGCGCCAACGAGGCACGGCAGGCCTTCCTGCTCCGGCTCGGCGACACCCTCCGCGCGGAGCGCGACGCGGAGGCCGTGATCGAGGCTGCGGCCCGCCTGGTAGGGGAGCAGTTGGGCGCCTCGCGGGTCATGTTCGCGGAGTTTGACGAGGCCAGAGGCGTAGCCGACATCTTCCATGGGTGGTTCGCCGATGGCGCGGAACCCTTCCCAACGGTGATGCGCCTCCAGGACTACGAGGGATCGATCCTTGACGACCTTCGCGCGGGCCGCACCGTGCGGGTCGAGGACGCGGGCGATCCGGCCCTCGCGCGCCCGGATCTGGCCGCCATCGCCCAGGTCGGTGTGCGGGCGCTGCTCAGCGTGCCTCTTCTCGTCGGGGGCAGGCTCGTGGTGAACCTGTCCGTTCACCAGCATGCGCCACGGCGCTGGAGCGACGACGAGGTCGCGCTGGTGCAGGAGGTGGCCGAGCGGCTTTGGGCCGACCTCGTGCGCGCCCGCGCCGAAGCCGCGCTGCGCGAGAGCGAGGCGCGGCAGGCGTTCCTGTTGAAGCTCGGCGATGCGTTGCGGGCGGAGCCCAGCGCCGATGCCGTGGCGAACCGCGCGATCGCGATGCTGCGCGAACACATGGCTCTCGACCGCTGCTACGTCGCGACCTTCCGGATGGACGAGGACCGGGCCGACATCACCCATCAGGTGGGCGGCGACCGCGTGGCCCCGATGCCCCCGCCATCCGCCTGTCCGACTTCCCGGCCGCGCTCCGGATCACGTTCGCCGGGACTCTGGTGATCGAGGACGTGGCAGGGGCCCCCGGCCTGTCCGAGACCGACCGGAACAGCATCGGGAGCCTGGGCTTCGGCGCGCTGGTCGCGCCAGCCCTGCGACGGGGAGAGAGCAACCCGCTCTGGACGATCGTCTCGGTGTCGGCGACCCCCCGGCGGTGGACGCCGAACGAGATCTCCCTGGCCGAGGAGGTGGCCGAGCGCACCTGGGCGGCGGTGGAGCGTGCCCGCGCAGAGGCGGCTCTGCGGGAGAGCGAGGAGCGGCAGGCGTTCCTGCTGGCGCTGTCGGACGCGCTCGGCGCCCTTGTCACGCCATTGGAGATCGCGGCGGTCGCCACCGCCCGCCTTTGCGAGCACCTAGGGGTCGACCGGGTCCTCTACGGCGAGATCGCGGGCGACCGGCTGACGGTCGAGCGGGACCACACCCGGGGCGTGCCGTCCCTCGTGGGCGAGCACTCACTGAAGCCGTTCGGGCCAGACTTCCTCGCGGTCTACAAGCCGGGCGAGGTCATCCTGGTCGACGACGTCGCGCGCGACCCGAAGCGACCGATACGGCGCGCGACGCGCTGCGTGGCCGGGAGGTCGCGGCCTTTGCCGACGCCGTCCTGCTCGAGGAGGGCGATGCGGTCAGCCTGCTCGCCGTCCAAAGCGCAACGCCTCGCGCTTGGGCGGCGGCCGAGGAGATCCTGATCCGCGAGGTCGCCGAGCGCGTGAGGTCGGCCGTGAAGCGAGCCCGCGCCGAGACGGCGCTGCGCGAGAGCGAGGAGCGGCAGGCGTTCCTGCTCAGGCTGAACGACGCCATGCGGCCGCTGCCCAATGCCGGCGCCATTGCCGCAACCGCGTGCCGCCTGTTGGCCGAACGGCTCGATGGCAGCCGCGTCCAATACAGCGTCGTCGAGGGCGGACCCGGCGAGGAGGTTGGTCACGCCTTGGGCGAGCACGTCCGCAGGGGCGTCGGGATGCCCCCTCGCTACCCCTTCGCCGCGTTCGGCGAGGGCGTGGTCTCGGTGATGCGGGCCGGCCGGACCCTGGTGATCCGCGACGTCGACACCGACGCCCGCATCGCGCCCTCAGAGCGGGGAGCCTACCGCTCGGTTGATTGCCTGTCCGCCATCACGGTGTCTCCCGTCAAGTCGGGCCGGATCGCCGCCGCCTTGACCGTGCAGCATGACAAGCCGCGCAACTGGACGGATGGGGAGATCATCACTGTGGAGGCCGTCGCCGAGCGCACCTGGGCGGCGGTGGAGCGGGTGCGGGCCGAGGCGGCGCTGCGCGAGAGCGAGGACCAGCTTCGCGCCTTCGGCGAGGCCTCGTCGGACGTGCTCTGGATCCGCGACGCGAAGACACTGGAGTGGGTCTACCTCAGCCCCGCTTTCGAGAGCATCTACGGCCTTTCGCGCGAGGAGGCGCTCTCGGGCGACACGTGGCGCAACTGGCTCGACCTGGTCGAGCCCGAGGACCGCGAACACGCCCGGGCCGAGATCGGAAGGGCGAGAGCCGGCGAGCGCGTCACCTTCGAGTACCGGGTCCGCCGCCCCGTGGACGGGCAGGTCCGCGCCCTGCGCAACACCGACTTCCCGATCCGGGACGCCGAGGGCCAGGTCGCCCGCATCGGCGGCGTGGGCCACGACGCCACACGGGAGCGAGCGGTGCAGCGCGCGCTCGAGTACAGCGAGCGGCGGCTCCGGACGTTGGTGGAGGGCATCCCGCAGCTTGTCTGGCGGGCCGTGGACCACGGGCACTGGACCTGGGCCAGCCCGCAATGGACGGAGTTCACCGGCCAGCCGGAGGTGGAAAGCCATGGCTGGGGCTGGCTGGAGCCCCTGCATCCGGACGACCAGGACGCTGCCCGCGCGGCCTGGGAGCACTCCAAGGCCACGGGCCTGTTCGATGCGGAGTATCGGGTCCGCGAAGAGGCGACCGGCGAGTTCCGATGGTTCCACACGCGCGCCACGCCGGTCCGCGACCAGCACGAGGCCATCGTCGAATGGCTGGGCACTTCCACCGACGTTCAGGATCTGCGCGAGATGCAGGAGCGGCAGGGCGTCCTTGTGGCCGAACTCCAGCACCGCACCAAGAACCTGATGGCCGTGGTGCGCGGCGTCATGGTCAGGACCCGGCAGCAGAGTGAGAACTTGGCGTCCTTCGTGGCGACTCTCGATGACCGGCTCCGGGCGCTCGCCCGCGTCCAGGGCCTGCTGTCGCGCCTGAAAGACAACGGCCGGGTGACCTTCGACGAGCTCATCCGCACGGAGTTGTCCGCCGTCGGCGCCATCGACGCCGAGGGCCGGGGCGAGCGGGTGACGCTGGACGGGCGCAAGGGCATCCGGCTGCCGTCGAGCCCGCTCCAGACCTTCGCCCTGGCGATCCACGAGCTGGCCACCAATGCGGTCAAGTACGGGGCGCTCGGGCAACCGGACGGCCACCTGACCGTGCGCTGGCGCCTCCGGCACGAGGGCGAAGAGCCCCGGCTGCACGTGACCTGGATCGAGACGGGCGTCGCCATGCCCGACCCCGACGCCGCGCCACAGGGCGGGGGCTTCGGGCGCGAGCTCATCGAGCGCGCGCTGCCTTATCAGCTCGGGGCGGAGACAACTTATGTGCTTGCGCCCGATGGCGTGCGCTGCACCATCGTGCTGCCGGTGTCCTCAACCATGGAGAGGGACGATGCTTGACCACCCGGAGGCGTCCCTTCTCAGGGGCCGTTGCATCCTCGTCGTCGAGGACGAGTACGTCGTGGCCGAAGATATCTGCCGCGAACTCGTGGAGCAGGGCGCCGAGGTGGTCGGGCCCGTGCCGACCGTCCAGAGCGCCCTGACGCTCCTGGCCGCCGACCGGCTGATCGACGGCGCCATCCTCGACATCAACCTGCGTGGCGAGATGGTCTTCCCGGTGGCCAAGGTGCTGCGCGACCGCGGCACCCCGTTCCTGTTCGCGACCGGCTATGACATGGAGTCCTTGCCTCAGGCCTACGACCGCGTGCCCTGCTGCGAGAAGCCGTTCGAGGTCGGCCAAGGCGCCCGGGCCCTGTTCGGATCGGGCCGGGCGTTGCCGTGAGCGCAGGTCCGACATGGCGTGAGTTGTGACCGATGGCATCTCGCGCCAGCCGCGGCTCACCCATGACCAAGCCTCGACCCCGGTTCCTCGTCGCCCGGAACCCCAGGGGACCGTTCAGGGCTCAGGCAGGCGGGACCGGCGTATCCTACCCACAGGCCGCCCGACCAGCCTTCGGACCCAGACCTCGGCCGCACGCCGGAGCGGGGGCGCCGCCATCGGACCATCCCGGTCGGGTTCGCCCGCCTGTCAGCCAGGACCAGCGACCTCCGGCGCCTCCTCGCCCACGAGCTCGTGGCGGTGGACGGCCCCCGCCATCCAAGGCGGTCAACAGCAAGGCCTGCAACTCCACACGGACGGCGCTGATCGCCTGCGTTCATAAAGCGGACGAGAAGCTGGCCGGGTCTCGGACGCGCCAGACTTGGGGCGACGCAGAAGCGGACGGCTCGAACTCTGGCTTCAGCCGTGAGGCCCCACGCTTGGCCTAGATGAACGCGGCACGCCGGGGGGAGCGCAAGCGCCACAAGGGGCTCCGGAACGACTTGGACCGCACCGGCGAGGAACGGTCCATCCCACAGACCCTGACAGCAGGGCCATGGCGCTGCGGCATCCACGGCGAAGGCCTTCATCGAGGCGCTTGGGGTCGACCAGATCGAGACCGTGGCGACCGGGTCACCCTCAAGATCGAGGGCTCCGAGGCCTGCGGGGCAGCCGGGATCACCCCTTGGGTGCCTAAGCCGGTGCCCGGCCCGGCCGTGCGCCAAGGCTTCCTTTCCAAAGACCAGTTCCCCTGCGACCCGTCCACGAACTTCTTTACCTGCCCTGGCGGTCAGGCGCTTCGACCGTGCCGGCGGGGGCAGTCACGGGACAGCATAAAGATCGAAACCAGCCGCCGCGAGGCCTGCCTGACCTGCCAACTCCGACCGCGCTGCATCAGGACCTACCGGCAGGTCGCTCGTCTGGAGAACGAGGCCGTGCTTGACCGCATGGCCGCGCGGCTGGCCACCCGTCCCAAAACCCTCGATCAGCATCGCACCTGTTGCGAACACGCCCTCGGCACGATCGAGCAACGAATGAATCACGGCGCCGTCCTGATGAAACGAGCAGGATGTATCCATGGCGAGTTCAGCTTGACGGCGCTCGTCTGCAACTCTTGGCACATCAACAGCCTGATCGATATGCCTAGCCAGATCGCAGCGACAAGGGGCTGGGCTCGCAACGGGGTCCCATGGTCGGCCACCAGGCAAGGCGACCTTCTGACCCACCTGATCCATCCTGCCGTGTCTCGGCCGTCGAGAGAATGGGCCAGGGCCCGTCACCGGAGCCCCAATGCTGCTTGTCGCTCGAGATGACCTGCGGCTCCACACGGCCGGCATGAACGCTGCATGGTCACGCCTCTGTTCCGCCACCCACCGACTCTCGTGATCGAGGTGTCACCAGTATTGCAGCCTCTACGGGACACATCTTCGTCGCACCCAAGGCTTTCCTGGCGCCCCAGGGGCTCTCGTCTACTGGTTTGGGCCACCGGATGCATCTGCTGTGGCGCGGCAGCGCGTGCCCAACCACGCGGAGCATGACTCTCGGCGTCAACCCCGGCCCGGCTTTATGACGGGCTCCCCCCGGGTCCACCGAATTTCCTCAGCGAAGCGGCAAGTTCGGGGTGTTCCTTCGCCATGACCTCCGCCGGGATGTCCTGGGCCGCGGCCTGCCAGGCCTGCCGGATGGCGGCCACGCCGGCGGCCGGACCCATCGGATGGCCGTGGATGCCGCCCCCGCCCAGGTACATGAGATCCAGCGTGCGACCCGTGCGGGCATAGGTGTCCCAGGCCTGCCCGCCCCACTGGCCCGAGCAGACCACCGGCAGCGGCCGGTCGGCGGGCGAGAAGATCGGCGTCATGCAGTCGCGGAACGAGCGCACGAAGCTCTCGTCCGGCTCCCAGTACTTGGCGCGGATGCCGTTGATCTGGAACTGGTCGACGCCCAGAAGGCGCCAGATCTTCTGGTAGGGGCGGAACTCCATTCCCAGCCCCGGATGCCGCGTGAGGAGGTCCCAGCCGTTGCGGTGCGCGTGCAGGCAAAGGGCCGAGCGCCGGCGCAGGAAGCTCATGCCTCCGTGCCCGATGGAGTTGATGTTGACCACCGCCGCGTTGCCGCCCGCATCGAGCACAAGGTCGTGGTTGCGCATCAGGGTATCGGGGTCGGCGGAGGAGATGCCCCAGGCATACATCACCCTCTTACCCGTCCGCTGCTCGTGCTCGTGGATCACGGGCATGACGGCGGCGATGCGTTCGGCCAGCGGCGAGTAGCCCGGGCTCATCAGCTTCTCGTCATCCTTGATGAAGTCCACGCCCGCCTCGCAGAGCACCCGGACCGCCTCGGCCGTCTCTTCGGGCAAGAGGCCCAGCGAAGGCTTGATGATCGAGGCGATGATCAGGCCCTCGGCCACGCCCATCAGGCGGCGCGAGCCGTCGATGCCGAACTGGGGGCCTGGATGACAGGCCCAGGCCGGAGGCAGGTCAATGTCCATGACGCGGAGGCCGGTCAGCCCGCGGACGGAATAGGCTCCGTTGACGCAGATCGTCAGGAGCGCCGCGATGTCGGTGCCCACGGCCTCGAGTGGAAAGGCGACCGTTGCGTCGGCGCGCCGGTAAGGCCCGTGTCCCGTGGGATCGGGGATGGAAGGGACGTTCAGCGGCTCCAGCGGCTCGATCCCGACCACGCGCGCCGCGCAGCGCGCCCGCACGGCGGCCGTCTCGCCCGGCAGCTCGGTGAAGGTGCCGGTGGACTGATCCGAAGCGATCTTGCCCGCCAGCGCCTCGGGGTCGCCCGAGGTCTCGATGCGGTAGGTCACGCGGATCTCGTCACGAGGCATGGCCATGCCGCTCCTGTTGCAGGGTCGCGTCCGGGCAACCTGCGGGCCGCCTGTGCGAAACGATCCGCAGGCCCGTGGCTCGCCTCATGCCCTGATCGCCACGCGCTCGGCCCGTCGGGCGGCCTGGACCTCGGGGTCGGGATCGAGCCCCGCCGCGAGCAGGGCTTGGGTGTAGGGCTCCCGAGGCGCCTCGAAGACCTGCCGCACCGTCCCGTATTCCACGACGCGCCCCTTCTGCATCACCATGACATGATCGGCGAAGTCGCGCACCACCGGCAGGTCGTGAGCGATGAAGATGAAGGCGATGCCCATCTCGCGGCGCAGCTTCGTCAGAAGCTCGATCACCTGCGCCTGCACCGAGACGTCGAGCGCGGAGACCGCCTCGTCGCAGATGATCAGCTCGGGTTCGAGGGCGAGCGCCCGGGCGATGGCGATGCGCTGGCGCTGCCCGCCCGAGAACTGGTGCGGGTAGCGGCTGGCGTGCTCGGGCTTCAGGCCGACCTGCGCCAGCAGCTCGGCGACCCGCGCGCGCCAGCGGGCCTTGGGCAGGATCTCGGGATGGATCGCCCAGGCCTCGGAGATCAGCTGGAACACGGTCATCCGGGGATTGAGCGACTGCGTGGGGTCTTGGAACACCATCTGCAGGTCCCGGCGCAGGGCGAAGAGCTCGGCCGGGGGCAGGCGGAACAGGTCGCGCCCCTTCCAGAGCGCCTCTCCGGCATCCGGCTCGTCCAGGCGGAGCAGGATGCGGGCCAGGGTGGACTTGCCCGAGCCGCTCTCGCCCACGACGGCCAGCGTCTCGCCCGGCATCAGGTCGAACCCCACGCCGGCCAGGGCCGCGAAGGTGCCGTAGGTCTTCACCACGTCTCGGACCTTCAGGACCGGCTCCGCCCTCGGGAGCGGCTCGGGCATGTCGCCCTTTCCGGGCGCCGCGCCGATGAGCTTGCGCGTGTAGGGATGCTGCGGGCTGCGGTAGACCTCGCGCGTGTTCCCGGCCTCCACGATCTCGCCCGAGTTCATCACGACCACCCGGTCGGCGATCTCGGCCACGACGCCCAGGTCGTGGGTGATGATGACGACGCCCATCCCGGTCTCGCGCTGGAGCTCCTTGAGGAGGGCCAGCACCTCGGCCTGCACGGTGACGTCGAGCGCGGTCGTGGGCTCGTCGGCGATGAGGACGTCGGGCTTCATCGCGAGCGCCATCGCGATCATGAGGCGCTGGCGCTGCCCGCCCGAGAACTCGTGCGGATACTTGCGCAGCGCGGCGGCCGGGTCGGGGATGCCGACGCGCGTGACGAGCCGGAGCGCCTCGGCCTGGGCCCGGGCCCTGGACTGGCCGTGGGCCGTCATCGTCTCCACGATCTGCCAGCCGACCGTGTAGACCGGGTTCAGGTGGCTCAGCGGGTCCTGGAAGATCATCGCGATGCGGCGGCCGTTGATGTCGCGCCGCTCGGCGGCGCCGAGCCTCAGCAGGTCGCGGCCGTCGAAGCGGATCTCGCCCGAGGTGATGCGCCCCGGCGGCATGTCGATCAGGTCCAGGATCGCCGCCGTCGAGACGGACTTGCCCGAGCCCGACTCGCCCAGGATCGCCAGGGTCTCGCCGCGGTCGACATGCCAGCTCACGTTGCGCACGGCCTTCACGACACCGGCGGCCGTGTGGAACTCGACGGACAGGTTCCGGACTTCGAGCAGGTGGTCAGGCATCGGTCCGTCCCCTCATTTCAAGGCGCCAGCGCTGCGTGGGATCGAGCGCGATCCGCATCCAGTTGGACAGCAGGTTGAGCGAAAGCGTGGTCAGGATGATCGCGAGGCCCGGCCAGAACGAGAGCCACCAGGCGCGGGTGAGGTGTTCCTTGCCCTGGGCGATCATCAGGCCCCAGGTGATCTCCGGGGGCTGGATGCCGATGCCCAGGAAGGACAGCGCGCTTTCGGCCAGCATGACATAGGCGAAGTCCAGCGTCGCGATGGTCATCAGCGTGGGCAGGACCACCGGCAGGATGTGGCGGAGCACGATCCGGCGCGAGGACGCCCCCATGACCCGCGCGGCCGACACGAACATGCGCTCGCGGATCTCCAGCACCTCAGCCCGGGTGGTGCGGAGGTAGACGGGGATGCGGGTGATCGCCAGCACGAGGATGACGTTCGTAACCGAGGGGCCCAGGATGTAGAGCACGATGACGGCGAGGAGGAGCGAGGGGAACGACATGATGACGTCCGCGAGCCGCATGATCGCCTCGCCGACCCGGCGGGAGGCGTAGCCGGCGATCAGGCCCAGCGTCGTGCCGATCAGCGCCGAGGCCAGCACCGCGCCGGCGGCGACCGTCATGGTGTTGCGCGCCGCGACGATGATCCGGGCGAAGAGCGGCCGGCCCAGGGAGTCCGCTCCCATCCACCAGAGCCAGCCGCGGTCCCATTCGAAGGGCGGGGCGTTGCGCCCGCGCAGGTTCTGCTTCTGCGCCACCTCGCCCAGCAGGGCTGGTCCGATCACCGCCATGAGGACGACGAGGAGAAGGAACAGAAGGGCGGCCAAGGCGAACTTGTCGGCCCACAGCATGCGCAGGAACCGGCGCGGCGCGCTCGGCTCGTTGGGAAGGGCCGTCCCGTCGGTCATGGCTGGCGCGGTGCTCATGGGGCGCTCCCTAGTTGCGGATGCGGGGATCGAGGGCCGCGTAGGCCAGGTCGATCAGGAGGTTCATGACGAAGATCGCCAGGGCCGTGACGATGATGGAGGCGAGCACCACCGTGAAGTCGCGCTGGAGGATGGAGTCGATCATGAGCTTGCCCACGCCCGGGAAGCCGAAGATCGTCTCGATCACGACCGCGCCGTTGAGGAGCGAGGCCGCCTGGTCGCCGATGACGGTGATGACCGGCAGCATGGCGTTGCGCAGGGCGTGGACGAAGATGATCGAGCGGGTGCGCACGCCCTTGGCGCGGGCCGTCTTTACATAGGCGGAGGACAGCGTGCTGATCATCGAACCGCGCACGACCTGCACGATCAGGCCGAAGGGGCGGATGAACAGGACCGCGATCGGCAGGATCCAGTGCCACACGGTGCCGGTGCCCGAGGTCGGCAGCCAGCCCAGGCCCACGGCGAAGACGACGATGGCGACGATGGCGATCCAGAAATCGGGCGCCGAGGCCGCCACCAGCGAGACGATGCCCGAGACCCGGTCGAAGAAGCCGCCGACCCGGAAGGCCGCGAGCGATCCCACGACCACGGCCGCCACCGTGACGAGCGCCATGGTGATGAGCGCGAGCTGGAGCGTCCAGACGAAAGCCTCGAGCACGACGTCGATGGCCGGACGCGCCTTGCGGATGGACTCGCCGAAGTCGAGCTGGACGAGGTCGCCCACGTAGCGGCCGAACTGGACGATCAGCGGGTCGTCGAGCCCGTAGATATCGCGGAACTGCGCCCGCATCTCGTCCGTGGCGTCGATGGGCAGGTAAAGGTCGGTGGGATCGCCCGTCAGCCGCGACAGGAAGAAGACGAGAACGATGAGCCCCACGAGCGAGACGAGGCTGGCCACGGAGCGCTTTCGGATGAACGTCAGCATGGTGGGGCGTCCCTGGAAGAGAACGGGCGCGGGAGTGAGCCCCCGCGCCCTCGGGATTACTGCTTGAAGCCGATCTCGGACAGCTGAAGCTGCGAGTTGGTGGCGATGGTGGGCGTCCAGTCGATGCGCTCGGCCACGCGGGCGAAGCCGACCATGTGGAACAGCAGGACGTCCGCCGAGAGCTCGTCATGCACGTAGGCCTGCAGCTCGGACCAGAGCTGGTTCCGCTCCTCGCCCGTGGCCGCCGAGGCGCGGGTGATGAGGTCGTCCACCTTGGGATCGGCGATGCCGGACTGGCGGCCTTCGGAGTGGTACTTGAAGTAGGCCGAGAAGCTCGGATCGCCCATGCGGTTGTCGTGCATGGCCGCGATGATGTAGGCGCCGCGGTCCGTCGGGTAGGGCTTCGAGTAGTAGACCTCGTGCTCGGCCACCTCGACCATCTGCAGCTCGACGGTGAAACCCGCTTCCTGCAGCATCTGCTGGATGGCCTCCATCACCTCGGTGACATTGGGGAAGTTGGCGGTGCGGGCCATGATGGTGATCGGCGTGTCCACCGCCACCCCGTCGGCGCGTGCTTCCTCCAGAAGCGCGCGGGCGCCCTCCGGGTCGTAGGCGGGCACCGGCACGTCGGCGTTCCAGCCCTGCGTGGTCGGCGGATAGATGGCCGTCGCCAGGAGAGCGTCCTGCGGCACCAGCGTGCCGATGAAGGCCTCGCGGTCGATGGCCATGTTGAGCGCCTGGCGCACGCGAAGGTCGCTGACCGGGGCCTGGGAGGCGTCGAGCCGGAAATAGACGGTCTCGGAGTTCAGGTAGGGGAAGTCGGTCGCCGGGTTGGTCGCATCGTCCTGCGAGATGGTGGGCGCGATGTCGGCCTCGCCCGCCTCGACCATGGCCGCCCGCACGGCCGGATCGGTCCGGACCACGTAGGTCGCCTGGCTGACCTCGGGCGCTTCGCCCCAATAGTCGTCGCGGCGGGTTAGGACGATCTGCTGGCCCGGGCTCCATTCCGTGACGGCGTAGGGACCGGTGCCCACGGGCTCGCGGACGAACTCGACGGGGGTCTCGGCCGGGACGATCGTTATGAGGGACACGAGGAGCGGCAGGATCGGCTGCACCGGGTCCACCACGAAGTCGATGGTCCGGTCGTCGACCACGGTGGCCGTGACCGTCATGCCGCCGAAGTAGCGGGCCGACTCGCAGGTGATGGTCGGGTCGAAGACCCGGTCGAACGAATGCTTGACGTCCTGCGCATCGAAGGTGCTGCCGTCCGAGAAGGTCACGCCCTGACGGAGATTGAAGCGCCAGCTGCCGTCCTCCATCTGCTCCCAGGACTCGGCGAGCCGGGGCATCAGGCCCTGGTCGCCGCGCACGTCGAGCTCGGTCAGCGTCTCGTTGACGTTGCCCAGGATCACGCGGCCGATGTTGGAGCGCGTGGCCATGCAAGGCTCCATCACGTCCACTTCCTCGTTGAGCACGATGGTCACGGCCTTGTCGTCCTGCGCCCAGACCGGCGTCAGACTCGTGGCGAGCATCAGGGCTCCCCAGGTCATCACCTTTCCAAACATTGTCTACCTCCCAGTTGACGTTCAGAGTTTGTTGATGCTTGCGGGCGCAGCCGCCCGCGACATCCGCGAGGCCATGAGGGCCGATCCGCAGATGATGGCGCCGCCCGCCCAGGTGGCCGGGCCGGCCACCTCGCCGAAGAGCGCGTAAGCCATGGCGGCCACGAGGGGCAGCCGCAGGAAATCGACGGGCGCCACGATGGTCGCGTCCGCCAGGCTGAAGGCGTGGGTCATCAGCGCCATGCAGGCCGCGCCCAGGACGCCCTGCGTGACCAGGAGCCCCGCCTCCCACGCCGTGGGCGTGGTCCAGAACAGAAGGGCCGGCAGCAGGGCCATGGGCGCGGTCAGGAGCAGGTTCCAGGCGACCAGCGTGTCCGTCCGGTCCCCGGACGACATGGACTTGAGCATGAGCTGGATCAGGGCCGTCAGCATGGCCCCGATCAGGGCGAAGCCCATGCCCGCCGCCGGCGCCCCGCCGTCCGGACGGATCACGAGGAGCGCCCCGGCAAAGCTGGCCAGCACGACGAGGATGGTCGAAGCCCTCAGCCGCTCGCCCAGCATCGCGGCCGCCCCCACCACGACGAAGATGGGCGAGGTGAAGGCGATCGCTGTCACGTCGGTCAGCTTTCCGTGCGAGAAGGCGGCAAAGAACGAAACCAGGGCCAGCAGCTTCAGCCCCGCCCGCAGCGCGTGCTGCCGCAGCGGATAGGCCGTCCTGAGCATCCCTGGCCGAACGGCGATCCAGGGCAGGACTGCCAGCGCGCCAAAGGCCGCCCGGAAGAACCCGATGACGAACGGGTGGATGGAGCCGCCCAGCGCCCGAACGATGGCCGCATCCACGGCGGCGAGGCCGGCGGCCGACGCCGCCAGTCCCACCGCAAGGGCCGCGGGCGTAGCTCTTCCCACGTCTCGGGTCACTGGCTCCTCCACTCCGGCCATCCTCCATGCCCGGCGGCCAGACCATGGACCCGGATCGTCATCTTGTCAACGAGTTCATGGAGGCAAAAGCCGCCATCGTCGGCTTCATCCAGCAAACCAATGAAAAACCTGATCAAAGCCAAGCGATCTCTTGGCGCATTGCTTGCGGGCGGGCAAACTTCAACTTGACAACATGGCCGTGCTGTTGAACGTGCGGCTTGTCTGCTGGAGGAGGAGCCAGTCATGGAGCCCAATGAAATCGCCGCAGCCATGACCGGCGATCTGTCCGAGACGGCGCCCGGTCGCCACGAGGCGTTCCTGCCGTCCCCGAAGGTGCAGAACCACGCCGCTTTCCTGGCCCCGCTCGCCGACGGGTCGCTCATCTGCGCCTGGTTCGGCGGCACGCTCGAAGGCAAGTCCGACATATCCATCCACGCGTCCATCCTGGCGCCTGGGGCGTCGGCCTGGGGGCCCGCCTGCGCGCTCAGTGGCGATCCGCACCGGTCCGAGCAGAACCCCGTCATCTTCACGGCCCCCGATGGCGGGCTGTGGCTGTTCCATACGGCCCAGCCCTCGGGCAACCAGGACGAGTGCCGCATCCGCATGGCCCGCCTGATGCGCGACCGGGAAAACCCCGCTCTGATCTCGGCGGAGGAGGGGCGCTTCCTCGACCTGCCGCTCGGCTGCTTCATCCGGGCCCCGTTGGTCGTCAGGGAGGACGGCGCCTGGCTCCTGCCAATCTTCCGCTGCATCCAGCGACCCGGCCAGCGCTGGAACGGCAGCCATGACCTGGCGGCGGTCGGGGTGTCCACGGATGCGGGCGAGACCTGGACCCTGGAGGAGGTGCCGGACTCCATCGGCTCGGTGCACATGAGCCCCGTGGCGCTGGACGACGGCCGCTACGCCGCCTTCTACCGCCGCCGTCAGGCCGACTTCGTCCACCGGTCCGAGAGCGCGGACGGCGGACGGAGCTGGTCCGCGCCCGAGCCGACCGACGTGCCCAACAACAACTCCTCGATCGCCGCGATCCGGCTCGCCTCGGGCGGGGTCGCGATGATCTGCAATCCCGCTTCGGCCGCGACGTCCTCGGACCGGCGGGCCTCGCTCTACGACGAGCTGGGCGAGGACGACGCCCGGCCAGACGCCGATCCGACCGGGGGCTGCGTGCCCGTCTGGGGCGTGCCGCGCGCGCCGGTGGCGGTCTGCCTGTCCTCGGACGGCGGGCGCACCTTCCCGCGCCGGATCATCGTCGAGGACGGGCCCGGCACCTGCACCTCGAACGACTCCACGGACGGCCGGAACAAAGAGATGTCCTATCCCTGGCTGCTCGAGGGGCCGGATGGGGCGCTCCACATCGCCTACACCTACCATCGCCGCGCGATAAAGTACGTCCGGCTCGCGCCCGGCTGGAATCCTGCAACCGGAGGCTCGGCATGAGCGACATCATCGGCATCACCATGGGCGACCCGGCCGGGGTCGGCCCCGAGATCTGCGTCCGGGCCCTGGCCGAGATGGGCGAGGCGGACCGCGCCCGGACCCGCATCTACGGCAACCTGCCGACCCTGGAGGCGGCCCGGGCCGCCCTGGGGATCGAGATGGACCTGGCGGGCCAGGTCGTCGACCTTCCCGTCGAGGGCGCGCCGCTGCCTTGGGGCCAGCTCTCCGCCGTGGCCGGGGACGCGGCGTTCCGCTTCATCGAGCGGGCCGTGCGCGACGCCGAGGCCGGCCGCATTGGCTGCATCGTGACGGCGCCGATCAACAAGGAGGCCCTGAACGCCGCAGGTCACCACTACGACGGCCATACCGGGATGCTGCGGTCGCTGACCGGGTCCAAGGCGGCCTACATGCTCCTGGCATCTGACCGGCTCAAGGTCATCCATGTCTCCACCCACGTCTCGCTCAAGGAGGCGATCGAGCGGCTGACGCCGGAGCGCGTCCTGGCCACGATCCGCGCCGGGAACGCCCATCTCAAGCGCATCGGCATCGCGGCCCCCCGCATCGCCGTCGCGGGCCTCAACCCGCATTGCGGCGAGAATGGCCTCTTCGGCCGGGAGGACGACGAGAAGATCGCCCCGGCCGTGGCCGCCGCCCGGGCCGAGGGCATCGACGCCGCGGGCCCGATCTCGGCGGATACCCTGTTCTACCGCGCCTATGCCGGGGCCTTCGACCTCGTGGTCGCCCAGTACCACGACCAGGGGCACATCCCGGTCAAGCTCGTGGCCTTCGACACGGCGGTCAACGTCTCGGTTGAGCTGCCCATCGATCGCACCTCGGTCGACCACGGCACCGCCTTCGACATCGCCGGCAAGGGCATCGCGGACCACGGCAACATGAACTCGGCCATCGCCTACGCCCGCAAGTTGGTCCAGGGGGGACGCGCCCAATGAGCTTCGCCATCCAGGGCGTCTACTGCGCCGCCGCCACCCCCCTCAAGGACGACGGCACGCCCGACCTGCGCCTCTTCGGCGCCCATGCGCGCGCGCTCCTTGATGAGGGCTGCCACGGCGTGGCCCTCCTGGGCTCGACGGGCGAGGCCGCGAGCTTCGGCCTGTGCGAGCGGATGGACCTGCTGGAGGCCGCGCTCAGGGCTGGGGTGCCCGCCGACGCGCTCCTTCCCGGCACCTCGGTCCCGTCCGTGACCGACACGGTCGCGCTCACGCGCCATGCGGTGCAGGCGGGCGTCAAGGGCGTCGTGATGCTGCCGCCCTTCTACTACAAGGCCTTCTCGGACGAGGGGCTGTTCCGCTTCTACGCCCGCGTCATCGAGGGCGTGGCCGACGACCGCCTCAGGATCCTTCTCTACCACATCCCCATGCTCACGGGCGTGCCGATCAGCCATTCGCTGATCGCGATGCTGCGCGAGGCCTTTCCCGACACCGTCGTCGGCATCAAGGACAGCGACGGCAAGATCGAGAACATGCAGGCGATGTCCGCCCGCTTCCCCGGCTTCGGCGTGCTGGCAGGGGCCGACCCGCTGCTGCTGCCCGTGCTCCAGGCGGGCGGCGCGGGCTGCATCACCGCCTCGTCGAACGTCGTCGCGCGCGAGCTGCGGACCGTCTATGACCACTGGAACGACCCGGCCCGGGCGGACGAGGTCCGCGCCGCGCAGGACACCATCGTGGCCTGGCGCAACCTGACCAACGCCTACGTCCAGCTTCCCACCGTCAAGACGATGCTCGCCCGCCGGCGGGGCGACCTGGGCTGGCTCAACATCCATCCACCCTTCACGCCGCTCTCCGAGCCCGAATGCGAGAAGGTCTGGGCCGAGATGGCCCGCCTCGAGTCGATCTGAGAAGGGATCCCGTCATGTCCAAGTCCCGCATCATCACCCTGCACCAGCCCAGGCGGCTCGAGATCGGCGCGGGCGCTTCGGCGCGTGTCGGGGCCTGGGCCGACGGGGCCGGGCGCGCCTTCGTCCTCGCGACGCCCCACACGTCCGGGTTCGTGGACCGGCTTGGCCTGAAGGGGCAGGTCACGGTCTTCGACGCCATCCCCGGCGAGCCGGACATCCCCACCTTCGAGGCGGCGCTGGAGGCGGCGCGCGCCGCCCGGCCGGACCTTGTGGTGGGGCTTGGCGGTGGGTCGGTCCTCGACGTGGCCAAGCTGGTCGCCGCGATGTGGGACGGCGAGCAGACGCTCGGGGACGTCGCCGGGCCGAACCGCGTGGCCGGTCGGCGGACCCGGTTCGCGCAGGTCGCGACCACCGCCGGAACGGGCTCGGAGGCCGGCATCCGGTCCCTGATCACCGATCCCGGCGCGGGGGCCAAGATCGCGGTGGAAAGCCCGCACCTCATCGCGGATCTTGCGGTGCTGGATCCCGAGCTGACCTACTCCGTCCCGCCGGCCGTCACCGCCGCGACGGGCGTGGACGCGATGGCGCATTGCGTGGAGGCCTTCACCAACGTCAACGCCCATCCCGTGATCGACGGCTTCGCCCGCATGGGCATCGATCTCGTGGGGCGGTATCTCGCCCGTGCGGTCGCCGACGGCACGGACACCGAAGCGCGCGAGGGCATGATGCTGGCCTCCTTCTATGGCGGCATCTGCCTGGGACCGGTCAACACGGCGGCGGGCCATGCGCTGGCCTATCCCCTGGGCACGCGCCTTCATCTCCCGCACGGGCTCGCCAATGCGATCATCTTCCCGCATGTCCTAGCCTACAACGAACCGGTCGCCCCCGGGAAGACGGCCGAGATCGTCCGCGCTCTGGGCTTGGCCGAAAGGGCCGGCAACAAGGACCTGCTGCAGACCGCCCACAGGTTCTGCGCGGATCTCGGCGTCCAGATGAGCCTGAAGGCGCATGGAGCGACCGAGGACCAGCTCCCCGGCTTCGCGCGCGACGCCCACGGCATCCGCCGCCTCATGGACAACAACCCCCGGGACATGAGCGAGGACGACGTCCTCGCCATCTACCAGGCGGCGTTCTGAGATCACTCAGCGACGAGTTCGCCCTCGATGGGCCGCCGACGCTCGAACAGACGCTCGCGCGACCCGGCGAGATGGACGCGCATGAGGTCGCGCGCCTGGGCGCTGTCCCGGGCGCGGATCGCCTCGAAGATCGCGGCATGCTCGCCGAAGACGCGCGCCAGCCCCGTGCTGTCTCGCTTGATGGAGATGCCGTGAAAGCGCATCCCTACGGCGATATGGTCCTTGAGAGCCTCCAGCGCGGTCGAGAAGTAGCCGTTCTCCGCCGCGACGGCGATGGCCAGGTGGAACTCGAAGTCGGCGTCCTCGCGGTGCGACTGCCGGTTCGTGGCGTCCCGCAGGAGCTCGAGCGCCGCCTCCACGGCGGCCAGGGTCGCGGGCCTGTGCCGCTCGGCCGCGAGCGCCGCCCCTTCGGGCTCCAGGGTGAGGCGGAACTCGTAGCAGTTGAGCAGGTCGGACACGTTTTCGAGCTGCCCGAAGCCCAAGGGCTGCTTGAGCCCGATGGAGCGGACGAAGCTGCCCGCGCCCTGCCGCGAATAGATCAGCCCCTGCTCCCGCAGGCGCCGCAGGGCCTCGCGCACGATGGGACGCGAGACCTCGAACTCGGCCGACAACTCGTGTTCCGTGGGCAGGCGCTCGTCGGGCTTGTAGGCGCCGGACTTGATGGCCCGGTGCATCCGGTCGAACACCACATCCGCCAGGCTCTTGCGGCCCGGGCCGTCCGCTGCAGGACTCATCCCTTCGCTCCCCTGATCATGTCGGCCACGCGCACCAGCGTCCCGACGTCCCCGAAGCCGCCCGACTTGGCGACGATGGTCAGGCCGCCCGCGCGTCCGACCGGAAGCCCGGGCAGGCACTCGCCCAGAAGGCGCATGCGGTCGAGGCCCATGGCGCCGAGGACGGCTTCCGCCGTGGCCCCGCCGGTCAGGAGCAGCGTGCCGCAGCGGGCTGGCGCGAGCGGCCTCAGGTGCTCCGCCAGATTGGACGCGACCTCGGAGGGCCGCAGCCCCCGGTCCCCCGGCACGGCTTGGATCACGACGAGATCCGCGTCCGACCGAAGGACCGGCTCCGCATCGAATGTTCCGTTGGGGGCGGGGACGTGGAGGACGCCGCCCCGGTTCCGCAGGGCCTCGACCTGGTCCAGCGTGATCGGGTCGCGCGATCCTATCACGAAGATGCCGCGCGGGCCGGCCAGCGCGGGGGCCGCCTCCGCCTCCCGGCCGGTCATCTGGCGCGCCCAGGCTTCGGCAAGGCCGCGCGCCCCGACCAGGAGGTCGGCTTCGGCCGCCTGTTCCAGCGCCGCCCGCATCCCTCCGTCGCTTTCCACGTCCGGGATGAGGCTTCGCTCCGCGAACCGGCCCAGGACCGGCGCAATGGGAATGTCGTCGTCGACGCCGAAGCCCGTCACGGCTCCGTTCCTCACGACCCGTCCGAAGCCCACGATCGCCGGGACCACGAGCGCGCGGGAGAAGGCCAGCGCCGACAGTTCCGCTTCGATCTGGCCTTTCAGGCGCGAGTCGATCTTCTTGAACAGGCGGACCCCTCGCGGCAGGGCGGCCGCGGACTGGGCCACCGCGGCCCTGGCTTCCGCGGCGGGCAGTTCGCGCGACCGGGTGCTCACCGCGAGGACGTCCGCCTCCAAGGCGCAGACCTCCGCGGTGACGTCGGGACGGAGAGCGACCTCCACCCGGCAGCCGCGCGCGGCGAACGGAGCCGCCGAGTCAAGCGCACCGGTCAGATCGTCGGCCAGGATGGCAAGCTGTAGCGACAAGGACGCGGCCTCGCATGGGATGTCAGACGATGGTGCCTGATCATCGTAGGAGAAATTCAGGCTGACAAGCAGATAAGCTAAGCCAGGACCAAGTGGCTTACAACCGAGTGACAAATCTGGTCCGGCTGCAAGCGCTGCTGGGCCAGGACGGCGCGTGCGTCGCTGACCCCGTCACATCGGCCTTGTGGCGAGGGGGCCGAATAGCTCCCAGGTGCGCCGCAATGCAAGGAGGTCGAAGTGTTCTGAGGTCCGGCTGGCCTGCATCGGGACTGGGCGCCCGTTCATGGGCGGGTTCCGCTTGCGTCGCTCGGGGCCCTGTCTCGTCCCGGAAAGCGACCGGGCAAGGTGATGCGCCCGTTCCCTCCTCGGATCAGAGGAGAGACGAGTCTGGCCGGCAATTGCGATGGCATCGGTCCACGGGACCATCTCAAGGCTTTCCTCGGCCGGCGCGGACTCGTCGACGATCGTATCAGCGCCTTGGCTTGGGGGCAGGCGATGAATTGGAGTTCCTGAGACCGCCGTCGTGGCCGGGGCGCCCCGGGCCATGCCGCCTCGCTCGCCTCCCACGGCAGCCGGCTGGTCGAACCAAGCCTTCCTGGTCGACAACGGATGGATCTGACCTTTGTCGAGGGCGGCCGCATCATCGTTCCGCCGCGCCGGGATCGGCCACCTGTTCCGATCCGGTGCCAGTCGCACGGGCGGCGCGGTCAGTCCGGTTCACAACTCCGGACCCCGGCGTTCATAACGCCTCCATCATCACCACGCATTACCGGGGCGGCCAGCCAAAGACCTCCGGCACCTACGCCCGCCGATGCTGCGGGCGAAACCTGATCCGCCCCCAATGCCTCCGTCCCCTAGGCTTGGCGCGCGCGCTTTGCCAGATCCGGCCCGATCACGCTGGCTTGCTCGTCGACGCCTCCCGCCAACGGTGGTTCGGGACCCTGCCTTGGCCGATCGAAGCCGCAAATCGGATCAAGGCCCTGCCGGCCTTACGGGGCGCACATCGAAGCCGGTCGGATCAGGCGGATTTCTGCCTTGCTTCCGGATATAGTATGATTAATCTCACCCCAGCCGAAAGGCTCATGGGAGGAGTCAGAATGACCAGAACACTACTCGCCAGCGCCGCCGTGCTGGCGCTGGGAACGGCTGCGTCCGCGCAGGTCGTCGGATTCTCGCAGATCGGGTCGGAGTCGGGCTGGCGTGCCGCCGAGACCACCGTGACCCAGCAGGAGGCCGAGGCGCGCGGCATCCAGCTCCAGTTCTCCGACGCCCAGCAGAAGCAGGAGAACCAGATCGCCGCGGTGCGGTCCTTCATCGCGCAAGGCGTGGACGCCATCCTCCTGGCCCCCGTGGTCGCCACCGGCTGGGATGCCGTGCTGGAGGAGGCCGCCGAGGCCGAGATCCCCGTCGTCCTCCTCGACCGGATGGTGGACAGCGATCCCTCGCTCTACCTGACCGCCGTGGGCTCGGACCTCGTGCACGAGGGCGAGGTTGCCGGCCAGTACCTGGTCGAGCAGGTGGGCGGAGAGCCCTGCCGCGTGGTGGAGCTTCAGGGCACGACCGGCTCGTCCCCCGCCATCGACCGCAAGACCGGCTTCGAGAACGCCATCGCCGGCCACGACAACATCGAGATCGTCCGCTCGCAGACCGGCAACTTCACCCGCGCCGAAGGCAAGACGGTCATGGAGGCCTTCCTCCAGGCCGAGAACGGCGGCGCCGACATCTGCGCGCTCTATGCCCACAACGACGACATGGCGGTGGGCGCGATCCAGGCCATCAAGGAAGCCGGCCTCAAGCCCGGCGAGGACATCCTCGTGGTGTCGATCGACGCCGTGCCCGACATCTTTCAGGCCATGGCCGCCGGAGAGGCCAACGCCACCGTCGAGCTGACCCCCAACATGGCGGGCCCGGCCTTCGACGCGCTCCAGGCCTACTGGGACGCGGGCACCGAGCCGCCCAAGTTCATCCAAACCGAATCCAAGCTCTACACCCAGGCCGACGACCCGCAGGGCGAGTACGACCGCCGCAAGGGCCTGGGCTACTGACCGGACGGCCGGCGCCGGCCAGCCTCTCCCTGCCGTCGGCGCCGGCCCCCGTGGCCGGGGCGGCCTCCCTGCCGCTCCGGCCTGTCAAGGGTGTTGCGCGAATCGCCCGACCACCGCGCGGTGGTGCTACACTCCGTTAATCTCTCGCCCGCAGGATGGACGCCGAAAGGACCCGATCCATGCTTCTGCAAGCCCGATCCCTGACAAAGCGCTTTCCCGGCACGCTCGCGCTCGACGGCGTGACCTTCGAACTTGCCGCGGGCGAGGTCCACGCCCTCCTGGGCGAGAACGGGGCCGGAAAGTCCACGCTCATCAAATGCCTGACCGGCGCCTACCGCCGCGACGGCGGCGAGATCGTCCTCGACGGCCGGCCCGTCGACCCGCAGAGCACCGCCCATGCGCAGGAGCTGGGGATCGGCACCGTCTACCAGGAGGTGAACCTCCTGCCGAACCTCACCGTGGCCGAGAACCTGACGCTGGGCCGCCAGCCCCGTCGCTGGGGCCTGACCAGCCGCCGGGGGATGCGGGCGCTGGCGCGCGAGATGCTGGCGGGCTACGGGCTCGACATCGACGTGGAGCGGGACCTCGGCGCCTATTCCGTCGCCGTCCAGCAGATCGTGGCCATCGCCCGCGCCGTCCACCTGTCCGGCAAGGTCCTGATCCTCGACGAGCCGACGGCGAGCCTCGACGCCCGCGAGGTGGCGATGCTCTTCGACGTGGTGCGGCGCCTGCGGGAACGGGGCCTGGGCATCGTCTTCGTGTCGCACTTCCTCGACCAGGTCTTCGCCATCTCGGACCGGATCACCGTCCTCAGGAACGGCCGCCACATCGCCACCACCGAGGCCGCGGGCCTCGACCGCCTCCGCCTCGTCAACCTGATGCTCGGGCGCGAGCTGGAGCAGGCCACCGGCCACGGCCGGACGGCGCACGACGCGGGCGAGGAGCTTCTGCGGGCCGAGCGCCTCGGCAAGCGCGGCCGCATCGCCCCCTTCGACCTTTCCATCCGCAAGGGCGAGGTCGTCGGCATGGCCGGGCTCCTGGGCTCGGGCCGCACCGAGACCGCCGAGGTCCTGTTCGGCGCGACCGCCGCCGACAGCGGCGCGGTAAAGGACAGGGCAGGGGCCATCGACGTCTCCACCCCCGCCCGAGCCATCGCCTCGGGCTTCGGCTTCGCCCCCGAGGACCGCAAGACCGACGGCATCATCGGCGATCTGTCCGTGCGCGAGAACATCGCGCTGGCGCTCCAGGCCCATCGCGGATGGGCCCGCCCGATCCCAAGGGCCGAGCAGCGCCGCCTGGCCGAGGACTTCATCCGCCGCCTCGACATCCGTACGCCCGGCCCTGAAAAGCCTGTGGGCCAGCTTTCGGGCGGCAACCAGCAGAAGGTCATCCTCGCGCGCTGGCTGGCCATGAATCCCCGCTTCCTCATCCTCGACGAGCCCACGCGCGGCATCGACGTGGGCGCGCATGCCGAGGTCCTGCGCCTCATCAACGAGATGGTGGCGGGCGGCATGTCGCTCCTCGTCATCTCCTCCGAACTCGAGGAGCTGGTCACCGTCTCCGACCGCGTGATCGTCGTGCGCGACCGCCGCCACGTGGCCGAGCTCACCGGCCAGGAGATTACCACCGACGCCATCGTCCGCGCCATCGCCGCGCCCGAGGCCGCAACGGAGGCCGCCGAATGACCGGGCTTCTTCGACGTGTCGCCCCCCAGCTCCTGACCCTTCTCGCGGTCCTGGTGCTGGTCACGATCTTCTTCCCCGGCTTCCTGTCGGTCGGCGTCAGCGGCGACCGGCTGGTGGGCAGCCCCATCGACGTGCTCAAGCGCGGCGCCCCCGTGGCGCTCCTCGCCATCGGCATGACGCTGGTCATCGCGACGCGCGGCATCGACCTGTCGGTGGGCGCGGTCATGGCCATCTGCGGAGCCTCGGCCGCCCTGGCCATCGACCAGGGATGGGGCCTCGGGGCGGCCATCCCGCTGGCGCTGGCCGCGGGCCTCCTCTGCGGCCTCTGGAACGGCTTCCTCGTGGCGGTCCTGGGCATCCAGCCCATCGTGGCCACGCTGATCCTGATGGTCGCCGGGCGCGGCATCGCGCAGCTCATCACCGAAGGGCAGATCCTCACCTTCTCCGATCCGGGGCTGGCCTTCCTGGGCTCCGGCACGGTGCTGGGCCTTCCCGCGCCCGCCTGGCTCTGGATCGGGGCAGGGATCGTCGCGGGCCTCGTGGTGCGCCGCACGGCCTTGGGCCTCCTCATCGAGTCCGTGGGCGTGAACCTGCGCGCAAGCCGCCTCGCGGGCGTCAACAGCACGGTCCTCCTGCTCACGGTCTACATGATCTCGGGCCTCTGCGCCGCCTTGGCGGGACTGATCGTGACCGGCGACATCCGGGGGGCGGACGCGAACAACGCCGGGCTCTGGCTGGAGCTCGACGCCATCCTCGCCGTCGCCATCGGGGGGACCTCGCTTCTGGGTGGTCGCTTCTCGATCCTGGCGTCGCTGATCGGGGCCATGGTCATCCAGTCGATCAACACCGGCATCCTGCTCGCGGGCTTCCCGCCCGAGTTCAACCTCGTCATCAAGGCCGCGCTCGTGCTCCTGATCCTGATGCTCCAGTCGCCGCGCCTGGGCGACCTCGCCGCCGGGATGTCCCTGCGCCGCCGCCGCGCCGACGAGGCTGCCGCAGCCCCCCGCGTCCTGCCGGAGGTCCGCCAGTGAACGTCCGCCGCCTGCCGCTCTATGCGACCATCGCGATCTTCCTGGTGGCTTACCTGCTCTGCTGGCTCCAGTTCCCCAACATCCTGTCCACCCGGGTCGTGGGGAACCTGCTCACCGACAATGCCTATCTGGGCATCGCCGCCGTGGGCATGACGGTCGTCATCCTGTCGGGCGGGATCGACCTGTCGGTGGGCTCGGTCATCGCCTTCGCGGGCGTCTTCATCGCGGTCCTGCTGCGGGACACGGGGCTGCACCCGCTCCCCGTCTTCGCGCTCCTGCTGGGGCTGACGACCGCCTTCGGGGCGGCGCAGGGGGCGCTGATCCACGCGCTGGCCATGCCGGCCTTCATCGTGACGCTCGCGGGGATGTTCCTCGCGCGGGGCGTGGCCTACCTCCTCACGCTCGACTCCGTCCCCATCGACCATCCCTTCTTCGAGACGCTCCAGAAGGCCTACTGGCTCATGCCCGGCAAGGGACGGCTGACCCTCCTGGGCGTGCTGATGCTGCTCTGCGTGGCCGGAGGGATGCTGCTGGCGCACCGGACCCGCTTCGGCACCAACGTCTTCGCCATCGGCGGGGGGCAGGGGACGGCGCGCATGATGGGCGTGCCCATCGGGCGCACGACGGTGCTGATCTACGCCTTCTCGGGCTTCATGGCGGGGCTCGCCGGGATCGCCTTCGCGATCTACACGGCGGCGGGCTATCCGCTGGCGACGGTCGGGGTGGAACTCAACGCCATCGCCGCGGTCGTGATCGGCGGCACGTTGCTGTCCGGTGGGAGCGGCACCGTGCTGGGGACGCTGTTCGGCGTGCTCACGATGGGCCTGATCCAGACCTACATCGTGTTCGACGGCACGCTGTCGAGCTGGTGGACCAAGATCGTCATAGGTCTGCTTCTCTTTCTGTTCATCGTTCTCCAGAAGGGCCTTCTCAGGATCGGTCAGTTGCAGCGGACGGCATAGGCGGAGATGGCAAATCTACTCTTGGCGGCGCTCGACACGCAGTTGGCGCGCAACAGCCACGCCCAGGTGGTGGACGGGATCGGCGCGGCGATCGTGCGGGGCGAGCAGGAGCCGGGCTCCGTCCTGCCCCGGGACGAGGAACTGGCCCGCCGCTTCGGGGTGTCGCGCACCGTGCTGCGCGAGGCCATGAAGACCTTGACCGCCAAGGGCCTTCTGGTGGCGCGCAGCCGCGTCGGCACCAAGGTGCGCCCTCGCGACGACTGGAACATGTTCGATGCCGATGTGCTGCGCTGGCACATCGAGGGCGGAACCGGGAGATCTTTCTTCGCCGACCTGTCCGAGATGCGACTTGCCATCGAGCCCTATGCGGCCGGGCTTGCGGCGGAGCGGGCCGACGAGGTGGCGGTCGCGGCCCTGCGCGCCACCGTCGAGCGGCTGGCCACCGCGCCCGACCGGCGCTCCTTCGCCGCCGCCGACATTGACCTGCACCGCCAGATCACCAAGGCATCGGGCAATGTCTTCATGCATTCCGTCACCGCGCTGATCGAGGCGGCGCTCCTGTCGTCGTTCTGGATCAGCTCGCCAGCCGAGAACCCGATCGTTCAATCCGAGGTCGCCCTGGAGCATGGCCGGATCGTGGAGGCCATCGCCGCCCGCGATGGTCCCGGTGCGGAAGCCGCGATGCGGCACGTCATCATCGTCGGGCGGGACCGCATCTTTCGCGCGCTGTGATCTCCGTCGTTCGGGCACGGAGCTGGCGCGACGCCATGAGGAGGCCGAATGGCCCCTGTTCCTGCGCCCTCCTCTCCGGGTTCGGCCGGGGACGTGGTGATCTCTGCTCTGGAGAGCCCCAGGGCAACCGCACGACGTTCGGAATCGAATCCGGAGAGGGGACCAGAACGATGAACGACCTGTCGTCGCGAGGGGCTCAGGTTCCCAAGCGTCGCGTCTCTCCGACGGCCACCTCGCGGCCGGTCCGGGCGGAGGCGATAGCGGCGAAGGCCAGGGCCAGGCTGCGCAGGTTCGCGCGCGCGCCGTTCTCGGGCTCCCGCCCATCCTCGATGGCGGACAGCAGTTCGCCCATGGCCCCGCGGAACCCGTTGTTGAACCATTCCCCATGAAGGCGCGGCCGCGACCGCCCCTCGGCCGTGGTCAGGGTGACGGATTGGGTCCCCAGGTCGGGCCCGTCGCTCACGAGGCTGCCCCGCGTACCGCCGACGAAGGTCGTGTCGCGCGACCCCAGCGGGAGCGCGCCGTCGAAGGCCAACGATGCCTGCCCTCCATCGAGCCGCACGAGCACCTGCGCGAGTAGCGGCACGGCGGCGGCCTGTCCCCGGGCCCGCGCGGAGGTGGCAAACACGCTGCGGGCGCGGCCCTCCGTCACCGATTCCAAGAAGTCGAACCAGTGGATGGCGAAGTCATAGAGGATCAGGTCCTCGACACGCTCGAAGGGTGTGCCGGCGATCCAGCCGTGGTTCCAGTGGATGGCGACGTGGCAGCTCACCACTTCGCCGATCAGCCCGGCCCGCACCGCTTGGCGCATCCAGGCGAGGTGCGGCGCCCAGCGGCCGTTCTGATTGACCGCGAGCCTCAGGCCCCGGTCGTCGGCGAGCCGGATCAGGCGCTCGCCCTTGTCGAGGTCCAGCACGAAAGGCTTCTGCGACAGGACGTGCTTGCCCGCCCGCAGCGCGGCCTCAAGGATCGGGAGGCGGTCGGCGGGGTGCGGCGTGACATCGACCACGTCGATAGTGGGATCGGACAGGACGTCGTCCACGCTGTCCGTCACCCGCGCCTGCGGCGCGTAGGTCCGCGCCCGTTCCTCGGCCTTGGAGCGGGTCCGGTTGCAGATCGCAGCCACTTCCCATCCGGCGGCGCCGTAAGCGTCGAGATGGCTGGCCGCGATGCCGCCCGCCCCGATCAGCCCGATGCGCGGCCGGTAGGCCCGGGGCCCCGGGGGAAGGTAGGGCAGGTCCGGCGCGGGCAAGTCGGGCACCTCGCCGGACCGCAGCGCGTAAGTGTCGGGGTCGGGCGTCGACCCGGTCATGGCAGCAGCCCGAGCGTGCGCTTCTCGCGGGCCGAGCGCGCCGCCGTGTCGACGATCCGCTGGGCCGTCAGGCTCAGGGCCGGGTCGAGCGGCCCGCTCGGAGGCTCGCCCCGCTCGATGCAGCCCAAGATGTACTCGATGGGATTTTGCCGACCCTTGGGCAAGGAAGTGGCTGGAACGGGCATGGGCTCGGGCCGTGCCCGGGTCTGGACCGTGACGTGATCCTCGTAGTCGTAGCTCGAGATCGTGCCATCGGTGCCCACCACGACGAAGCCGCACTTGGGCTGCGGCTGGACGGTCCAGGGGTCGGTGAAGGTGCCCCAGCGCGTCTCCATCTTGGAGAGGCCCCGCGCGTACCGGCAGACGGTGATGGAGTGCTGGTCGACCTCGATCCCTGGCGTCTCGTCCACGACGCAGGTGACCTCCAGCGGCGCCTCGCCGTCCATGTACCAGGTGCCCAGCGTGGCGCCGTAGCCCAGGTAATCGAGGAGGCTGCCCCCGCCCGAGGCCCGTTTGTACCACCAGGAGGAGGGCTTCTGGCGCTCCACCTCCTCGGGCGAGACCTCGACCTTGTCGGCGAGGTGATAGAGCGGTCCCCGGTTGCCGCCGTAGTGATGCACCTCAAACAGTTGTCCGATGACGCCGTCGTCGATCAGCCGCTTGGCGGTGACGTGCGATTCGACCCAGGCCAGCGGCCAGTTGATCGCGAGGAGCCGGCCCGTGGGCGCCATGGCCGCGATCATGCGCCGCGCGTCCTCGACCGAGGCGGCGAAGGGCTTTTCCACAAGGAGATGGGCTCCGTACGCCGCGATCCGTTCCGCGTAGGTCGCGTGGTCGGCGGTCGCGGCGCAGAGGATCGCGAGGTCGGGTCGCGCGGTCCGCATGCAGGTGTCGAAATCGGTGAAGACACGATCTTCGGGCAGGCCGAAGGCTTCGACGGAGTGGGCCATCCGGGCGGGGTTGGGGTCGAATATCCCGGCGATCTCGGCCCCGGGATGCTCGTGCACGAGGCGCAGCAGGTCGCCCATGTGCATGTGGTCGAAGCTGATGCCGGCGATGCGGAACGGTGCCATGAGTTCCTCCGTCAGCCTTGGTCCGTGAGCCTCAGGTAGGCGGTGGTCACGAACAGTATGATGAGCCCGAACAGGATGCGCCGCGCCCCCTCGGGCATCTGCAGAAGGGTAAGAAGCGTGCCCAGCACGGTCAGGATCAGGGCGCCGACGATAGTGCCCGCGTAGCCACCACGCCCGCCGAATATCGACGTCCCGCCGATCACCGCCGCAGCGACCGAGGGCAGGAGCAGCGGCTCGGCCAAGGACAGCGAGGGCGCCTTGATGAGGCCCACGTAGACCAAGCCCGCGAGACCGGCGATCAGCCCCGACAGTGCGTAAAGCGCCAGATAGACCTGCCAGGCCCGCACGCCCGACAGCCGCGCCGCGTCTTCGTTGGCCCCCAGGGCGTAAAGGAGACGCCCGAAGCCCGAGCGGCCCTGCGCCCAGAGGATCAGCGCGGCGAAAGGCAGGAAGAGGACAAGGGCGTTGGGCAGGCCCCCCGTCCGCCCAGTCCCCAGCCATTCGAGGATCGGCGGCACGACAGAGCCTGTCGCGATGACGCTGCGCTGGTAAACCTGCAGGCAGCCGATCCCGATGAGCCCGGTGCCCAGCGTCATGATGAGCGGGTGGACGCGGCAGATCCCCACTCCGAAGCCGTTGAGGAGCCCCAAAATGATCGCAGGAAAGAGCGCGATCAGGAGGGCCGGACCTGTCCCCACCAGCGGCGCCTGCGTGGCGACCACAAAGGCGCTGATCGTGGCCACCGTGCCGGCCGACAGGTCGATTCCTCCGGTAAGCATGGTGAGCGTCTGGCAGGCCGCGAGCATCGCCAGCGGGATGGCGAACTTGACGGTGTTGCCGATCCACCGCTCGTTAACGATGCCGGGCCGCAGGACCTGCAGCAGCGCCACCAGCGCCAGCAGGAGAAGGATCAGGGTCACCGTCGGATGGTCCCGCAAGAACCGCCCCGCCCGCCCCAGGACCGAAGGCCGTGCCGTTTCGACGCTCATGCCCGCCGCTCCCTCATGGCCAAGAGGCCCCCCAGCATCACGACCACGGCCATGATGGTTCCCTCGATGATGGTCGTCACGTTCGGGTCGACCGACAGCAGCGTGAGGATGAGCCTCACGACCCGCAGGATCAGCACGGCGAGGATGGGGCCTAGAAGGCCCCCCCGCCCGCCGGTGAGCGCCACGCCGCCCAGTACCACCGCCGCGACCGCGGCCAGGAGGTACGGGCCGGGGATGGGCTCGCCGATCCCAGTGCTGAGCGTCAGGGACAGGCCACCCAGCGCAGCGAGCAGCCCGGCGATGCCGTAGGCCGCGATCCGCGTCGGGCCGATCGCCACGCCCGAGCGGAAAGCGGCCGTCGGGTCACTGCCGATGGCGTAGATGGACAGCCCCAGCCGCGAGCGGCGCAGCGGAAGCCAGACCAGAGCCAGGCAGAAGACCAGCACGACCAGCGACTTCGGGAGGAACGCCGTCGCGCCCTCCGGCAGCCCGGGAATGGGGAATGGCCCCACGATGAGTTGTCGCAACCAGGGTGTCGCAGCCCCGCCAGGAGCCTGGAGGATGAGGAGCGCGACCCCTTCCCAGACGAAGAGCATGGCCAGCGTGACGACGATGTCGGGCAGGCGCGTCCAGACCACCAGCGCGCCGTTGATCGCCCCCATCGCGATCCCGACAAGGAGCACCAGAAGGACCACCGGCACCGTCGCGGCCTCTCCGGCACTCTCCATAAGGACGGCGGCGGTGACGCTGGCTACGGCCATCATGGAGGCCACCGACAGGTCGATCCCGCCCGCGATAACCACGACGGCCAGGGCCGCGGTCGCGAAGGCGAAGGGCAGGGCGGCGCGGACGAGGGATTCGATCCCCGAGGCCCCGAAGCCGGGTTGGATGAGCTTTGTCAGCAGGAGAAGCGCCGCGAGGAGCGCCGCGAGCCCGAGAACCCAGCCGCTGCGCCGGAGCGTCCGCGTCATGCCCGGCCAGCCCCGGCGACGGCCCTGCGGCCTTCGGGGCTCGTCAGGCCATAGGCGGCGCGCATGAGCCGTTCCTCCGTGGCCTCCGCCACATCGAGGATCTCGACGACGCGCCCGTTGAAGATCACCACCACGCGGTCGCAGGCTTGCGGGATCTCGGGCAACTCCGAGGTGTAGTACAGGATGGACGCGCCCTGATCGGCGAGATCCCGCACGAGCCCGTAGATCTGCCGCTTGGTCCGCACGTCGATGCCTCGCGTCGGATCGAACAGGAGAAGGGTGCGAACCTCGCCCGCGACCCAGCGCCCGATGGTGACCTTCTGCTGGTTGCCGCCCGAGAGCCGCCGGACCTCGCCCTGGGCCCGCGTGTCGATCTGCAGGCGTTCGATGGCGGATGCCACGCGGGCGCCCTCGGTCCGCATGGGGATCGCGCCCCAGCGCCGCAAGGGCGCCAGAATGGGCAGGGCGATGTTCTCGCGGACCGAGCGGACCATGAGCAGCGCGTCGGCCCGGTCGCCGGGCACGAAGCTCAGGCCTGCCGCGATGGCATCGGCGGGATGGCGGAACCGCTGGGGGCGGCCCTCGATCTCGATCGTCCCGCCGCTGGCACGGCGCTGACCCGCCAGCACCTCGAACAACTCGTCCTGGCCCTGTCCTTCGAGCGCGACCACGCCCAGGACCTCGCCCCGGTGCAGGTCGAAGGACACGTCGGCGAGCCGGGCGCCTGACGACAGGCCCCGCACGTGCAGGCGCGGCTCGCCCGTCATTGCCCGAGGCCCGCCGTCCCGCGCCGCCGCTGGGGTCAGGGCCGCGCCCAGCATCAGTTCGACCACACGGTCCTCGACACCGGGCTCGATGGGCAGGTCGCCCACGGTCGCCCCGTCGCGCAGCACGGTCGCACGGTCGCAGATCTGCGCGATCTCCGCGAAGCGGTGCGAGATGTAGATGACGGCCCGACCCCCGTCGGCCTGCCCGCGCACAACGCGAAGCACGCGCTCCACAAGGTCGGTGGGCAGCGCCGCCGTCATCTCGTCGAGCATCAGGACGTCGGGTTCGGCCGCGAGGGCGCGAGCGAGGTCAAGGACGCGCAGCGTGGCGAGCGGCAGGTCGCCGGCGCGGTCGTCAAGCCGGAGATCGGGGATGCCCAGTTCCCGCACCCAGTGGAGGAAGGGGTCGGCCGGGGTGCGGCCTAGCCGGAGGTTGTCCGCCACGTCGAGGTCGCGGATGAGCGAGGGCTCCTGGTAAACCGGGATCAGTCCCGCCGCCCGCGCGCCTGCCGGGGAGGCCAAGTGGGTGTCCTGCCCCCGAATACGGACATCGCCGCCATCGCGGCGCAGCGCGCCGGTCAGGATCTTTACGAAGGTGGACTTGCCCGCGCCGTTGGCGCCCATGAGGGCCACCACTTCGCCTCGCCGGACCGTCAGGGCAGCGTCGCGCAGCGCCACCACGGCCCCGAACCGTTTCGACACGCCCTGCGCGTCGAGGGCTGGGAGCCCGGCCTCGGCCTGGGTCATCGGCATCTCGGTCGGTCCTGCCTTCTTGAAGGGAAGCCCCCGGCGCGCGGCCGGGGGCCCTCCGGTGTCACTCGCCCGGGCCCTTGCAGGCGATGATCTCTGCCATGTCGTAAGTCGTCCATCCGGGGATCGAGACGCTGACCGGCCATTCGGGATCGAGGTCGGGGTTCTGCGCGCCTTCGAGCTTGGCGCGGCCGTCCTCGGAGGCGTTGTCCCAAAGCTCGGGTGTGACCAGCACCGTCTGTTCGGCTGGCACCTGTCCGTCCAGGATCTGGAGCGCCAGCGCCACGCCCGCCCCGCCCACGGAGCCCGGGTTCGTCACCGCCGCGCCCTGCAGGCCCTCGACGTCGAGGAGCTGGCCCACGAAGCCCGCGTTGTCGGCGCCCACGACCGGCACCAGCGGCACCTCGGACTCCACCAGCGCGTCGACGATCACGTTGTCGATCCCGCTCGTCCAGATGCCGTCGAAGGGGATGCCGCTCGCGATGAAGTCGAGGATCTGCTGCTTGGCCTGGTCCTGCTGCCAGCCGGTGAAGACCTCCTGGGCCACGTTGATCTCGGGATATTCTTCCAGCGCCCGCTTGAAGCCGCGGTCGCGGTCGTCGTCGGCCGAGGCCCCGGCCGCGCCGCGCATGTAGACCACGTCGCCGGACCCGCCCATCTGCTCGAACAGCCACTTGGCGCCAAGATAGGCGTACTCCTCCTGATTGTTCGAGATGACGTAGGCCGAGGGTTCCGTCACCGCCTGGTCGACGGCGACCACGACGATGCCCGCAGCGGTGGCCTCCTTGATGGCGTCGTTGATGCCTTCCGGGTTGGCCGGGTTCACGACGATGGCGTCCACGCCCGCCTGGATCAGGTTGCGGATGTCTTCGAGCTGGCCCGCCGCGTCGGTGTTGCGGTGGGCGATGTTGAGCGAGGCTACCTTGCCGGAGTCGAGCGCCTGCGCCTTCATCGCGCAGATCATCTGCTCGCGCCAACCGTTGCCCTGCACGGTGTTGGAAATGCCGATGGTGTAGGTGTCCTGGGCCGCGGCCATCCCACCCATGCCCACGAGCAGCGCGGCCAAAGCCACGGCCCGATGCCGATGCGTCATTGTGATCCTCCCCGATGTCGATTCTTGGTTCTTGTCATTTCACGTAAGGCCGAAGCACGTCACGCGCCAACAGGAAACCGCGCTTGACCTTGTCGTCCGTGCCCTCGAAGCGGCGATCCTCGTGCTCGATGACGACCGGGCCGTCGTAGCCGACACGGTACAGGCCCGAGAAGATCTCTGCCCAGTCGACGTCGCCCAGGCCGGGCATCCGCGGCACTTGCCAGCCCATTCCCAGCGAAAGGATGCCGTTCTCGTAAAGGCCGTCGCGGTCGATCATCAGGTCCTTGGCATGGACATGGACCATGCGGGCGCCGAACTCTCGGATGAAGCGGCCTTGGTCGATCATCTGCCAGACGAGGTGCGAGGGGTCGTAATTCATCCCCACGCCGTCCCATTCGAGGATGCGACGCCAGATCTTGGGCGAATAGGCGATGTTGTGCCCGCCCGGCCATTCATCCTGGCTGAAGATCATGGGGCAGTTCTCAAAGGCGAGCGTCACGCCGTGGTCGCGCGCATGGGCGAGGATACCCGGCCAGATCGCCTGCGCGCGTTCCCAGTTGCGGTCGAGGGGCAGCGTGCGGTCGCCGCCAAGGAACGTGTTCACGACCGGCACCTTCATCCGCGCCGCCGCCGCGATCACCTTTCGCAGATGCCCGATCACCCGGTCGCGGTGGTCGGCCTCGGCGTGGAGCGGGTTGGGGTAGTAGCCCAGCGCAGAGATCCCGATCCCCCGCTCGGCCAGGGCGGCCACGACCTCGCCCGCCCGCTCGTCGGTCAGGTCGTCCACGTCGATGTGCGACGTCCCGGCGTAGCGCCGCGTCTCGCCGCCTGCACGCGGCCAGCAGGCGATCTCCAGCACCTCAAATCCTACGCCTGACGCCCAATCGGCAACGGCCAGGAGGTCGGTGTCCGGGAACGGGGCCGTGAGCAGGCCGAGCTTCATGATGTCTTCCCTTCAGTCGCGCACATCGGCCCAGGCTCCGTTCCCTGCGCTTTGCAGCACCGCCTCGCAGAACCGCATCTCGTAATGGCCGTCCTCGAAGCCCGCGTAGGTGGAGCCGGGCTGCCGTCCCCCGGCCTCCACGTCGGCGTAGACTTGGCGGAATAGCGCGAAGAAGCTGTCGGCGAATCCTTCGACATGGCCGCCCGGCAGACTGGCCGCCGCTGCGCCCAACGCATTCATCAGGCCCGGATCGCGTTGCAGGATCTGGTTCGGCCCGTCGCGGTAGCCAATCCACAGGTGGTCCGGCGTCTCGGACTGCCAAGCCGCCGAGGCGGCCGACCCGGAGATGTCCCACTGGAGCATGTTCTTGCGCCCTGGGCTCACCTGGCTCACCGTGAGCGACCCGCGTGCGCCGTTGGGGTAACGCAACAGGATCAAGGCGGCATCTTCCGTCGCGATCGGCACCGGTTCGGTCTTGGTATCGTCGGCCTTCGCGAACGTCTCGACGGGGCCGAGGGGGCGGTGGCGCTCTGGGATGAAGGTGGACAGCTCGGCCAGCACCGCCGTGGGCCGGAACCCGGTCACGAAGCTCGTGAGGTCCACCCAGTGCGTGCCGATGTCGCCCACGGCGCGCAGCGCGCCCCCGGCCTCGGAAGTGAGCCGCCAATTCCAATCGGTGTCCTTGGCCAGCCAGTCCTGATGGTAGTGACCGGTCACGAGCCGGACCTCTCCCAGCCTGCCGTCCTGCACCATGCCCCGGGCCTGCTGGTTCAACGGATAGAAGCGGACGTTGTAGCAGACCGCCGCGACACGGCCGCTGTCTCGCGCCAGCGCGACCATCTCGGCCGATTCGGCGGCGGTCATGGCCAAGGGCTTTTCGCAGACGACATGGCGGCCCGCGGCCAGAATTTGCTTCACCTGCGGGTAGTGCAGGTGGTTGGGCGAGGTGACATGGACCACGTCCACCGCCGGATCGCCCAGCAACTCGTCGAGCGAGGCATAGGCCCGATCGACACCCAGCGCCGCCGCCCTTTCCCTGCCCCGCCCCGCGCTGCTGCCCAGGACGCCCGCGACCCGCACGCCGAGGCGCCGCAGGGCCCCGAGATGCACCGTCCCGATGAAGCCCGTGCCGATCACGGCGGCACCGGGTCGGCTCATGCCCATTCTCGTCCCTCACACAACGGAGTAGCCTCCATCCACGGGCAGGCAGGCGCCGGTCATGAAGCCCGCCGCCGACGAGGCCAGGAACAGCACTGTCCCCGCGATGTCGTCAGGCTCGCCCCATCGGCCTAGGGGGGTGCGCGCCGTGACGGCGGCGACATGGGCGGGGTCGGTCCGGCTCCGGGCCGACTGCTCGGTCAGGATGAAGCCGGGCGCTACGGCGTTGACCCGGATCCCATCCGGCGCCCAGGCGATGGCCAGCGACTTGGTGAGCTGGACGACCGCCGCCTTGCTGGCGCCGTAGGCCGGGTTCCGGGGACTGCCGAAGCCCGCGTACATCGAGGCAATGTTCACGACCGCGCCCGCGCTCGCCTTGAGGTGCGGGTGGAAGGCCAGCGCGGTCCGGAAGGTGCCGTGCAGGTTCACGTCGACGACGCGTTGGAAGAAGCCCGGCTCCATCTCTTCCCCGCGCCGGGTGATTGCGGCGCAGTTCACGAGGACATCAAGCCGGCCGGTCGACTCGGCCAAGGCGCGCACGGCGTCGAGGTCGGTCACGTCCAGGCAGATGTACGGGAAGCGGCCCCGGTCCTCCTCGACAGGCTTAGGCTCGGCCCCCGTGATGGCGACGCGGGCCCCGCTGTCCTGGAACGCCCGCGCAACGGCGGCCCCGATCCCGGCCCGGCTCGCGCCGATCACCAGGACCTCGGCCCCTGAAAAGTCGAAGGCGGCTGCGGCCATCCTTGTCCTCCCTTGGCCGACTCTCCTCCAAGGCCCCGCTTCGCTGCAAGTGGTTTTTCATTTCACCGAATTTGCAACGAAGTGTTCATCGCCGCCGGCCCCAAGCCGCCGGCCCAAGCTGACGATGATCGCTTGGCAGACCACCAGTGCGGGCACCTGCGACCGGAAGTGACCCAGCCGGGCCTCCTTGACGTAGAGAACGTGGCGGGCAAGCCCGGCGATGGGGCTCAGTTCGTTGTCGGTGATCGCCAGGACCGGCCGCCCGGTTTCTGCGACCCGACGGGCGATCTCCACCGTCTCGGGGGTGTAGTCGTCGAAGGTCAGGGCCAGAAGGGCATCCCCCGGGCCCATGGATGCGACCTGCTCGGCTCGCATCGCGCCCAGGTTGTCAAGCAGATGCGCGCGCTTGCCGGACCGGGCAAGCCCATAGAAGGCGTAGGCTCCAATTCCGAAGGCCCCCCGCGCGGCCGCGACATGGACGGCGTCGCTGGCCGCGAGCGCCGCCACGACACCATCGAGCGCCGTCCGGTCCAAGGTCTGGCTGATCCGCAGCAGCGAGCCGACCGCCGCCTGCACGAAGCCGTCGAAGACTCGGTCAGGATCGTCGAGGTCCACGTCCTCGACCCCGCCAGGCTCGGGTCGTGCCTGCAGCCCGGACATCTGCGCGGAATAGGCGGGGCGTGGGCCCAGCAGCCGCTCGCGGAAGACGCGCTGGAGGTCGGCGAAGCCCGCAAAACCCAGTTCCTTGGCAAAGCGCGTGATCGTCGCGGGCGGAACCCCCGCCTGCTCGGCCAGCCGCACGATGGAGTTGAGAGCCACGTCCTCGGGATGGTTCAGGACGAAGCGCGCGACCTCGCCATGCCGCCGGCTCAGCTGTCCCTTTCGGGCGACGAGCGCGGCGACGAGTCCATCATAATCGCGGATCATGGGCTCTTCCTCCGCTCAGCCCGGCGCCCCGGTCACCCTCTGCTCTAGGTCGATCAGCGCGCCGGTCATCGGGGCCGAGGCTTTGCTCAGGAGGAACACCGCAAGGCGCGCGGCCTCTTCGGCCTCCAGCAGCCGCCCGAGCGGCATCCGCGCCGCGGCGGCCGCGAGCCAGCCCGGCCCGAGGCCCAGCGTCTCGGACTGCATGCGGTGCTCCGCCTCTGTGGCGACCCAGCCCAGATTGATGCCGTTGACCCGGATGCGGTCGCGCAGGTGCGCGTGAGCCGCATTCCGGGTCAACGTCGCCAACGCCCCCTTGGTGGCCGAGTAGATGGCAAGCTCAGGAGACCCGCAGTGGGCGTTCATCGACAGGATGTTGACGATGGTTCCGGGCGTGGCGCGGGCCGTCATGTCGACGATGGCGGCCTGCATCAGGAGGAAGGGTGCGCGGGCGTTCACGGCGAAGAGGTCGTCCCAGACCTCGGGCGTGCCGTCCCGGAACGAGGCCCGGGTGGTAAGCCCCGCGGCATTGACCAAGCCGTCGATGCGGCCGAACCGCTCGACTCCCTCCCGTGCGACGGCGGCGCTCGACGCGGGGTCCCGCAGGTCCACCGACGCACCCGCCACGGTCGCGCCGACCGAGGCCAGCCGCCGCTCCATCGCCCGAAGGCCGTCCGCGTCCCGGTCGACGAGAAGGAGGGCTTCGGCGCCGCTGGACGCGGCGCGCTGCGCGATGGCCGCTCCGATGCCGCTTGCGGCCCCGGTCACGACGATGACCTGATTGGAAAGCCCGACCTCCATGTCCCTGCTCCGCCCTCCCCTGCGTCTCCGTCGCCGTCGCTTCCCCAAGCCGTGCCTGGGCAGCCTAGCACGGGGCTGGGACGTTCCGTCACGCGCAAACGCGCGGGCGGCCGATCACCGGGGCAGGTTCTCCTTCAGGACGATGCGCGGCTCGATGTCCTTGTCCGCCAGGAAAGGGGCAGTGGTTGCGATCGAGCCCAGGAGCCGGATGACCGACTGCTCGCCCACGAGCCGGGCGTTCTGGTCGACGATGACATCCACCTGGTCCGCAGCGAGCCAAGCGCGCGTGATCTCGGTCAGGTCGTGCATGATGACGAAGGGGCGCGCGGCCCCCGGCACGCCGCGAAGGGCCTCGACGATCCCCGAGCGGCCCGCTCCGATGCAGTAGACGCCACCCAGGTCGGGCACCTGGCGCAGAAGCCGCGCCATGGCCGGGTGGGAGCGCGCGTTATCCTCGCCCGTCTCGAAAGCGGGCAAGAGCCGGAGGTTAGGGAAGCGCTCCCGCACGAGTGCGCGGAAGCCCCGCTCGCGCTCCTGATGGCCGTGGAAGGCGCGGGAGCCCAGGAACAACGCCACCGACCGCTCGGCGGGGCCGGCCGTGAGCCCCATGAGCAGAGCCGCCGTCCGCCCGGCCGCGTGATTGTCTACACCCACATAGGCCGAGCGCGAGGTCCCGGGCAGGTCCGAAGCGATGGTGACGACCCGCACGCCTCCCTCGGTCAGCTGGTGGATCATGGCCCGGGTGCGGGGGTGGTCGGTGGTGACGAGGCCCACGCCGCTCGTGCGCGGACCGATCCGGTCGAGCGCACGGGCCAGGGCGTCGGGGCCGATGCCGTCCATGGTCACGATGCGGCAGGAGGCCACCAAGGGCAGGGAGGCCGCAAACCCCGCGATGCGACTGGCGAGGCTGCGCATGAAGCTGTTGCTGCCGGCCGGCAGGTAGAACTCGAGATGGGCTGGGCGGGTGGGCAAGGGCACCATGCCCTCGGAAGGCAGGTAGCCCAGGTCGCGCGCCGCCTCGAAGACCCGCTGCCGATTGGCGGCGCTGACGCCCGCGCGTCCGTTCAGCGCCCGGTCCACCGTGGCCGTGGACACCTGCGCCCGGCGCGCGACGTCGCTAATGGTGGCCCGGCCCATGGCCCTCCGGCTCTCGTGCTGTCTGCCCGGAAGGCTAGGGCCCACCGCGCCCTTTGTCAGCCTGTCCGGGCCTTGTCGGAGAAAGCGGAGCGGGCCCGGACTGATGTGATCTGATGGGGTCCTTCGTTGCACGAGTGAGGAACCTGCCGGAGTCTGGCCGGACCTGCGCGGCCGACCTGGTTCCCGGCCGCGCGGTTGCCGCCCCGCGTCCTGACGGAGGTTCCCTCATGACCAGTGTTCCGTCATCGTCCCCTCCTGTCCCGGCGCAGCCCCGGACGTTCCGCGACTACGCGCTCACCGGCGAGTCCTCGCGTCGCGCGGTCGAAATGGGCCTCGCGGCGGCCGAATGGTACCACACCGAGGTGCCGCGCAAGGTTATGAAGGAGCTGATGACCCGCAGCGACGGTCCGGCGATCCGGGACACGATCCTGTGGATCGCGCTTCACGTCGTCTTCGGTGGCGTCGCGGTCTGGCTTTCGGTCACAGGCCACCCGTGGTTGTCGGTGCCTTTCTGGATTGCCTATGGGGTCGTCTACGGGTCGGCTTGCGACTCGCGCTGGCACGAATGCGGCCACGGCACCGCGTTTCGAACGCCCTGGATGAATGACGCCGTCTACCACATCGCGTCGTTCCAAGTGATGCGGAACCCGGTGAACTGGCGCTGGAGCCACGCACGGCACCACACCGACACCATCATCGTCGGCCGCGATGCCGAGATCGCCTGGATGCACCCCATCAAGCTCGGGCTCAAGGCGCTGGCCTACGTGGGCCTCGTGGACGCTTGGCATAGCCTCAAGGTCCTGGCCCGCAACGCAGCCGGCGTGCTGTCGGCCGATGAAAGGGACTACATTCCCGAAAGCGAGTGGCCCAAGGCGATCTTCTGGGCGCGCGTCCACATGGCGATCTATGCGGCGACCGTCCTCGTGGCGCTGGCGATGCTCTTGGCGGGGCAGGGCTGGCGGTCGGTCATCCCCTTCCTGCTCGTCGGGCTGCCGCGCCTGTATGGCTGCTGGCACATGGTGATGACGGGGCTGCTGCAGCACGGTGGCCTGGCGGAGGACGTGCTCGACCACCGGCTGAACTCGCGGACGGTCTACATGAACCCGATCAGCCGCTGGATCTACTGGAACATGAACTACCACGTGGAGCACCACATGTTCCCCATGGTGCCGTACCACGCGCTGCCCCGGCTCCATGAGGCCATCAAGCACGACCTGCCGCCACCCAATCCCTCGATATGGGCGGCCTACAAGGAGATGTTCGGGGCCGTCCTTCGGCAGCGGCGCGAGCCGGGCTACTACCTGAAGCGCGAGTTGCCGCCCACCGCCCGCCCCTACAAGGAGGACCTGCACACCGCCGTCCCCGAACGCGCGACCGCCTGAGATCGAACCCCCATGGCCGACAAGGACCGATGATGCGACCGCGACCGACCGTTGCCGACCTCCGCGCGTTGAAGGGACGACGCCAGCTCACCATGCTGCGCTACTTCAGCCTGGATGAGGCAGAGGCCGCGGAGGCCGCTGGCATCGACGTGGCCTCGGTGCCGCTCGACCTGCTCGCCCGTCCGCGCTACCGCGAGGTGGCCCCTTCCATCTTTTCCATGACCGGCCTCACGCATCTGGAGGCGGGCAGGCCCGACGACTACTTGCGCTGGGCGGGCGAGGCCATGGGCAAAGGCGCGGACGCGGTCTACTGCTCGGGGAGCCTGCGGACCGTCGAGCACCTCGCCCGCGAGCACATCCCCGTCGTGGGCCATGTGGGCCTCGTGCCGTCGCGCGCGACCTGGACGGGGGGCTTCCGGGCCGTGGGCAAGACCGCCGAGACGGCGCTGCGGCTCTACGAGGAGGTCAAAGCCTACGAGAGCGCCGGGGCCTTCGCGGTGGAGATCGAGGTCGTCCCGGCCGAGGTCGCCTCCGCCATCAGCGACCGCGTCGGCATCCTGCTCTGGTCGATGGGCTCGGGGCCGGGCTGCGACGCGCAGTACCTCTTCGCCGAGGACATCCTGGGCGCCAACCGCGGCCATGTCCCCCGCCACGCCAAGGTCTACCGCGATTTCGCCGCCGAGTTCGACCGCCTCCAGCAGGAGCGCGTCGCGGCCTTCCGCGAGTTCGTGACGGACGTGGAGAGCGGCGCTTACCCCGAGAACCGGCACCTCGTGCGCATGCCGCCGGCCGAGCTGGACGCATTCCTGTCCGGCCTGGACGGGCGTGCCGCAGGACGTGCCGCCGAATGACGTGCCGCCGGATGCCGGGATGGCCCTTCCCCGATCGGGGGGCGTGGCACTAGCATGAAGCGCGGGCTGCCGTCGGGCGGATCGGCTCGCGCCTTCGGATCCGGCCCCAGGGCCGCGTCCCGCCAGATCGCCCGGACCCGGCAAGGGGCCGCCAGAGCCCCACGCCACACCCACAGCGGAGGAGACGAACCATGCTGAGACGCACGTTCTTGGGGGCAGCCGCGGCGCTGGCCCTTGCCACCGGTGCGATGGCCCAGGAGGCCAAGACCTTCTACTGGATCTCGCACGGATCGCCCGCCGACCCGGTCTGGACGTACTTCCTTCAGGGCGCCGAGCAATGGGGCACCGACACAGGCCAGACGGTGAACACCTCGTTCCACTCGGGCGATGTCCCTTCGCAGCAGGAGGCGGTGCGTGCCGCCATTGCCGCCGGCGCCGACGGCATCTGCTCCACGAGCCCCGACCCGGGATCGATGACCGAGGTGGTGGCCGAGGCCCGGGCCGCCGGCATCCCGATCGTGAACTTCAACACATCGGACGATGCGCCGGACTGGAACGCCTATGTGGGCGGTGACCTCCTCTCGGTGGGCCGGCAATGGGCGCAGTACCTCGTGGACAACGGCCACGTCCAGGAGGGCGACTTCGTCTGGATGCCCGTCGAGGTCCCCGGCGCTTCCTACGGCGTTGAGGAGGAGAAGGGCATCGCCGAGGTCTTCGAGCCCCTGGGCATCACCTGGGAGGTCACAGACGCCACGCTTGACCAAGCCGAGGTTATCACCCGGATGACAGACTACCTGACCGCCAACCGCGAGCGGATCGCCGCGATGATCGGTCTCGGGGACATGGTCACGGGCTCGGTGCAGCGCGTCTGGCAGCAGGCGGGCATCGCCGCGGGCGAGATCCCGGTCGTGGGCTGGGGCAACAGCCTCGACACCACGCAGGCGGTCATGGACGGCTACGTCAACGCCGCCATGTGGCAGGACCCGCAGGCGACCTCGTACCTCTGCCTGTCGTCGCTGTTGATGGAGTCCTCGGGCGTCCCCATCGGCTTCGACATCATCACCGGCGCGCTCTACGAGGCCGAGCAGGCGCCGCTCTATCACGGGATCATGGGCGGCAACTGACGCATGCCGGGCCGCCCGACCGGCGCGGGCGGCCCTTTCGTCACCTCCGGCCAGGAGATCCCCATGACCGACCGCAGCACGACTCTTCCCCCTGGCGGCGCATCGGCCCCGGGGCTCCTTCGCGCCTTCATCGCCAAGCCCGAGTTCGGCCCGCTCGTACTTCTCGTGCTGATGCTGGTCGTCTTCACGTCCATCAACCCGGCCTTCCTGTCGCTCACCAACATCGGGAACGCGCTGACCTTCACGGTCGAGCTGGGCCTTATCGCGCTGGCCATGACGCTCCTGATGACCTCGGGCGAATTCGACCTGTCCGTGGGCTCGGTCTTCGGCTTCGCCCCCGTCCTGATGTGGACGCTGTTCAACACCGGAGCCATGGCGCTGCCGCTGGCGTTCCTGGTGGCGATCGGGGCGGCGCTGCTGATCGGCTGGGTCAACGGCCTTTTCGTCACCCGGCTCGGCATCCCAAGCTTTCTTGTCACGCTGGGGATGCTGCTGGTGGTACGGGGCACGGCGCTCTGGCTGACCGACGGCTTTCCACAACGGACCTGGAGCGCGGGCGATCAATGGCTGAGCCAGGTCCTCGTGGGCGGCTTCTGCCTGGGCGGGGAGGGCGAGACCTGCACCGGCGGTCTGCGACTCTACATGAGCCTTGTCTGGTTCGTCCTGCTGGCAGTGCTGTTCCATTACGTGCTCACGCGCACGCGCTTCGGCAACTGGATCCAGGCCACGGGCGGCAACCCGGGCGCGGCCCGCAACCGCGGCGTGAAGATCGGCCGCGTGAAGGTGATCCTGTTCATGGTCTCGGCCGCCATGGCCGCGCTGGCGGGGATGATCTCCTCCATTCGCGTGTCGGCCGCGAACCCCAACTCGGGCACGGGCTACGAGCTGGAGGTCATCGCCATGGTGGTGATCGGAGGCACCGTCCTGACGGGGGGACGCGGCACCATCGTCGGCACCGTGCTGGGCGTGCTGATCCTGCGCCTCATGCGCAACGGCATCGTCATGATCGGGGTGCCGGGCCTCGCCTACAACATCTTCATCGGCGCGATCATTCTGGGGATGATGGCCCTCCATTCGGCGCTGGAGCGCCGCCACAACGCGGGGACCTGAGATGGCCGAGATCCTTGTCGACATGCGCAATATCGAGAAGTCCTACGGCCGCGTCCGGGCGCTGCGCGGGGTCAACCTCCAGATCCGACGGGGCGAGATCGTGGGGCTCCTGGGCGACAACGGCGCGGGCAAGTCCACGCTCATCAAGGTGCTCTCGGGGGCGGTACCCTACACCTCGGGCGAGATCGTCATCAAGGGGCGGCCCGTGCGGATGCGCTCCACGCTCGACGCGATCGCCAACGGGATCGAGACGATCTACCAGGATTCGGCGCTGGTCCCGCAGCTGTCCATCGCGCGCAACCTCTTCCTGGGCCGCGAGTTGCGCAAGGGGCCGGGCTTCCTGGACCGCATGGACATCGACCGGATGAACCACGTCGCGGCGGACCTGCTGCGGCGGGTCGGCATCTCCAAGAACATTCCGCCCACGACGCCCATCGGGTCGCTCTCGGGTGGGGAGCGACAGGCCGTCGCCATCGCCCGCGCCATGTACTTCGACAGCGACATTATCATCCTCGACGAGCCCACCAACAACCTTGGCGTGGCCGAGACGCAGGGCGTCCTGCGCTTCGTGCGGGAGGCGCGGGACACCGGGCATTCCTGTATCTTCATCGCGCACAACATCCACCACGTCTTTCAAGTCGTGGACCGCATCGTCGTCATGCGGCGCGGCGCTATCGTGGCCGACGACCTGTCCCCCAGGACCTCCTCGATCCAGGAGGTGGAAGACATCATCACCGGGGAGCATCTCGCGGCATGAGGCTCACCATCTCGGCCTCCGGCATCCGCTTCGGCTTCGACGCAGAGGTGGGTCTTCTCGACGGCTTCACCGTCCTCGACGAGGGACGCGAGATCGCGCCGCTCCACCGTGCGCCCTGGGTCGGCACAGGGGAGCCGATGCCGGAAGGGGCCGGGCCCATGATGGCGCGCCTGGGCGGCGACTTCTTCTGCGCGCCCTTCGCAGGCCGCGAGGAGGACTCGCCCCTTCACGGCTGGCCCTGCAACGCGCCCTGGCACGTGATCCAAGCCTCGGGCGGCACGTTGCGGGCGGCCCTCGGGCGGCCCGTATCCGGCGCGGCGCTTCTCAAGGAGTTGTCGGTCGAGGATGGCCATCCTTTCGTCTACCAGCGCCATGTCTTTGTCGGGGGGCAGGGACGCGTTCCCGTAGCCAACCATGCCAATGTGTCGCTACGGCACGGCGGCCTTCTGCGGACCTCGCCCAAGGCGGCCTGGGAAACGCCCGCCAGCCCCCAGGAAAGCGACCCGGCGCGGGGGCGCTCGGCCCTGCGCTATCCCGCGAGGGCCCGGGACCCTCGTGTCTTTCCCGGCGTGGAGGGCTCCTCGGACCTGACCCGCTATCCCTGGAACCCGCGCCACGAGGATTTCGTGATGGGTCTGGAGGCACCGGGCCATCGCCTCGGCTGGACCGCCGTGACCCGGCCGGAGGAGGGCGACGTCTATCTCTCGCTGCGCGACGCTCGCCTCCTGCCCATGACGATGCTTTGGCACTCCAACGGGGGCCGGAACTACGCCCCCTGGTCCGGCCGCCATGTCGGCTGCTTGGGCGTAGAGGAGGGAGCGGCGGCCACCATGCTCGGCCTGTCGGACGAGGCCGACCTGTCCGGCCCCGGCCTGCTGACGCTGGTGCCCGATGGGACGGCCGAGGTGCGGCACGTCATCGGTGCGATCGCTTGGCCGTCCGGCGAGGCCGTGGTGGACCTCCACGAGGAGGATGGCGCCATTGCGGTTCACGGCGAAGGCGGCGCGCAGCGCTCTGTTCTGTTTCGTGCGGGATTCCTGGGAGAGGATTGATGGTGCCCAGCTAGCCTGTAACCCGCACGATTTGACGAGACTAGCTGTGGGTAGGTCGTGCCCCGGCTCTGAGCGCCTTGTGAGGGCTCTGGCCGGTATGGGCGCCATCAGGCGAGCGAGGCGGGAGAAGCGATCTCTTTCTGGAGACTTGGCCGCGGCCGACCAGACCAGTGGACCGTGCCCCGGATTTCATGACGTTGTCGGGGCGGGTTCTCCGCACGCGGAACTGGAGGCGATCACATGGCCGATGTACCCGATCGCGGTCGCCTGCGTGGAGCGGCTATCGAACGTGAGAGCCCGACTGGTGGGGTGCGCCGTCGAGGGCCGTGTTGAGGAGCCCGCGGATCTTCTGGCCATCCCGGCCCTGGAGGGTCAGGACCTCAACGCCCCTCGGGATGCGACGACTGGGCATTTGCTGGGCAGGGCGCGTGGCGTGGATCTTGCAGAAACCGAGTCCACCCGGCAGCCGGCTCGGTCCATGGTGCATGTCTTCTGCCTCATCGGAGGACAGGGCGTAGGGCTCGCCGATATGGCCATTGACCGCAGGCATGGGGACGTTGGCGCCCAGCGCGCGGTTGATTGGGAACGAGCTGCCCGGGCGCGATTTCTTCGTCACCATCGAATGGGGTCACCACGACTCCTGAGTTCCCTGTCAGCGCGACATCGACAAACAGTGTGATCGTTCATCTCCAAAGATGTCTGGCTCGTCGGCAACGCGATCGAAGCTCTGCTCAAGGGAGTCAAAGGCACGGCCTTTGCCGGCCCCGGTCTTGGTTGTACGAGGTTTCGGCGCCTTTCAATCCGTGCGGCGACGTTGAGGTTCGACTTCGCAGACGAGCATTGCCGAGCGGCGGTTCAGCGGATTCACGACACGGCGGCCGATGCCGCGCTGTTCCAAGTCGTTTCTGGCGAGATCGTTTCGGGCGCGGGATCGGCGAACGGCTCTGTAGGCCCATTATAGCAGCTGCTTCTTGGCCACCACGATGAATTCGGAACTGTGCTATAGTCCCCATGCCCGAAGTGACGCCGGCGCGGGCGAGCTCCTTGGCCAGCCGGCTGCTGCGGAACCCTCACGCCGCTGTGACATTAGTTCCCCGAAGGCCACGAGAATCGACATAGGAGAGCGAACATGGCAGATGGACCGAAGGACTATCGCGACCCAAAGGTGACCACCACCGATCGGGGCGGCTCGAGGACGTGGCTCTGGTGGCTGCTTGTGGCGATCGCGCTTGCGCTGCTCATCTGGTGGCTCTGGCCTAGCGAAGTGGCTGACCCTGTCGTGGTCGAGGAGCCGGCCGAGGGTGAGGTCATCGAAGAAGAGGCCGTCGAGTAGGACCGCCCCGTCCCATGTCTGGCACGGGGGCATCACCCTTCGCCCCCGGCCCTTCGTGGGCATGCGAGTTTGAACCACTCCAACATCGTCAAGAGCAGGTCCTGCTCGCTTGAAGTGTTACAATAATCGCCACGGCGGTCTTTGGTCGCGGCCGCGAACGTGCCGCGCTGCCCGAAACACTGGCAAGCCACTGGACGGAACGGACGCTCTCCCCCTGATCGCAGCCCCGAGGCGACACTTCAGGCATATGCGCCATGGCCGTCCCAAGGCGTCAGACAAGATAGGACCCTGCCCGGATAGATTGGATCTGGGACCAAGCTCGGCTTGTGGATTGCCGTTCTGGAGAGGCATCGACAGCATCAAGGCGCTTCATGGGCCGACCGAGGCCATGCGGGACCACCATCCGCGCCGCCCGAGGCCCGCTCCATTGGATGGCCGGGATGACCGCTGCGCGTCCGGCGTTCGGCCGGGGCAGGCAGGTCGAGCGGCCCGCGTGCCGGGCGCGAGCAGGCGACCCCGTCCTGAGCCGGTCCGACGATCGCTTCAGTTCAGCAGCGCGAGCTCGGTCCGGTTCCTCACGTCGAGCTTCTTGAAGATGTTGGTCATGTAGTGCTTGACCGTTTTCTCGCTGATGTTCAGCGAATTGCCGATCTCCTTGTTGCAGTAGCCCCGTCGCACCAGCTTGAAGATCTCACGTTCCCGTTCGCTCAGGCGGTTGCTGCGCTTGCTGTTCACCGTCTCCAGGTTGCGGCTGATGTCCGACAGGAGCCGCGCGCCCAGTTCCGGCGAGACATAGGGCTCCGCGCCGTGAATGCGGCGCAGCGCGTCCTTGAGATCGGTGCCGCTGATCCCCTTGAGGATGTAGCCGCTCGCCCCGCAGCGCAGGGCCTCGAGCACGTCGCCGTTGTCCTCGGAAACCGTCAGGATCACCACCTTGGTGCCGATCTCCAGGCGCTTGATCTCGCGCAGCGCCACCAGGCCGAGACCGGGGATGCTGAGATCGAGAAGCAGGATGTCGGGTTCGTGCTGGCGGACGAGTCGGAGCGCCTCCTCGGCGGTGGCGCCCTGAGCCACCACCTGTATGTCGTCCGACGTTCCGATCGCGTAGACGATCCCTTCCCGCACCAGCGGATGGTCGTCGACGACCCCGATCTTGATTTGATCAACCATGACACACCTCAGACATCTTGCGGAAAATAAGCGGAAACGGTGGTGCCCTGCCCGGGAGCGCTGGTGATGGCGAACTCGCCTCCCAGGCTCTCGACGCGGTTGCGCAAGCCGATCAGGCCTAAGGGCTGGCGCTTGCCGTTGTCGCGGTGCGGCGTGATGCCGGGACCCCGGTCGCTCACCGTCACGGCGACGAACTGTCCGCTCCGGCGCAGCGTCACCGACTGGCCCACGCCGGCGGCATGCTTGTAGGCGTTGTTGAGGCCTTCCTGGACGAAGCGGCAGATCGCCAGCTTCACCGCGCTGTTCACTTCGCCCAGGTCGTCGGCCAGGGTGAGGAGGACTTCGGTCGAGGTGCGGTGACGGTGCTTCATGACCACCATGTCCACGGCTTCGACCAAGCTGCGCTCTTGGATGTGGGGCAGGGTGAGGCCCGAGACCATCGCGCGGACCTCGGTCATCGCATCCTCCAGCATCCCCCGGATCACCTGATAGTCGGGACCACGTCCGCATTCTTCGGGAAAGACCTGCTCGAGCTTGAGGAGCGCGATGGTGAGGAGCTGCCCGATGCCGTCGTGGATGTCGGCGCCAATGCGGCGCAGGTTCAGTTCGGCGTCCTCGGCGCTGCGCGAGGAGGCCTGCTGGATGCGCCGCCTCAGGAACTCGTTGTGATTGAGAAGCCGGGTGAGCTCCTTGACCTTCTCGTTGAGCTCGCCCTGTTGGCGGACGATCAGCGAATTGCCCTGAGCGACGATCAGGTAAAGGCCGGCCAGGACGGCTACGGTGACGACGCCCACGATCACCCAGGTCTGGACCCGCGTCCAGGCCACGATGTCCATGAGCGCGGTCGTGTCCTGATAGAACTCGGCCACCGCCAGAATCGGCCCCTCCGCGTGCCGCCGGATCGGAACATAGACCTCCAGGAGCATCGGATCGGACGACGCCAGTCCTGCATCGTCCCAATCGGACGTCTCGATGGCGGTGGCGCCGGTCAGCGCCTTGGACAGGCCGCCGTCGACGGGGAACTGCCGCCCCCGCAGAGACGGGTCGGTCGCGTAGAGGATCACGCCCTCCGGGCTCCAGACCTTGGTCGCCACGACGTTGAGGCTGGCCGACGACGCGGCCAGCGCCCGGTCGATGGTGTCGATGCTGTCGGGCGAGAGCCCCCCTCCATCGGCAAGGTCGGTGAGGTAGGGCTCCAGGAAGTGCTCGAGGTAGACGCTGGCACGGATGCCCACATCCTCCTTCACGGCCGCCTCGATGCGCGACGACATCCATTGGCCCAGGAGACCGATGCTGGCCAGCATGAGGAACATGGACAGCAGGACGAACTGGCGCGACAGGCTCAGGGACGACCAGCGATGGACCGCGCCTATCCTTACCATGACCCGACCACCAGCACAGTTACACGTTCACCCGGCTGCCCACTCCACACGGCGACCGGCTCCCCAAGATCGAGGCTAGCCGAGGCAAGCCGCGCAATCAATGTTTATGGCAATATGACCGCATTCATGTGCGGGATGGCGAAGAAGGCCAAGAAATACTACGGCGCAGACACATCAAGGACATGTTTGATCGGGATCATTTCATTGCTGTCGATGTGACCGGACAGGCATGACCTCTTGGCCGCCCTGCGGTCTTAGGACCTTGGTCCTATTGGTCGCCAGACACCGGTCGCTATTGCGATCCGCCCCCCCTCGTCCGTAGCCTTGGGACACTAGGGGAAGTTCGCATCCGAAAACGTCAGTTCCGGCCCTTCGGTCAGCGGGGTCGCGCGCGGGGTCGAGAACCGCGTCGCGTCCTTTGCTGCCTGGCCGTTGGGTCCTGCCCTGCGCCGCACGTCCGTGCGGGGTGCGAACCTGTCTGGCTCAAGGGGGACCCAGCCATGTCGACGAGTTTCCACGTCAACCAGCACGATCTCGAATTCATCCTGAAGCAGATCAAGATTGCCGAGCTGCATGCCGGTGGCATGTCAACCATCGCGGCCATCCAAGAGGTCTATGGCGTGTCCGCCCAGGATGCCGCGCTTATGCCGGCGGGCTTGCGGACCGTGGACGGCATGGACAACAATCTTCTGCCCGGGCAGGAGGATTTCGGCGCGAGCGGAACCCCGTTCCCGCGTCTGACCGACCCCGTCTACGTCAACGACCAGGACGGCGACGGGATGCCCTTGAACGGTCCGGATGGGGTTGTTGCAGAACTCCACCGGAGGCCGAACCTGCCCTTTTCCCCTTTGGTTTAGGCGACGCGCATGAT
>NZ_VDFV01000024.1 GCF_006152145.1 Rubellimicrobium roseum | reverse complement strand
CCCCTCAGACCGGGAGCTTGAATCACACCGTCACAGCGGGAGCGAGCAGATCAATGGGTCCTGAACCTAGATCCGGTCTGAAAGCGAAGCGAGCCGTAAGGGGGGAGCAACGAGGGAGGGGGCATCGACATCCGTTCCATCCGCCATCAGCGGCGGAGAGGACAAGCTGCAGTGACATGAGTGGAATCAGAACGAGTGGCCAAATGCTCGTCCAGCGCTTGAAGCGCATGATCGGAACGGACGATCTCGACGCTGGACAACCAATCCAAATCCCCGAGAAGCCGCCTTCCGGGCCTGCGACTCCGGGCATCCCATCCACGAAGGACGATGACATGCCAACCACCTCCATTGCCGACGCGGTCCAGATCAAGGGCTTCATCGGCGCCTGCCTTGTCGACGGCGACTCCGGCCTGATGCTTGCCTCCGAAGGCGGCGGGCGGCTCGACCTGAACATGGTGGCCGCGCTGAACACCGACTTTGTGAAAGCCAAGCAGCAGGCGATCGACCAGCTCGGACTCAATCAGGAGATCGAGGATATCCTCATCACCTTGGACAAGCAGATCCACCTGATCCGTCCGCTCGAGCGCCAGCGGTCGATCTTCATTTACGTGGCGCTGGATAAAGCCTCGGCCAATCTGGGAATGGCGCGAATGCAGCTGAAGAACCTCGAAGCCAATCTTCGGTTCTAGTCGGATCGACGGTTCCGAAGACGAGAAGGCCGGCGCCTTGCTGGCGCCGGCCTGTGCGTCGCGATGCAGGCCCGGTCAGATCTCCAGGGCGGCTTCCAGGGTCTTGAGCTGGATCCGGGCCATGCCGAGGTTGCAGGTGGCCCGGTCGAGGGCGACGTAGATGAAGATCGACCGCTGGCGCTCGAGCGGCCGGATCAGGTGGACCTGCTTGTCGAGCGTGATGAGGATATCCTCGATCTCCTGATTGAGGCCGAGCTGGTCGATCGCGTGCTGCTTGGCCTTGACGAAATCGGTGTTCAGCGCGGCCACGAGATTGAGGTCGAGCCGGCCGCCGCCTTCGGAGGCGAGCATGAGCCCGGTGTCACTGTCCACCAGGCAGGCGCCGATGAAGCCCTTGATGGCGGTCGCATCGGCGATCGAGGTGGTCGTCGGGCGCATGGTCATGTTCATGGTCGTGTCCTTCTTCGGGATGCAGGGGATCGTCCGGGGGCGTGCGGGGCCGCCCGGCCGTGAGTTCGACAGGTGGAGCGAAGGGGGCGGCGGGACTAACGGTCGGCCGCTCTCCCCTTCGCGCGGGGCGGAACGGTGAGGTCGGCGCGCCGGGATGACGGCGGTCGTATGGTCGAGCCCGGTTCTGGCATGGGCCGATCTCCTCTGGTTGGGCGGGGCCGGATCTGGTTCATCCAGCCCCTTGCCATCCTGAGTAGAGCCACGGCTCGCTGAATGGGAGAGGGTGATGTGTGCGAAGATTGTTGCACGATTACGCGGATTTAGCTGGGAACCGAATGCGTTCGGGCCGCGATGGCAACTGAAGGTTGCAAACGATCATGCCTGCAGCGACCATAGCGTGTACGATCTTGTCGTTCGCGAGCGTTTTGCGGCTGGACAGGCTGCATGGCCTGTGCTGGGCCGGCCAATTGCGGCGGGCGAAGGACGCAGGGCCTCTCCGAAGCGGAGGTGCCCCGTGATTCGAGCGAGCCGATATGCGGATCGGAAAACGGGGGAGCGGACCACGGCGATGGGCGGTCCAGCAGGACCTGTCTGCCAGCGGAATTGCGGCAGAGCGGTTCAGCGAGCGTGGGCAAGGCGATGGAGCCGGGAGCGGCTTGGGCCGGGTGTCGCTTGCGACGGCTCGGGCTGCGGTGCGTTCGGGGGCGCCGGTCGGCGCCCGCCGATCGGGTCAGAGCGCCAGGTTGGCCTCGATGTGCCGGATCTGCAGCCGCGCCATGCCGAGGTTGCAGGTGGCCTTGTCGAGCGCGACGTACAGGAAGATCGACCGGTGCTGCTCCAGGGGGCGGAACAGGTGGATCTGCGTGTCCATGGTCATGAGGATCTCGTCGATGTCCACCGTGTCCTCGTCCAGTTCGAGCTGGTCCACGGTGTAGTTCCAGGTCCGCATGAAGTCGGTGTTGAGCGCGGCGACCAGTTCGAGGTCGATGCGTCCGTCCCCCTCGGCGGCCAGGAGGTGGCCCGAGCCGCCATCGACCAGACAGGCCCCGATCAGGCCGCGGATCTGGTTGGCATCGGCCATGTCGACCGAAGGCGCGCCGGTCCAGGCGGGGCTCGGGTCGCGGGCTTCCACCGGGGACGACGGCGCCTCCGGCTCGGCCCGGTCCTCCTGGACCTGACCCTCGTCGTTGAGGATGCTCGTGACCGCGCCCTGCATCGTAGCGGGGACGTTCAGGATGGTCACGATGCGCGGCCCGCCGTTCGCCATCCCCTTGGCCGACCCTTTCGGCGCATCGTCGGGCATCATGAAGTCCACGAAGGAGTCGACGAAGCTGCGGCGCCGCTTGGCCGGAGGCGGGGTCGCCGGCGTGGCCGGGCGCGCCTGTTCCGGGACCTCCGCCGCCGACTGCCGGATCTGGCTGTCCTTCACGCCGATGTTGCGCAGCCAGGCGATCGCCCGCTCGGCCTTGGCGGCCTCGTCGAAGATCGCGGTCACGGAGCGCATGTCGCTGATGGTCGTCTCCATCCTTGTTCCTTCCTTGCTGGCGTTGCGGCGGCGCTCTGGCCGGCCTTCTGTTTCCCGGGATCGTCGGCGTCCGGGTCCGTCGGTATCCTGGGCTCGGGCGCGTCTTTGGGCAGGGCGCAATACGACGACCGGCAGGCCCGCATTGGGGCGCTCCGGTGGCGTCACTGGGGTGAGATTGGGCGGGGTGGGCTTAGGCCGACGGCGCGGACGGGGGCGGCTGCCCGACCGGGTTCACGATATGGCGGTCTTCGATCCGTCTGATCTGCATCGGCAATTCCTCCCTCCTGACGCCCTGGGGCGACGGCCGGCCGCATGGGAGCCTGCGCATCGCTTGGGGCGGTTCCTGTTCCTTGGGGGGAAGGCGCGAAGGTGGACGGGGCTTTGGTGGACCTGGTGCGCGGTTGTATGGGAACGGCGTTCGGGAACGTGGGTCCGCGCTTCTGGGTCGTCGTGGCGCTGTCCGGCTTGCATCGGCCTTTCGATCCCGTCCTTGGTCACGACAGGGTGTCACGGCATTTTGACCCGATCTTGTCTGCATGCCGACGAAACTGGGACCTTGCCGGCCGAAGAGGAGCAGGCGGCACAGGGCCGCCGCCCGGCCGGGGAGCCGGGCGGCGGCCTGCGTCCCGGCCGGGCCGGTGCGACCGGTCAGACCGTGTCGAGGTAGAGTTCGAGCTGCTGGCGGGGCGTGAGCTCGGCCATGTAGTGCAATTCCTGCCGCTTGGTCATGACGAGGTTGTCGATGAGCTGGGGCGGGAAGATGCGGCGCACGAAGGCGCTGCCCTCGAAGGCGTCGATGGCCTGCTCCCAGGTGTCGGGGATCTGGGCCAGGTCCTGCTCGTAGGCGTTGCCCATGATGGGCGGGGGGGGCTGGAGGTCGTCCTCGATGCCGACGAGCGCGGAGCCCAGGACGGCGGCGAGGAACAGGTAGGGGTTCACGTCGCCACCGGCGACGCGATGCTCCACCCGCCGGGCCTGAACGCTGCCGCCGGGCACGCGCACCGAGGCGGTGCGGTTGTCGTAGGCCCAGCAGATGCCGGTGGGCGCGTGGCTCTCGGGCACGAGCCGCTGGTAGCTGTTGGCGTGGGGGGCGAAGATCAGCGCCAGTTCCGGGATGCCCTTGAGACAGCCGGCGATGGCGTTCCTGAGCAGCGGCGTGCCCTCGAAGCTGCCGTCGGCGAAGGCGTTGCGCCCCCCGGCGTCCAGCACCGAGAAGTGGGTGTGCAGGCCGTTGCCGGCGTAGTCCTCGTAGGGCTTGGCCATGAACGAGGCGGCGAAGCCGTGGTTTCGCGCGAGGCCGCGCACGAGCTGCTTGAAGAGCCAGGCGTCATCGGCGGCCTTGAGCGCGTCGGGGACGTGGCTCAGGTTGATCTCGAACTGGCCCAAGCCCACCTCGCTGATCGCGGCCTCGGCCGGGATGTCCATCGCGTCGCAGGCGTCGTAAAGGTCGTTGAAGAAGCTGTCGAAGGCGTCCAGCGCCCGCAGGGAGAGGATCTCGGCCCCCGGGCGGCGCTTGCCGGAGCGGGGCGAGGGCGGCTGGCGCAGGTCCACGCCGGAGTCGTCGACGAGATAGAACTCCATCTCGGTGGCGACGCAGGGCGTGAGATTGCGGGCCTTAAAGCGGTCCACGATGGCGCGCAGGGCGTGGCGGGGGTCGCCGGCGAAGGGCTCGCCCTCCTCGGTGTACATCCACATCGGCAGGAGCGCGGAGGGGGTGGACAGCCAGGGCATCGGAACGTAGCCGCGCTCGGTCGGGCGCAGGACCCCGTCGGGGTCGCCGATCTCGAAGACGAGGGGGGAGTCCTCAACGTCCTCGCCCCAGATGTCGAGGTTGAGGACGGAGAGGGGGAAGCGGGTGCCTTCCTCCTCGATCTTGCGGGCGAAGCGGACGGGGATGCGCTTGCCGCGCGCCTGTCCATTGAGGTCGACGGCGCCGCAACGGATGTTGCGCACCTCGGGGTGCTGGTCGAGCCAGCTCATGGGTCACCTGTTGGGCTTGGATAGGTTGGGTCGCGTGTCGAGCCGACGGCCTATCGCCGTGGGGGCCATGTCATCGGATCACCTGGAACTTGGCCCGCCAGCGTCTCCCCTGGGCGGGCATGTGACGGTTGAGCCTTCTGGACCCGAGCTGGAACAGGCCGATAATGGCCAGGGTCAGGAGGATGAAGTACCCCGCGAGGATGGGGTAGGGGACGAAGGGGTTGAAGGTCTTTTCCGCGAAGTACTTCGCGTAGTAGAGCGCGTCCCCCTTCTGCTGGATGGCCGGGAAGCCGGTGAAGAACACCAGCGTCGTGGCATGGAAGAGGAAGATCGCCTCGTTGGTGTAGGCGGGCCAGGCCAGGCGCAGCATGGTCGGGAAGGTCACGCGCCGGAACTTGGTCCAGCCCGCGAGGCCGTAGGCGTCGGCGGCCTCCAGGTCGCCCTTGGGGATGGCCTGGAGCGCGCCGTGGAAGATCTCGGCCGAATAGGCGGAGGTGTTGAGGAAGAGCACGATCAGGGCGCCGAGCGCCGCCGAGGTCAGCGGGCTGAAGACCGGGACGCTCTGCTTGAGCGACAGGAACAGGAAGTAGCCGAAGAAGAACTGGATGAAGAGCGGCGAGCCGCGGAAGACGAAGGTGAACCAGTCGGCCGGCTTGCGGAGCCACGCGTGGTCGGAGCCCTTGGCCAGCGCCACGGCCACGGCGAGGAAGAAGCCGGTCAGGAGCGCCAGCGCGCCGAAGTAGATGTTCCAGGCCAGCCCCGAGCCGATCAGCGTCGCCTGCTGGCAGAAGGTGAAGTCGGTCGTGGGCAGGGCCCGTTCGCCCAGGCCGAGGGAGCGGAGGGCGTAGGACTGGAGGGTGTCGAGGCAGCTCATGCGGGGCCTACCATGGCGGTCTTGCGCTGCGCCTCTCCGCCGGCGATGGCCTGGCCGTGGGTCAGGCGGCGCATCAGACGGTCGAGCACGACCTCGGAGACGCGGGTGAAGGCGAGATAGAAGACCAGAAGGAAGAGGAAGTACCACATCCGCCAGTCGCCGTGCGGGTAGTCGGTGAACTGCGGGGTCTTGGAGCCGCCGAGGTCGCGCGCCCAGTAGACGATGTCCTCGACGCCCAGGAGGAAGAGGAGGGGCGAGGCCTTGATGAGCACCATCCAGAGGTTCGACAGGCCCGGCAGCGCATAGACCCACATCTGCGGGACGAGGACGCGCCAGAAGGTCTGGCGATGGGTCATGCCGTAGGCCTCGGCCGTCTCCATCTGGGCACGGGGAACCGCGCGCATGGCCCCGTAAAGGACATTCGCCGCGAAGGCGCCGAAGACGATGGCGAAGGTCAGGACCGCGAGCGCGAAACCATAGATCTCGTGCATCCACTGGGGCGAGGAGTTGAGCGGCAGCTTGGCGATGTCGCAGACCACGAAGTCGTTGCCCTGGCGGACGGGCTGGTCCCAGTCGGCACACATGATGCGGTGGCGAAGGTATTCGAAGCCCTGGTCCAGCGCGACCACGAAGAACAGGAAGAAGGCGATGTCCGGGACGCCGCGCACGATCGCGACGTAGCCCTTGCCGATCCAGGCCAGGGGCGGCACGCGCGAGCGCGCCAGCATGGCGCCGCCGAAGCCGAGGGCCAGTGCGGCCGGCGCGGTCACGGCCAGCAGCAGGAGCACCGTTCCGAAGGAGGTGTAGAAGCTCAGGTGCTTGCCGGTCGTCAGGTAGCACAGATACCAGCTCAGCCCTTCGAGCGTGGACGGGTCGGCGCAGGCGGGCAGCATCAGGCAGTGGCCTCCTCTCGGGGCGCGGCGGGAGGGGCGAGGCAGCGGACCGGACCCGCCCCGCCCTCCCGCGCATCATGGGGGAGGTCGGAGCGGCCGGCAATCGCGACGCTGCGGGCCGAAGGACCCGCAACGCGGGAGCCCGAGGCCGGGTCGCGAAGGGAAGCGCGAGAAGCGTGGGTCCGGGGGGCTTGGGCGTCGATCATGGCGGGGCGGGGCGCCGCGGGGGCGCCCTTCTCCTGGGTCAGAAGGTCTGGGTTTCCTCGCCGAACCACTTGATGAGCATCGTGTTGAGCGTGCCGTCGTCCTTCATGGACTGGATCGCCGCGTCGAAGGTCTCGCGCAGCTCGGCGTCACTCTCGCGGAAGCCGAGGCCGATGCCGCCGCCCAGGGGAACGTCCTCGCCCACGAAGGTGAGCTCGCCGCCCGACTCCCCGACGATGGGCGCGAGGAAGTCCTTGTCGGCCAGCACCGCGTCGGCCTCGCCGTTGCGGACGGCGGCGACGGTCTCCTCGGGGGTGGCGAACTCGACCAGCGTGGCGCCGGTCGAGGCCACGTGCGCGGCCTGGATCGTGCCGGTCTGCGCCGTCACGGTGCCTGTGTTCACGTCCACGTCCGGGGACAGCGCGGCATAGGCCGAGGGGCTGGGCGGATAGTAGTTCTGGGTGAAGTCGATCACCTCGTCGCGCTCGTCGGTGATCGACATGCCGGCGATGATGGCGTCGTAGTTGCCCGAAACGAGGTTGGGGATGATCGAGTCCCATTCGTTCGTCACCCATTCGCAGGTGAGCTGGGCGCGGGCGCAGAGCTCGTCCCCGAGCCCGCGCTCGAAGCCGTCGACCTCGCCCTGGTCGTTCAGGAAGTTGTAGGGGGGGTAGGCGCCCTCGGTGGCGAGGCGCACCACGTCCTGCGCGAGCGCGCCCGTGGCGGCGAGCGCCAGGGCAGAGGCGAAGATGATCCTGGTCATGGTGGTATCCCTGTGGCTGGTCGGAGAGGATCGGGGCGCCGTGCGCGCCCTCTGTATGTCGTTCAGAACTGTGGGGAGTTGTCGGGAAACCACTTGGCGAGGAGGCCGTTCAGGCTCCCGTCCTCCTTCATGGCGGCGATCGCCGTATCGAACCTGTCCCGGAGCTCGGCGTCGCTCTCGCGCAGGCCCATGCCGACGCCCCGGCCGATGATGACGGGCTCGCCCACTATCGTCATCTCGCCGTCCGAAGCGGCGACGATCGGCAGGAGGAAATCGTGGGTGGCGAAGACGGCGTCGGCCTCGCCGTCGCGCACGGCCTGCACCGTTTCCTCGGGCGTGGCGAATTCGAGGAGCGTGGCCCCGGTGTCAGCGACATGGCCCGCGTGGACCGTGCCCGCCTGCGCCGAGACGGTGCCCCCGGCGATGTCGGCGTCGCCGGAGAGCGCGGCGTAGCCCGCCGGCGCAGGCGGCATGTAGGGCTGGGTGAAGTCGATGAGCGCGTCGCGCTCGTTGGTGATGTTCATGCCCGCGATGATGACGTCGTAGTTGCCGCCCAGGAGGTTCGGCAGGATCGAGTCCCACTGGTTCACGACCCATTCGCAGGTGAGGCCCGCGCGGGCGCAGAGCGCGTCGCCCAGCTCGCGCTCGAACCCGTCGACCTCGCCCTGGTCGTTGATGAAGTTGTAGGGCGGATAGGCGCCCTCGGTCGCCAGCCGCACCACCTCCTGCGCCAGCGCGCCGGTGGCCAGACATGCCACGGCGCCTGCCAGTGTCAGGGTCCTCATTCGTCGTCTCTCCCCATGGCGAGCGGTCGTCCTTGTCACGCGGCCTGCGTGGCCGACAGGAAGCCCCGAAGGCGCTCGGTCCTGGGATTGCCGAAGAGCTGGTCGGGAGGGCCTTCCTCCTCGATGCGCCCCTTGTGCAGGAACACGACATGGTCGGCCACGTCGGCCGCGAGCCGCATGTCGTGGGTCACGATGATCATGGTGCGGCCCTCCTGCGCGAGGGCCTTGATGACGCGGATCACCTCCTGCTCCAGCTCGGGGTCGAGCGCGGAGGTGGGCTCGTCGAAGAGAAGCGCCTTGGGCTCCATGCAGAGGGCGCGGGCGATAGCGGCGCGCTGCTGCTGCCCGCCCGAGAGCTGCGCGGGCCAGGCGTCGGCCTTGTCGGCGATGCCCACCTGCGCCAGGTAGCGGCGGGCGCTGTCCTCGACCTCGCGGGGGTTGCGGCGGAGCACGGTGACGGGCGCCTCCATGACGTTCTGGAGGATCGTCATGTGGGACCAGAGGTTGAAGCTCTGGAACACCATGGACAGGTTGGTGCGGATGCGCGTGACCTGCGCGCGGTCGGCGGGGCGGCGGTCCATGCCCGTGCCTCGCCACCGGACCGGTTCGCCGCAGAAGAGGACCTCGCCCTGCTGGCTGTCTTCGAGGAGGTTGCAGCAGCGCAGCAGCGTCGACTTGCCCGAGCCCGAGGAGCCGATCATCGCCACGACGTGCCCGGCGGGCGCGCGGATGTCGACACCCTTGAGCACCTCGAGCGAGCCGTAGGCCTTGTGGAGGTTGCGGATTTCAATGACCGGGGCGGCGTCGGCTGGCACGGTGTCTTCCCTGTGATTCCGGGCAGGAGACGCCATTTGCCGAGTAGTTGCAATGATTTTGGGCTCAAACGGCCGTGACGTCGGGTTCCGGGGGCAGGGGGCGGTCGTAGGCGGAGGGGGGTAGTTCGACGATCGCCCGAAGGCCGAGCAGGTCCGCCTCTGCTGCGGGCAGGGCGGCGATGGCGTCGCCGATGGCCGCGCGGAAGGGGGCGGAGTCGCGGCCCGGAGCGGTGATGAAGGTCATGCCGGGCGTGGCCACCGTGCGGCCCAGGATGCGCAGGCGGGCGGCGGCGGGCTCCCACCGCTGGAGGTTGCGGAAGGTGATGGCGTCGATCCCGGCGAGGTCCGCGCGCCCCTCGGCCACCGCGCGGGCCGAAGCGGCGTGCGAGCCGGTGACGAGCACGGGGCTGAAGGGGATGCCCTGCGCGCGCAGCCAGTCCTGCGGCGCGTCCCAGCCCGAGCAGGACAGGGGATCGCTGATCGCGAGGCGGGGCCCCGGCGCTGGATCGTCGGCCCGCGCCACGATCACGCTGTAGTAGTGGCCGGGCGGGACCTCGGGCAGGCCGTAGTCCGAGGCGGCGATGACGGTGACCCGGCCCCGGTGCCGCGCGCGGAAGGGCAGGTTGCAGATCTGGCCCAGCACGAGGTCGGGCCGGCCCCAGCCCGCATCGTAGGGCGTGGCGCGGTCGAGCGCGTCGGGCGCGGCGACTCCGCGGGCGCGCAGCCCGTGGCGGACCAGCGCCCAGAACGCGTCATGGGCGGCCGCAGTCTCGGGCCGGTCGTACATCGGCAGGCTGGCGATCACCGGGGCCGCGCCTCGACCCGCTGCCGCGCCAGCGCGCTGTCGGCGTCCTCGACCCCCAGCATGGGCGCCACGAGCCGCATGAGCCCGTCCTCGTCCACGTCGCGCCGTCCGTCGGCCAGGGCCACTTCCCACAGCGCCTCAATGACGCCCAGGCGGTCCTCGTAGGGGACGTGGTCCTTGATGGCGCGCGTGAAGCGGACGGTGTCGGGGGCCTCCTCCTCCAGCACCTCGGCTTGGCCGCGCAGACGCGTGGCCTCGAAGGGTGAAAGGCCGAAGCGGGCGCGCAGGACGGCGTCGATCCGCTGGACCTCGGCGGCGTCGTAGTGGTCGTCGGCGCGGGCAAGCCGGACCAGCAGCGCGGCGAGCGCCAGCCGCGCGTCGGGGTCGGGCAGGATCTCGGGCGCGGGGGAAAGGAGGCGGCGGAGCAGGTTCTCGAACATGGCCCCGAGGTATAGCGCGCGCTCGCTGCGGGGGAAGCCCCGCCGGGGAACCGGAGCGCGCGGCAGGAGCGTGGCCCCGGATCCGGCCGCGAGAGCCACGAGGGAGGCGGCACGCTGCAGCCGATCCTGATCCACGCGGGCGCGCTGGTGCTGTCGGAGGTCTGAATCTGGGCCGAGGCCTTTGCCCGGTTCGGGTGTTTCGGGATTCGAGACCGTGGTCTATTGCGCTCGCGGCCAGCAAGATGGTGGGCTTTGGCGACGTACTGCGGTCAAGGGGCGGCGCATCCTAGGGCCACGGCCGCCGGTAACGGCAGCAACGACATAGGCCTGCTGACGGCGCTTCTTCTGGCGTATGGCGGTCGCGCCTCGGCGGCGGGTCCGAGGCAGGCCCGGCCGCCTAAGGATCAACCCAGTGTCGCGAAGCGGTCCGACAGCCAGGCCGCCCGTTCCTCCAGCCCTCGGGGCGGGTTCACGGCGAAGAGGCCCGAGCCGACCATGCCGTGCCCCGCGCGCACGGGGGGGAAGCGGACCTCGTGGCGCAGCGCGCCCGGAAAGGCGCGGGCGAGGCGATCGAGCATGGGCGCGTGACGGACGTCCGCGAGGAGCGGATACCAGAGCAGGAGGATGCCGGTGTTCCAGCGCGCGTGGACCTGCTCGAGGATGTCCGGAACCGAGGCGTAGTCGTCCTTCACCTCCCAGGAGGGATCGACGAGGAGGACGCCGCGGCGCGGTGTCGGGGGCGTGCGCTCCAGAGCCATCGCCAGGCCGTCGCATCGCTCGACCTCTGCGCCGTAAGGGACGAGGTTGTAGTCGAGCTCGTCCCATTCGCGCGGGTGCAGCTCGGCCAGCGTCAGGCGGTCCTGCGGGCGCAGGGAGAGCGCGGCCACCAGCGGCGAGCCAGGATAGGCCCGGGAGCCGTGGCGGTGGCGCGTCTCGGCCAGGACGCGTGCGTAGGGGTCCGAGGCCGGGAACCACGACTCGGCCCGCGCGATGCCGGCGGCCGCCTCGCCGGTCTTGCGCGCCTCGGGGGCGCCCAGGTCGTAGAGGCCCCGGCCGGCGTGGGTTTCGAGGTAGGACAGGGGCTTGTCCTTGCGCGCGAGGTCCGCGAGCAGCCAGGCCAGCATCGCGTGCTTCTGGACGTCGGCGAGGTTCCCCGCGTGATAGCCGTGCTGGTAGGAAAGCATGGCGCGCCACGTAGCGGCGCGGGGGCCGCGAGGGAAGGGGGTTCGCCGCCAGAGGGCAGCCGCCCCCGACGATCGCCAGAACTCGGGGACGGCCTCCTCCACGCGACGGAGGCCGGAGTCCCCGCCGCGCGGCCATGACGGCCCTTTGGGGATAGGAGGGGATTGTGACGCTCTTGCGGAGGAGTCGGGTCGCACCTGCGACCTAGCGCCGGAGGCGGGCCGGGCCGAGCGCCGCGACGAGGTCCGGGCCGAGCGTGGGCGGCGCGGCTGCGGCCAGCTCGGCCAGGTGGCGGCTGGCGGCGCAGGCCGTCTGGAAGCCGTAGCCTCCCTGGCCTGCGCACCAGAGAAAGGCCGGCTCCAGCGGGTCGGGGCCGAGGACGAGCTGCCGGTCGGGCGCGAAGGTCCGAAGGCCCGCCCAGGACGCGAGGAGGCGCGTGACCGTCATGGTGACATGAGCCTCGAACCGGGCGAGGCCCTCGGCCAGGATCATGTCGTCGGCCCAGGCGTCGTGGGGCTCCTGCGGGTCCTCCTCGGCCGGGCAGACGAGGAGGGCGCCGGCGTCGGGCTTCATGTACCAGCTTTCGCCCGCGCCGACGACCATAGGCCAGGCGGAGGGGTCGCCGGGCGACGGAATGCGCGCCATGGAACGGCGCAGCGGCTGGAAGCCCAGGGGCGGCAGCCCCGCGAACGTGGCGATACGGTCGGCCCAGGCGCCGGCGGCGTTCACGAGGACACGGGCCTCGTGCGTGTCGCCCGCCTCGACGGCCCAGCCCATCGCGGTGCGGTGGATGGCCGTGACGGGCGCGCGGGTGAGGACGGTCGCGCCGTTGGCGCGCGCCTCGCGCAGGAAGCCTTGGAGAAGGAGGTCGGTGTCGAGGTCGAGCGTGTCGGGCTGGACGGCGGCGCGGGTGACGGCCGGGCCGAGCACGGGCAGGCGAGCGCGGGCCTCGTCGAGGGGGATCTCCTCCATCTCCAGGGCCCGCAGGTCGGCTTCGAAGAGCGCCTCGTCCTCGTCGCGCGCGACGGTCATCAGGCCACGGGGGGACAGCGCGCCGCGCGCCTCCAGCTCGGGCCGCGAGGCGCGGTTGAGCGCGACGGTGGAGGGGGCGCCATAGGTGCCCTCGAAGACGGCGGCCGAGCGCGACGAGGCGTGATGGGCGAGGCTGCCTTCCGCTTCGAGCAGCGTGACGGAGCCCAGGGCGGAGAGCCGCGCGGCGGCGGAGACGCCGGCGATGCCGCCGCCGATGATGAGGAAGTCGGTCATGGCGCCATCAACACCGGCGGCGCCGACGTGGCAAGTCCCCGGGCTGAACGGGAACAGGCGGAAATCAAACGTGAAAATGCTAGGATCGTACATACCTCGCAGCCCGCTTCGCTTTCAAGGAGATGAACAGGCTGAAGAAACTGTCGGCGCTCGCGCTGGCCATTGGACTGGCCACGCCGGCCTTGGCCGGACCGGTCAAGTGGGAGGGGAACGGACACTACTACGAATTGGTCACCTGGTACTCGCAGGCGACGTTCGGCGGAGCGATGGCGGCTGCGGCCGGACTCAGCTTCCTGGGTGCGAGCGGCCATCTTGCGACGGTGACGTCAGCGTCGGAGCAGATGTTCCTCGATGTCCTCAACTGGACCTCGTCGGGCAACGGAGAAGGTTTCCATGGCTACACGTCGGCTTGGCTGGGGGCCTCGGATGCCGAGGAGGAAGGCGACTGGCGTTGGGTCACGGGCCCGGAAGCGGGTCAGTCCCTGTATTCGACCTGGGACAACTGGGCCGATTGGGAGCCGAACAACATGGGTCGTGACGGGGCGGAGAACTTCGCTGTCGGTTGGTGGTATGACACCATGTGGAACGACATGCAGGATAACTATGCGGCGCTAGCCTACGTCGTCGAGTACGACGTGGCCCCCGTTCCGCTGCCCGCCGGCCTGCCGCTGCTGGCGGCCGGGCTGGGCCTGCTGGGCGTCGCCGCGCGCCGCCGCACGGGCTGATCCGGAGACCGGGCCCGCCGCTTGGGCGGGCCCGGACGGTCGTGGTCGTCAGGCCGGGATCTCGCCCGCGATGCCTTCGACGTAGAAGTTCAGGCCGCGCAGCTCCTCGTCGGTGGCGGTCTGACCTTCGGCCAGCCAGGGCGTGCCGTCCTGCTTGTTCAGCGGACCGGTGAACGGGTGGTACGTCCCGGCGGCGATCTGGTCGCGCAGGGCCTCGGCCTCGGCCTTGACCTCGGCCGGCACGGCCTCGGTGATCTCGCCGATCAGCACCTCGCCGTCGGCGATGCCGCCCCAGAAGGAGTGGGTGGCCCAGGTGCCGTCGATCGCCGCCTGCACGCGGCCGATGTAGTAGGGTGCCCAGTTGTCGATGATCGAGGAGATCCGCGGCACGGGCTTGAAGGCCTCCATGTCGGACGCTTGACCGAAGGTGAAGACGTTCCCGGCGGCCTGCGCGGCGGCCTGCGGGGCGGTCGAGTCGGTGTGCTGCAGGATGACGTCCACGCCCTGCTCGATCATGGCCTGGGCGGCGTCGGCCTCCTTGGCGGGATCGAACCAGGTATAGGCCCAGATCACCACCATCTCGACGTCCGGGTTCGCCTTCCTGGCATGGATGAAGGACGAGTTGATGCCCTGGATGACCTCGGGGATCGGGAAGGAGCCGATGTAGCCGATCTTGTTGGTCTTGGTCATCTTGCCGGCAATGTGGCCGATGACCGCGCGGCCCTCGTAGAAGCGGGCGTCGTAGACGGCGAGGTTGTCGGCCGTCTTGTAGCCGGTCGCATGCTCGAACTTCACGTCCGGGAACTGGGCGGCGACGTTGGCGGTCGCGTCCATGAAGCCGAAGGAGGTCGTGAAGATCAGGTCGGCGCCCGCGAGGACCATCTGGGTGATCGCGCGCTCGGCGTCGGCGCCCTCGGGGACGGATTCCTGGTAGATCGTCTCGACCGCGTCGCCGAAGTGCTCCTCGACCGCAAGGCGGCCCAGGTCGTGCTGGAAGGTCCAGCCGCCGTCGCCGATCGGGCCCACGTAGATGAAGCCGACCTTGAGCGGCTCCGTCTGCGCCCGGACGGGCAGGCCCAGAGTCGCGAGCGTCGCGGCCGAGGCGCCCGAGGCGAGCAGCGTCCGTCTGTTCAGTTTCATGCCAAAACTCCCTGCTTGGATGAGACGCCTCTTAGCGCGAGGCGTGGAAGGGTTGCCCGAGCGAGCCCGGCGCGGCCAGCCGCGCCCGGCCTCGGCCCGAGGAGATCAGCACCAGCACGAGGATGGTGACGAGATAGGGGGCCATCGACAGGACCTCGACCGGGACTGGGACATTCGCGGCCTGAAGGTTGAGCTGCAGGACCGAGATGCCACCGAAGAGCCAGGCGCCGAGGAGGAGCCGCAGGGGCCGCCAGGAGGCGAAGACCACGATGGCCAGCGCGATCCAGCCCGCGCCCGCCGTGACGCCCTCGGTCCATTGGGGAACGCGGACGAGGCTGAGATAGGCGCCGCCCAGGCCCGCGCAGGCCCCGCCGAAGAGGATGGCCAGGAAGCGCAGCCGCAGGACGTGGTAGCCCAGCGCGTGGGCCGCGTCATGGTTCTCGCCCACCGCTCGCAAGGTCAGGCCCGCGCGGGTGCGACTCAGGAACCACCAGGTGCCCGCGACCAGCGCGAGGCCCAGGTAGACAACCCAGTCGTGTCGGAAGAGGATGGGCCCCAGCGCGGGAATGTCGGACAGGAGCGGGATGTCGAGCCGCGCCGTCGAGGGCGCGCGGATGCCCTGGTAGCCTTGGCCGATCAGCGAGGCGAGGCCGAGCCCGAAGAGGGTGAGCGCGAGGCCGGTCGCCACCTGGTTCGACTTGAGCCAGAGCACCAGGACCGCGAAGATCACCGACAGCGCCGCCCCGCCGGCTGCCGCGCCAAGGAAGCCCAGGGCGGGCGAGCCCGTGGCGACGGCCGTGGCGAAGCCGGTGATGGCGCCGGTGATCATCATGCCCTCGACGCCCAGGTTGAGGACGCCCGCGCGCTCCACCACCAGCTCGCCCAGCGCGGCGAGGAGGATGGGCGTCGATGCCACCATGAGGGAGGCGAGGAGGAGGATGGGGGAGATGCCGCCCAGATCCATCAGCTCGCCTCCTGCGGGGCGGCTGCGGCTGCGGGTGCGGGGACGACCGGGGCTCCCTTCCAGCGAAGGCGGAACTGCGTGAGCACGTCCATGGCGAGAAGGAAGAACAGGAGCATCCCCTGGAAGAGCTGGATGGCGGCGGCGGGCAGCGAGAGCTGGAGCTGCGCCATCTCGCCCCCGATGTAGGTGAGCGCCATCAGGAGCCCCGCGAGCAGGATGCCGACGGGGTGCAGGCGGCCCAGGAAGGCCACGATGATGGCCGTGAAGCCGTAGCCCACGTTGAAGTCGATGGAGATCTGCCCGGCGGGCCCCGTCACCTCGAAGAGGCCGGCCGCACCGGCAAGGCCGCCGGACATCGCCATGCAGGCCAGCACCAGCCGCGATGGCGAGACGCCCGCGAAGGCGGCGGCGCGGGGGCTCTGGCCGGCCAGGCGCACCGCGAAGCCGAAGACGTGGCGGGCGAGCAGGACATGGGCCACGATCACCGCAAGCCCCGCCGCGATCACGCCCCAGTGGATGCCGGTGCCCGGAAACAGCTCGAGGTTCGCGGCGGCCAGCCACTGGGACAGGTTGCGCGAGCCGGGGAAGCCCATGCCTTCGGGATTCTGGAGCGGCCCCAGGGCCGCATAGGCCAGAAGGTTGGTGGCCACGTAGACCAGCATCAGCGAGACGAGGATCTCGTTCGTGCCGAAGCGGATCTTGAGGAGCGCGGGGATCAGCGCCCAGGCGATGCCGCCCAGCGCTCCGGCCGCGACCATGAGCGGAAAGACAAGGCGCGACTCGGTCGGGTAGAAGGCCAAGCCCACGGCGGCGCCCGTGAGCGCGCCCAAGATGTATTGCCCCTCGGCCCCGATGTTCCAGATGCCGGCGCGGAAGCCGAAGGACAGGCCGACAGCGATGAGGATGAGCGGCCCCGCCTTGATGAGCAACTGCGGGCGCGTGTAGCTCGCGAAATCGCCGAAGAGCGGGTCCCAGAAGATCGTTCGGATGGCGAGGACCGGGTCCTTGCCCAGCGCGGCGAAGAGGAGCCCGCCCGCGATCATGGTGGCGATCACCGCCAGGACCGGCGTCGCGAAGGCCCAGGCGCGGGACGGGTTCGGGCGCTTCTCTAGGACGATCATGCGGTGCGCCTCCGGCCGGGGTGGGATGCGTATTGGGACCAGGTCGATGAGCGATGCCCTATCAACTTGGCAGAAATACGCCTGCGACGGCGGACAGGGGCGGGCCGGCTAATGGTGGGCATGGGCGACCTCCATGCCGTGCGCACCGCCGAGGAGGAGGCCGATCTCCTCGACCGACAGGCCGCGTGCGGGGCGGGCCGGGGACAGGCGGCCTTCGTTCAGGGCGGCGAAGCGGTCGGAAATCTCCATGAGCTCGTCGAGGTCCTGGCTCACCACCACCACAGCCGCCCCCTGCGAGGCGAGGTCGAGCAGCGCCTGCCGGATCGCGGCGGCGGCGGCGGCGTCCACGCCCCAGGTGGGCTGGTTCACCACCAGCACCTCGGGGCGCTGGAGGATCTCGCGCCCGATCACGAACTTCTGGAGGTTTCCCCCCGAGAGCGAGCGCGCGGCGACGCCGGGGCCGGGCGTGCGCACGTCGAAGCTTTGGATGATCCGCTCGGCGAACCTCGTCGCGGCCCCCCAGTTCACGAGCCCGCGCCGGGCGAGCCCCTCGCGCACGCGGCCCGTCAGAAAGGCGTTCTCGGTGAGGGTCATGTCCGGGGCGCTCGCGTGGCCGTTGCGCTCCTCGGGGGCGCAGAGGAGGCCGCGCGCGCGCCGTTCGGAGGGGCGGCAGGTGCCCACGGGCTCGCCCTTGAGGCGGACCATGCCGGGGGCGGTGCGCATCTCGCCCGAGAGGGCGAGGAGAAGCTCGTCCTGGCCGTTGCCGGCGACGCCGCCGATGCCCAGGACCTCGCCCCGGCTGACCGAGAAGGTCACGTCGCGGAGCGCCGTGCCATGCAGGCGCGGCGAGGACGCGGTGAGCGAGGCCACTTCCAGCACGACCTCGCCCCCGCCGACCGAAGTCCGTGCGGGGGTGCGAAGCGTGCCGCCCACCATCATCTCGGCCATCCGGCGGGCCGAGGTCACGCGCGGGTCGCAGGTGGCGACCACGCGGCCACCGCGCAGGATGGTCGCCTCCTCGCAGAGGGCGCGGATCTCCTCGAGTTTGTGGGAGATGTAGAGGATCGCCATCCCCTCGTCGCGGAGCTGCCGCAGCGTGCGGAACAGTATCTCCACCTCCTGAGGGGTCAGGACCGAGGTGGGCTCGTCCATGATGAGGAGGCGCGGGGACTGGAGGAGGCAGCGGATGATCTCGACCCGCTGGCGCTCGCCGGCCGAAAGGTCGCCCACGCTGCGGCGGGGGTCGAGCGGCAGGCCGTATTCGTGCGAGACCTCCGTGATGCGGGCGGCGAGGTCACGCAGGGGCGGGGGATTCTCCATGCCCAGGGCGATGTTCTCGGCCACGTCGAGCGCGTCGAAGAGCGAGAAGTGCTGGAACACCATCGCCACGCCGGCGGCGCGGGCGGCGCGCGGCTCGGGCGGGGCGTAGGGGCGGCCCCCGAGCGCCATGGTCCCGACGTCGGGCCGCACGAGGCCATAGATCGTCTTGACCAGCGTGGACTTGCCGGCGCCGTTCTCGCCCAGCAGCGCATGGACCGAAGCGGAGCGGATGTCGAAGCTCACGTCGCTGTTGGCGATCACGCCGGGATAGGCCTTGGTCAATCCCCGGATCGCCAGCAGCACGTCGCTCATCCGGTCGCGTCCCTTTCCTGGCGTAGATCGCCTGCCCCTGCGGCCCGCATTAGCGCAGCGGCGACGCCGACGGCAATGGCTTGGGGGTGCTTTCCCAAGGTGGGATCGCCTATCGGGCAGGCAATGCGCGAAATGTGAGCGGCCGTGTGGCCAAGCGCAGCGAGCTTTGTGCGGAAGCGGGCCATCTTGGTGGCCGAGCCGATCAGGCCGAGGCTGGCGAAGCCGTGCCGCAGGAGCGCGTGGCAGAGCTGGAGATCGAGCTCGTGCGAGCGCGTGAGGACCAGATGGTCGGCGTCGGTGGGCGCGTAGCGGACCAGCGCGGGGGGCTCGGCGGCGGGCAGTCTCGTCACGCCCGCGGGCACGCGGTCGGGGTAGCGGTCGGGGCCCAGGTCGATCCAGGTGATCGCCACGCCCGGCCAGGGGGCCAGCACGTCCACGATCGCGCGCCCGACATGGCCCGCGCCCCAGACCCAGAGCGGGCGACCCGGCGCGGGCGCGGTCTCGACCAGCCAGCCGTCGCGGACCTGCGGCGGCGTGCCGGGCGCGGGGTCGAGCGCGGGGCGCGGGGTGGCGCTGCCCCCGAGGGGCCGCGTGTAGGGCAGCGCGGTCGGGAGCGTGGCGGCGTCGAACCGCTCCCAGGCGAGCGTGACCGAGCCGCCGCAGCACTGGCCCAGCGCGGGCCCGAGCGGGATGGGGCGCAGCCGCGGGGCGGGCGCGGGCTCGGCCAGCATGGCCCGCGCCTCGGCGATGGCCTGGTTCTCCAGTTCGCCCCCGCCGATGGTGCCGTCCTCGCCGCCTGCCCAGACGAGCATGGAGGTCCCGGCCTCGCGCGGGACCGAGCCCGCGACGGTGACCACGAGGATGCGGACCACCGCGCCTTGGGTGGCGACCGCCGCGCGGAGGGCAGGAAGGTCGAGGCTCATCCGCCCCGCGCCCGGTGGACCGCCTGGAGCACCCGTTCCGGCGTCGCGGGGGCCTGGAGGTCGGGAAAGTGCGGCCCGCAGGCCGCGCAGGCGTCCCCGAGCGCGAGGAAAACCGAGATGCCTAGCATGAACGGCGGCTCGCCCACGGCCTTGGAACGGTAGATCGTTGCGGATGGGTTCGGCGCGTCCCAGAGGCGCACGTTGAACACGGCCGGGCGGTCGGAGACGGCGGGGATCTTGTAGGTCGAGGGCGCGTGGGTCCGAAGCCGACCCTTGTCGTCCCAGACCAGCTCCTCGGTGGTGAGCCAGCCTGCGCCTTGAACGTAGCCGCCTTCGATCTGGCCGATGTCCAGCGCGGGGTTCAGCGACGACCCGCAGTCGTGCAGGATGTCGGCGCGCAGGATGCGGTTCTCGCCCGTGAGCGTGTCGAGGACGACCTCGGTCACCGCGCAACCGTAGGAAAAGTAGAAGAAGGGCCGTCCCTGGCCGCGCCGCCGGTCCCATTCGAGGTCGGGCGTGGCGTAGTAGCCCGTGGCCGACAGCGACACCCGGCCGAGATAGCAGGCCTCGACGGCCGCGTCCCAGGTGAGTTCCTGCCCGCCGACCGTGACCATGCCGTCCGCGAACTCGACCCGGTCGGGCGTGGTCTGGTGGAGGCCGGCGAGACGCTGGGCCATGCGGTCGCGGATGGTGTCGCAGGCCGCCTGCGTCGCCATGCCGTTGAGATCCGCGCCAGAGGAGGCGGCGGTGGCCGAGGTGTTGGGCACCTTGGTCGTGTCGGTCGCACTGATGCGGACGCGCGACAGCGGCACGCCCAGCCGTGAGGCCGCGACCTGCGTGACCTTGCGATGAAGGCCCTGACCCATCTCGGTCCCGCCATGGTTCAGCAGGATCGAGCCGTCCCGGTAGACGTTCACCAGTGCGCCCGCCTGGTTGAGGTGGGTGAGCGTGAAGGAGATGCCGAACTTGACCGGGGCGTAGGCGAGGCCACGCTTGAGGATCGGGCTTCCGGCATTCCAGTCGCGGATGGCCGCGCGCCGGGCCTCGTAGTCCGAGGAGGCGAGGAGTGCGTCGGTCATCTCATGGAGCGGGAAGTCGGTCACCTCCATGCCGTAGGGCGTGGTCTGGCCCGCCTGGGTTCCCGCCGGAGCGTAGAAGTTCAGGCGGCGGACCTCCACAGGGTCGCGGCCCAACTCCTGCGCGACGTGGTCGATGATCCGTTCCATTCCCAGCATGCCCTGAGGACCCCCGAAGCCGCGGAAGGCGGTCGCGGATTGCGTATGCGTCCTGAGGCGATGCGAGGTGATCCTCATGTGAGGGATGAGGTAGGCGTTATCGGCGTGGAGCATCGCGCGGTCGCAGACGGCGAGGCTCAGGTCCTGCGACCAGCCGCAGCGGGCGTATTGCGTGACGTCGATCGCGAGGAGGTGGCCCTCGTCGTCGAAGCCCACCTCGTAGTCGATGCGGAAGTCGTGGCGCTTGCCGGTGATGACCATGTCGTCGTCGCGGTCGTAGCGCATCCGGCAGGCGCGCCCCGTCCGCTCGGCGGCCACGGCGCAGGCGATGGCGAGCGCGTTGCCCTGGCTTTCCTTGCCGCCGAAGCCGCCGCCCATCCGCCGCATCACCACGCGCACGTCGTTCATGTGGAGCCCGAGGGCATCGGCGACCTTGTGCTGGATTTCGCTCGGGTGCTGGGTCGAGGAGTGGACCTCCATCTGCCCTTCTCCGGGCAAGGCGAGGGCGGCCTGGCCTTCGAGGTAGAAGTGCTCCTGACCGCCCATCTCCAGCACGCCCCTGAGCCGCCGAGGGGCACTGGCAAGGGCCGCGGAGACGTCACCCTTGGTCCAGGTGCGGGGGCCGTCCTCGAAGCGGCTGTCGGCGGCCAGCGCCTCGTCGATGGTGAGGAGGGGCGGGGCGGCCTCGACCTCGGCTCGGGCCAGCTTGGCGGCCCTGCGCGCGGCGAGGTGGCTCGTGGCGATGACGAGGAAGAGCGGCTGGCCGAGGTAGTGGATCGTGCCGTCGCAGAGGAGCGGCTCGTCGTGGACGGAAGGGGAGCAATCGGCGGGGCGGAGGAGGTCCCCGGCTGCCATCACGTCCACCACCCCCGGCGCGGCGCGCACGTCCGAGAGGTCCAGCGAAAGGAGCCGCCCATGGGCGATGTCGGACAGGCCGAAGGCCAGGTGCAGGCAGCCCGCAGGAGCGGGGATGTCGTCGACGTAGCGCGCCTGCCCCGTGACGTGGAGAAGGGCGGAGTCGTGCGTCTCGCGCAGGCCCACGGTCATGGCGTGATCCCCCGGATGTCGATGACGGCGCCGGAGAGCTCGGCGTGGTAGCGCATCAGCATTCCTGCGGCGGCCTCCAGCCGGTAGGTCGCCGAGGCACGCATGTCGGAGAGGGGCGTGAAGTCTTGCGCGAAGGCGGGCATCGCCGCCGCAATGGTCTCGGCGGTCCAGGGCTGGCCGAGGAGGGCCGCCTCGACATGGGACGCGCGCTTGGGCACGCCGGCCATGCCGCCGAAGGCGATGCGGGCGGCGGTCACGGCCCCGTTCTCGATGGTCACGTGGAAGCCGCCGCAGACGGCCGAGATGTCCTGGTCGAAGCGCTTGGAGAGCTTGTAGACCCGGAAGGCAGGAGCCGCGGCAGGGATCGTCACTGCCTCCACGAACTCGCCGGGCTGGCGGTCCTGCTTGCCGTAGGCGAGAAAGAAGGCCTCCAAGGGTATGTCGCGGCGGGTGTCCCCTTTGCGCAGGTGGAGCGTGGCCCCCAGGGCGATCAGAGCGGGCGGGTTGTCCCCGATGGGGCTGCCGTTGGCGATGTTGCCGCCGATGGTGGCGGCGTTCCTCACCTGCGCCGAACCGTAGCGGCGGATGAGCGCGGCCCAGCTCGGGTAGCGGTGGGCGACGGCCGAAAGCACCTCGGTCATGGTGGCGCCCGCGCCGAAGCGGAGGCGGTCGCCCTGGGTCTCGATCCGGGCGAGGTCGCGGGCGCGGTGGAGGAAGGCCACCTTGGGCAGGTCGCGCAGGCCCTTGGTCACCCAGAGCCCCACATCCGTCGCCCCGGCGACCAGCGTGGCGTCGGGGTTGGCGGCATACCAGGCGGCGAGCGCGTCGGCGCTGTCGGGCAGGAAAGCCGCGCCGTCAGGGATTGGCGCAGGGAAGGGCAGGGCGATGGGCGCGGGCTTTGCCGTCCCGGCCGGGACGGCGCCGCCCGTGGTCTCGCCGCGCGTGCCTGTGGGGTCGGGCACGGGGCCTGAGCCGGTGACGCGGGTCTGGGCGGTGTCCACCGCATCCTCGCGCCGGCCGGCCCAGCCCTCGGATGGGGGCATGTCGCCCGCGCCGGGGCCGGAGGGGGTGCCCAGCGCCCCAGAGGGTGCTTCTCCGAAGGGTTCGTCGCGCAACCAGTCGGGCACGGGGACGAGGGCCGCCGCCTCGGCCGCACGAATGATGGGGGCGTAGCCCGTGCAGCGGCAAAGATTCCCGGCGAGCGCCGTGTCGTGGTCGCGGTCCCCGTTCAGGTGCGCGGCCGCCATCGCCACCACGAAGCCCGGGGTGCAGAAGCCGCATTGCGAGCCGTGGTGGTCAATCATCGCCTGCTGCACGGGATGAAGGTCGCCCTCGGGCGAGGCGATCCCCTCGACGGTGCGGACGGCCTTGCCGGCGAGCTGGGGCAGGAACAGGATGCAGGCGTTGAGCGCCCGCGCGCCCCTTGCGTCCGTCACCATCACGGTGCAGGCGCCGCAGTCGCCCTCGTTGCAGCCCTCCTTGGTGCCCGTGAGTCTGCGTTCCTCGCGCAGCCAGTCCAGGAGCGTCCGCGTCGCCGGCCCCCGCGCCGCGACCCGTTCCCCGTTGAGGAGAAACTCGATCTCCATGTGAAAGCCCGCCGCGTTACCCTGTTGGCCGAAAAGGCGCGCGGTCGATGCGGCGTAGACCGCGGCCCGGGCGCCATCAAGGCGCAAGCCGCCCCTCTTGGCAAGCCCTGGAGGCAACTCCTCGCGCGGTCGGGATTTCCTGACTGTCGGGCCGGGGTGGCGCCGTGCCATCTGGCGCCACGATTTTGCCAGTTTCCCCTTTTGGACCGGACCCATTCCCATGGACCCTTATCTTCTTCTCAAACTCGTCCACGTCGTCGGCGCGATCCTTTGGGTCGGCGGCGCCTCGATCATGACCCTGCTCGTCCTGCTCCTCGACCGCCGGGGCGACGATGCCGCCACGATGACCGGCGTCTCCTACGTGGCGCTCCTCGGCAACCGCGTGTTCCTGCCGCTGAGCCTTCTCGTCATCCTCACCGGGCTCGGGCTGGCCTGGCTAGGGGGCTGGGGCTTCGCGGCGTGGACGGTGCTGGCCACGGCGGTCGTCGTGGCCACGGCGGCGCTGGGCGGCGCGGTGTTGGGCCCGACCACGGAACGGGCGGTCAAGGTCTGGCGCGACGAGGGCGACATGGCGCAGGCCATCGCGCTCGGCCGCCGGGTGCTGCGGCTCGTCAAGGTCGACCTGGGCGGACAGTTCGCCATCATCGCGTTGATGGTGCTGAAGCCCGGCTGGACCGACCCCGCGCTGCTCGTGCCCGTCGCCTTTCTGGGCTGCGGCGTGGCGCTTGGACTGATGCCGGGCCGGGCTCGCGCCTCGGCGGCCCAGCCTGCCTGACCCTGGTGCAAGGAACTTCGGCGGGTGTGGCCACGGCCGTTCCCGTCCGGCTGCGCGGGATCGTTCCTACGCCTGCGCGGGAATGCTCCGAGCCGAATGCAACCACCTCCCCCCGTGTCCGGCCGCCGCGTAAAGAGGCGGCCGCAACTCTCCTTGTGGCGGAACGCGTGCGATGGAGCCGATCCTCTTTCTCGCCCTGGCCCACGTCCTGGGCGTCCTTCTCTGGTCCGGCGCGGCGCTCCGGTTGGGCTTGCGACTGGCGGCCGCGCGTCGCGACGAGGCCGCCGTGCTGCGCGCGGTGCGCGAGGGGGCCCGGCTCGACCGGCGGGCGCTTCGGCCCTCGCTGCTGGCCGTGCTGATCTCGGGCGGCGTGCTGGCGGCGACCGAGGGCGTCGCGGTGGAGGCCTGGGCGCTGCTGGCGGCCGCCCTGGGGAGCCTCGCGCTGGCGCTGGGCCGGGCGGGGTTCCAGCCCGCCTGCGCCCGCGCCCTGCGACGTGACGGCGAGGCGGCGCTCATGGCCGGGCGGCGGGCCCTGCGGCACGCGCGGCGAGGCCTTGCGCTGCAGGTGCCGACGATCCTGCTCCTGCTGCTGCGGCCCGGCTGGGGCGGAATCGCCATCTTGGGCGGGCTGCTGGCCTGCCTCGCACTGGCGGCCGCATTGCTGACGTCCCTGGACGACGGAGCGGCTCGGGCAGCCTGACGGCCACGACCGCGCGGCAACCTGCGCCGTCCCGACTTCCCAACTCGGGGGCCGCGGGGGTAGGGTGGCAGACATGGCCGATCCCCGCTTCATCCATCTGCGCGTCCATTCCGAACACTCGCTCCTCGAGGGCGCGGTTCCGGTGAAGAAGCTGCCCAAGCTCGCCGCCGAGGCGGGGATGCCCGCCGTGGCGCTCACCGACACCAACGCCATGTTCGCGGCGCTGGAGTTCTCGGAGACCGCGGCCAAGATGGGCGTGCAGCCCATCGTGGGCGCGCAGTGGGACCTCTGCTACCTGCCGCCCGACCCCGGCCGCGCGCCCTATCGCCCCGCGCCGGTCGTCCTCCTCGCCCAGACCGAGGCGGGGTGGATGAACCTGATGAAGCTGTCCACCTGCGCCTATCTCGTGGACACCAACGGGGACGGGCTGCCGCAGGTGACGCTCGAGGATCTGGAGCGGCATTCGGCGGGGCTGATCTGCCTGACGGGCGGCCCGGACGGCCCCTTGGGGCGGCTTCTGCGGCAGGGGAGCCAGGGGAAGGCGGAGGAGTTCCTGCGACGGCTGGCCGGGATCTACCCGGGCCGGCTCTATGTCGAGCTGCAGCGCCACCCGGTGGACGGCGGGCTCCCCGAGGCCGAGCGTCTGACCGAACGTCCGACGCTGGAGCTGGCCTACGCGCTCGATCTGCCCATCGTGGCGACGAACGACGTCTATTTCCCCAAGGAAGGACTTTACGAGGCGCATGACGCGCTTCTAGCGATCGCCGAGGGGGCCTATGTCGACCAGCCGCAGCCACGGCGAAAGCTGACGCCCCAGCATTATTTCAAGTCTCAGGCCGAGATGGCGACGCTGTTCGCCGACCTGCCCGAGGCGCTGGAGAACACCGTCGAGATCGCCCGGCGCTGCGCTTTCAAGGCGCCCAAGCGCAAGCCGATCCTGCCACGCTTTGCCGAGAACGAGGTCGAGGAGCTGCGGCGGCAGGCCAAGGAGGGGCTGGAGGCCCGGCTCAAGGTCATCCCCCATGCCGCCCCGGTGGAGGAATACGAGAAGCGCTTGGCCTTCGAGGTCGGCATCATCGAGCAGATGGGCTTCCCCGGCTACTTCCTGATCGTGGCCGACTTCATCAAGTGGGCCAAGGCGCAGGGCATCCCCGTGGGACCGGGGCGGGGCTCGGGCGCGGGTTCGCTCGTCGCCTATGCACTGACCATCACCGACCTCGATCCCCTGCGCTATTCCCTGCTGTTCGAGCGGTTCCTGAACCCCGAGCGCGTGTCGATGCCCGACTTCGACATCGACTTCTGCATGGACCGCCGCGAGGAGGTCATCCGCTACGTCCAGCAGAAGTACGGCGAGGACAAGGTCGGCCAAATCATCACCTTCGGCGCGATGCTGTCCAAGGCCGCCGTGCGCGACGTGGGCCGCGTGCTCCAGATGCCCTACGGACAGGTGGATCGCCTGTCCAAGATGATCCCGATGGAGGGCGTGAAGCCCGTCTCCATCACCAAGGCGCTGGCCGACGAGCCGCGCCTGCGCGAGGAGATGCGCGCCGCCGAGGTGGTCAAACGCTGCATGGAGTATGCCGAGCAGCTCGAAGGGCTCCTCCGCAACGCCTCCACCCACGCGGCCGGCGTAGTGATCGGGGATCGTCCGCTCGATGAACTCGTGCCGCTCTACCGCGCGCCGGGCACGGACGACATGCCCGCGACCCAGTTCAACATGAAGTGGGTGGAGCAGGCGGGCCTCGTGAAGTTCGACTTCCTGGGCCTCAAGACGCTCACCATGATCGACAACGCGGTCAAGCTGATCCGCAAGACGCGCGACCTCCACATCGCCGCCGACGGCCGCCGCATCTACGACCCCGCCCCGGGGACCGAGAACGACATCCTCGCCATCCCCTTGGACGACAAGCCGACCTACGACCTCTACTCCCGCGCCCGCACCGTCGCCGTGTTCCAGGTGGAATCCACCGGCATGATGGACGCGCTCAAGCGCATGAAGCCCACCTGCATCGAGGACATCGTGGCTCTCGTGGCGCTCTACCGCCCCGGCCCGATGGAGAACATCCCCGTCTACTGCGAGGTCAAGAACGGCACCCGCGCGCTGGAGCCGCTCCACCCCACCATCGACCACATCCTGAAGGAAACGCAGGGGATCATCGTCTACCAGGAACAGGTGATGGAGATCGCGCAGGTCATGGCGGGCTATTCGCTCGGCGGCGCGGACCTCCTGCGCCGCGCCATGGGCAAGAAGATCCCCGAGGAGATGGCCAAGGAGCGCCCCAAGTTCATCGAAGGGTCCATCCGCAACGGCGTCCCCAAGGACAAGGCCGGCGAGGTCTTCGACCTTCTGGAGAAGTTCGCCAACTACGGCTTCAACAAATCCCACGCCGCCGCCTACGCGCTGGTCAGCTACCAGACCGCCTGGCTCAAGGCGAACCACCCGGTCGAGTTCATGGCGGGCGTCATGAACTGCGACCTGCATCTTACCGACAAGCTGGCCGTCTACTTTCAGGAGGTGCGCAAGCACCTGAAGATCCCGACCGTGCCCCCCTGCGTGAATCGTTCGCAGGCCGTGTTCAGCGTCGAGGACGGGAAGCTCGTCTACGGGCTGGGAGCGCTCAAGAACGTGGGCGTGGAGGCGATGGAGCTGATCGTGCGGGGGCGCGACCGGCGGCCCTTTGCAACGCTCTTCGACATGGCCCGGCGGGTGGACCTCAAGAAGGTCGGCAAGCGGCCGCTGGAGATGCTGGCCCGCGCCGGGGCCTTCGACCAGCTGGACAAGAACCGCCGGCGGGTCTGCGAATCTCTCGATGCGCTGGTGGCCTATTCGGCGGCCGTGCACGAGCAGCGATCGTCGTCGCAGGTCTCGCTCTTCGGCGAGGCAGGGGCGGACCTGCCTGAGCCGCGCCTGCCCAACGGCCCCGACTGGGACCCGCCCGAGCGGCTGGCCGAGGAGTTCAAGGCCGTGGGCTTCTATCTCACCGGCCATCCGCTGGACGACCACCTGTCGGCCTTGAAGCGGGCCAAGGTGATGACCTACGACGAGGTGGCGCTGAAGGTGCAGGACGGCCCCTTCGTCACCCGCATCGCCGGCACCGTCGCTGCCCGGCAGGAAAGGAAGAGCGCGCGGGGCAACCGCTTCGCCTTCGTTTCCATGTCCGACCCGACGGGGCAGTTCGAGGTGACGCTGTTCTCCGAGGCGCTGGAGGCAGGACGGCCGCATCTGGAGCCAGGCAACCGCGTCGTGATCCAGGTCGAGTGCACCTCCGAGGGCGACCAGCTTCGCTTGACGGGCCGGACGGTCACGCCCATCGACGAGGTGGTGGCGGCAGGCCTGATGGGGCTGAGGGTCTTCGTGGAGGCCGAGGAGGCGCTGACCTCGGTCGCGCGCGTGCTGGAGCAGGCCCGGGCCGCCGCCCGGCGCGCGAGGGGCGGGCCGGTGACACTCCTGCTCCAGCACCCGAGTTTGCCGGGCGAGGTGGAACTGGAGCTGGGGGACAACTTCCCCGTCTCGCCCGAGATCCGGCGTGCGCTGCGCTCGGTCGCCGGCGTCGTGGAGGTGGAGGAGGTCTAGGCGGCCAGCGCCTCGGCCGCCTGCCAGCGGAAGAAGCCGAAGACGCGGAAACCCTGCGCCTCCAGCTCGGCCTCGGGCGTCAGCGTCATGCCGTCGGCACGGGTGCAGTGAAGGATATGGCCGGGCGCCACCCAGACGCCGACATGGGCAAGGAGCCGACCTTTCCACATCACGACCGCGTCGCCCTCCTGCGGGCGGCGCACAGGGGTCCAGTTCGGCCTTTGCAGCTCGGCCCGGATCAGGTCTTGGGCGAGTTGCAGATTGCCATGGGCGGGCGAGACCTCGATCTCCAGCCCGAACTCCTGCCGCCAGACCAGGGCGGCGCGATGGGCGCATTCTCCCGCGCCGAGGATATAGGGCAGCCCCACATAGGCCTGGGCCCAAGCGGACGGCTGGGCAGGGTGCGGGGCGGCAATTCGGTCGGTCATCGGAAAACTCCGTGGAACGAAAGGTGGGCCGTGCAAAGGATCGTGAAATGCTTTCCTATTGAACCGATTCAACACCCGATGGTAGGTCTGCGTCAAGAGCCATTTTGAATCGATCCAAACGATGGCGAGGATTCGCGGAGCAGGGGGAACCCGACCATGACGGGCAGCGGCCGGACCATCCGGCTTCGGGATGTGGCCGAGGCGGCGGGGGTGTCGCAGGGCACCGCCTCGAACGTCTTCAACCGTCCCGAGGTCGTGCGCGAGGAGGTGCGCGAGCGGGTGCGCGAGGCGGCGCGCGCGCTGGGCTATGCGGGGCCGAGCCCCAAGGGGCGGCTCCTGCGCGCGGGCAAGACCAATGCGATCGGCGTGGCGGCGGCCGAGCCGCTGGAATACTTCTTCGCCGATCCCTGGGCGCGGCGGCTGATGACCGAGGTAGCGCGGGCCTGCGACGCCCGCGGGGCGGGCCTCGCGCTGGTGTCCGTCGCCGCGGGGCAGCCCGGCTGGAGCATCGAGAGTGCGCTCGTGGACGGTTTTCTGCTGCGCTGCGGGGGGCGCGAGCTTCTGGTGGAGATCGCCCAACGGCGGGGGCTGCCCTTCGTGGCGCTTTCGCTGGACCACGCCGAGCCGGATGTGCCGGCGGTGGACATCGACGACTTCGGCGGGGCCAGACTCGCGGCGCGGCACCTTCTGGGGCTCGGCCACCGCCGGCTCGCCATCCTGGGGATCGGGCTGGGCGCGGCTCCCGACCGGGTCCAGCCCGACCGCGTGCGCGCCACACGCTACATGAACGTGCGCGAGCGCGCGCGCGGCTATTGGGCGGCCCTGGCCGAGGCGGGCCTTCCCGAGGCCGAGGTCCCGATTCTGGCGATCCGCGACGACGGCAGCAACGTGGGCGCGGCGCTGGCTCTCCTGTTCGATGAGCCCGAGCCGCCCACCGGGCTGCTGGCCATGTCGGACAAGGTGGCGATGGCGGCGCTGGGCTGGCTCGCGGAGCGGGGCTTGGCCGTGCCGGGGCAGGTTTCGGTCATGGGCTTCGACGGGGTGCCCGAGGGCGCGCGGACCGAGCCGCCGCTCAGCACCGTCGAGCAGCCCTTCCGCCGCATCGCCGAGCGCGCCGTCGCTGCCATCCTCGACGGACCCATGCCGCAAGGGCGCGAGGTGCTGCCGCTCACGCTCCTTGTACGGGGCAGCACGGGCTCGGCGCCCAACGGCACTGGGGCCTAGGCCGGGTCGGTCGATCCCCTGGGCCTCTCGCCCCCCGGCCGAACGCGCCGCAGGAGCCGGCCGCCGAGCGTCTCGGCCCCAAGGACCAAGCCGCGACCGGCGCGCCCGACCTCCTGCCGCAGGCCGCTGCCCTGCGTCGCCTCCAGTCGCCGTCGGTTGCGCTGGGCCTTGATCGCGCGCGGCAGGGCAGCGATGAGCGCGGTCCGCAGCGCCTCGATGTTCCACTCGGGCGCGATCGCGCAGACCGGGACCGGCAGCCGCACGTCGAGGTCGGCGCCGATGGCCTGCACCGCTTCAGCCACCCGGACCTGCGCCTCGGGCGGCAGGAGGTTCTCGGGGAACGGCCAGCCGGGCAGGAGCCGGTCGACGCCGGTCGCGACGGCGACGATCTCGGGCCGCTGCCGCTCGGGCGTGGCGTCGAAGGCGGCCTGGAAGCGGCGCAGGAGTCGCTGGTCGACGGCACGTCCCGGACGGTTGGCGCGCAGGACCCAGAGGATCAGGTCCGCCCGCTCCATCTCGGCCAGGAGCGTGTCGAGCCCGGCCTCGCCCCCGTCGAGGCCCGCGCTGTCCACCAGAAAGCAGGGAAGGCCATCGATTTCGCCTTCGTGAGCCACGAAGCCCGGCGTGGTGGGCGCGGCGTCGGTCTCGGCGTGGTCGGCCCCGAGAAGCGCGTTGAGCATGGTCGACTTGCCCGCGCCGGTCTGGCCCACGAGGAGGACCCGTAGTGGGGCGTCGGGGGCGACGAGGCGCGCCCGGTCGAGGTCCGCGCCCGCGAGGCCCAGTTCCAGCAGCTCCGCATCCGAGAACCGCAGCCGACCGCCGTAGAGCTCGACCGCCGCATGGGCGACCTCCTCCAGCAGGAGCGCCTGCGCCACTCCCTGCATCTGCCCACCCAGCCAGCCTGCGTTGCCGCCCGCGACGAGGCCTTCGACCTCGCGCAGGATGGCGGCAGGCGGATTGCTTGCAATCCGCGCGAGCCGGTGCGCGGCGCTGGCCCAGGTGTAGCCTTGGTGCAGCGCCCTGCGCCGGGTCCAGGCCCATTCGATGGTGCGGATCGAGACACGGTCGACGAAGGGCACGTGGCGGCGCATCCGGGCGCGGTAGCGCGAGGCGGTGCGCTCCACGAGCAGGAGCGCCTCGGGCAGGGTGAAGTCGAGCACGCCCCGGCCGCCCAGGCCCGTGGCCACTTCGCGCAGCACCTCCATCACGAGGTCGGGCATCCGATTCCAGGGCTGCGCCTCGGCCGTTCGCGCCTCGATCCGGGCGCGCACCCGCCCGAAGACGGCGGTCTCCCGCTCGGACCAGTCCGGGTCGGGGGCCACGGCAAGGTCGGGGGACAGGGCGGACGGGGCGGTGACCGGGCGCCACCGCGCCAGCACGCGCGCGCCCGCCACGAGGGCCGCGAGCGCCGCGCAGCCCCCGGCGAAGGGCAGGAGAAGGCCACGCTCGCCCAACCAGAGGAAGCCTAGGACCGCGGAGACGAGCGTCGGCAGCGCCGCCGCGGTGAGGACCAGGAGCCGGTCCCAGCGCAGGAGCGCCCGTCGCAGGCGTGCGGAGGTCGAGGCAGGGCTCATGGGCGCCCCTGCCGCAGCGCCTCGGCGAAGGTCGCGCGCAGGGCCTCGGGCGAGACCTGCTCCTGCCGGCCGAGGGCGTGGAGATAGAGCGCCGCCGCCCGGCCCAGGGCATAGGTCGTGGCAAAGCTGAGCGCGCCTGCAGCGGCCGCCCCGGCGGTCTGGCCCAGGACGGGGACGAGCTTGGCCATCTGCCGCAACCCGAAGCCCGCCCCGACCCGCAGCGCCACGCCGCCGCCCAGGGCGGTCGCGAACTCGATCATGCGCGGTCGGGTCCATTCGACGCCGTAGCGCCCCGCCAGGGCCGCCAGCATCGCGGCCTGGATGGCAGGGACCGCCACCGCCCCCAGGATCGGCGCCGCGTCCACCGCCCCCGCGCTGCCCGCGTAGCCCAGCACCACCGCGCGGTTCGCGGCCCAGCGGGCCGACTCGCTGCCCCGGTGCGCCGCGCGGGCGAGGAGGAGAGCCACATCTGGAAGCGCCTCGCCCAGGAGCGGGCGCAGCGGCTCGGCCCGGTCGGGGTCGGGCGTGGCGAGGTCGAGTTCGACAAAAGGCAGGCCGTGGCCCGCCGCCCGCTCGAAGCGGGCCTGCGTGGCGTGGCGAGCGCGGGCGCGCTCCTCGGGATCGGGCACGAGGTCGGGGCCGGTGTGGACGACGATCACGCGGATGGCCGGGTCGCGCCGGACCACCCGCGCGAGCGCTTCGGCCACCTCGCCCTGCGCGGGATCGTCGAGCCGGGCGAGCGCCAGCACGAGGTGCGAGGACCGCGCGGCGGCGGCCAGGTCCTCGGCCGGATCGTAGCCCGCCTCGCCCAGGCCGCGCGTATCGAGAAACCGCAGGACCGGCTGTTCCGCAGGCAGGTCATAGCGGCGCGCCGTGCGGGTGCAGGGGGCGTAGCCGTTGCCGATCTCGGCTTCTGACAGGCCGGTGAGAGCGCGCACCAAGGACGACTTGCCCGACCCGGTGCGCCCCAGCAGCCAGACCACGGGAAGCAGCGGCCCCTGCGGCTCGGGCGGCGGTCGTCGGGACCGGAGCCAGTCGGACGGGGCGGTCGTCATCGTCGATCTCCTGCGTCGGCGCATCTGCGCCCCAGGACTGCGACGAAGCGGCCGCCAGGGCAAGCGCGCCGTGACGATCGCCGGCCCGGCCGTCCGTGGCGGGGTCAGCCCCCGGCCAGACGGCGGGCCTCGGCCGCCCAGGCGCGGCAGGCGGCGTCGAGGCTCGGGCAGCCTTCCACCCGGATCCCGGCTAGCGAGAAGTCGACGTCGGTGAGCAGGGGGCTGGTGCGCAGGACGCAGGTCGGCAGCCGCCGGAGCCGGGAGCGCAGCGACTGCTCGGCCTCGTAGCGGCGCTGCGCCAGACGGTCCCAGCGCTCGCCCGCCGTGGGGTTCCAGCGCGGAACGGCCGCTCCCCATTCCTCCACCAGATCAGCCAGGGAAAAAAGGTCGCTCAGCCGGTCGGATCCGTCCATCGTCTGCCTCGCCTTGTTCTGCGGCACAGTCGTCCCGTGCCGTCCTCCCGGCGACAGGCTAGCACCGGGGAAGCCGGCCCGCCGATAGGGACGGAGGTCCGCAGACCGGGGTGCTTCTGTCCCGCCTGTGGCGCCTTTGGCAGAGGGCCGCCGGTGTCAGGCTGCTTCCCGCCCGAGCCAGGCGCGGACGGCGGCAGGATCGGGGGTGCGCAGCGCAGCCACGCTGTCGCCGAGCCCCACCTTGACCGCGAGGCCCCCCAGGTCCAGCGCCGCGCCCATGGCATCCTCGTCGGTGACGTCGTCGCCCAGCATCAATGGGCGGCGGCCGGCGAAGGGCGGCCGATCCATGAGCGCCCGGAGCGCGCGGCCCTTGTGAGCGCTGTCCGGCTTGACCTCCACCACCATCTTGCCCGCCTGCCAGACGCGACCCGGCTGGGCCCGTGCGGCGGCCTCGGCGGCTCGCAGGCAGTCCGGCCCGGCCTCGGGCGCGGCGCGGAAGTGGAGTGCGGCCACCGGTCCCTTGATCTCCAGCCGCACCCCCGGGGCCCGGCAGGCCGCACGCAGGGGCGCGAGCACCTCCTCGGGTGGCGGGGGAAGAGGGGGCGGGGGCGGCTCGTTCGGCGGCAGAACCTCCAGCCCATGCCCGCCCAGTCGCCAGACGCCCCCCGGCGTGCGCCGCGCGAGGTCGCGCAGGTCGCGTCCCGACAGGATTGCCACTGCCCCGTCCAGCCGACGGGCCAGCCCCTCGATGGCGGCCCCGGCCGCCTCGGGAAGCCATATCTCGTCCGGGTCGGGCCCGATCTCCGCGAGCGTGCCGTCGAAGTCGAGCACCAGCGCCCAGCCGGATCCCAGCCGAAGTTCCCCAAGATCGCCCAAGCTCATGCCATCTCCACGTCCCGCAGCGCGTCGAGGAAGTTCCGCCGCCAGGTGGCGACATCGTTGCGCCGCACCTCCTCGTCCAGCGCCTGCCAGCGCTCGACCCTTTCCTCGCGCGACATCCGCAGGGCCCGCAGGATGGCGTCGGCGACGCCACCCACGTCGTGAGGGTTCACCAGAAGGGCCGAGGGCATCCGCTCGGCCGCTCCCGCGAACTCCGACAGGATGAGCACGCCCGGGTCCTCGGGGACCTGCGAGGCCACGTATTCCTTGGCGACGAGGTTCATCCCGTCCCGCAGTGGCGTCACGAGGCCAACCCGGGCCAACTGGTAGAGTCCCGCCAGCACCTCGCGCGAATAGCCCCGCGCGAGGTAGCGGATCGGCGTCCAGTCGAGGTCCGAGTAGTCCCCGTTCACCCGCCCGGCCAAGCGGTCCATCTCTTCGCGCAGGTCGCGGTAGGCGCCCACCGTCTCACGCGAGGGCGGGGCGACCTGGAGCAAGTTCACGCGGCCCCGGAGCTCGTCATGCTCGTCGAGGAGGCGCCCGAAGGCCTGAATCCGCTGCGGCAGGCCCTTGGAGTAGTCCATCCGGTCCGCGCCGATCACCAGGGCGCGGTCGCCGATCATGCGCCGGACGCGGTCGGCCGCCGTGCGCGCCTCCTCGCCTTCCGAAAAGCGACGCATCTCGGCGGGATCAATGCCGATGGGGAAGGCCTCGGCGCGGATGATGCGACCATAGGCCTTCAGGCGACCGTCGGGCAGCAGCTCGGCGCCGTGCTGCTCGACCATGTAGCGGTGGAAATTGCCCACGTCGCGCTCGGTCTGGAAGCCGAGGAGATCGAAGTCGGCCAGACCGCGGGCGATCCGCTGATGCTGGGGCAGCGCCGCAAAGACCTCGGCGGGCGGAAAGGGGATGTGAAGGAAGAAGCCCAGCGGCCCCTGCCAGCCGTTGTTGCGCAGCTCCTGCCCGAGGAGCAGGAAATGGTAGTCGTGCACCCAGACGATGTCGTCGCGGCGCAGGAGCTGGTGCAGGAGCCGACCGAAGCGCCGGTTCACGGTGGCGTAACAGTCCCAGTCCTCGTCGACGAACCGGGCGAGGTCGATGCGGTAATGGAACACCGGCCAGAGCGCGCGATTGGCATAACCCAGGTAGTAGCCCGCCAGCTCGGCCGCGGTGAGGTCGGCGAGAGCGAACTCGACGTTGCCCTCGGTCACGATCCGCAGGCCGCGCGTCTCGCGCTCGACGGTCTCGCCCGACCAGCCGAACCAGAGGCCGCCCCGCTCGGTCAGCGCGTCCCAGAGCGCCACCGCAAGGCCGCCCGCGCGCTCCTCGCCCGGGGCGGCGGTACGGTTCGAGGCGACGATAAGGCGACCCATGGCATCATTCCTTTCGTTGGCGGGGCCGGTCGAGGGCGCCGCGGCGGGCATCAAGGACCGTACTGGCGCCGGGCGCAAGGGTTTCGGGCCCGCTCTAGACATCCAAGGCTTCGATCCGGGCCTCGGCCCGGTCCCCGTCGAGGGTCAGGTGCGCCACCGTCACCGCCAGGCGAAAGCGCCGAGGTCCGGCGCTGCCCGGGTTGAGGAACAGCGTCCCTCCGCGCCGATCAATTCCAGCCCGATGCGAGTGCCCCGAAACCACGACTCCGATTCTTCCGACAGGAAAATCGGGGTCAAGATCCTTCACGTCGTGGACCAGATGCACGTCGATGCCGCCAAGTGTCACGGTGCGCGTCTCGGGAAAGGCCCGCGCCCAGGCGTCTCGGTCGATGTTGCCCCGTATGGCCGTCACGGGCGCGAGCGCCTCCAGCGCCGGCACGATGCCGGGCGCGCCGATGTCGCCCGCATGAAGGATGTGGTCCGAACCCCGCAGGCACGCCACTGCCGCCGGCCGCAGCAGCCCGTGGGTATCCGCGATCACGCCGACCCGCAGCGTTGCCACGGCTCAGGGCCCGCCGGCAACCGATCCCACGACCGCCATGACCAGCGAGTCCAGGTCCACGGACCCGTTCACGACCAGCCGGTCCTCCTCGACGCGGACCTCTGGTCCGCCGTCCTCCTCGGACTGGCGCTGCAGTTCCTCGATGATCGCCGTCCTGAGCTTCTCTTCCATGGCCGGGCTCCCTCCGTCTTGCCCGGTCGCAATGAGCAAGTCGCGCGAGCGGTTCCGATCAGGCGAGCGGGCGGCTTCGCGTCTCCACGTCGATGAGCGCCGCGACGGCGGCCGCGAGAAGGAGGAGCGCCGCGAAGAGCCCCACCGCCGCGCCGAAGCCCTGCGCGACCACCACGGCCAGGGCCGACGGCGCCAGGAGCCCGCCCAGCCGGGCCATGGCGCTGGCCGCGCCCATGCCGGTGGCGCGGCTCGCGGTCGGGTAGATCTCGGGCGTGAAGGCGTAGAGCGAGCCCCAGGTGCCGAGCAGCGCGAAGCTCATGATGAGGAGGGAGGCCGCGATCAGGGGGGCGCTCTGGGCCAGCACGAAGAGCAGGCAGGCGGCGGCGCTGAGCAGGAGGAAGCCGATCAGCGTGGGCTTGCGGCCCCAGCGCTCGACCCCGTAGGCCGCCAGCGCATAGCCCGGAAGCTGCGCCAGCGCGATGAGCAGGATGAAGCCGTAGCCGCGCACGAAGCCGAAGCCCTCGCCCGCCAGCCGCGCCGGCATCCAGGTGAAGACGCCGTAGTAGGAGATCGAGACCAGGAACCAGACCGGCAGCACCAGAAGGGTGAGCCGGCGCAGCCCCGGCGACAGGAGCCCCGCCGAGGGGCGCGCGGGCGGAGCAACAACTGGGCCGTCCAGCGGCGGCTGGCCGTTGGCTACGAGCACGCGGTCGAGCACGGCGCGGGCCTCGGCCGCCTCGCCCCGGCGCAGCAGGTACATGGGCGATTCCGGGACCCAGAGCCGCAGCCAGATCCCGATGAGCGCGGGCAGAGCGGTCAGGGCGAAGAGCCATCGCCAGGGCTCGGCCACGCCCGCCCCGCTCAGGGCCCAGGCGGCCAGCGCGATCGCCACCGTGCCCACCGCCCAGAAGCCTTCGAGGAACACCAGCCACCGCCCGCGCGACCGGGGCGGCAGGAACTCGGCCATGAGCGCATAATCCACGGGCAACGTGCCCCCCACCGCCGCGCCGGTCAGGAAGCGCAGCGCAAGCAGCATTTCGAAGGAGGGCGCGAACACCGACAGGAGCCCGAAGATCCCGTCGCAGGCCACCGTCACGAGCAGCACGCGGCGGCGCCCGATCCGGTCGGCCAGACGGCCGAAGAGGCTCGCCCCCACCAGCATCCCCAGGAAGAACAGCGTTCCCGTCTGGAGCGCTTGCGGCACCGTGAGGCCGAAGCTTGCGGCAATGGAGGGGGCGGTGAAACCCACGGCCAGCACTTGCATGGCATCGGCGGCCCAGACGAAGCCGAAGACGCCCAGGAGGCGTTTCTGGAACGGGCCGGTGCCGGCCCGCGTCAGCGCGTCCTCGACGGCGATGGATCTCATGGCGGCCTCCGGCGGAAGGGATGGCGAGAATGCAAGCTGCGGACCGGCGGCGGGTTCCCGCGGTCTCCGCGCCGTAGGCCAGTCGGGCCCAAGGCGCAAGCCGGGCCGGGAACCCGGCGGGGCCACCCCCGTTCCCCGTCCCATGCAGGACGACCTTGACGACCTCGCCGCCTCCGTCCGGGACCGCCGGGCGATCCTCTTCGTCGGGGCGGGGATCTCGATGACCGTGGGCCTGCCGTCGTGGCAGGCGCTGATCGACCACATCATGGAGGAACTGGGCCTGGAGCCCGAGACCGACCCCGAGGCGAGCCTGGGCCACCCGATCCTGGCCGAATACTACCGCATCCGCTACGGGACGATCGGCCCCCTGCGCAGCTGGATGGACCGCGAATGGAAGGTGAGCGAGGACAGCGTGCGCGACTCGCGCATCCACCAGCTCATCGTGTCCTTGGGGTTTCCTCTGATCTACACGACCAACTACGACCGCAACCTGGAGGTCGCCTTCGAGGCGCAGGGCCAGCCCTATGTCAAGATCGCCAACGAGCGCGACCTGACCATCGCCGACCCGACCTGCACGCAGATAGTCAAGTTCCACGGTGACTTCGAGGATGACGCGAGCCTCGTCATCACGGAGTCCGACTACTTCTCGCGCATGAGCTTCGACAGCCCGCTGGACGTGAAGTTCCGCGCTGACGCGATGAGCCGGACGCTTCTCTTCATCGGCTACTCGCTGCGGGACCTGAACATCCGGTTGCTCCTGCACCGGATCTGGGAGAGCTGGAGCCGGTCGCCCTACGAGCGGAACCGGCCACGCAGCTACATCTTCCTGCCCCGTGCGGGTCCGGCGCAGAAGGCCGTGCTCGCGCGGTGGGGCCTGACGGTCGTGACCTCGCAGACCACGGACCCTGAGGCCGGTCTCACCGACTTCCTGGAGCGCCTGTCGGAACGCGTCAGGGATGGCGCGGACGAAACGCCCGGACGCAGGAAATGAGCGGCCCTCAGCCGTCCAGCGCCCGACGCATCCGCGCAATCTCGGCGCCCAGCCCCTCGCCGTGGCGCAGGAGGCTCCCGCCCAGGAGATAGGCCACGTCCTGACCGTACATGGCCTGCATCTCCTGCGCGCGGTCCACGCTCATGCCGCCGCCAGGGTTGGGGAGGATCGGGCGACCGGGGCCATTCGGGTCCAGGCAGGCCTTTGCAATGGCGCGGCAGTCGCCTTCCGTGAAGCCGAATCGGCCGCCCACGTTGGGGAAGATGGACAGGTCAGACCCCGCGAGGCGCTGGAGCGTGCCGTAGATCACGGCGCAATCCATCCCCGACCCCTCGGACACCACGAAGGGGCCCGTGAGGCTCGGATGCATCATGACAGCGAGGTTCAGCGCCTCGTCGCGGGCGATCCGCGACACAAGTCCCCAACCGAAGAGACCCGGCATCACGACAAGCCCGTCCACCCGCGCCGCCTTGGCGAAGGCGAGGTTCGCCTCGATCCGTTCGAAGGGGCCGGGCAGGGTGGCGAAATAGGCGGGACGCCGTCCCGTCTCGAGCTCGGCGCGGTCGAGAGCGGCGACGACCGCTTCGACCCGCGCGCGGAAGGGGGCGGTGCGCAGGTCCGAAAGGCCGTGGTCCTCCTTGATGATGTCGGCCCCGCCCAGCGCGCAGAGACAGGCGATGCGCGCGATCTCCTCGGCCCCGATGCCCTGCGGCTTGAGGACGGGGCAGATCAGTCCGCCCTCGGGCCGCCGGGCCATGCGGCGGATGCCCTCGACGCCGAAGCGCGCGCCGGGGTGGCGGCGCCGGATCTCGGGGCCCGGGTCGATGGCGATGACACGGATGCCCTTCTGCAGCGAGGAGTTGCCGAAGACGACGTTCAGGAACTGGTGGAAGTCGTCTCCCGCGCTCTCGGGGCTGTAGGAGATGGTCGCCCGGAAGCCGTCGCTGTCGGGGCCGATCTCCTCGATCCGGCCCACGATCTCGTCCCGGACAAAGCCGGGGGGCACCACGTCGGGGGGCACCTCGACCGTCTGCTCGTAGGCGATGCCCTCGGCGCGGGCGCGGGCCTCGGCGGCGTCGGTGGCCCGGATGCGGTAGGTGACGGCGAAGCGGCTCACAGCGCCTCCGCCTTCACGGCCGAATGGACGGCCTCGACGCGCACCGCGCTCAGGTCCTCTTCGGTGATCCCGGTGCTCTGGCCTGTCAGCCGTTCCACGCCGCGCACCAGCGCCAGCGCATCGAGCCCGTAGTGCCGCATGAGGTAGGGCCGCGAGCCGCCGTGCGCGTAAGTGTCCTGCAAGCCCAGCCGCACGAGGCGCTTGGCCAGCCCCGCCTCGGCCAGTGCCTCGGCGACCATGCTGCCGATCCCGCCGGTGACGAGGTGGTTCTCCAGCGTGACGACGCCGTGCCGGACGCTGACCGCGTGGTCGACGATCTGGGCGGCGTCGAAGGGCTTGTGGGTGCTCAGGTGCAGGTGGCGCACTGACACGCCCGCGCGGTCCAGCGCGCCCCGCGCGCGCAGCGCCTCTTCGGTGGCGATCCCGGCCGTGACCACCAGCACGTCCGACCCTTCGGCCAGCACGCGCATCCGGCCGACCTTCAGGGGCGTGTCGAAGAGGCGGGGGACGGAGCCGCGCAGGATACGGCAGTAGACCGGACCGTCCACCGTGTCGGCCTCGGCCACGATGCTCTCGACCTCGGTGGCGTCCCCGGCCTCCAGCACGGTCATGTTGGGAATCGTGCGCATGATCGAGATGTCTTCGATCGCCTGGTGGGTCATGCCGCCCGGCGTCGTCACGCCCGGCAGGAAGCCCATGAGCCGGACCTTGCGGCGCGGATAGGCGACCGAGGCCATGAGCTGGTCGTAGGGCCGCCGGTATAGGAACACGCCGAAGGAGTGCAGGAAGGGCCGGAACCCCGCGAGGCCTAGGCCGCCCGCGAAGCTCATCATGTTCTGCTCGGCCATGCCGAGGCTCAGGAACTGGTCGGGATTGCGGTCGCGGAAGCCGTCGACCTCGCAGGAGGAGGTGAGGTCCGCCGAGAGGCACAGCACCTCGGGGTGCCGGACGGCGTAGTCCTCGAAGGCCTTCGCGTAGGGTCGGTTCACCATCTCCATGTCAGTGGGCCTCCAACTCGACGGGCGGCACGCCCAGCTCGGCCGCGATCGCCGCGTTCATCTCGCGCCGTTCGGCCTCGTCCCTGAAGCGGACGTAGTGGAGGCGCGGGAAGCGGCGCATTAGGAACTCCATCCCCTTCGTGGGCGAGGAATGGGCGAGCACGATCAAGGGTCGCCCTGCGTGTTCGGTCCCCGCCGCCTCGCGCAGCGCGGCAAGGTCGTGCGCGTCCACTTCGGCCACCACGGCGCCGAACTGGCGCAGCTTGGCGGCGATGTCGCCCACCTCCATGACGCTGTCCATGGCGCCGTCGCATTGCTGCCGGTTCACGTCCATGACGGCCCAGAGATTGTCGACCCGGTGGTGCGCGGCGGCCTGCACGGCTTCCCAGGTCTGGCCTTCCTGCACCTCGCCGTCCGACATGAAGACGCAGATCTTTCCCGCCTCGCCCTTGCGCTTGCGACCCCAGGCAAGGCCCGCAGCGGTCGAGAGCCCGATCCCCAGCGTGCCGTTGTGGACCTCCATGCCGGGAGAATGCTCGGCCCCGATCATCTCGACGCTGCTGCCGTCCTTGTTGAACTGCTCCAGCCCTTCGGGTGCCATCCGCCCGACCTCGATCAGGCAGGCATAGGCCACGAGCGCGTAATGCGCGGGCGCGATGAACAGGCGGTCATGCTCCGGCGTGAACGGCCCGTTGTAGCCCGCGCCCGTCACGTAGTCCGGGTTGCCTGCCGAGGGTACGCCTGCGAAGGGCGGCGGGACCAGGGGCCGGGTCGAGGGGCCGAGGTTCAGCGCCTCGTTATAGAGGAAGGCGAGCTGCTCGGCGGCTGAGCAGGCCTGGCTCAGGTAGCCGCCGTTGTTACGGATGGAATGCTCGAAGACCCGACGGCGGATGCCTCGGGCCACGTCCTCGGTTGTTCGCTCGTTGCGCAAGGCGGGGCCTCCTTGGGGGAGGGCGCGGACGAGCCGCGCCCCCGGCTGTCTCAGTTCTGCGACGGCGCGCTGGGCAGGGGCATCCAGTCGGGCGCGGCCACGTCCGCATGGGCGAAGGCGGGCACGCGGGCCGACAACTCCTCCATATTGGTGATGTTCTCGTCGTTGAGCTGCTGTTGCGTGATGAGCGTCGGCGGCACGATGACTTGATCGCCCGGGTCCTCGCCCGCCAGCAGCATCGCCAGCGCCCGCACAGAGACCTCGCCCACCACGGCGGGATTGGTCGCGGCGGTGGCCTTCCAGGCCGACCCGGGCTCGCGCATGGCGGCGATGTCGGCGGTCGAGATGTCGGCCGAATAGATCGAGACCTGCCCCGACATCCCCGCCTCGTCCACGGCGATCTTCACGCCCTTGGCGAACTCGTCGTAAGGCGCGAACATGACGGTGATGTTCGGGTTGGCCGAGATTACCGAACGCGCTTGGTTGGCAACCGAGTTGGCGATGGGGTTGTCGAGCGTGCCGAACTGCGCGACCTCGTTGATCCCCGGATAGCGTTCCTTGAACTCGGTCCAGGTCTCGTGACGGCGGTCGAGCGGCGCGATCCCCGGCACGTAGACGTAGCCGGCCGTCCATTCCTCGCCGTTGTCCGCGATGGCCTGCTCGAGCGCGAGGCGGGCGAGGTCGCGGTCGGACTGCTCTATCTGCGGGATGTTCTCGTTTTCGACGTTCACGTCGAAAGCCACGACGGGGATGCCGGCGTCGAGCGCCCGCTGCGCGGCCTCCTTCATCGACTCGGTCAGGCCATGCTGGATGATGATGCCATCCACGCCCAGCGCGATGGCCTGGTCCACCATGTCGGCCTGAAGCGCCGCGTCCTGCCGGCTGTCGAGCACGCGCAGGTTCACGCCCAGCGCTTCGGCCTGACGCTCCACGCCCGACAGATAGGCTTGGAAGAAGTCGCCGGTGGAGAGATAGCGCACCAACGCGATCTCGACCTCGCCGGGATTGTCGAAGGGGGCGGGCATGGACTGCGCCAGCGCCAGCCCCGGCGCGAGCGCGGCGGAGGCGAGAAGCGCCCCGAAGGTCCGTCTGTTCAGCATGGTTTCTCCTCCCAAGGTTGGCCGTCAGGCGCTCCGGGTTCGCCGCCCGGTCAGCGCGAATGTGAAGACGAGGGCCACGACCAGGACCGCCCCCTTCACGAAGTCTTGCGTGTAGTAGGGGGCGTTCAGCATCGTGAGACCCTGCAGCAGGATGCCCACGAAGAGCGCGCCGATGGCCGTGCCGAAGGCGTTTGGCTTGGAGGCCCCCAGCACCGCGAAGCCGATCAGCGCCGCCGCCACGCTGTCGAGGAGAAGGTTGTTCCCCGAAGCCACGTCCCCGCGCCCGAGCCGCGCCGCCAGAAGGATGCCGCCTACCGAGGCCAGCACCCCCGAGATCACGTAGGCCGCGACCTTGTAACGCTCGACGTTCGCCCCGGCGAGCGCAGCGGCCTGCGCGTTGGAGCCGATGGCGTACATGAGCCGCCCATGGCGCGTCAGTTCCAGAAAGCTCCAGACCAGCACAGCGATGAGAAGCAGGAACACCACCGACAGAGGCAGCACGTCCCCAAGCCGCAGCCGCCCCAGTGCCAGGAAGGCGGGCGAGAAGGTTCCCGTGGCCGTCGTCCCGTCCGGCAGCGCCATGCCGGTGGCGATCGAGTTTCCTTCCGTGGGAATACGCTGGATGCCCAGGAGCACGAACATCATGCCGAGCGTCGCGAGCAGGTCCGGCACCTTCATCTTGACGATGAGGAACCCGTTGATGAGCCCCACGCCCGCGCCCATGAGTAGGCACAAGGCTACCGCCGCGACCGCGCCCATCTCCCACACCACCATGACATAGGCCGAGAGCATCAGGGCCGAGGTGGCGACCGCACCGATGGACAGGTCGAAGCCACCGACGACCAGCGTGCAGGTGACGCCCAGCGCCAGGATGCCGGTGATCGCCACCGACTGAAGGATGAAGACCGCGCTGGGCACCGTCAGGAAGCCGCTCGCCGTCACGCCGAAAACCACGATGAGGCCCGCCATCAGCACGAGGAAGCCATAGCGGATGGCGAGGTCCCGGGCGGTCATGCGGCGGCTCCGTGCGCGTCGGTGACCTGTCGCATGACGGAGGACAGGTCGAGGTTCTCGTTGCGGTGCTCGCCCGCGACCGTGTGCTCGCTCATCACGAGGATTCGGTCGGCGATCTCCATGGCCTCGTCCAGTTCGGCGACCAGTACCAGCGTGGCCCGGTCCCGCGCGGTCGCACGGATCTTGGCACCGATGTCGCGCCGGGCCTGGATGTCCACACCCTGGAACGGCTCGTCGAGGACGAGGAGACGCGAGGCCTCGGCCATCCAGCGCCCCACCGCCACCTTCTGCTGGTTGCCGCCCGAGAGCGTGAGGATGCCGTCACGCGGCGAGCGGCAGACCACGCCCATCTCGGCCACCATGCGGGCGCCCAAGGCGGCCTCGGAGCGGCGGCGCAGGAAGGGACCGCGTGCATGGCGGCGCAGGAAGGGCAAGGACAGATTCCGCGCGATGTCGAAGTCCGCGATCAGCGTGTTCGCCCGCCGGTCCCGCGGGACCATGTAGACGCCGCGGGCGATGGCTGCGATGGGCGAGGCGGGCGCGTACGGCGCCCCGTCCAAACGCATCGCGCCCGCTACCGGCGCCGCGAGCCCGAAGAGCGCGGCCGCCAGCGCCGACTTTCCCGCGCCGACGAGGCCGGTGACGGCGACGACCTCGCCCGCCCGCGCGATTAGGTCGAAGGGACGTGCGCCCGGCCTAAGGACGGTACCCTGCATCGACAGTACGACCGGCCCCGGCGCCGGGATGGTGATGGCGGCCTCGGACAGGTCGCGGCCGAGCATTGCCCGCACCGCGCCCCCGGTGTCGAGCGGCTGGGCTTCGAAGACCCCCGACACGACCCCGTCGCGCATCGACACGATCCTGTCGGCGATGCGCCGGATGTCCGACATGCGGTGCGAGATGTAGAGGAGAGCCACACCCTGTGCCCGAAGCCGGTCGATCAGTGCGAAGAGGCGCTCGGCCTCGGCGGCCGAGAGCGACGAGGTGGGCTCGTCGAGGATCAGCAGGCGCGGCTTGTGCGCCATGGCCCGCGCAATGGCCACGAGTTGCCGGTCGGCAAGCGGCAGCTCCGCCATCGGCCGGCGCAGGTCCACGCGGAGTCCCACCGCCTCGGCCACGGCGCGAGCGCGGTCCCGCAGCTTGCGGCCTGAGGCCACGCCCACGGACCCGTCCGCAATCTGGTCGAGCAGAAGGTTCGATGCCACGTCGAGGTCAGGCACCACGCCGTCGTCGATGTTCTGATGCACGGTCACGACGCCCGCGCGCAGGGCCTGCGCGGGCGAGCCCGGCGCGAAGGGCCGCCCGCCCAGCGTGACCTCGCCCCGGTCGGTCGGGTGGACGCCGCAGAGCACCTTTACGAGCGTCGACTTGCCCGCGCCGTTCGCGCCCATGAGCACCGTGACTGCCCCCGCTGGCAGGTCGAAGTCGATGCCCCGCAGCACTCGGTTGGGCCCGAACGCCTTGCTGAGCCCCCTCACGCGGATCGCCGAGCCGTCCACGCCATCCTCCCTCTTTCCCTGCAGGCGACCCCATCGCCTGTCAAAAGTCAATGCGCTTTGACAAAAGACAGGAATGCGGGGATTATCCGGCCAAGCGGCCCGGGAGGAGGCCCGACGAACGGGAGTTTTCGATGATGCAGGACCCCTATGCCCCCCTGACGGTGGAGACGCTGCCGCAGCGGCTGGGCGACCTGCCCGCGTTGCGGGACCGTCTGGGCGATGCGGGGACGTGGCAGGTGCGCGAGGTGGGCGACGGGAATCTCAACCTCGTCTTCATCGTCGAGGGCGAGGCGGGCGGGCTCGTGGTCAAACAGGCGCTGCCCTACGTTCGGCTCGTGGGCGAAAGCTGGCCGCTGCCGCTGCGGCGCTCCTTCTTCGAATATCACGCGCTCCGCCGGCAGGATGCGCGCGACCCGGGCAGCGTGCCAGAGGTGATCCACTTCGACGAGGCGCAGGCACTGATCGTCATGGAATACCTCGACGGCCACATCATCCTGCGCCGCAGCCTGATCGAGGGGAACCGGCACGAGGGCCTGGGCGAGTTTCTCGGCCGCTTCTGCGCGCGCACGCTGTTCCGCGGCTCGGACCTGTCGATGTCTGCCGCCGATCGCAAAGCTGACCTCGCTCTCTTCGCCGGCAACGTGGAGCTGTGCGACATCACCGAGGCGCTCGTGTTCACCGAGCCCTACTTCGATGCCCCGCTCAACCGTCACACGCCGGCGCTCGATCCGATCGTCCGGGACCTTCGCGCCGACGCCGCTCTCAAGATCGAGGCACAGCGGCTCAAGGCCGCCTTTGCCACTCGCGCCGAGACGATGCTGCACGGCGACCTCCACACCGGCTCCGTCATGGTGCAGGGCGACAGGGCCCGCGTCATCGACCCCGAGTTCGCGATGTACGGGCCCATGGGCTTCGACGTCGGCATGCTGATGGCCAATTTCCTGATGGCCCATTGCGCGCAGCCCGGCCACGGCGACCGCGCTGACCATCAGGAGTGGATCCTGTCCGTCGTCCGCGCGATCTGGACGAACTTCACGGCCGAGTTCACCCATCTGTGGCGCACGGAGCGGACGGGAATGCTGTTCCCTCGGACGCTCTTCGAGGATCAGAGCCAGGCCTGGGCCGCCGAGTCCGCGCGCGAACGGTGGCTGGGGCAGGTCTGGCGCGACGCGTTGGGCATCGCGGGCCTTGAATGCCACCGCCGCATCCTGGGCCTCGCCCACAACGCCGAGTTCGAGCGCATCGCGGACGAGGGTCTTCGCGCGGCTTGCGAGGCCAAGGCACTGGTCTTGGGCCGTGCGCTCCTGATGGGGCAGGGGGACATCGCAGGCATCGAGGCGCTCCTCGGCCTCACGCGCAGCATCTCGGAAAGGGATTGGCTATGAAGATCGACGGGAAACCCTTCCGCTCCATCTGGCGCGAGGAGGACGGCTCGCCCTGGGGCGTGGTGAAGATCATCGACCAGCGCTGGCTGCCCCACGACCTGCGGATCGAGGCGCTGGTTGATCGGCAGGCCTTCGCGGTCGCGATCCGCGACATGTGGGTGCGCGGCGCTCCCCTGATCGGCGCCACGGCCGCCTATGGCGTGGCCGTGCAGATGGCCGAGGACCCCTCCAACGCCTCGCTGGACGAAACCTGGGAGGTGCTGCACGAGACGCGCCCCACCGCGATCAACCTGCGCTGGGCGCTGGACGACATGCGGGCCCGCCTGCGCCCCCTGCCGCCCGAGGAGCGTGCCCGAGCGGCCTTTGCCCGCGCGGACACGATCTGCGAGGAGGACGTGGAGATGAACCGGAAGATAGGCGAGCACGGCCTCGCCATCATTCGGGACATCGCGGCCAAGAAGCAGCCGGGCGAGCCCGTGCGCATCCTCACCCACTGCAACGCCGGCTGGCCCGCGACGGTGGACTGGGGCACCGCAACCTCGCCCATCTACCAAGCGGTCGAGGCGGGCATCCCCGTCCACGTCTTCGTGGACGAGACGCGCCCCCGCAACCAGGGCGCGCAGCTCACCGCTTGGGAGCTGAACTCCCACGGCGTGCCGCATTCGCTGATCGTGGACAACGCGGGCGGCCACCTGATGCAGCACGGCGAGGTTGACATGGTGATCGTCGGCACCGACCGGACCACGGCGAACGGCGACGTGTGCAACAAGATCGGGACCTACCTGAAAGCGCTGGCCGCGCGGGCCAACGAGGTGCCTTTCTACGTGGCGCTCCCGTCGCCCACCATCGACTGGACCGTGAAGGACGGCGTCAGGGAGATTCCCATCGAGGAACGATCGGGCGCCGAGGTCACCCATGTCCAGGGCCGCGACGCCGAAGGCCGGATCGTGACGGTGCAGGTCTCTCCCGACGGCACGGACGCGCGCAACCCCGCATTCGACGTGACGCCAAGGGCGCTGGTCACCGGCCTCATCACCGAGCGCGGCGTCTGCGAAGCCTCGCCCGAGGCGCTGGCCACCATGTTCCCCGACCGGGCCAACAAGGTCTAGGCGGACAGCATCGCCTCGGCCACGCTCGCCCCGGTCACGAGGTGAGTGACATAACCCCCCCGGATCGCAGCGAGCGACGGTAGGACTTTGTCATGCCCGGGGGTGACCATGATCCCCATCTCCAGCCCTACGAGGCGAGGCAGGGGGACGCCGATCATGCGCTCCTCCATGACGTCCGGCACCGCCCGCCCGCTCTCGTCCACGAAGCGCCCGCAGATCACCCCCGCCGCCCCCTTGGCGACGTTGCGGCGGAGGTCCTCTGCCGTGGCGAGGCCCGAGAGGACGATGTGGCTGTCGGGTCCGGCGGTGCCGGTTGAGAACAGGAACTTGTTCACCGTTCCGATCTGGTCGAGCTGCGCCCGCAGGATTGGCTCGGCCCGCAACTCCTCCGCCAGTTCCGGCCGGCTCAGGATCGCCGGGGCGAAGATGTTGACGCAGCGCGCGCCGAGCTGCTGGGCAAGGAGCGTCGAGCAGGCCTCGGCGGTGAAGCCGTAAGGGGTGGCCATGCTGCCTACCAGTTGAAGGACAGTCAGGTCGGGGACGCGACTCGGCTCTACGGCCTCTGCCAAGTCATGCACCGTCCGTCCCCAGGCCACCCCCAGCCGGTCCCCGGGCCCGAGGAGCGACGGCAGCCACATCGCGCCCCCAGCCACGACGCGGCGGAACTGCTCTTCCTCCGCCAGCCCCTCGTCGGGCAGGACATAGGCAGCGCGGAGGCCGAACCTCTCACAGAGCGCGACCGCCAGCCGATGCTGCACAAAGGCCGGGGCGGCCAGCGAGATGCGGATGAGGCCCTGCGCCCGCGCCTCCTGGAGATGGTTCACCACGGTCGCCCGCGACAGGCCCAGCCGGTCGGCGATTTCCTTTTGATTGAGACCGTCCTGATAGTAGAGCCAAGCGACCTCGATCAGCACGTCGCCGCCCATGCGCCCCGGCCCGCGCCGCCGCCCGCCCACCATCCCCATGCTCCGTCATTTGTCAGGGTTTCTTGACTTCTGTCGAAAACCGCCCTGAGGTCAACGGCGACAAAGGGGAGGGGGTCGGATGTTCGAGAACTTGTGGCGCGACGACGAAGCGGCGGCGTTCGAGACGGCGGCAGGCGACGACCCGAATGCCCGGCTGCTCGCGCTCCGCGTCTACAGCTCGCGCCTGATCGGCCGCGTGCCGGACCTCGTGATGCATGGAGGCGGCAACACTTCGATCAAGCTCACTGCCCGCGACGTCTTTGGCGACGAGGTGGAGGTCCTGCATGTCAAGGGTTCCGGGGCCGACCTCGACTCGATCACGCCCGCGGGCCTGCCGGCCGTGCGGCTCCAGCCGCTCCACCGCTTGCGGGGACTCGGCGCGCTGTCGGACGAGGCCATGGTGAATGTCCAGCGCGCCAACCTCCTCGACAGCGCTGCGCCGAATCCATCGGTGGAAACGCTGCTCCACGCTTGGCTCCCCGACCGGGTGATCGACCACACCCACGCCACGCCTTTCTTGGCGCTGGCGAACCTGCCCGAGGTCGAGGCAGCCGTGCGCGAGATCTTCGGGTCGCGCCTCGCGCTCGTGCCCTACATCATGCCGGGCTTCGCCCTGGCCAAGGCGGCGGCAGCCGTCCGCGACGCGCATCCCGAGGCCGAGGGCCTGCTTCTTGTCAACCACGGCCACTTCACCTGGGGCGCGACCCCGCGCGAATCCTACGATCGCCTGATCGACCAGACCAACGATGTCGCGGTCTGGCTCGCGGCCCAGGGTCGTCCCACGAACCGCCCCGCGCAGGCGCGCCGGTCCGACCCAGAGGCCGGGCCTGTCCTGGCCGCGCTTCGGGGGGCGCTCGCTTCGGCTCTCCCCAAGCGCGCGGCGCTGCCCGTCCTCGACCTGCGCGACGACGATGGGGTGCGAAGCTTTCTTGAACGCCCTGACCTCGCGGACCTCGCCACGCGGGGCGTCGCCACGCCAGACCATGTGATCCGCACCAAAGCCGGTCCGTTGCACCTCAACCGCCCGACGCTGGAAGCCGGCCCCGAGGCGATGCGGCAGGCCGTGGTCGCCTTCGCTGACCGGTACCGCGCGTACTTCGACCGGCAGGCCAGGCGCGCCGCCACGCCCAAGACGATGCTCCCGCCCATGCCCGGCCTTGTCTGGGCCGAGGGGCTAGGCGTGGTGGGCGTCGGCGCGACAGCCGCCGCCGCCCGCATCGCGGGCGACATCGGCACGCAGACGTTGCGCGTGATGGAGCAAGGCGAGTCCGTCGGCGGCTACCACCCTATTGGCGAAGCTGACACCTTCGACATGGAGTACTGGTCGCTGGAGCAGGCCAAGCTTGGCAAGGGCGCCAAGCCCCCGCTCCAGGGCCGCATCGTGCTCGTGACAGGCGGGGCCGGAGCTATCGGGCGTGCGGCGGCCAGGGCCTTCGCAGGGCAGGGCGCAACCGTGGTCCTGACCGACCGCGACGAGGGCGCGCTCGGCGCCGCGCTCAAGGACCTGGGGCGGGACCATGGCGCGGTGGCGGCGGACCTGACCGCCCCCGGCGCGGCGGCGCGGATCGTGGCCGCCTGCGTCCGCCGCTTCGGCGGGCTCGACATCCTCCTCTCCAACGCCGGCGCCGCCTGGCAGGGCGAGATGGCAACGCTCTCCGACGCCACTCTGCGCGAAAGCTTCGAGCTCAACTTCTTCGCCCATCAGGCCTTGGCGCAGGCGGCGGTCGCCGTCTTCCGCGAGCAGGCCCGTGGACTGGGCGGGCGGGCGGGCGGGCAGATTATTTTCAACGTCTCCAAGCAGGCCGTGAACCCGGGAAAGGGCTTCGGCGCCTACGGTCTGCCCAAGGCCGCGACCTTCTTCCTGCTGCGTCAATTCGCGCTCGAGCTCGGTCCCGAGGGGATCCGCGTGAACGGGGTGAACGCCGACCGTATCCGCTCAGGCCTTGTAACCGAGGCCTTCATTGCCGAGCGCGCACAAGCGAGGGGTGTCACGCCCGAGCGCTACATGGCCGGCAACCTCCTGGGGCAGGAGGTCGAGGCGCGTCACGTGGCCGAGGCCTTCGTGATGCTGGCTCTCGCCGAGAGAACCACTGGCCATGCCATGACGGTCGACGGCGGCAACATCGAGGCGGCGCTGCGTTAGCGAGCAATCGGGCGACCATTCTGCCTGGGTCGCCATTTGCCCACGAGGGAGAAGCGCTCTCCGGATCCGTTTCGCGGAGGTCGTAAGCTACATAGGGGGTGCCCCTGTTTCGGTGCCGGCCCTGCGCGTCGCTCCAAGGAGGCGCTACCTGTCACGCGCCCTTGGCGGGCGCGACGTACTCGCTGTGACTGATAGATCCAGCACATGCCATACAGGTCCGGCGATGACGGCGGTTGCGACGGCTCGGAGCAACAAGTTGCCGTGTCAGGTGTCCTGCCTGGCAAGGCCCTCCTTCGGTCAGCCGCAAGCGTTCGCGATGGGCAGCGCGCCGTATGGGGGCGACGCGGTTGTGGGTCGCCGGGCGTTTCCTGCTCGCGCCAGTCGAGCCGTGACGGCCCTCTTGTTCCCTACGCGACAGCAGCGCTTCCAGATGACCATCGGTTCATAATCTGGAGCAAGCAGTGACTGTCCCTGTTGCGACAATTTCCGACGCATCTCATGAAGGCAGTCGACGACCTGCACTCGCGTCGTCCCTCTGAAGCGCCGTTCAGCGGTCGCCGAGGAACAGCCACTCGCGGCGTCCATCGCTCGCCACAGACAGCCGCTGCGCGCCACAAATCAGATCGTATCCACGGGACATCGAACCGGGGCGTTGTTGCGCAACTCGAGTTGAGGCCGAGTTCGCCCCTTTCCCCTCGAGGTCAGGCGACGCGCGTGA
>NZ_VDFV01000023.1 GCF_006152145.1 Rubellimicrobium roseum | reverse complement strand
GATGAGCTTCACCACAAGGGTCGCGTGGGCGAACAGCCCCCACATCGAGTAGTCGGTCGCTGGTTCCATGAGCCTGTCTCTGCCGCCTTGCCGCCACTCAGGGGCGCGCTTGCGCGTGGGGATAACTCAGGCGCGGGCCCAGCGCTACCTCCTCCGAGCGAACGGGCGCGATTGTGACCCGGCTGCGGCGTCTCTACCCGCCCGCCTCGCGAAGCCGTGAAGGAATGCGCCGGGGCCGGCCGTCCGCGCCCAGCGCCACCAGCGTCACCCGCGCCGCGAAGACGCGCTCCTCGCCCCGCCGCACCTCCTGCGCCAGGACCATTCGCGCGCCCGAGGCCTCCTCGACCTCCGTTCGCACCTCCAGCAGGTCGTCGAATCGGGCGGGGCTCAGGTAGTCGGCTTCGACGCGGCGGACGGCGAAGACCAGTCCCTGCTCCTCGCGCAGCCGCCCCTGGTCGATGCCCGCCGCGCGCGCCCATTCCGTGCGCGCCCGCTCGATGAAGCGCAGGTAGTTGGCGTAATAGACGATCCCGGCGAGGTCGGTGTCCTCGTAATAGACGCGGACGGGAAAGACGTGGGTCATGGCGCGACCCTTTCCGGCCGGCGTCCGCCCGTCAAGGCGCGGCGCCGGTGGCCGGGGTCGAAGGCGTATTTGGGCCAAGTTGATGGAGCCGGCGCAGGCCCTCCGGGGGTGTTGCGCGAATCGAGGGAGGACCGTTCGGTGCTGTCAGGAATCGTTAACCCCGGCGCGCGAGGGTGGTCCCATGACACAGGACGTCCCCATGCCCTCAGCCGAACAGATCGCCCTGCCCCTTGGGCACCTCCAGCCCCAGATGACGGAAGGCGGCCTGGGTGAGCATCCGCCCGCGCGGCGTGCGCTGGATCAGGCCCTGCTGGAGCAGATAGGGCTCGATGACCTCCTCGATGGCGTCGCGCGCCTCGGAGAGCGCCGCGCAGAGCGTCTCCACCCCCACCGGCCCGCCCAGGTAGCTTTCGGCGATGAGCCGCAGGTAGCGCCGGTCGCCGCTGTCGAGCCCGAGGTCGTCCACCCCCAGACGCGTCAGCGCCCGGTCCGCGAGTTCGCGGGTGATTCGTCCGTCGCCCTCGACCACCGCGAAGTCCACCACGCGCCGCAGGAGCCGCCCCGCGATCCGCGGCGTGCCCCGCGCGCGGCGGGCGATCTCGCGCGCCCCCGCGGGCTCGGCGGGAGCACCCAGCAGCTTGGCATTGCGGGTGACGATCTCGTAGAGCTCGTCCACGGTGTAGAACTCGAGCCGCGTCGGGATGCCGAAGCGGTCGCGCAGCGGCGTGGTCAGGAGCCCGAGCCGCGTCGTGGCGCCCACCAGCGTGAAGGGCTGCAACTCGATCCGCACGGTCCGCGCCGCAGGTCCTTCCCCGATCACGAGGTCGAGCTGGAAATCCTCCAGCGCCGGATACAGCACCTCTTCGACCACCGGGCTCAGGCGGTGGATCTCGTCGATGAACAGGACGTCCTTGGCCTCGAGATTCGTCAGGATCGCCGCGAGGTCCCCCGCCTTGGCGAGCACGGGACCGGAGGTCATGCGAAAGCCCACGCCCAATTCGCGCGACATGATCTGCGCGAGCGTCGTCTTCCCCAGCCCCGGCGGGCCGTAGAACAGCGTGTGGTCCATCGCCTCGCCGCGCATCTTGGCCGACTCGATGAAGACCTTGAGGTTCTGCCGCGCCTCGTGCTGGCCGATGAACTCGTGCAGGAGCTGCGGGCGCAGCGCCTTGTCGCTCATGTCCTCGGGCTGCGGGTCGGGGCGGAGAAGGGGATCGCTCATGGGCCTCATCTAAGAGTTCGCCTTCCGTTCCGCCAGAGCCCGAAGGGTCCCGGCCTACTCCTTGGGCGCGAGGAGCCGCAGCGCCGCGCGGATCAGCTCGGCCGTGCCCGCCTGCGGGCTGGCGTCGGCGGCCTGCGCGACCGCCTGCACCGCCTCGCCGGGCGCATAGCCCAGGTTCCCCAAGGCCGAGAGCGCGTCGGCCTGAGCGACGGCCGACGGATCGGGCCCGCGCTTGGCGCGCGCCCGCTTGGCCGGCGCGGGCGCGTCCTCGGTCGGAACGTCCTCCACGACCGGAGCCTCATCGGGCTCCAGCTCGTGCGTCGTCGCGGTGGTCGTCCCGATCAGCCCCGCCATGGCCATGACGACCGGGGCCTTCTCGCGCAGCTCGTTCGCGACCCGCTGCGCCGTCCGGGGGCCGACCCCCTTGGCGCGGGCCAGCGTCGCCCAGTCCCCCAGAGCGATAGCGCGGCCCAGCGCGTCGGGCCCCAGCGCGCCCAACAGCGCCAGCGCCACCTTGGCCCCCACCCCCTGCACGGTCACGAGGAGCCGGTACCACTCCTTCTCGACCAGCGTCGGAAAGCCGAACAGCGTCCAACCGTCCTCGCGCACCTGCAGTTCGGTGAACAGCGCCACGGCCTCGCCGTTCCTCGGCAGCCCGGCCAGCACCCGCTCCGAGACATGGACGAGGTAGCCCACGCCCCGCACGTCGATCAGCACATGGTCCTGTGCGCGGTAGACCAGCCGCCCGGCGACGCGCCCGATCACCGCCGCGCCTCGCGGATCGCGCGCGCGACCGCCGCGCGCGCGGCGTTGGCCCGCTGGTCGAGCGCCCGGTCCTCGGCCTTGGCGATGGCGGCGGTCAGATGAGTCGCGGACTGGAGATGGTGCGCATGGCAGATCGCCACCGCGAGCGCGTCGGCCGCGTCCGGCCCGGCGATCGAGACCCCCGGCAGGTGCAGCCGCACCATGTGGTCGATCTGCGCCTTGGCCGCGTGGCCCACGCCCACGACCGCCTTCTTGACGGCGTTGGGCGCGTATTCCCCGATGGACAGCCCGTACTGCGCCGGGACGAGCAGCGCGATGGCCCGCGCCTGCCCGAGCTTGAGCGTCCCCGTGGCGTCCTTGTTGACGAAGGTCTGCTCCACGGCGGCCGCCTCGGGCATCTGGGCCGAGACCACGGCTCGCATCTGGTCGTAAAGCCGCAGGAGGCGGCTGGCGAGATCCCCCTGCCCCGAATGCACGACGCCGTTGGCCACGTGGCGGATGCGGACGCCCTCGACCTCGATGACGCCCCAGCCCATGTTCTGGAGGCCCGGATCGATCCCCATCACGCGCATCGCACCATCCTTTGCCTGGCCTTCATGGCGCAGCTAGCACAAACAGCGAACGCCAGCCAGTGCGAGGGGCCACGGGTCCCGGCGCGCGCGGCCCGGCGGACACGCCCGGGGTCAGCCCTTGAGCCCCTCCACCACCCGGGCCACGCCCAGCCCGATCGGATCGGGCTGCATCAGCCAGGCGGCCGCCCGCTCCAGCTCGGTGCCGTTGGCCAGCTTTGCGCGCCGTCCCTCGTAGGTGGCTTCGCCCAGCCCGACGAAGAGCAGCGTCTTGAAGGCGATCGCCGCGAGAACCAGGGCCGCCAGCATCCGGCCGAGAATGCGCCAGCGGGGCTGCGGGGAGCCCGCGGTCCGGCGCCGCAACCCGAAGGGTCCAGGGCGGCGCGCGTGCTGGATCTTGGCGACGCGGGTCGAGAACGAAGGATCGGGCATGAGGCGGACTCAGAACAGGGGAACACCGGCCGGGACGGCCTCCGCCCCGGTCGGCCCAGACTGGCCGCTGATTGCGGCGAAATCAGGGCAGGCCGAGCCCGCCCCCTTGGTTCCGCCTCAATCGGCCCGGGCCAGCACCAGGATCGCCCAGTCGCCGATCTGCTCGCGGTCGGCCTCGCGCAGGCCCTGTCGCTCGTAGGCGGCCAGCACGTCGGGGGCCTGCTCGACCAGAAGTCCCGACAGGACCACCCGCCCGCCCGGCGCCAGCGCGCCCGCGAGGTCGGGGGCGAGCGCGATCAGCGGCCCCTTGAGGATGTTGGCGAGGATCAGGTCGAAGGGCGCGCCCTCGCGGAACGCGGGGGCGTCGATCCCCGCCGCCTCCACGCAGGCCACGCGCTCTCCCAGTCCATTGGCGGTCAGGTTCGCCGCCGCCGTCTCGACCGCCACCGGGTCGATGTCGCCCGCGACGACCGGCGCGGCCCCGGGCCAGACCTTGGCCGCGGCCATGGCCAGCACGGCCGTCCCCGCCCCCACATCGGCGACGCCGCGCGGCCGGAAGCCCTGCGCCTCCAGCCGGTCGATGGCGCGCAGGCAGCCCAGCGTCGTGCCGTGGTGCCCGGTGCCGAAGGCCATGGCGGCCTCGATCAGCAGCGGCACGCGGCCTTCCGGCACCTTGTCCGCATCATGGGAGCCATAAAGGAAGAAACGCCCCGCCTCGACGGGCGGCAGGTCACGGCGCACCTTGGCGACCCAGTCGACCTCGGGCACCTCCGAGATGGTCCAGGGCCGCGCCCCGTGCACGGCGGCGAGAAGGTCGAGCACCACGTCGTCGGGCACCTCCTCGAAATGCGCGCCGACCTCGAAGCGGTTCGACCCGTCCTCGATCTCGAAATGCCCGACGGCGAAGGGCGCGGGGTCGATCTCCTCGACGGCCTCGGCCAGGGCCTGCGCCGAGGCGAGCCCCTCGCAGATCGTGATGGCGGAATACATCATGGTCCGGCCCTCCTTGGCGGATGGCCTAGGGTGCCGCGCCCCGGCGGTCAACCAGGGGCGCGCACCGGCTCAGACGGCGACGCCCACCGGGCAGGTCACGCCCGTGCCGCCCACCCCGCAATAGCCGCGCGGGTTCTTGTGAAGGTACTGCTGATGGTAGTCCTCGGCCATGTAGAAGGGCCCCGCCTCCTGGATCTCGGTCGTGATCGCGCCGTAACCCGCCGCCGACAGGCGCTCCTGATAGGCGGCCTTGGTCCGCTCGGCCGCCAAGCGCTGGGCCTCGCTGAAGGTGTAGATGCCCGAACGGTATTGGGTGCCCCGGTCGTTGCCCTGCCGCATGCCCTGGGTCGGATCATGGCCTTCCCAGAAGGTCCGCAGCAAGTCCTCGTAGGAGATCACCTTGGGATCGTAGACCACGCGGACGACCTCGTTGTGCCCGGTGCGGCCGGTGCAGACCTCCTCATAGGTCGGGTTGGGCGAATAGCCCGCCGCATAGCCCACCATGGTCGAGTGGACGCCGGGAAGCTTCCAGAACATCCGCTCCACTCCCCAGAAGCAGCCCATGCCGAAGACGGCCTCCTCCATGCCCTCGGGCAGGTCGAGGCTCAGCGGCACGCCCAGCACGGCATGGCGGTCGGCGGTCGGGATCGGCCGGTCGCGGCCTGGCAGGGCTTCGTCGGGCGAGATCATGCGGGTCTTGTCGGAGGAAAAGAGATTGAACATGCGGCGGCTCCTGTCTGTCGGGACGGATATAGGTGCGCCACGCCCCGCTTGGCAGGGTCCGCCGATCACTCCAGCGGCACGCCCAGCGCCGCGAGCGCCTCCGGCAGGCGTCCGCCCGTCCAGAGCCAGATCGCTCCGCCCACAAGCGCGAGCAGGAGCAGCAGGCGCAGGATGCGGCGTGTCCAGCGCCAGACGAGCCACGTCGCCAGCAGACCTCCGAGGACGAGGACGACGAACAGGCCTGGATCGGTCATGGAGCCCTCACATGAAGCTCTGCGGGTCGATGTCGATGGTGAGCCGCAGGTCCGACGGGAACCGGAACTGCGCCGCCCACCGCGCGAGCGCGTCCTGCAGCGGGGCCGCCCGGTCGGCCTTGACCAGCAGCCGCACCCGGTGCCGACCCCGCACCCGCGCGATGGGCGCGGGCGCCGGGCCCCAGACCTCGGCTCCGATGCGCCGCAGCGGCTCGATGTGGCGGGACATCTCGACGGCCTTGTCCATGACCTCCTGCGCGTCTTCCGAGGAGAGGATGATCCCGGCCAGTCGCGAGAAGGGCGGCATCCCGGCCATCCGCCGCGCCTCGGCCTCGGCGCGCCAGAAACCCTCGTCGTCATCCCTGAGGATCGCCTGGATCACCGGATGGTGCGGCTGGTAGGTCTGGAGCATCGCCTCGCCCGGCGCCTCGGCCCGCCCCGCCCGGCCCGAGACCTGCCGCATCAAGGCAAAGGTCCGCTCGGCCGCCCGCAGGTCGCTGCCATAGAGTCCCAGGTCCGCGTCGATCACCCCGGCGAGCGTGAGGTTCGGGAAGTTGTGCCCCTTGGCCACGAGCTGCGTCCCGATGACGATGTCCGCCGCCCCGTCGGCGATCTGCTCGATGGCGTCCTTGAGCGACTTGGCCGATCCGTAAAGGTCCGAGGACAGCACCGCCGTCCGCGCCGTCGGGAACAGCGCCGCGACCTCCTCGCCCAGCCGCTCCACCCCCGGCCCCACGGGCGCGAGCTTGCCCTCGGCCCCGCAATCCGGGCAGGCGATAGGCATGGGTTGCGTCTCGCCGCACTGGTGGCACATCAGGCGGCGCATGAAGCGGTGCTCCACCAGCCGCGCGTCGCAGTGCGGGCAGCCGAGCTGATGCCCGCAGGACCGGCAGAGCGTCACCGGCGCGTAGCCCCGCCGGTTGAGGAACAGAAGTGACTGCTCCTGCCGCTCCAGCCGCGCGGCCACCGCGTTGGCGAGCGTGGGCGAGACCCAGTTCCCCCGCGCGATGTCCTCGAGCCGCATGTCCACGGCCTTGATCGTGGGCAGCACCGCGAGGCCCACGCGCGCGGGCAAGGTCAGGCGGGCGTACTTCCCGATCTCGGCGTTGTGCCAGCTTTCCAGGCAGGGCGTGGCCGAGGCGAGGATCACCTGCGACTTCTCGATCGAAGCCCGAAGCACGGCCATGTCGCGGGCGTTGTAGAGGACGCCGTCCTCCTGCTTGTAAGAGGTGTCGTGCTCCTCGTCGACGACGACGAGGCCCAGGTCGCGGAACGGCAGGAACAGCGCCGACCGCGCGCCCACCACCAGGGACGCCCCTCCGGTCGCGGCCATGCGCCAGAGCCGGCGGCGTTCGGTCTGGGTCATGCCGGAATGCCACTCGGCCGCCGGCGCGCCGAACCGCTTCTCGACACGGGCGAGGAAAGCCCCGGTGAGCGCGATCTCCGGGAGAAGCACCAGGGCCTGCCGCCCCTGCCGCAACGTCTCGGCCACCGCCTCCAGATAGACCTCGGTCTTGCCCGACCCAGTGACGCCCTTGAGGAGCGTCGTGTTGTAGCTGCGCGCCTCGGCCCCGATGCGCAGCGCGGCCGCGGCCAGCATCTGGTCCGGCGTCAGCGACACGCCGTGCGCGTCGAGGTCCAGCACCGGATAGGGCTGGTCGCGCGGCGCTTCAGTCTCGACCACCGCGCCCTGGGTCACGAGCCCCTTGATGACCGCCGTCCCCACGCCGGCCATGTTGGCCAGTTCCCCGAGCGTGAAGCTCATTTCGGGATGGTCGCGCAGGACCGCGAGCGCGCGCGCGCGCGCGTCGGTCATGCGCCCGGCCTCGCGCGGGCCCAGCCGGTAGACATGCCGCATCGCCTGGCCTTCGGTCAGCCCCGGCGCCCGGGTGGCAAGCCGCACCATCGCCGGGAGGGGCGTCAACGTGTAGTCGGCGGCCCGCCCGAGGAACTCGCGCATCGGAGCGCGCAAGGGCGGCGCATCGAGGATGCGCGAGACGGGACGCAGCCGGGCCTCGGGCACCTCCCCCGTGCCTGGTCCCCAGACGATGCCGACGATCTGCCGGGGCCCGAGCGGCACCTCGACAAAGGCCCCCGGCGCGCATCCGTCCTTGGGAGCCTTGTAATCGAGGAGCCGGTCGAGCGCCCCGAGCGGCAGGACGCCGACCCGCTCGCCCGGCGCGAAGCGATCCTCGTACGCCTGCTCGGCCATGCGCCAGGACGGCGGCGCCGGAGCCTCGGTCTTGGCTGCGTCCAGCAGGTCGAGCCCGAAGGGATCGCCCTCGGCCTCGGGCGCCTCTGGCAAGGCGGCGGGCGCAAGGCGCGGACTGGTGCGGGTTTTGGACATGATCCGTCCTCCTGGGCGTGGTTCCTGATATGTTCCATTTCCGCCACAGGGACAAGGTTTTCCCCCCGCCCGTTCACCTTGGCATGTGCGCCACGATTCGCCGATCTGGTGAAAACAGGCCTTCGATCCCGCTGGCCCGACCCATCGTCGCTGATAGGGTGCCGGAAAAGACCAACGAACGAGACAGAGGCATGAGCAGCACCCCCCTCATGGACCCCAAGGTCCGCGAGACCATCATGGCCGACCCGGCGGTTCTTCTGGACGACAAGGACATCATGCGCGTCCTCGTCGCGGCCAATGAGCGCGCCATGGGGCCCAACGTCGTGGACCTGCGCGGCATCGCCATGGACCGGCTGGAGAAGCGGCTCGACCGGCTGGAGGACACCCACCGCAGCGTCATCGCCGCCGCCTACGACAACGTGGCGGGCACCGCCCAGATTCATCGCGCCGTGCTGCGCCTTCTGGAGCCCGAGCGGTTCGAGACCTTCCTGCGCGACCTCGGAGGCGAGGTCATGTCGATCCTGCGGGTTGATTCGATCCGCCTGGTGATCGAGACGGACCACACGGACGACGAGGATGGCATCGAGCGGCTCGAAAGCGTGCTGGTGACCGAGCCGCGCGGCTTCGTCGACGCCTATCTGCGTGCCGGCAGCCCCCTGCCAGCCCGCCCGGTAATCCTTCGGCCGGTGGATCTGGACACCCTCCATGGCGACCGCATCGAATCGGAGGCCTGCCTCCGGCTCGACCTCGGCGAGGACGTGGGCCTTCTGGTCCTCGGCTCCGAGGACCCGCGCCAGTTCCAGCCGCAGCATGGGACGGACCTCCTGGCCTTCTTCGCGGCCGTGGTCGAGCGCGCCTTGCGGCGCTGGCTCGGATGATCGCGCCACAACTCTCCGAAGCGCTGGACATCTGGCTGTCGCAAGGTCGGGCGCGGCGGGGTTTGACCGCCAAAACCATCGAGGCGTACCGGGCCGACGTCGTTGCCTTCCTGGCCTTCCTGGCCGTCCATAACGGCGCTGCGGAAGGCATGGCCTCGCTGGCCCGCCTCTCCATCTCGGACCTCCGCGCTTTCATGGCGCACGAGCGGGGCCGCGGCCTTTCGGCCCGTTCCCTTTCCCGCCGCCTGTCGGCGGTGCGGGGCTTCTGCGGATGGCTGGGCGATCGCGAAGGGTTCGACGTCACGGCCGCGCTTTCGGCCCGCGGCCCGCGTGTCAAGCCGCGTCTGCCCCGCCCCCTTGCGCCCGAGAGCGCCCGCGACGTCCTGGCCGCCATCGAGGCCGAGCCGAATGAGCCCTGGGTCGCGGCCCGCGATCTTGCGGTGGTGACGCTCCTTTACGGGCTGGGCCTGCGAATCTCCGAGGCGCTGGGCCTGACCGGCCGGGAGGCGGATCTACCGCCGGTGCTTCGCATTCGGGGCAAGGGCGGCAAGGAGAGGCTCGTGCCCGTCCTGCCCGTCGCACGCGAAGCGGTCGCCGATTATGTCCGTCTGTGTCCCCATGCCATCGCCAAGGACGGGCCGCTTTTCCTGGGCGTGCGGGGCGGCCCTCTCTCGCCCCGCCTCGTCCAGCGGGCCGTGGAGCGCGCCCGCGCCGGGCTGGGCCTGCCGGCCACCGCGACGCCGCATGCCCTGCGCCATTCCTTCGCCACCCATCTGCTGGCCGCCGGAGGCGACCTGCGGGCGATCCAGGAGCTGCTGGGCCACGCTTCGCTTTCCACGACGCAGGGTTACACGGCGGTGGATGCCGGGCGGCTCCTCGAAGTCTACGACCGGGCGCATCCCCGGGCCTGAGCGCCCTACCCTTCGGCACGGCCCGCTCCTATCTTGGCCGGGAAGGCAAAGGGGACGACATGATCGGCTCGGTCACCGAGAGCGTCTGGCAGGCGACGCGCAACATGGCCGAGGCGGTGGCCGCCCCCTTCCAGGATCCGGTGATCCGCCTGGGCGTCACCGGGCTCAGCCGGGCGGGCAAGACGGTGTTCATCACCTCGCTGGTCGCCAACCTCATGGACCGGGGCCGGATGCCGCAGCTCCGCGCGGCGGCCGAGGAGCGCGTGCTCGCCGCCTGGCTCCAGCCCCAGCCAGACGACGCCGTGGCGCGCTTCGCCTACGAGGACCATCTGGCCGCCCTGACCGCGCCGGAGCCGCGCTGGCCCGAGGGGACGCGCCGGACCTCCGAGCTGCGCCTGTCCTTGCGGCTGGCGCCGACGGGCCTGCTGGGGGGCCTCTCGGGGCCGCGGGTGCTGCATCTCGACATCGTGGACTATCCGGGGGAGTGGCTTCTCGACCTGGGGCTTCTGGACCGCGACTTCGCGGGCTGGTCCGAGCGGGCGCTGGCGAAGGCGCGGCAGCGGCCGGGGGCGGAGGCGTTCCTGAAGCGGCTGGACGGGATCGACCCGGGCCAGGACTTCGACGAAATCACGCTCAGGGGGCTGGCCGAGGCCTATGCCCGGCATCTCCAGACCGCGCGGGAGGCGGGATATTCGGACTGCACGCCGGGACGGTTCCTGCTGCCGGGCGATCTGGAGGGCTCGCCGGTGCTGACCTTCGCGCCGCTGCCGGCCGTGGCCGATCCGCCGCGCCGGTCGCTCTGGCGCGAGAGCGAGCGTCGCTTCGAGGCCTACAAGCGGCTGGTCGTGAAGCCCTTCTTCCGCGAGCACTTCGCCCGGATCGACCGGCAGGTGGTGCTGGTGGACGTGCTGGGGGCGCTGGCGAACGGGCCCCGCGCCTTCGAGGACCTGCGCGAGGCCATGGCCGACATCCTTGGCGCCTTCAATCCGGGGCGGAACGCCTGGCTCGCGCGGCTTCTGGGACAGAAGCGGGTGGAGCGCATCCTGTTCGCCGCCACCAAGGCCGACCACCTGCACCACACCCAGCACGCCCGGCTCGCGGCGCTGACCGAGGCGCTGCTGCGCGAGGCACGCGACCGGGCCGAGTTCGCCGGGGCGGAGACCGAGGCCATGGCCATCGCTTCGCTGCGCACGACGGTGGAGGACCGCGTCAGCTCGGGGGGCGAGATGGTGGACGTGGTGCGGGGGCGCGCGGCGGGCTCGGGCCGGCAGGTGGCGCTGCATCCGGGCGACCTGCCCGAGGACCCGGGCCATCTCCTCGCACCCGCGCGGGCGGGGGCCGAGGACTGGCCACTGCAGGACTATGCCCTGGAGGAATTCGCGCCCGCGCCGCTGACGCTGCGCCCCGGCGAGGGGCCGCCGCATATCCGGCTCGACAAGGCGGCCGAGTTCCTGATCGGGGACCGGCTGTGACCGCCCGGAGGGAGGACGCCCCGTGACCGATACGCCCCGCCCGCGCGGCCCCGTGGTCATCGAGATCGAGGACGCCCCTCCGCCCGCGCCCGAGGCGGCTCCTCCGGTCCCCGAGCCGGGCGTCCCGGCGCAGCCCCCGGCGATGGCGCGGGCCATGCGGATGGCGGCCCGGCCCAGGTCGCGCCTTGCGGCGTGGTTCTGGTCGCTGCTGGGGAGCTTCCTTCTGTTCGCGCTGTCGGTCGCGGCCTGGGATTGGGTGACGTCGCTTTTGGAGCGGCATCCCGTGCTGGGCGGGATCGCCACGGCCCTGCTGTTCGGGCTCTGCCTCGTGGCGCTGGTCATCGCCGGGCGCGAGGCGCTGGCGATCCGGCGGCTGGCGCGGATCGATGCGGTGCAGCGGGACGCGGCGGCGGCGCTGGCCTCGGGGAGCCTGTCGCAGGCGCGGGAGGTGGCGGAGGGACTGCTGCGGCTCTACGCCGGGCGGGACGGGCTTGGCCGGGCGGCGACGCGGCTGAGGGAGCGGCAGGGGGAGATCTTCGACGCGGACGGCCTGCTGCGGCTGGCCGAGGCGGAGCTGCTGGCCCCGCTCGACGCCGCGGCGGAGCGGGAGGTCGCGCAGGCGGCGCGGCAGGTGGCGGCGGTGACGGCGGTGGTGCCGCTGCCTCTCGCGGATGTGGCCGCCGTGCTGGGGGCGAACCTGCGGATGATCCGCCGCATCGCCGAGGTCTATGGGGGCCGGTCGGGGACCATCGAGTCCTGGCGGCTGGTGCGCGGGGTGATGACGCATCTGGTGGCCACCGGAGCGGTCGCCGTGGGCGACGACCTGATCCACGGGGTCGCGGGCGGCACGGTGCTGTCGCGGCTGTCGCGCCGTTTCGGCGAGGGCGTCGTGAACGGCGCGCTGACCGCACGGGTGGGGGTCGCCGCCATCGAGGTCTGCCGCCCCCTGCCCTTCCTCGCGCGCGAGGCGCCTTCGGTGACGGGCCTGCTGGGCGGGGCGCTGCGGGGGCTGTTCGGGCGCGAGTGAGGTTCCGCGCGGCGGAAGGCGCGTCCTCGACGCGCGGCGGCTGGGTCTTTGCGGCGGCGCCGGATTGCGGCGCGGGCCTCCCAGTGGGACGGCGCACCCCGGTCCCGCAAAGAGCTCTCGTCCGGGGGTGCGCACGGGCCCGGACCAGCGCCGGCGAGGGTCGGGGCGCCTGCTGTCACCAGGCCCCCGGATCGCCGGCGCAGGGTCAGGATGCGGGCAAAAGGTTAACGGTTCGTTGCAGCACCGAACGGTGGTCGCCCGATTCGCGCAACACCCCTAGAGGGCGGCCATGAGGTCGAGGGCCCGGTCCAGGGCCGCCTCGCCGCCCGGGGTCCAACCCAGGGCGCGGAGGCGCGAGCAGTCCATGACGTTCGGTCGCCGGTCGGAGCGGGGCGGCAAAGGACCCGCGACGCCGGTCCGGCGCGTCCAGCGGTCCAGCAGGTCGCGGCGGTCGAGGAGAAGGTCCGAGCAGTTCCAGGGCCCCGGCGGGGCGTCGAGGAGAAGCAGGACGGCGCGGGCGAGGTCGTCGCCGTGGACCTCGGTCCCGCAGGCTGGGGCGACAGGTTCGCCGCGCGCGACGGCGTCGAAGAGGTCGGCCCATTTGTGGCGCTGGCCCGGCGCGGGGGGGCCGTAGACGCCGGTCGCGCGCAGGGACGCGCCGCCCCGGGCGTGGAGGGCCGTCTCGGCGGCGAGCTTGACCTGCCCGTAGAGGCTGTCGGGGGCGAGCGGCAGGTCCTCGGTGAGGATCGTGCCCGAAGGGAGGCCGTCATAGACGGCGCGGGAGGACAGGAAGACGATGGGGAGGCCCCGCGCCTCCTCCCAGAGCCGCAGCGTGCCGTCGAGGTTGGCGCGCAGGAAGCCTGCGGGGTCGTCGCCCTCGCCGCCCCGGTAGCGGCCGGGGACATGGACGAAGGCGGCATGGACCAGCGCGTCGCAGCCGTCGAGCGGCGCGGGCCCGTGAAGGCGCCAGGGGCGGTGGGTGCCCCCGTGCGGAGAGGGCTGGCGGCCGAGGGCGACGAGGGCGTGGCCCTGCGCCAGAATCCGGGCGGCGATGAACTGGCCGACGAGGCCCGTGGCGCCGGTCAGGGCGATCCTCATGACCGCCGCGCCTCAGACCGAGTTCGGCAGGGTCGAGAGGTCCGGCACCGGTCCCTCGCCCGCGTAGGCGCGCCAGAGGTCGATCAGGGGGCGCAGGCGGTCGGCCTTGGCGTGGTCCTGCCACGGCTTCTCGTACTGGTAGTGGAGGACGTGGATGTCGGCCCAGTCCCAGAGGCCCGGCATGTTGAACCAGACATACTGGAGCATGTTGTAGATGACCGGGAGCCCGTGCCAGTCGGGGAAGGCCGTCTGGAGAAAGGTCTGGTCGGTGCGCTTCCAGAAGGCGCCGGGCGTGTCGAGCTGCGCCAGCAGGCGGTCGAAGGTCGCCGGGCTGGGTCGCGCGGTGAGGACGCCCGAGTTCATTCGGTGGAAGTCGGCGAGGCCCTCGTAGACGTTGGGGGCGGCGCAGAGCTCGGGGTAGTCGAAGAGCCGGTCGATGTTGCGCAGCACCAGCGTGTCGGCGTCGAGGAACACCACGCGGTCGTAGGGAAGCTGCCAGAGCCGGAGCTTGGCGAAGTTGTCGAGCGGCGTGTGGAACGGCGGCTTTTCGCCCTTGGTGAAGGGGTTCAGGCCGTGGATGCGGTCCTTGGCATGGGCGGCGTTGAAGGAGGCGGAGGTGGGGAGGAGGTCCACCTCCACGAGGCGGGCGCCCCGCGCCGCAAGGGGGGCCAGCGATGCCGCCGGCACGCCCCCGGTGTGCATCACCACGCGGTCGGCGGTGGTGCCGGTGAGGTGGAGCGAGCGCAGGAGAGCCCCCGCCCCCAGCGCGAAGTCCGCGTTGGTGACGAGGGTGACATAGGCGCGTGCGGTCACGATGCGGGACGCAGGGCCTTGCGCTCGGGGTCGCGGTCGACGCGGGCGGCGATGTCCTTGGTCCAGGCGGAGACGGCGGGCACGCGCGAGCGGTCGATCCGGTGCGCGAACTTCTTCGCCACGTCCACCACCTCGGCCAGGAGCCCGTCCTGAAGCCGGATCGGGTCGAGGCCCAGGGCCAGGAACTGGTCGTTCTGGACGATCAGGTCGTTCTCCTCGGCCTCCTTGCGGGGGTTGGGGAGGAAGGCGACCTCGGCCCCGGTCAGGCGCGCGACGAGGTTGGCGAGGTCGCGGACGCGGTGCGTTTCCGTCATCTGATTGAAGATGCGGACGCGCTCGCCCTGCTTGGGGGCGTCGCCGAGCGCCAGCTCGATGCAGCGGACCGAGTCCTGGATGTGGATGAAGGCGCGGGTCTGGCCGCCCGTGCCGTGGACGGTCAGCGGATAGCCGATGGCCGCCTGGATCAGGAAACGGTTGAGCACCGTGCCGTAGTCGCCGTCGTAGTCGAAGCGGTTCACGAGCTGCGGGTGGAGGCGCGTCTGCTCGGTGTGGGTGCCCCAGACGATGCCCTGGTGCAGGTCGGTGATCCGCAGCCCGTCGTTCTGGGCGTAGAACTGGAAGAGGATCTGATCGAGGCTCTTGGTCATGTGGTAGACCGAGCCGGGGCGCGTCGGATACAGGATTTCCTGTTGCACCGTCTCGCCGCCCAGGGTCTCGATGCCCACGGGGAGGTAGCCCTCGGGGATCGCGGCGCCGATGGTCGAGTAGCCGTAGACGCCCATGGTGCCCAGGTGCACGAGATGCGCGTCGATGCCCGTTTCCACGAGCGCGGCCAGGACGTTATGCGTGGCGTTGACGTTGTTGTTGACCGTGTAGACCTTGTGCCGATCCGACTTCATCGAATAGGGCGCGGCGCGCTGCTCGGCGAAGTGGATCACGGCGTCGGGACGGTGTTCCTCCAGCCACGCCTTGAAACGGTCGTATTCCTTGGCGATGTCGAGGAAGTGGAAGGACAGGCGACGGCCCGTCACCTCGCGCCAGATGCGGCAGCGCTCCTGGATCGAGTCCATGGGCGTCAGCGACTGCACGCCCAGCTCGGTGTCGATCCAGCGGCGCGACAGGTTGTCGACGATGTGGATCTCGTGACCGAGGCTCGACAGGTGCAGGGAGGTGGGCCATCCCACGAAGCCGTCGCCGCCCAGGATCGCGATCTTCATGACAGAACTCCGGTTGCCGCCCGGCTCGCGCGGGCGCGATCTCCTTAAAGGAAGGACGCCCGGAGGTCCACCGGGGTTTCCCGCGCCTTCGGGTCAGACGCGGAAATCCACGGTGGTCGTGGTGCCGCGCGGGCCGCTTTCGACCGACATCTCGCCGCCGAGCTCGGCCACGAAGGCGGCGACGAGGACATGGCCGATGCCGCTTCCGCCCGTCTGCGTGCCTCCGAGCCCGCCGCCATCGTCGGCCACCGTCAGGCGCCAGAGGTCCCCCTCGGCTGCGAGCGAGACATGGACATGGCCGGGCTGGCCGGGTGCGAAGGCGTGCTTGACCGCATTGGTCACGAGCTCGTTGACTACGAGCCCGAGCGGCACCGCGAGGCGGGTGGGCAGCGTCAGCGGCGCGACGTCGGCGGTGATCTCCACCCCCGCGGCAGCGCCCAGCGCGTCGCGGAAGCTGGCCACGTTGCCGCCCAGGTAGTCGGCCACGTCGATCCGGTCGGCGCGCGAGGCTCCGTCCAGACGGCGGTAGAGGGCACCGAGGGCCTGGACGCGGCCTTGAAGACGTTCGAGGGGCGGGCGCGCCTCGGGCGGGGCGGCGCGCATCTCCAGCGCCACGATGGAGGAGATCGCGGCGAAGCTGTTCATCACGCGGTGGTTCAGTTCGGCCAGGAGGTGCTGCGCGCGCTGGAGTTCAGCCTCGCGCTCGGCTTCGGCGCGGGCCAGTTCGGTCACGTCGCGGAACAGGATGGCGAAGCCGTCCGGCGCCTCGATCGGGGTGGCCACGACCTCGTAGTCGCGCCCGCTGAGGGCCGAGACCGTGCGGAAGCGGGCGGGCTCGCGCGCCTGCGCGACATGGCCATAGAGCGTCACCAGCCGGCGTTCGAGATTCGGGATCAGCTCCAGCGCGGTGCGGCCCTCGACGTCGCGAAGACCGGTCATCTCCTCGAAGCGGCGGTTGACGCGCAGGAAGCGGTAGTCGACCGGGCGTCCCTCGGGGTCGGTGATGAGCGAGCAGATCGCGAAGCCATCCTCCACGAGGGCGGCGATTGCGTCGAAGGCGTCGTCGATCAGGCCCAAACGCTGAAACATCGCCCCTTCCTTCGGCGCGCACCCAGTGGGGGACGGATCGTCGTCCCGCGTCGCGCCGCCCTAGATCATCTCCTGGTTGATGGATGCCACAGTTCCGACAAAGGTCCCATATCGATCCCCGGATTTGTCGCCCCAAGGGCCGAACTAGGCAAAGGCTTGCCGATGGCCCGCCTCGTTATGGACGAAATCAGGTGATTCCGTTGAGCGGGCCGCGCAGGTCCCAGGCCGCCCCGAGATGCAGGAGGTCCCCGGCGGCGCGCCCGACCAGGGTGGCGAGGTCGGGACGCCCGATCAACCGGGCCGGGACGGTGACGGACATTCGCAGCGCCGCCTCGGGTGCGACCTGGAGGCGGGTGACGAGGCGGGCCAGGCTTTCGGCCATCGTCACATGGGCGCCGGCGAGATTGCCCTCGGGGTTCACGAGGCGGCCGTCCTCGACATGGAGGTCCATGTCGTAGAGCCGGAAGCGGTCCGGGCCGCCCACGGTCGGCATGGCGTCCGAGACGGCGTAGAACAGGTCGGGCGCGGGCCGGGCGCGCAGCGCAAGCGCCACCACCTCGTCGGCGACGTGGATGCCGTCGCAGATGATCCCCACGGGAGCGGTGGAGTTCAGCGCCGCGCCGACCATGCCGGGAGCGCGGTGCGTGAGCGGCGACATGGCGTTGAAGAGGTGGGTGAAGGTCCGCGCGCCCGCGTCGAGCGCCGCGCGGGCCTGATCCGCCGTGGCGTCGGAATGGCCCAGCGAGACGACCGCCCCGGTGGCGGCGAGGGCGGCGATCCGGTCGGGGGTCGTCTCCTCGGGCGCGAGGGTGAGGAGGACGGGGACGCCGCCCTCGCGCAGGCGGCGGACGACCTCGATCGTGCGGTCGTCGAGCGGCCGGATGAAGCGGGCGGCGTGGGTGCCGCGCCGGGCGACCGAGATGTGCGGCCCTTCGATGTGCAGGCCCAGGAGACCCGGACGGCCCCTGGCCGCCAGCGCGGCGGAGGCGGCGCGGTCCAGCACCTCGGGCGCGTCGGTGATGACGGTGGGCAGGAGCGCCACGGTGCCGAGGTGGCGATGGGCGCTCGCGATGGCCTCCATCCCCTCGACGGTCGGCTGAGCGTTGAGGAGGACCCCTCCCCCGCCGTTCACCTGCAGGTCGACGAAGCCGGGCGTCACCGTGCCGGGGAGCGCACGGGCGCCCATCCGGGGATCGGCGGGGGCAAGGTCGGCCACGCGGCCCGCGTACAGCCGGAGAGCCAGCCCTTCGTGGAGCCGTTCGCCATCGAAGAGGCGGTCGGGGGCAAGCCAAGTCATGCGGAGCCGAAGAAGTAGGGAGCGAGCGCCTCCTGCACGCTGGCCTGGAGAAGCGCGTCGAGGCGCGGGAGGTCGGACAGCGCCTCGGCCCGGTCGAGGACGGCCGGCGCGAAGCCCTGGAGCAGGAAGGGCTCGGGAAGGTGGCGGCCGTCGAGCGCGGCGCGCAGGCGGACGAGCGCGGCCTGCGCTTCGGGCCGGGGCCAGTAGTAGCGGATGCGGTCGGCGTAGGCGGCGTGGCGCTGGAGGCGGAGGTCGGCGGCCTGCGGGTCGAGGTGTTTCTGCCAGTGGCGGGGCTTGGCCAGCATCAGCGCCTCCATCGTGCCGGGGAGGTCGCCGTCGCTCCAGCCCGCGATCCGGGCCAGCGCGTCGAGCGCGTAGGCCGCCTCGCGCCAGGCGAAGGTGAGTGCGGGGCCGACCTTCTGGAAGGCGAAGCCGAGTTCCGCGAGGCGGGGAAAGGCGGCGGGGCGCTGGTAGTCGGTGGAATGGGCCTCCAGCACGACGCCATCGTGATGGGCCACGGCGGCGCGCAGGCCGGGGTCGCGCTCCAGGGGCAGGTGGTGGATGTCGAGCGCGCCGAACTCCACGCCCGGCTGGACGACGAGCCCGCCGATGCGGCCCAGGTCGCGGAAGGCGTCGGCATGGGCGTCGAGCGTGGCGCGGGCGGCCTGGGGCGTGGTGGGGGCGATGCCGTGCTCGCCCGCCCGGGCGCCGCCGGGGGGCGGAACCTCGGTGCCGACGACGAAGAGGAGCGTGTCGGCGGGGGCGGTCTCGACGGCGGCACGGGCGAGGTCGGCGGCGCGGGGGACCGTCTCGGCGTCGGACAGCTGGGCGGGCTCGCCCGCGCAGCCCTCGGAGCAGTCGAGGTGGAGCTTGGTGAAGCCCGCCTGCGCGTAGGCGCGGATCATCGCGTCGGCCTTGGCCATCGCCTCGGGCGCGGGGAGGTGGCGCCAGGCCTGGGGTCCCAGGTGGTCGCCGCCCAGCACGACCTGCGCGCGGTCGAGGCCCACCCTGTCGGCCAGCGCGTGCAGGGTCGTCACGAAGTCGGCGGGGCGCTGGCCGGTGTAGCCGCCGTCCTGGTTCACCTGGTTCGAGGTGGCCTCGATGACGATGGGGCGGCCGAGGCGCCGCGCGAGGCGGAGCGAGGCCTCCAGCACCTCGGGATGGGCCGAGCAGACCGAGGGGATCGCGGCGGGGTGGCCGGCGCGGCTTCGGGCGATGACGTCGAGGAGAATATGGCTCACGGCCCCACCTTGTGGAGGCGAACGTCCCGGACGACGCGGGTGAGCGTCCCCTGCCCCGCGAAGGGGTCGTCCACGGTCAGGCCCAGCCGGTCGGACAGGATCGCGGCAAGGGTCTGGGCGTAGGGCACGGCCAGCGCCGCGCCCCATTCGGCGCCGTCGGGCATGGGCGCGTCGAGGTCGCCGCCGGGGCCGATCGTGGTCACGCGGGATTCGGGGAACTGGGCGCGCATCTCCTCGGCCAGATCGGCGTCGTAGCGCGCGGCGTGGGGCTCGGGTGAGGTATAAAGGACGATGTCGGTCGCGCCCTGCACGAAGCTGCGGGGCCCGTGGCGGAAGCCCAGGGTGGAGTCCCAGAGGCAGGGGATGCGACCGGCCGTCAACTCCAGCACCTTGAGCGCCGATTCGCGGGCGGCATGGGCCAGCGGGCCCGCGCCGAGGAAGACCATCCGCTCGGGCGTGCGGGCGGCGCGGGCATGGTCCTCGTAGAGCGGCAGGAAGCGGCGGAGGTCGGCGGCCAGATGGGCGATGGGGCCCGGACCTTCGGGCGCGAGGAGCGCGAGCGCGGTGAGCAGCATCCCCGTGAAGCTGCCGGTCATGGCGAAGCCCGTGTCGTGGGCGGCCTCGGGCAGCGTCACGACATGGAAGGGCGCCTTGCGCATCCGGGGGTCGGGCAGGACCTTGGGCGGGCGGGTGGCGAGCGTGCCTTGCGGGTTGCAGGTGACGTGGAGCCGCGCGGTTTCCGGCGAGACGGTGTCGAGCAGGTCGAGGAGCCCCACGCTTTCCGCCGAGTCGCCCGATCGGCCGAAGTGGATCACCAGCGCCTCGGTCGGAAGGTAGGCCAGCGGGCGGCTCACGAGGTCGGTCGTGGGGATGGCGCGCAGGCGGGGATGCACCACGCCGTCGATCCCCGCCACGACGATGTCGCCGATGTAGCCGCTGCTGCCCGCGCCGCAGAGCCAGATCTCCTTGGCGGCCTGCACGTCGATCCAGTCGCGGGCCTCGCGCAGGGCGGGGCTGCGGGCCCAGGTCTCCCACAGGTCGGGCTGGTGCTGGATCTCGCGCCAGGTCGCGGTGTCGTTGAGGCTCATGTCGTGCGCGTGACCTTGGACAGCGTCTCGGGGGCGTCGGGGTCGTGGCCGCGCGCGAGCGCGACGGCATGGACCACCGGATAGAGAAGGCACAGGAGCAGCGCGGCGGCGGCGGCGGGGGTCAGGTCCCCGGCGCCCACGTCGGAGGGGGCGACGCGCAGCACCGTGGCATCGAGGTCGGAGAAGCGCGCCTCGGCGGTGGCGAGGCTTCGGGACGTGCCCGGCGCGTCGGTGTCGAGGAGGAGGACGGTCAGCCCCTCGGTCGCCAGTTGCAGCGGGCCGTGGAGGACTTCGGAGGCGGAATAGGCCTCGGCGTGCAGGGCCGCGCATTCCTTGAGCTTGAGCGCGATCTCCTGCGCGGCCCCGAAGCCGGTGTCGCGGCCGATGACGTAAACGCTGCCAGCCGATTCGAGGGCGTTGCGGAGCGCGGTGAAGCGCGGGTGTGTCAGGCCGCCGAGCCGGGCGACGGCCCGGGCCGACTCAGTGGCGCGGGGCGCGTAGTCCGGGACGAGGCCGGCGAGCAGCGCCATCCCCGCCCCCACCGCGCCGACGACGGTCTTGGTGGCGGGCACGGCGAGTTCCGGCCCTGCGCCGATGGGAAGGGTGGCCTGGGCTTCCTGCTCCACGGGGGAACCCTCGACGTTGGTCAGCGCGACCACATGGGCGCCGCGGGCGCGGGCGCCGCGGGCGGAGCGGACGAGATCCTCGCTCGCCCCCGACTGGGAGATGAGGAGCAGGAGGACGTCGTCGAGGGCCACGCCCTCGCCCAGCGAGAAGATGGAGGGCGGGAGCGAGGTCACGGGGCGGCCCGTTTCCCGCATGAATTCGTAGGCCAGGATCGCGGCGGCGGCGTCCGAGGAGCCGCGCGCGACGGTGTAGGCCGCGCGCCACGAGGGCGGAACGGCCGGAGCCGGCTGGAGGGCCGCGCGGAGGAAGGCCGCGGGCGCCTCGGCGATCTCGTCGGCCATGCGGGAGCCGGGGATGGGGGTGGTCTGGGTCATGGCACCATCATGGTCGGAGAACCATTAACAGGTAGTTGGACCACCGAACGGTCCACCCCCGATTCACGCAACACCCTCTCAGATGAGCCCGGCCTGACGGAAGAGGTGCCGGAGGTCCGATTCGGGCCGCGCGCCGAAATGCGAGATCACCTCGGCGGCGGCGACGCAGCCCATGCGGCCCGCGACCTCCAGCCCCTGCCCCGTCGCGAGGCCGTAAAGAAAGCCGGCCGCGAAGAGGTCGCCCGCCCCAGTCGCGTCCACGGGGACGACGCGGCGGACGGGAACGGTGCTGCGCTCCTCGCCCCGGATCAGGATGACTTCGTCGCCCGAGCGGGTGCAGACCACGAGGCCGCAGTCCTGCGCCGCCTCGCGCAGTGCGTTGTCGAGGTCGCTCTGGTAGAGCGATTCCCATTCGTGCTGGTTGCCGATGACATAGTCGAGGTCGCGCACGAGGCGGCGGAAGTCGGCGCGGTGGCGGTCCACGCAGAAGGGGTCCGAGAGCGCGATGCCCGCCTGCCCGCCGCCCTGATGGGTGAGCCGGGCGGCGGTCTCGAACGCCTCCTTCCCGCTGGGCTTGTCGTAAAGGTAGCCTTCGAGGAACAGGAGGTCGGCGCCGGTCGCCACCGCCTCGGGCACGTCGGCGGGGGACAGCTCGGAGGAGATGCCGAGATAGGTGTTCATGCTCCGCTCGCCGTCGGGCGAAACGAAGATCATCGAACGCGAGGTGGGCAGGTCGCCGTTCGCCACCGGCGGGTTGGGGAAGGCCGAGCCCTCGGCCGCAAGAGATTCGGCGTAGAAGCGGCCCAGGGCGTCGTCGTTGACGCGACCGATGAAGGCGGTGCGCAGGCCGAGGTTGCCCAGGCCCGCCATGGTGTTGGCGACGGACCCGCCGGGGACCTGACGCGGCCCGCGCATCGCGGCGTAGAGGAGCTGGGCCCGGTCGCGCTCGATGAGCTGCATGATGCCCTTCTCGATCCCCATGTGGTCGAGGAAGCTGTCGTCCGTCTCGGAGAAGACGTCCACGATGGCGTTGCCGATGCCGACGGCGTGGTAGCGAGCGGTCATCCCGGAGTCTTCTCCTGATAGGTGCAAAGGTCGCGGATCGGGCAGATCGGGCATTTCGGCTTGCGCGCGACGCAGGTGTAGCGGCCGTGAAGGATCAGCCAGTGGTGCGAGAGCTTCTGGAACTCGACGGGGACGTGGTTTTCCAGAGACCGCTCGACCGCCACCACGTCGTCGCCCATCGCCACGCCCGTGCGGTTGCCGACGCGGAAGACGTGGGTGTCCACGGGCTGGCTGGGAAAGCCCCACCACATGTTGAGGACCACGTTCGCCGTCTTGCGGCCGACGCCCGGCAGCGATTCGAGCGCGGCGCGGGAAGACGGGACCTCGCCCCCGAAGTTCTGCACGAGCAGCTCGGACAGGCGGATCACGTTCTTGGCCTTGTTGCGGTAAAGGCCGATGGTCCTGATGTAGGGGATCAGGCCCTCCTCGCCCAAGGCCAGCATCTTCTGCGGCGTGTCGGCGAGGGGGAAGAGGTCGCGCGTGGCCCTGTTCACGGAGGCGTCCGTGGCCTGGGCCGAGAGCGCGACCGCGACGAGGAGCGTGAAGGCGTTGAGATGCTCCAGCTCCCCCTTGGGATGGGGGTTCGCGGCCTGGAGACGCCGGAAGACCTCGACCTGTTCGGAGTAGGAGAGCTGGCGGGACATGGGGGCCGGACTACCCGGCGGCATCGCATCCCGCAAGTTCCGGGTCGCGCCGACGCGGCGCGGCGCCTAGCTTCGGGAGGCTTGCAAGGGAGGTGCGCCATGCTGGAGGCGAGCTACCACTACGGCGTCATGCGCCGCGCCATCGACCTGATCGACCGGGCCGAGGAGCCCCTGGCGCTCGAGGACCTCGCGGCGGCGATGGGGATGAGCGCGGGGCATTTTCAGCGGCTCTTCTCGGTCTGGGCGGGGATCTCGCCCAAGCGCTACCAGCAGCATCTCGCGCTGGGGCAGGCCAAGGTGCTGCTGCGCGAGCGGCGGGCGGTGCTGGAGGTCGCGGATGCCGTGGGACTGTCGGGGCCGTCGCGGCTCCACGACCTGTTCCTGCGCTGGGAGGCGATGACGCCGGGCGAGTTCGCGCGCGAAGGTGACGGGGTCACGGTTCGCACGGGGGTCTTCGACACGCCCTTCGGGCCGGCGGTGGCGATGGGCACGGAGCATGGCCTCTGCGGGCTGGGCTTCGCGGGCGAGCAGGGGGTGGAGGCCGTGCGGGCGGACCTGGTCGCGCGCTGGCCTCGGGCGCGGATCGTGGAGGACCCGGAGGCCCTGCGGCCCTGGGTCGAGGACGCCTTCGGCGGGCGGGGCGCGCGGCTGCACCTGATCGGGGCGCCGTTCCAGATCAAGGTCTGGGAGGCGCTGCTGGCGATCCCCGAGGGACAGGTCACGACCTATGGCGAGATCGCCCGCGCCATCGGACACCCCAAGGCGGTGCGGGCGGTGGGGACGGCCGTGGGTCGCAACCCGGTGGGCTGGCTCATTCCCTGCCACCGGGCGCTGCGGGGCACGGGGGGCTTGGGCGGCTATCGCTGGGGGCTGCCCGTGAAGCGCGCGATGCTGGCCTGGGAATCGGCGCGGGCCGAAGGTGCCCATCCTGGGCAGGGAGCCGCCTAGACCGCCGGGAACAGGGCTGACACGATCGCGTTATCGCTTATCAGTGAGGTCCCGACGATACCGGTCGGGCCGAGGCGCATGCGCGCCCGCCCAAGAAGGAACGACAACATGGCATTCGAACGACTCACCCTTTCGGTCATGGCGGCCTCGCTCATCGGCCTTGCGGCCTGCCAGCAGCCGCTGCCGAACCAGTCGGGCACGCAGACCCAGCAGGGCGCGCTGATCGGCGCGGGCATCGGCGCGGCGGTGGGCGCCCTTTCGGGCGACGACAGCGACGAGCGCATCCGCAACGCCGTCATCGGCGCGGCCGCCGTCGGCGCGGTGGGCGCGGGCATCGGCGCGGCGCTGGACCGTCAGGAAGCGGAACTGCGTGCGCAGCTCGGCTCGGGCACGGTGACGAACACCGGCAGCCAGCTCGTGGTGACGCTGCCCAACGACATCCTGTTCGCGACCGACTCGGACGCCCTCTCGCCGGTGTCGCAGTCGGACCTGCGGGCGGTCGCGGCCTCGCTGAACAACTACCCGAACACGACCGTCAACGTCGTGGGCCACGCGGACAGCACGGCGGACGCGGCCTACAACCAGGACCTGTCCGAGCGGCGCGCGCGCAGCGTGGCCAACGTGCTGGTCGCCTCGGGCGTGTCGCCCGCGCGGATCAACGTGCTGGGCCGTGGCGAGGACGCCCCCGTGGCCACCAACCAGACCGCCGAGGGCCGCGCGCAGAACCGCCGCGTCGAGATCATCATCACGCCCAACCAGTAAGGCGCGACGCGTTCCAAATGCGAAGGGCCGCCGGTCATCCCGGCGGCCCTTTTCCGTTCGCGCGGCGGAGCGCTTCAGTGCAGGCGCTGGCCCACGGTGGCGATCGAGTCGTCGATGAGCTGGCCACGGGCGGCGGGCGTCATCTGCTGGGCCAGAACCTCCTGCGCGGCGGCGATGGCCACCGTCACGGCGCGGTCCTTGACCTCGCGGATCGCCTTGGCCTGAGCCGCAGCGATCTGCTCCTCGGCGCCCTGGATGCGGCGCTGGACGGCCTGGGCCGCGTCGGCCTTGGCCTGGGCGGCGGCGCGCTCGGCCTCGGCGCGGGCGTCGGCGACGATGCGGTCGGCCTGGGCGGCCATCTCCTGCCGCTTGCGGTCGAAGGAGGCCACGAGCGTCTGCGCCTCCTCGCGCAGGGCGCGGGCCTCGGCGAGGTCCTTGCGGATGCCTTCGGCGCGGCGGTCCAGGAGGTCGCCGATCATCTTCGGCACGCCGAACCAGACCAGGATGCCGACCACCAGCAGGAAGGCCAGCAGCACGATGAAGTTCGTGTTGTGGAGCGAGAAGAAGCCGTATTCGGTGGCCGCGAAGGCCGGCGAGGCGGCGAGCGTGAGCGCGAGGGTCGCGAGCTTCTTCATGGTCAGCCTCCGGTGCGGGCGATCACGGCGCGGTCCACCGCGGCCTCGTCCACCTGGGCGCCCAGGGCGCGCAGGATCTCGCGGGCGGTGTCGCGGGCGACCTCGGCGACGCTGGCCTGGGCCTGGGCCTGGATCCCGGCCACGGCGCGGGCGCCTTCGGCGGCGCGGGCGTCGATCTGGGCGTCGGCCTGGGCGAGCGCGGCGTCGAGCTCGGACTGGATCTGGTCGCGGGTCTGTTGCGCGATGCGGTTCGCCTCGGCGCGGGCCTCGGCCACGGCGCGGTCATAGGCGGCCTGCGCCTCGCGGGCCTGGGTGCGGAAGGCCTCGGCGGCGGCGAGGTCGCTGCTGATCGTGCCTTCGCGGGTGGCGAGGGTGGAGCCGATCCGCGGCAGGGCCATCCGGGTCAGGATGAAGTAGATCGCGATGAGTGCGATCACGGCCCAGAAGATCAGGTTGTCGAAATAGGCCGGTTGCAGGAGGGGAATCGGCCCCTCGGACGGAACCGCGGTGCCGTGGGTCAGCTCCTCGGTGACGGCGCCGTGGGCTGCATCCGCGGCGTGGGTGGTCTCTTCATGCTCCATCGGAGGCTCCCTGTGGCGCAAACGAAGGCGGCGGGACCGAAACCCCGCCGCCGCTCAGGTCCGTGATCCGTCGATCAGACGAACAGAAGCAGGAGCGCCACGAGGAAGGCGAAGATGCCGAGGGCTTCCGCGAAGGCCAGGCCGATGAAGAGCGTCGCGGTCTGCGAGGCGGCCGCCGAGGGGTTGCGCAGCGCGCCGGCGAGGTAGTTGGCGGCGACGTTGCCCACGCCCACCGCAGCGAGGCCCGAGCCGATGGCCGCGAGGCCGGCACCGATGGCCGAGCCGAGTTCGCCGATATTGCCTTCCATGATCGTTCTCCTTGAGTGGGAAGGGTTGGTCCGCGGCCTTAGTGGCCCGGATGCAGCGCGTCCTTGAGGTACACGCAGGTGAGGATGGTGAAGACGTAGGCCTGGATGGCGGCCACGAGGATCTCGATCCCGTAGATGGCGGCGACGCCGAGGATCGCGAAGGGGCTGATCGCGGCCACCTGGGCGAAGCCCGCGAAGACCTTGATCACGGTGTGTCCCGCCATGACGTTGCCGGCGAGACGGATCGAGTGGCTGACAGGCCGCACGAAGTAGGAGATGAGCTCGATCACCGCGATGATCGGGCGCAGGAACAGGGGCGCGTCCGTCATCCAGAACAGGCCCAGGAACTTCTTGCCGTTCAGGACGAAGCCCAGGACGGTCACGAAGATGAAGACGCCGAAGCCCAGCACGGCCGTGACGGCGATGTGCGAGGTGGCGGTGAACGACATCGGCAGGAGGCCGAAGAAGTTCGTGAACAGGATGAAGAGGAACAGCGTCAGAATGAGCGGGAAGAAACGGCCCGCGTCATGGCCGGCGACGTCGTCCACCATCTTGCGGATGAAGCCGTAGATCAGCTCGGCCACCGACTGGCCGCGCGTCGGGATGATCGAGCGCGAGCGGGTGGCCGTGACGAACAGGAGGAAGATCCCGAGAACCGATATCGCCATCCAGAGCGTCGCGTTGGTCAGGGAGAAGAACCACGGGTTGTAGTCCGCGCCGCCCGCCCCGAAGAGCGGCGAAAGCTGGAACTGGTCGAGCGGGTGGAAGGTCAGGCCTACCGCTTCATGCGCCGTTTCTTCCATCCTGGCCCTCCGTCTGGCGGGCCGCCTCGGCCTCGCGCTTCAGTTGCACTTCGCGGGCCGAGCGGAGCATCGTCTTGACGCCGGCCGCGAGGCCCAGAAACAGGAACAGCACCAGGAAGATCGGCATCGTCCCCGCGAGGGTGTCGATCCCGTACCCGATGCCGGCGCCGATCATGAGACCGGCGACGAGCTCGATCACCATCCGCCAGGCGAGGTTCGCCTGCGAGTAGTGTGACTCCGTGTGGGACTTGGCCGGCGTGCCGCGCGCCCTGGCGAGCCGCTCCTCCAGCGCGTCGAGGCGCGCCTGTTCGGATCGGTCGTCGGGTTCGGACATGCGGCCTGGCCCCTTCGGAAGGTCGGGGGGGTGCTAGGCTGGGCGGGCGCCGGAGTCAAGCCGAGTTCCTTGGACGTAAGTAACTGATTTTTCTAGCACGCCCAAAAGGTCTGAGGCGTCGTGCGCGCCCATCCACGTTCAACCGGATGGTTGAGCATGGCCGGGGCGGGTTGACCTGCCCCCGCGCGGCCCCGACAAGCGGGGCATGGCCCCCTCGCTCGACACCGTCTTCGCGGCGCTTGCCGACCCCACGCGACGGGCGATCCTGCGGATGCTGCTGGAGGACGACATGGCGGTGACGGACGTGGCGAGCGCCTTTCCCGTCTCGCTCGCGGCCGTCAGCAAGCACCTGCAGGTGCTGGCCGAGGCGGGGCTCATCACGCAGGAGAAGCGCGGGCGCATCACCTGGTGCAAGCTCATGCCCGACGCGCTGCGCGAGGCGAGCGCCTGGATGCAGGGCTTCGGGATGATGGAGGCGATGGACCTCGACGCCTTCGAACGGTTCCTGGAGCGGGAGCTGGCCGCGCCGGAGGAGGACGCCCCTTAGGCGCGTTCGGGCCGCAGGAGGAGGAGGAGCGCGGCGCCCGTCAGGGCGACGCCCACCAGGACCAGCGCCGAGGGCGCGCCGGCGCCCAGCGCCTCCTCCCACAGGAGCACCCAGGCGGGGACGAGGTAGGTGTAGGCCATGACCTTGGACGACGGAAGCCGCATGGCCGCGAACTGGAGCAGCACCATGGTCGCCGCCGAGGCGAAGACCGCGACGTAGAGGAGCGTGATCCACACGAGCGGGGGCAGCGCCGCCCAGTCGGTGGCGGCGATGCGCGGGGCGCCCAGAACGCTCAGCAGGACCCCGGCGGACAGGACCACGCCCAAGGAGAACTCGGCCGCGCCCTCGCCCCGGTTGAGGCGGCGCACGAGCGGCGTGTAGAGCGCGTGGGCGACGCAGCCGACGAAGTAGATCGCCTCGCCGCGCCCGAGGTCGAGCGCGAGGAGCGCCGCAAGGTCGGCGCGGAAGATGACCCAAAGCGCCCCCGCGCCCCCCAGCGCGATCCCGGCCGCGATGCGGGGCGACAGGCGCTGGCGCAGGAGCCACCAGCCGAAGCCCGCCGCCATCAGGGGTGTCAGCGTGAAGACGGCCGAGGCGCTGACGGGAGGCGCGGTCTTGAGCCCCTCGAACATCAGCACGAAGTAGAGCGCGTAGAGCAGGCCCAGGAGGCCCTGCCTCCAGAGGGCGCGCGGCTGCCGCAGCCCGCCGGTCGCCCAGAGCCCTGCCCCGATCACCACCCCTGCCAGCCAGAAGCGCAGCGCGGTGAAGGCGATGGGGTCCACGAGATGCGCCATGCGCGCGCCCAGCGAGAAGGAGCCCGCGACCAGCGCCGAGAACAGGAGCATGGCGAGGTGCCCCTGCCCCTGCGGACCAAGGCGCGGGCGCCGTGGCGCCACCGGGGAGGGCAGGTCGCCGGACACGGGCGCTCAGGCGTCCCAGGTCCGGGCACGCTCCTTCAGGAGGGCGAGGATGGCCTGCACCTTGGGCGTCCGGTGCAGGTCGACGTGCGTCACGAGCCAGAGCGGCGTCGTCCATTCCTCGCGCGCCGGCAGGATCTCGACGAGGCCGGGGTGCTGCCGGCGGTCGAGGAGCGAGACGAAGCCGATCCCCGCCCCCGCCGTCACCGCGTCCAGTTGCGAGCCGTCCTGCGCCACGCGGAAGGTCACGCGCTCGCGCGGGGCGAGCGCGAGGAGCCAGCGGTTGAAGGGGGCGCGACCGTCGAAGTCGTCGAGGCCCACGAAGTGGTGGCGCGCCAGCTCCTCGGGCGTGCGGGGGTGGCCATGGCGGGCGAGATAGGCGGGCGAGGCCATGAGCGCGAAGCGGACGCGCAGGAGCTGCTGCACGACGTTGTCGGGCTGGGAGGGCGGCTCGACGCCCGCGCGGACGGCGACGTGCGCCTCGCCGTATTCGAGGCGGAAGAGCCGCGTCTCGGTCAGGTAGCGCACCAGGACGGTCGGATGGGCGGCCTGGAACTCGGCCAGCACGGGCGCGAGCCAGGGCGAGAGCCAGGCGAGCGAGGTCACGACCACCTCGCCCGCGACGCCGCCCGACTGGTCGCGGATGCGGCCCACGAGCTGGGCGAAGCGGTCCTCGGCCTCGCCCGCGACGCGCAGGAGGTCGCGGCCGGCCTCGGTCGGCGTGTAGCCGCGGGCGTGGCGCTGGAAGAGCTTGGCGCCCAGGCGGCTTTCCAGCGCGTCGACGTGGCGGATCACGGTGGCGTGGTGGACGCCCAGCGCCTCGGCGGCGGCCGAGACGGTGCCCAGGCGGGCGACCTGGAAGGCGGTGCGGATCTCGTCCCAGCTCGTCATGCGACGTTCATGGCAAGGGACGCGGCCGGGGGCAACTCCCCCCATGGGCCGGTCGGCGTGAACAAGCGGGCCGGTCGCGCGTTGCGGGGGCGACACGCGACGGAGGTCGAGATGGTGAAGAAGAGCACGGTGATGGCCGGGGTGGCCGGAGCGGGCGCGGCGGTGGCCGCGGCCTATGCGGCGCGCCGGATGGGGCAGAACGCGGCGCTGGAGGAGGTGGCGCGGTTCGACCACCAGGTGACGGGCGTGGCCGCGACGGAGGACGGGCGGGTCTTCGTGAACTTCCCGCGCTGGACGGAGGACGCGCCGGTCTCGGTGGCCGAGGTGCTGGAGGGCGGGCGGCTGCGCCCCTATCCGGACGAGAAGTGGAACGCCTGGCGCAACGCCAAGGCCACCGAGATGCCGGTGGGCGAGCACTTCGTCTGCGTGCAGTCGATCGTGCCGGACGGGCGCGGAAACCTTTGGGTGCTGGACCCCGGCGCGCCGGGGAACGAGCGCATCCTGGAGGGGGCGCCCAAGCTGGTGCGGATCGACCTTTCGACCGACACGGTGACGAAGGTCATCCCGGTCGCGGGCGACGTGGCGCTGCAGGGGACCTATCTCAACGACATCCGGTTCTCGCCGGACGGACGCTGGGGCTACGTCACCGACAGCGGCGCGCGCGGCGCGATCATCGTCATCGACCTGGAGAGCGGCGAAGGATTCCGGGCGCTGGACGGGCATTCGTCCACGCAGCCCGAGGGTGACGTGACCGTCGAGGTGGACGGCAAGCCGCTGACCCGGCCCGACGGGCGGCAGCCGATGTTCGCCGCCGACGGGATCGCGCTGTCGCTGGACGGCGGCACGCTCTACTGGCAGGCGCTGACCGGGCGGACGCTCTACAGCATCGGCACCGACCTCCTGCGGCCCGGCGTGGCCGAGGCCGAGCGCGAGGCGGGCCTGCGGACGGTCGCGACGACCCATGTGGCGGACGGTCTCTGGATGAGCCGGGCGGGCACGCTCTACATCACCTCGCCGGGCGACAACGGGATCACGCGGCTTGTCGGTGACCGGGTGGAGACGGTGCTGACGGATTCGCGGCTGCGCTGGCCGGACACCTTCTCGGAGGGGCCGGACGGGCGGATCTACGTCACCGCGAGTCATATCCAGGACACGTACTGGTTCAAGCCGGGGGCCTCGCCATCGGTGAAGACGGCGCTCTTCGCCTTCCGGCCGGAGCGGTAGGACCAGGGGCCGCCCGCGTGTTGGGGCGGCTTTTCCTTGACGCGGGGCGCCCGAGGGCGTATCGGCCACCGATCACCGGACACCTTTGCGTCGTCCGGTCCCCCGCCATGGGGGATCGCCGTCCGTCAGCGCAGATGCGCCCGCGGGCGCGAAAGGTCATTGGGTTGCGCGGCGGTCCTGCCTATCTGCGGGGTCGGGACACGAGGAGAGGACGGACATGTTCGAGAATCTCGCCGATCGCCTGGGCGGCGTCTTCGACCGGCTCACGCGCCAGGGCGCGCTGACCGAGGCCGACGTGCAGACCGCGATGCGCGAGGTGCGCACCGCGCTTCTCGAGGCCGACGTTAGCCTTCCGGTCGCGCGCGAGTTCACCCGTGCCATCGAGCGCAAGGCCACCGGCCAGCAGGTCACCAAGTCCGTCACCCCCGGCCAGCAGGTCGTCAAGATCGTCCATGACGAACTGGTACGCGTGCTGGGTGGCGAGACGGACCCCGGCCCGCTCAAGATCGACAACCCGCCCGCGCCCATCCTGATGGTCGGCCTGCAGGGCGGCGGCAAGACCACGACCACGGCCAAGCTCGCCCGCCGCCTCAAGGAGCGCGAGGGCAAGAAGGTCCTGATGGCCTCGCTCGACACCAACCGCCCGGCGGCGATGGAGCAGTTGGCCATCCTCGGCCAGCAGATCGGCGTGGACACCCTGCCCATCGTCCCGGGCGAGGACCCCGTCGCCATCGCGCGGCGCGCCAAGACGCAGGCGTCCCTGGGCGGCTATGACGTCTACATGCTGGACACCGCGGGCCGGCTCCACATCGACGAGGTGCTGATCCAGCAGGCCGCCGACGTGCGCGACGTGGTCAAGCCCCGCGAGACGCTGCTGGTCGTGGACGGCCTGACGGGGCAGGTCGCGGTCGAGGTCGCCAAGGAGTTCGACGACAAGATCGGCGTGTCGGGCGTGGTCCTGACCCGGATGGACGGCGACGGACGCGGCGGCGCGGCCCTGTCGATGCGCTCCGTCACCGGCAAGCCCATCCGCTTCGTCGGCTTGGGCGAGAAGCTCGACGCGCTGGAGACCTTCGACCCCGAGCGGATCGCCGGCCGCATCCTGGGCATGGGCGACATCGTCGCGCTCGTGGAGCGGGCGCAGCAGACCTTTGAGGCCGAGCAGGCCGAGCGCATGATGAAGCGGTTCCAGAAGGGGCTCTTCAACATGAACGACCTGCGGATGCAGCTCGAGCAGATGCAGAAGATGGGCGGCGTCGAGGCGGTCATGGGCATGATGCCCGGCATGAACAAGATGCAGAAGCAGGCCGCCGAGGCCGGGCTGGACGACCGGATGATCCGGCGGCAGATCGCGCTCATCAACTCGATGACCAAGAAGGAGCGGGCGAACCCCGACCTTCTCCAGGCCAGCCGCAAGAAGCGCATCGCGGCGGGCGCGGGGCTGGAAGTGTCCGAGCTGAACCGGCTTCTCAAGCAGCACCGCCAGATGGCGGACATGATGAAGAAGCTGGGCGCCATGGGGAAAGGCGGCATGCTCAAGCAGGCTGTCCAGAAGATGTTCGGCAAGGGCGGTCCCTCCGAGGAGGATATGGCCGCGGCGAAGGAGGCCATGGCGCAGGGCAAGATGCCCCAGATGCCCCCGGGGATGCAGCTTCCCAAGGGCCTCGGCCTGGGCGGCGCCGGCGGCCTGCCGCAGGGCCTGTCGGGGCTGATGAGGAAGAAGTGACCGGCCCCGTGCTCCAGACCGGGCGCCTGACGCTCCGCCGCCCCGTCCCCCGGGACTGGGACGCGTTCCGCGACTTCATGATGTCGGAGCGCGCGGCGGAGTTCGGGAGCCATCGCAACCTCGGCAAGGCCTTCCGGTCCTTCGCGGCGGAGCTGGGGCATTGGGACATCTTTGGCTTCGGGATGTTCGCCGTGACTCGCACCGGCGAGGACCGGGCCGTGGCGCTCGTGGGGCCCTGGAACCCGCCCGACTGGCCCGAGCGTGAGCTGGGCTGGATGGTGCTGGACGGTGCCGCCGAGGGCCAGGGGATCGCCCGCGAGGCGGCCGAGGGCGCGCTGCGCCACATCTGGTCCGAGCTGAAGTGGGACACGGTGGTGAGCTACATCGCGCAAGGCAATGCCCGGTCGGTGGCTCTGGCCGAGCGGCTGGGCGCGCGGCTCGATCCCCGGGCGGCCGCCCCGGACGCGCCCGGCAAGACGGTGCTGGTCTACCGCCATCCCCGGCCGGAGGCGTTGGCATGACCGCGCCGCACGAGCTTCCGGCCCGGCCCGGCCCGGCTGCCGATCTGGCCGCGCGGCTGTCGGCGCTGGTCCCGGCGCTGGAGACCGAGCGGTTGCGGCTGCGGGCGCCGACGCTCGCGGACTTCCCGGCCTGGGCCGAGATCCTGTGCAGCCCGCGCGCGGTCCACATGGACGGGCCTTACGGGCGGGACGACGCCTTTACCGAGTTCGCGGCAACCGTGGGCTCGTGGCTCCTGCGCGGGCACGGGCCCTGGACCATCGAGTCGCGCGCCACCGGCGAGGTTCTGGGCTTCGTCTGCCTCAACATGGAGCCGAGCGACCAGGAACCGGAGCTGGGCTACTTCCTGCGCGCCGGGGCCGAGGGCCAGGGCATCGCCCAGGAGGCCACCCGCGCCGCCCGCCAGCAGGCCTGGGCTCTCGGGCTGCCGTCGCTCGTCAGCTATATCGACCCGCAGAACGCCCGCTCCGTGGCCCTGGCCGAGCGCATCGGCGCCCGTCGTGACACCGAGGCCGAGGCCGTCCTGGCCGGCACGGTCTCCGAGGGCGCCCTGGTCTACCGCCACCCCCGCCCGGAGATCGCAGGATGAACCAGATGGACGACACGCTCCGCGCCGCCCAGCTCCTCCAGGAGCACCGGGAATCGATCGACCGGCTCGACGCGATCCTGGTCTTCACGCTCGCCGAGCGGTTCAAGCACACGCAGGCCGTGGGCCGGCTCAAGGCCGCCCACGGGCTCCCCCCTTCGGACCCGGCGCGGGAGGCGACTCAGATCGCCCGCCTCGTCGAACTGTCCGAGAAGGCCGATCTCGACCCCGAGTTCGCGCAGAAGTTCCTGGCCTTCATCATCCAGGAAGTCATCAAGCACCACGAACGCCAACAAGCCTAAGCCATTCCGAAGGAGACATAAGATGGCCATGAAGATCCGGCTCGCCCGTGGCGGGTCCAAGAAGCGCCCCTACTACTCGATCGTCGCCTCCGACGCGCGCATGCCCCGCGACGGCCGCTTCATCGAGAAGCTGGGCACCTACGCCCCCCTCCTGCCCAAGGACAGCGAGGACCGCATCAAGCTCAACGTCGAGCGCATCCAGCACTGGCTGAGCCAGGGCGCCCAGCCGACCGACCGCGTGGCGCGCTTCCTCGAAGCCGCGGGCCTCGTCGCCAAGACCGAACGCGCCAACCTCAAGAAGGGCGAGCCGGGCAAGGCCTCGAAGGACCGGGCCGAGAAGAAGGCCGCGCGCGCCGCTGCCGCTGAATAACACACGCTCATGAGCGACGATCTCATCGTCGTGGGCAGCCTCGCCGGGGCCTTCGGGGTCCGCGGCGAGGTGCGCCTCAAGAGCTTCTGCGCGGAGCCCGCCGACATCGCCGGCTACGCGCCCCTCCGGGGCCCCGACGGGCGGATCTTTCCCGCCGTCGAGATCCTGGGCCAGACCCAGGGCGCGCTGATCGCCCGCGTCGAGGGCATCGCCTCCAAGGAGGAGGCCGACGCTCTCAAGGGCGTGCCGCTCTTGGTGGAGCGGGCGCGGCTGCCGGCGCTGCCGGACGACGAATTCTACCACGCCGACCTGATCGGCTTGCCCGTGCAGGACGCGGGCGGCACGCGGCTCGGCACCGTGCGCGCCGTGCTGAACCACGGGGCGGGCGACATCCTGGAGGTGGCGGGCTCCGGGGGGAAGACGATCCTCCTGCCCTTCACCCATGCGGCGGTGCCGCTCGTGGACATCGCGGCCGGGCGGATCGTGGCTGACCCGCCCGAGGGAAGCCTGTAGCCTTTCGCGCAGGAACGGCGCGGCCGGTGGCCGCGTTCGTTCCGGCAACGACCGAAGGATGGGCGCCATGGGCCAGAAGGCCAAGAAGATCGTGCCGAAGAAGATCGGCAACGTGAAGATTCCCAAGCGTTTCCGCAAGACCGTCAACAAGGCCTTGGCCAACCCCAGGACGGGGGAAGCGGTGTCGGCCGCGCTGCTCGCGGTCGGGACGGCGCTGGCGAAGAAGACCCTGAGCCAAGGCGCAACCCGCTACGGTTTCGGCGCCGAAGAGGCGAAGGATCAGGACAAGGGCCCGGCGAAGCCGGCCGAGTCCGCGGCCGACATCGGCGCCCTGGTGGCCGGGGCCGCCGGGGAGGCCGTGCGCGGCGTCGCCGGCGCGGTGAGCCGGCTTGTCGAGGAGGCGGTGGACACGATCCGCCGCGATTTCGGGCCGGGGCGCGACGGCGGCTCCGGGCCGGCCCGTGCCGCCGACCGGGACACCGAGGCGGGCGCGCAGTCCGAGCCCGTGGTGGCGCCCGAAGACGGGCCGGGGCCCCGCCCGGCCGCCGCTTCCCCGGCGGACCTCGACCCGGCGGCAAAGGTCGGCGGCAACGACATGTTCGAAAGCCACGACGACAACGACGACCCCTTCGACGGCAACGACCAGCGCAAGCCCGGACCCATGAACGGGATCGGGCCCTGACCCCTGGGCGGTGAACCGGGGCGTGGCCGGCGGCGTTCGCCCATGACCCGGCACCTGCGGGCGGCCATGGACGAAGAATCATGCATGGCTGGATGCATCTTTCTCTCGGGCCATGGTGGGACTGCTGGGCAGGAACAGCATTCCGAGTAGAGCGCTGACGGAGGCGAGGGGGGCTGGCGATCGTCGTCATCGCTTTCTTGCTTCTGGTTCTCGCGTCGGCCTGACCGGCGCCGGACGGCTGGCCACGGCTCGCGCTTGCGCCTAGAAGCGCGCGCATGAGCGACCTTCCCCCCCCGCGCCCCGCGCGCGCCCTCGGGCGCAAGAGCATCCGCCCTTCGCTTACGCCCCGCGACCTCATGGCCGACGAGGACTTGGCGAACGTCTGGACGGCGCAGGTCGTCACGCTGATGCCCGAGGCCTTTCCGGGCGTGCTGGGCCTGTCGCTGACGGGCAAGGCGCTGAAGGAGGGGCTCTGGGCGCTGCGGACGATCCCCTTGCGCGAGTTCGGGGAGGGCCGGCACCGCAATGTGGACGACACGCCCGCCGGGGGCGGCGCGGGCATGGTGCTGCGGGCCGACGTGGGGGCGAAGGCGCTGGACGAGGCCATCGCGCGGGCGCGGGGCGACGTGCCGCGTCTGCTGCTCAGCCCGCGCGGGCGGCGCTTCGACCAGGCGATGGCGCGGGACCTCGCGTCGCGCGACGGGGTGGTCCTGTTCTGCGGCCGGTTCGAGGGCGTGGACGAGCGGCTGATCGAGCATTACGGCCTGACCGAGGTCAGCCTCGGGGATTTCGTGCTGACAGGGGGCGAGATCGCCGCTCAGGCCTTGATCGACGCGACGGTAAGGCTTATGCCCCGCGTGCTCGGGAATCACCATTCGGCCGAGGAGGAATCCTTTTCCTCCGGCCTGCTGGAATATCCCCAGTACACGAAGCCGGCCGTCTGGGAGGGTCGCGCGATACCGGAGGTTCTTCTGTCCGGGCATCACGCGAGGATCACCACCTGGCGGCAGGCCGAGGCCGAGAGGCTGACCAAGGAACGGCGACCTGATCTCTGGCGGGCCCACCTAGCGAAGCTGGGGCGCCCGGAGGAAGACCGAGAGCTCTGAGGCCGCGAGAGACCTCCGGGGAATCCACCTCGGGCAACCATAGGAGGGTCCCATGGACCTGATCGCGCAACTGGAGGCCGAGCAGATCGCCTCCCTCGGGAAGTCCATTCCCGACTTCAAGCCCGGCGACACCGTCCGCGTGGGCTACAAGGTGACCGAAGGAACGCGCTCGCGCGTGCAGATGTACGAAGGCGTCTGCATCAGCCGCAAGCACGGCTCGGGCATCGCCGGGTCGTTCACCGTCCGCAAGATCTCGTTCGGCGAAGGCGTGGAGCGGGTGTTCCCCCTCTATTCGACGAACATCGACTCGATCACCGTGGTCCGCCGCGGCAAGGTCCGTCGCGCCAAGCTCTATTACCTGCGCGATCGCCGCGGCAAGTCCGCCCGCATCGCCGAGGTCACCAACTACAAGGCGAAGGACGAAGGCAAATGAAGTCCGGCATCCATCCCCAATACCACCAGATCGACGTGCGCATGACCGATGGCACCGTGGTCCAGATGAAGACCACCTGGGGCAAGGAAGGCGACACGATGAACCTCGAGATCGACCCGCTGTCGCACCCCGCCTGGACGGGCGGCGGCACGCGCATCCTCGACACCGGGGGCCGCGTCTCCAAGTTCAAGAACAAGTACGCCGGCCTGGGCTTCTGAGCCCCTCCCGAGCGAAACAATCCGGCGCCGTGTCCCCCAAGGGCACGGCGTTTTTCGTTGCCCAGCATGGTTTTGCCCTATCCTCGGCGCAATGGGCTCTCCTCATCGGTGCTGTTAAGGGTCGAGTCATCTTCCTGCGGTAGAACGCGCTCGGAGCGATGGACGCGAGGAGGACCTGGGATGCATCGGCTGCCGGCCCGCATTGCCGCCGTGATGGTCGGGACCATTCTCGTCTTCGTGGTCACGCTCGCGGTCTCGGTGCTGTGGCTGACCCGCACCCTGGACGACCAGGCGCGCGACAACTCGATCGCCCGGGTCCAGAACGCGAGCGAGACGCTGCTCGCCAAGACGCGGATGCTGACGCTCGACTACGCCAAGTGGGACGACGCCGCGGTGAACGTGAACCGCGGCAATCACTTCTGGATGCGCGACAGCATCGGCACCACCGCCATCAACGGCGAAGCCATCCAACTGGCGGTGATCTGGGGGGGCCTGCTGCCCGAGGACATCGGCTGGACCGTCGGCGACCGGCGCGCCGGGCGCTCGGGGGTGCTCGACCCGGGCCTCCTGGGCTTGGCCGAAAGCCGTCTGGCCGGGGTGCCGCTCGACCGCTACGAGGGGACGGCCTTCTTCACCTGGCACGGGGGCAACCTTTATGCGCTGGCGGCCGCGCGGGTGGAGCATCTCACCCAGCGTGGCGGGCGGCCCGTCGAGAGCGACCGCGTGGCACGCCTCGCCATGGGCTATCGGCTGTCAGGGCAGATCCTGGAGGAGTTGGGGCGCAGCCTCGTCGTCTCCGGCCTGCGGCTGGTGCGACAAGCGCCGTCCTCGGGCCTATCGGTGCCGCTGGACGGCGGGGGGGACCGGCCCGTGGCCTTTCTCGCCTGGGACGACCCCCGGCCCGGCTCGGAGATCCTGCGACGGCTTCTGCCGCTCCTCTTGGCCGTGATGGTCGGGACGGCAGGGCTCGTGGCGACGGGAATGATGCTCGTCCGGCGGAGCGCGCGCGACCTCGTGGAGGCGGAGCGGCGGTCGGCCGTGGCCGCGCGGACCGATGCGCTGACCGGCCTGCCCAACCGCGCCGCCTTCAACGAGGCGCTGGCCGGCCACGCCCGCGAGGGGGAGCGCGCGATCCTTTATCTCGATCTGGACGACTTCAAGCGCATCAACGACAGCCTGGGCCATGCGATGGGCGATGCGGTGGTCGGGCGGCTGGGCCAGCGGCTGCGCTCCCTGGGCGGAGACAACTGCCTTCTGGCGCGGATCGGAGGCGACGAGTTCGTCTTCGTCCTGTCGGGTCCCGAGGCCGAGGCCGGAATCCAGGCGCTGGCCACCGCCGTCGCCCGGGAGTTGCAGACCCCCGTGGAGATCGGGGGCCATCACCTGCGGCTGCGAGGCTCGCTGGGCTATGCGGTGCAGTCGCGGGCCGGGGTCGCGGGCTCCGATCTCGTCCGGCAGGCCGATCTCGCCATGTACGAGGCCAAGCGCCGGCGCGGCGGCCGACCCGTGGCCTTCGGCGCCATGATCGAGGCCGCGGACCGCGACGCCCGCGCCATCGAGAAGGCTCTGCGCGCCGCCCTGCGCCGGCCGGGGCAGCTCTCGCTCCTCTACCAGCCGATCAGCGCGGCGGGCGCGCGGCGGCTCGAACGGGCGGAAGCCCTGGCGCGCTGGACCTCGCCCGAGCTGGGGCCGATCCCGCCCGACCGCTTCATCGCCGTGGCCGAGCGCTCGGGCCTTGTGGTGGAGTTGGGGCAGGCGCTCCTGGGGCAGTTGTGCGACGACCTGGAGGAAAGGCCGGAGCTTGCCGTCAGCTTCAACGTCTCGCCGCTCCAGCTTCTCGCGCCCAGCTTCGCTTCGGACCTGATCGCCGAGCTGCGCCGGCGCCGGATCTCTCCCGCACGCATCGAACTGGAACTGACGGAGCGCCTGCTGGTGGACGATCCACGCTTGGCCGCCGAGCGGATGGGCGAGCTCAGGGCCGCAGGCTTCCGCCTCGCGCTCGACGACTTCGGGACGGGCTACTCCTCGATCGGCTACCTGCGCGAGATGAGTTTTGACACCCTGAAGATCGACCGCTCCTTCGTCACGGGGCTGGAGCGGTGCCCTGAGCGGCGCGCGCTCGTCAAGGCCATGCTCGACCTCGCGCATGCGCTGGAGCTGCAGGTGGTCTGCGAGGGCATCGAGACCGACGAGGAGCTGGCGCTGGTGCGCGATCTCGGCTGCGACCTCGTGCAGGGCTACCACATCGACCGTCCGATGAACCTCGGCCGGCTGGCCGAGCGCTGGCTGGATCAACGGCACGAGGCGGAGCCGGCCTGAGCCGGCCTGAGCCCAGGTCAATCTCCCGACGGTCATCGACCGAAGGAACCGTCGGCGCAAGGGCGGGCTTGTGCGCGCCCTTGCGGAGGAGCGGGCCTCAGGCCGCCCGCGGCTTGCGGGGACCGGGGCGGCGCGGCTTGGCGCTGCCGGCGCCGGGCTTGGCCGCGGCGTTGGCCTGCGCCGGACGGCGCGAAGGCTGGCCGCCGGGGCGCCCCTGACCCTGACCGTTCGGACGGCCCTGCCCCTGCCGGGGCTTGGAGCCGGGCCGCGCGCCGGACCTGGCGGCCGCGTCAGGCACGACTTCCCAGGGCGCGCCCGAGGCGACGGGGATCTTGGCCTTCATGGCCTTCTCGATGTCCTTGAGCTCGCCCATCTCGTCGGGCGCGCAGAAGGCAATGGCGGTGCCGTCCGCCCCGGCGCGCGCGGTGCGGCCGATGCGGTGGACGTAGTTCTCGGGCACGTTGGGCAGGTCGTAGTTGTAGACGTGCCGGATGCCCGGGATGTCGATGCCCCGCGCGGCGACGTCGGTCGCCACGAGCACGCGCACCGCGCCTTCGCGGAAGGCGGCGATGGCGCGGTCGCGCTGGCCCTGGCTCTTGTTGCCGTGGATGGCGGCCACGGCGTAGCCCGCGTTCTCGAGCTGGCGCGCCAGCTTCTCGGAGCCGTGCTTGGTGCGGCCGAAGACGATGGCAAGCTCGTCGCGGTGGGCGTCGAGAAGCTCGATCAGGAGATCCGTCTTGGCCGCCTTGGCGACGAAGTGGAGCTTCTGCTCGATCTTGGCCACGGCCTGCCCCGGCGGGTTCACCTGCACGCGCACGGGATCGGTCAGGAAGGCCCCGGCGATCTCCTCCATGAGCTTGGGCATGGTGGCCGAGAAGAGCATCGTCTGCCGCTGCTTGGGCAGGAGCCCGGCGATGCGGCGCAGGCTGTGGATGAAGCCCAGGTCGAGCATCTGGTCGGCCTCGTCGAGGACCAGGAACTCGGTCTTGGACAGGTCCACGGCGCGGCGGTCGAGCAGGTCCACGAGGCGGCCGGGGGTGGCCACGAGAATGGCGACGCCGCGGCTCATGCGCTCGATCTGCGGCGTGAAGCCCACGCCGCCGGTGATGAGGGCAAGCTTGAGGGCCGAACCCTGCGCGAAGGTCGCCAACGTGTCGTGGATCTGGCGGGCGAGTTCCCGCGTCGGCGCGAGGATGAGGGCGCGGGGCGTCTTGGGCTCGGCCTTGCGGCCGTTCTTCATGAGGGCGTCGAGCATGGGCAGGCCGAAGGCCGCCGTCTTGCCCGAGCCGGTCTGGGCGAGGCCCATCACGTCCCGGCCCGCCATGGCGTGCGGGATGGCCTGGGTCTGGATCGGGGTGGGGTCGGTGATGCCCTGTTCGTTCAGGGCGTTGATCAGGCGAGGCGACAGGCCCAGCGAGTCGAATTGCATGTGCGTCCTTTGGGGGGCCGCGAGGGCCCGAATGTCCCCGGTCCCGGCCTGACGAGGCACGGGCGGCGAGGGGTGGCAACCGGCGAGCTGACCCCGGGCGGCATTGCCCCTGGACCGTCGCGGCGCGGCTTCCCCTGCGTGAAGGTGGGAACCTGAGGTCCCGCCGGCCTTGCACCCATGGACGGGCACCCTGCTCACGCGGCAGGGCCGACGGTAAGGAGGATGTGGGCCGCGCCCGCCCCGAAGTCAAGGACCCTCGCCTTTCGCTCGCCTCATCGGCCCGTTATACCGCCAGCGGTTGCGGAAACGGGGGCCCAGGTGGCGCACATCATCGTCGTGGGCAACGAGAAGGGCGGCGCGGGCAAGTCCACCGTCGCCATGCACGTGGCCTCGGCCCTGGCGCGGATGGGACATCGGGTGGGCTGCATCGACCTCGACCTGCGGCAGCGCTCTTTGGGGCGCTACATCGAGAACCGGCAGCGCTTTTTGGCCAAGGAAGGGCTCGACCTGCCGACCCCCCGCGACCTGCCCCTGCCCGAGATCGACGAGGCGGAGGTGCCCTCGGGCGAGAATCCGCAGGACCTGCGGCTGTCGCGGGCGGTGGCGGCGCTGGAGGCCGAGTCCGAGTTCATCGTCATCGACTGCCCCGGCTCGCACACGCGGCTCGCGCAGGTGGCGCATTCTCTGGCCGACACGCTGGTGACGCCGCTCAACGACAGCTTCGTGGATTTCGACCTGCTCGCGCGGATCGACACGGACGGGGAGCGCATCCTCGGCCCCTCGGTCTACGCCGAGATGGTCTGGAGCGCGCGGCAGCTTCGCGCGCAGGCAGGGCTCGCGCCGATCGACTGGGTGGTGCTGCGCAACCGACTGGGCAGCCAGGCCATGCTGAACAAGCAGCGGATGGAGGCCGCCGTCGGACGGCTGGCCAAGCGGATCGGGTTCCGCGTGGGACCGGGCTTCTCCGAGCGGGTGGTGTTCCGCGAGCTGTTTCCGCGGGGGCTCACGCTGCTCGATCTCAAGGACCTGGGCGTGTCGAGCCTGTCGATGTCGAACATCGCCGCCCGGCAGGAGTTGCGCGAGCTGGTCCGCGCCCTGGGCCTGCCCGGCGTGGAGGTGCGATTCTGACGCAGGATCGGGGCCTTGGGGCCCAGGACACTTGTCTTGCGCGCCCCTCTGGGGCTTGATGTGCCGGACGGGCCGCCGGGCCCCAGGGGAGACAGAAATCATGGCCATCACCAGCGGCCCGGCCGCCCTTCCGCCGAGCGCGCCCTACGGGTCCCACGGGGGCCGATCCCATCTCGTCGCGGGCACGCGAATCGTGGGCGACATCAGCGCCCCGGGCCTTCTGGAGATCCAGGGGCAGGTGGAGGGACGGGTGATCGCCGACTCGGTGGTCATCGAGGAGCGCGGCATGGTCAACGGCGAGGTGCAGGCGGCGGCCGTGGGGGTGAAGGGCACCTTCAGCGGCCACATCTCCGGCGGCGCGGTGCGGGTGCACGCGACGGCCCGCCTGTCGGGGACGATCCGTTACGATTCGCTCAGCGTCGAGAGCGGCTCCGAGATCACCGCCTCCTGCGAACGGGCCAAGACGGGCGGCTGACCGGCGTCGCAGGAGCCGCGATCGCCAAGACCCGGCCCGGAGCATGGCCGCGCTTTCGGCCAAGCCGCGTGCCCCGGCTCCGCAAGCGACGGCCCAAGGGCGCGTCCGTGCCGACGGTCCCGGGCCCGCCGGGTTCGCCATTCCCTCATCAGACTTCGACAGGCCGCCCGGACGAGCCGGGCCTGAAGCCCTCCCGAGCCCGGTCGAGGCCGGGCCGGCGAGCACCCTGATGCGCTGAAGCCTCGGCGTTGGTCGCCCTTTCTGGCCCTGGCGCCTCGACATACCGGGCCTTGCTCCTATCCTCGGGGCCCAAGACGGTCGGCGGCGTGTCCGATCCCCCTGCCCCGCAAGCCGGCACCCGGCCGGTCAAGGCCTGCCCGATCCGTGCGGGAGCGACCTGTGCCGCGGGGACGCATCCTGCCGTCATCCTTACTCGAGACAGACGAGCCTGATGAACGACCTGATCGAGAGCGCACGACATCACCTGACCTGGTTGCCGGACTGGGGCATGACCCTGTTCGTCTTCGCCGCGGCCTATCTCTTCGGCCTTCTGGCGCACCGGGTCCTGTTCCGCTTCCTGACGCGCGTCGTGGCGGGCAAGGACCTGTTCTGGCGCTCCACGGTGGCGCGCACCCGCCGGCCGAGCCGGCTCGCGGTGCTGGCCGGCTGCCTCGTCTTCGCCGTCATCGTGGCTCCCGTGCCGGCCCGGGCCGAGGAGCTCGTCCTCCACATCCTGGTGATCTGTCTCATCGTCATCGTCACCTGGTTCGCCCGCATCGTGCTGCACATCTGGCGCACGATCTACTTGCGCCGGTTCAAGCTCGATGCCGAGGACAACCTGCTCGCCCGCAAGCACGTGACGCAGTCCCGGATCCTGCTGCGCGTGGCCGACATCCTGATCTACACGGTCGGGCTCGCCGCCGTCCTCATGACCTTCGAGAGCATCCGGCAATACGGCATCAGCCTCCTGGCCTCGGCCGGGGCCGCGGGCCTGGTGGTGGGCCTAGCCCTGCAGCCAGTGCTCAAGAACCTCATCGCCGGCATCCAGCTCGCCATCACCCAGCCCATCCGGATCGACGACGCCCTGCTGGTGGAGGGCGAGTGGGGCCAGGTCGAGGAGATCACGTCGACCTATGTGGTGGTTCGCCTGTGGGACTGGCGCCGCTTGATCGTGCCGCTGGCCTATTTCATCGACAATCCGTTCCAGAACTGGACCCGCGAGTCCGCCTCGCTCATCGGGACGGTGCTGATCTATCTCGACTACACGGCCCCGGTGGCCACGATCCGCGGCAAGGCCGAGGAGATCGCGCGGGCGTCATCGCTATGGGACGGGCAGGTGATCAACGTCGCGGTCACCGACTTCCGGCAAGGCGAGATGGAGCTGCGCATCCTCGTGTCGGCCCGCAACGCGGCGCGCACCTTCGACCTGCGCTGCGAGATGCGCGAGAAGCTCATCGACTGGCTTCAGCGCGAGATCCCGGACGCCCTGCCCCGCACCCGCGCCGAGATCGGGACGGACGAGGGCCGCTCAAAGCCCCAGGCCGGTCCGCTGCGCCGCATGCGCGAGGGCGTGGGCCGCCTGTGAGGGCTCCCCGTCGCGCCCACCGGGATAGGCCGCAGCGCCCGAGCGAGGCCGGAGAGGGACGCGAGATGAAGGACGCACCCTTCGGCCCGGAGGCATGGCGCCGCACAAACGGTCAGGGTGGAGCAGCGGTCCCGAGCTCGACGCCATCGACCCGCGTCACATCAAGCGTATTAGGGCGCCCTTATGTGCCCTTCCTTCGTCAGCCGCTTTGTCTGTCAGGAAACTCTGGCGCGCTGGGGAGGAGGCGACTTGTCCAATAAAATCAATGCCTTGAGATGCAAGACGTCTCACATGGAGCCTCATTCGCATCAATAGCATACGTTCTGATTGCAAGACAGGAGCAAGTTTCACACAGCCCTCCGCTGTCTAGCCGAACAGCTCGCGGGACCGGATCAGACCATTGGCTGAGAGCGGTCAACTACTCCAATTCGTCCTGCAAGGACCGAAAGGAGAGCAGCCGCAAAGGGTGGGCTCACGCTGTTGCCCCCCCCCTCAATCCGCCAAACAAATCGATCGATTGGGAAGCCTTCGACTGATCAGGCGTTTCGGGCTTGGGAAGACAGAACGAGCATCCGGGCTGGACGGTCCAACGCTGGTCCTGCCAGACCCCGGAATTAGGCTACAAGACATGAGACCAGCCCACCCTGGCAGGTCCGTCCTTCTTGAACGTTTGGAGCCGCAGGTCTCCGCCGGCTTCATCGTCAAGATCGAGAAGGAGGGCGAGGAAGAGCCTTTCATCCCCTTCGCCGCCTAGATGGGCGCGACCTTCCTCCACGGCGCGGCCGTCACGATCCACAAGGCGCAGGGGTCCCAGTGGGACACCGTGCAGGTCTTCGCCCCCGACATCTTCGTCGCCGCCCGCATGGGCCGCGTGGAGGCCGGGACGCATCTGTGGAAGCGCCTCGCCTACGTGGCCATCACCCGCGCCCAGACCGAGCTCCGCTGGGTCGTCGCCAACCGCCTCGCCCGCCCGCAGGAGCCCCTCGGCATCGAGGACCTCAAGGCCCCGGCCTCGGCGCTGGAACTGCAAGGCGGAGGAGTGAGGTTCAGAGCCCGTCCCAGAAGGCGCAGTTGTGCTCGCTCTTGACGTCCGCGACCGGCACCGCGACCGAGGCACCGCCCGCCCGCAGCGACGCGACCTGCCCGCCTTCGTTGAACGCGGGCCAGGGCGCCAGCCCCGCCGCGTCCAGCGTTCCGCCCTTCACGAAGGCCCCCCAGCGGACCTTCATCTCGGCCGCGAGCGCCTGCTCGCCCTCGTCGAAGCTGGGCGCAATGGGCGTGCCCATGTCGAAGCTCGGGAAGAGGTAGGGAAGCTCCGCCGTGTGCGCAGCACCCCAGACGTAAGTGCCGTAGCCGGCCATGGGTCCCGGGCCCTCGCGGTGCGCGAACTCGTAGGCGTAGGTCGGAACATGGGCAGCGAGGTCGCGGGTGAGCTGGAGGTTGGGGAAGCCGCCGATCCCGTAGATCTGCCCGGAGTCGGTCAGGATCGCGGCGGAGAGATAGTCGCCCGCGAACTCGTCGGCCTCAGACGGCCAGGGGTAGAGCTCCAGGACCTTGTCGGCCCGCTCACCGAAGATGGAACGGACCCAGCCCTCGTACCCGGCCTGGTCCAGGCTCTCGCTGAAGAAGCGCCCCTCGTCGCGGGTCGCGCCCATCAGCACCGGCACCGGCGCGAAGGTCCCCGCCGCAATCGAGCCGCGTGGGACATCGGGCAGGAAGGTCGTGTCGTGGGCGGGGAGCGGGACGGTGCCGCCATAGGCCATGTCGAGTACATGCGGGCGAGACCGCATCCGGCCCCGCCCGCGAGTTCCCCTCTGGGGAACGGTCTCTTTGAGCCGACCGGGTCGGCTCGGGCCATCCGTGCTCTTGCGAGCCGGGCTGTCCCAACCCCCTGAGGGGGACGGTTTCTTTGGGCCGGTCGTCTGGCCCAGGTCATGCCTGCCCTTGCAGGATCGGCAATCCCAACCCCCTTCGGGGAACAGTCTCTTTCGGCGGGTCTTCCGGCCCAGGCCATCCATGCTCGTCCGAGCTGGGCTGTCCCGATCCCCTGCGGGGGACGGTCTCGGCTTCACCTCCTGAGGAGAACCCCGCCGGGTGGGCTCCTGCCCGCCCGTCGTGCAGAGTAGATGGATGCATCCGCGCCGGCCCCAAAGCGATCTGACCATGAATTCTGCATTACCTTCCGTTAGCCGGATCGGCTGGCTGACGATGCGCTTCGTTAGTGCCGCGTGCAGCTCAGGTGGATGTCCGAGACCTGCCCTTCCTCGCCCGTCGACTTGCGGGACTTGATGATGCGCGACCGGTCCGTCAGGGCCATCGGCCCCGGGGAGAGCCAGACGGTTCCGGAGAGGACGATGCGTGGGCACCTTTACTCGAACGGCAAGTCGGCTTGACCCGCGTCGGTCCTAGAGTGTCGCCCGGTCACAACCGTTGCGGGCTCGGTCGGCCTCGGGGGCTCCGCTCTGGCCGTGCCGGGAGAGTCAGAGCGCCTCTCCGCCTGGACCTGTCGCGGTTCGGGCTGGAGAGCCCCGGCCGGGCCCTCGGATGTCGGATCCGCGACCTCGCCATTCGTCAGCGGCGGGATGCCGAACCGGGCGCGCGTGGCGGGTCGCGTGATGTGGCGGTGGACGTGCTCGAGGACCTCCGCCTTCAGGTCGGGTGACATCTCATCTAGGGCCAGGAGCAGGGCCGAGCCGTAGACCACTTTCCGGTGCGTGTCGTCGCCCTTGCGGATCCGCTCCGCCTCGGCTCTGAGCCGGTCGTAGCGGGCCTTCGCGGCCGCCAGCTGCTGCGCCTTGCTTCTGGGCATGTGCCTATCTCCCCGGTGATCCTTATGTGAGGAGTACGTGGGGCCTGAGCGACGATCCCGCTCCCGGTCAGGTCCAAGAGGGTTCGCGGAGCCCTTGGGCCGGGCCACCCCCACCCGAGGCGGAGCCGAAGGGGCGCGGTTACGCAAACTCTGTTTGCCGCGCGCCTGCCGCGGGCCGGTCTGTCGCGAGAGGTGGGGCCAGGCCCCACCTCCCCGTCCATGAGCCACAAGGCGTGCCACTTCGAGATCCGCAACATGAGCCGCGGGCGCGGGCATTCCGCTATCGCGGCGGCGGCCTACCGGACCGCCGCGCGCCTCTTCGACGAGCGGACCGGGCGCTGGCACGACTACCGGAAGAAGCGCGACGTGCTGAGCGTCGAGACTATCGGCTTCGACGGCTCGGTCGAGGAGCTCTGGCAGGCCGCCGAGGCGGCCGAGACCAGGACCAACTCTAGGGTAGCGCGCGAGTGGCTGATCGCCCTGCCTTGCGAACTGCTCCTGCATGTCCAGGTGCGGCTCGTTTGAGGGTTCTGCTTGTGGCTGCGGGACCGTTACGGGATCGTCTCGACCGCAGCTATCCACCACCCATGGGCCGGCGGATTCGAGGCCGAGATCGCAGCCGAGTGCTTCCCAGAGCCCGCCCCGAAGCGCAGCAAGCGCAAGGATCGTGGCGACCCGCGCAACCACCACGTCCATATCCTGGGTACCACGCGGGAATGGGATCCGGTGAGCCGGATGCTTGGAGCGAAGACGCGCCTTCTCGACTGCGTCATGAACGGCCCTTTGGAAATCGAGGCGTGTCGCGTCGAGTGGCAGAAGCGGGTCAACAGGGAGCTGGCCCGCCACGGAGCAGCGGAAGAGGACCGGGTCGACCTGCGCTCATACGCGCGTCAGGCCGCCGCGGGCGACGCGCCGGAGGGGCTCATCGCCCAGCCGAAGGTCCATCCTTCCCGCGCCGCCCAGGCCCGTCAGGACGAGCGGGAGCACGGCGAGCTCCAGGCGCCAATCGCACGGCGGCGGAAGGCCCCGCGCGAGCACAACGACGAGGTCCGGGAGCTCTGGCCCGAGATCCGCGCCTGGCGGCGCGCCGAGCTCCGCGCGAAGGGCGCCTCGGCCCGCATTGCCAAACTGCGCGAGGCGGCGCGCCGGCGGGCCGCGGCGAGGGCGGAGGCTGAGGCCACGACCAAGTCCGGAGCGCGGGAGGAGAACGATCAGGGCGAGACCTCCGCCGCGACCGAAACGACCCGGCCGGATCGGGCGCAGGACAGCCCTGCGACGCCCTCGGATGTGGGACCCCGCACGCCGACGAGAGAACGGCCGTATGTCGCCGCCGCACCCGGCTCGAGCCCCGGCTCCGGGACGAGCGCCCAGCCTGCGACGTCATCCGAGACAATCGTAGCTGCCGGACCTTCCGATTACGTCGCCTCCAGGCTGGTGGAGTCTGGGATCACCGTCACGGCCGCGACGACCCCGCCCTCAGCGTCCGGGTCCGAGGGCCCGACCTCCTCGTCCGGGATCATTCTATCCGACTCGCCCGGAGCGCCTAACGCCACCTGGCACCAGGCTGACCCATTGGCCAACTCACCTCTGTCCGTTCGGGCGCCTCGGACCGGCCCAACGCCGACCGCGGCGGTGCTCCCTGGGTGGACACCCTCGCCGGACCGTACCCTGCACGGGACGAGGATCGCGACCGCGCCCGGGCGGACGGCACTTGCCTTGCCGATATCCTTAGTGACCTCCCGGAGTGTGGGATCCCCGGTTCCAGCAACCACCCCGCCGGCCGATCGACCGCCGGAAGCCTCAAGATCCCTGCCGTCCGGGTCTCCCCGTCCCGGATCGGCGCCCACGATTGTGCTGGCGGGCGGACCCGGCGGCACCGCCCCGGCCGCCGCCTCACCGACCCCGCCTCGCTCACCCGCCACGCCTCCCGCCCAGTCGATCACCGCTCCTGGCGGGGGAACCGGCACCACCGCGATCCGCTCGGGCCCTCCGGCCCCCTCGCCCACCTCGCGGCCCGCCGCGGCGCCGCGCGCGCGGGAGGCGGCCTCGGCGTCGAGGGCTCCGGACGTGGGTCCGCGCCCCGCGATGCCATCCACCCTCAGCCGCCCCGCGCCCAAGCCCTCGAGAGCGGCGTCCACGGAGCACCCGCCGACCGGAGCTCCGGCGCCGTCTCTAGGCATGTCGCGGGTCGGGATCCGCACGCCCGATCCCATGGAGGAGATCATCGCGGCGCTGCAAGCCGGGGCGCCTCTCCCCTAGCCCGGGGGCGAGTGGGACCAGGGAGTCGACCCCGAGATCTGGATCGCGCCGAAGGAAGCGACGGGACCCGACGCTAAGGACCACCCGATCCGCGTGGTGCGCCGGCCACCCCCCGACTTAGTGCGGAGCCGGGCGGGCGGATGACATCGGCTCTCGAGGCCACCTCAGACCGCAGCACTACGCGCCGAAGCCGCCTTGTCGCCCTCGCGGAGCCAGCCCCCAATGGGCCCCTGATCCCCGCGCAGCTCGACGCCGTGCGGAGCCATGCCACAGGCCAGGCGATGCCTGTTCTGGGCGGCCAGGATATCGACGACGCTGTCCACCTGCTGGCGCGACCATTCCCGGAAGGCCGCGATCGTCGTCTCGTCCTCCGTCAGGTCCAGCACGTCGCAGCCGTACGGGAGGCGCCGCAGGTGCTCCGCGATCTCCCGCCACGCCTGTGCGAGGCGCAGCTCCCCCAGGAACAGGCCCTCCTTCTTGCGCCGCGCGTTGGCCTTGGCCCGCGCGTAGGAATGGGCCGTTTCTTCGACGCGCCGCTTCTGCTCGTCGAGAGCCGCTTCGTGGACGAGCCAGACATCCAGGTTGTGGTACTCGTAGTACTCGTGGCCGTGCTTGGTCCTGCTGAGAAGGTCGCCGAGCTCCGCATCCTCGAGGTCGGCGAGCTGGCGGACCTCGCGGTCCGCGCCATCGCGGATCTGCAGCCGCGACCACGTCATCCAGGCCTGCAGACTCCAGTGGCGCGCGTCCTTGTCGCGGCTCTTCGAGACCTTCAGCTCGATGGCGAAGGGTGCGTCGAGACCGGACGCGGCCGAGGTGTCCGGCAGAGGTCCGAGAGCGGCGTCGAGCCCGACGAACGCGCCGGCGCCGTCGAACAGGAAGCGGCCGTGGGCGGCCGTGAGCAGCGCGCCATCGGCCACACGGCCGTGGTCCAAGAGGGCGTCGAGGGACAGCGCGCCCGCCTCCAGTCGGAACCGGTCGCCGGCTGACCGGGCATGCCAGTTGAGGCTGATGGGAACAGGGTGCTGAGCGATCAGCATGAGGATCCTCCAAGTTGGGACCCACAGAAGGTCGGATCGTTCGCGCCGGCTCGGAAACCTCCGGGCGAAGAAAACTCTCACGCCTCCGTGATCCCCGTGGCATGGCAACCGAGCATACGTTCATGCTCGGCAAGGATAGATACATGCGCCGTCTCTGCCCTCGCGAAGGTCAGGTTGGGCCTCTCCGGTTGAACCGGTTGACCAGACGGAAGCTCATCTAATCGGGATACCAGACGTCGCCCAGGGCTGATCAGTCCCGGTGTCGTAGGTCCGCGACAGGAGCCATGGCATGGCTCCCAGCCATTTCCGACGGATCATTTCCGGTCCGTCTCGAACGGCACAATCTACAAGGCGAGGAGCGTGGTGCTCCTCAGGATAAACCCAGAGAGGAACCCATGTACGATTTGGAGCGCAAGGCCGGAGTTGCCTTGCCCCGTCTTGGCCCGGCGACGTTCGACGCCTCCCGCCGCAACCCGCAGGTCGCAGGCTACTACATCGAGGCCGCATTTGACCGCCACACGGTCTACGGACCTCGGCAGCGCTATATGGCGAACGTCAAGATCTGGCGCGAGAACAATGACGGCTCGACCGATTGGGTCGCGTCCCGCCTGATCCCGGCAACCTCCAAGGGACGTTGCACGTACGCGGACCTGCTCGACCTCATCGATCACTTGGAAGAGTAGAGGATGCTACGGCAAGGGCCCGCCGCCGCGGACACCCACGGCAGCGGGCTCGTCTTGGTCAAGATCCCCGGTCGCGACCCGCTAGATCCTCGCCGGCGTCCGTTGACAGCCAGACCACACCGGCGGCGCAGGCACTGGGCAAGTCCAGGCTCCGGGCAAGGCAAACCGCCGTGCTGTCGTCACCCCTCGCGCGAGGCTGTTGATCAGCATGGAATAAGGACCCCGCTTCCGGGGTGATCGGCGTCCAAACGGGACCCCTTTGGCGC
>NZ_VDFV01000022.1 GCF_006152145.1 Rubellimicrobium roseum | reverse complement strand
CCCAAGGTCTTTCTCTCGGCCATCGCCTTGGCCGCAACCGTCATGTTCTGGCTATGAGTCCTGAGCGTAGCCACGACTCCCAACCTCCAGAACACCTTTATCGCCTTGCCAAATGGACTGCTTGTTCACTCTTTCGACGTTGGCGACGGCTAGAGGCATCGCCCGACCGTGGACCCGACAGGCGGCCCGATGCCAAGCCAAGTCTACCCACGGCTGGTCGAAGCGGAACTCAGACGCCAGCCCAACGACTGGCACGGGCCCTAGGCTGCGAGTTCTTCTTAGATGAAACGCCGAGTTCAGGTACCCGGTCCACGATGAACTGACTTGCCGGCACATGGAATTGCCTGACCACTCAGGGTCGGACATCGGCCCCCGTCCGATCGAGGTGTCCAAACTCACCCAACAGGGGCAACCTCGGAAGAGATAGACGCTCTGGCCCGGAGGCTGACCAAGACTTGCGCCGCCGGTGCAAAGTTCGATCCGTCACTGCCCATCCAAGATGGGTCCGACATGCCTACATGGACAGGCCGAACACCCACAGCTACGGTTTTCTGGACTGCATCGGGGAGGGGTGATGGCCGAAGTCGCAAGACGAAACCCGCACAGGGCTGCCGACATCGTGGCCAGATCGTTGCCGGGCCGACCTTGACCAGTCGGACCATCCCATGGGCACGCCGGCCGACCTATTGTAGTCCGGTCGGCCCTGACATGCTCGCCTGCGCCTCAGGCTCCACGAACGCTCTTATCTTGGGACCTACTCCGGTTGCAGACTGCGGCGTCTATCATCATGACGGCGATATGGTGCGCGAGCCCTGGGTGAGCAGTGGGCACGACTCGGTCGCAAGAGTCACGATTGTGAAGCCGAGACCGGCAATCTGGCGAGAGAAGTTCGGGCGCTGCATGAAGCATGACTTGGAACCATGCAGCACAACAGGTCTTTTCGGTCGAGCGCCTCGCGAGGGCGTGGGGCATATGCAACCGGAAATGGCCCAAGGCCCCACCATCCTTTTCACCCCGACCGCTTTCGATGCTTGATCGGTTGGCCTTGGGCGCATCTCTTCGGTGCAGGCACAGGAAAATTCATCAATAGAGGGACGGAACATGTTGAAAGGAATCGACAACCGGCTGAGCGCAGACGTGCTCTATGCTCTTCGCGCGATGGGGCACGGGGACCTCCTGGTGGTCTGCGACACCAACTTCCCCGCCGACAGCATCGCGCGCGAGACGGTGCTGGGCGAGCTGCTGCACATGGACAATCTCACGGCCGCGCAGGCCATCGAGGCAATCCTCTCGGTGCTGCCGCTCGACACCTTCGTGCCCGACTTCGCCGGCCGGATGGAGGTGGTGGGCGAGCCCGCGACGGTTCCGGCGGTGCAGAAGGAGGTGCAGGAGGTCATCGACCGGGTCGATGGTCGCGAGGCGCGCCTCGTCGGCATCGAACGCTTCACCTTCTATGACACGGCGCGCCAAGCCTACGCGGTGATCCAGACCGGCGAGCGGCGGTTCTATGGCTGCTTCACGTTGCGCAAGGGCGTAATCCCGCCCGAGGGCTGAGCGCCCCGGGCGCGATCGGCGGTCCAGTGATCGGGCGTGTCGCGCCCTGACCGGAGACGTGTTCGCACGAGCGGCTCTGGGCGTGGCGAACGGCGTGATCCGATCCTTCAAGGGTGAAGAGGGATGGCGCCGGACCGGTCCGACCTTGCCCGGAGATCCGCTTCCGCCACGCAGCACGGTTCACGATGGTCCTGGTGCGGGTGGTCCCCGCGTGAGGGGCGGCCACGCCGAAAAAGCGCTCTACACGATTCTGGTCGGAACTGTTCCCAAGCCGAGGCCCTTGCGCATCTCGGATCCGAGGCCCCAGATCCGCACCATCCCGAACCGCTCGCTGAAGGAGACCCGATGGAGGGCCACAGCCTCATCACCACGCTCGTCGCCGGCTTCGTCATGGCCTTCCTGTTCGGCCTCGTGGCTAACCGGCTCCGGCTGTCGCCCTTGGTGGGCTACATCCTGGCGGGGGTTGCGGTGGGTCCCTTCACGCCGGGATTCGTGGCCGACACCGAGCTTGCTCCCCAACTCGCCGAGATCGGGGTGATCCTGCTGATGTTCGGGGTGGGGCTGCACTTCTCGCCCAAGGATCTCATGTCAGTGCGCCGCGTGGCACTGCCGGGGGCAGTGGCGCAGATCGCCGCCGCCACTGGCCTGGGCTGGCTCCTAGGCGAGATCTATGGCCTGAGCCATGCCGAGGCGCTGCTGATGGGCTTCTCGGTGTCGGTGGCCTCCACGGTCGTCCTGATCCGCGCGCTCGAGGAGCGCGCCCAAGTCCGCAGTCCCACGGGCCGCCTCGCCGTCGGCTGGCTCATCGTCGAGGACCTCGTGATGGTGCTGGCGCTCGTGCTCCTGCCGCTGATGGCGGGCTCGGGCGAGGAAACTTCGGCCGCCGGCGCCGCGGCCCAGGTGGGCTGGGTTCTGTTCAAGGTCGCGACCTTTGTTCTCCTCATGGCAGCGGTGGGGACGCGGGTCCTGCCCAGCGCCCTCATCGCCATCGCCCACGAACGCTCGCGCGAGCTCTTCACGCTGGGCGTCCTGGCCATCGCCATGGGCATCGCCTGGCTGGCCTACGCCGTCTTCGACGCCTCCTTCGCGCTGGGGGCCTTCGTGGCGGGCCTCGTGCTGGCCGCCTCGCCCCTGGGCCACAGCGCGGCCGAACGCTCGCTGCCGCTGCGCGATGCCTTCTCGGTGCTGTTCTTCGTGTCGGTGGGAATGCTCTTCGATCCCAGGATCCTTGTCGAGCAGCCGGTCAAGGTCCTGAGCCTTCTGGCGATCATCATGCTGGGCAAGTCCCTGGCCGCGCTCGCCATCACCTCGGCCTTCGGCCAGGACCGACGCACCGGCCTCACCGTCGCCGCAAGCCTCGCGCAGGCCGGGGAATTCACCTTCATCCTGGCGGGCCTGGGCGTGTCGCTGGGGGTGATGGCATCCCGGACGCACGACCTCGTGCTGGCGGCGGCGCTCCTGTCCATCGCCCTGAATCCCCTGATGTTCAAGCTCGTCGACCGGCTCGCGCCGCGTCCCGTGCCGCAGCCGGCCTGAGCGCCACTGCTGCGAATTACTCGCATTTGACTTGACGTATTGCGAATGCCTCTCAATATCATCCTGTGGATAACACGAGGGGGACCGCATGCCGCCCACGCCGCTCTGCCGACGCTCCGTGATCCTGGGCCTCGCGGCCGCGCCTTGGCTGACGGGGGCGGCCCGTGCCGCCGGGCCGCTTCGGGTCGTCGCGACCATGAGCATGATCGCCGACACCGCCCGGGCCCTCGGGGGTGAGGGGGTGGCTGTGCAGGGCCTGATGGGGCCGGGCGTCGACCCCCACGCCTACCGGCAGACCCGTAGCGACATCGCCGCCATGGTTAACGCCGACCTCACGCTCTGGCACGGCCTCTTCCTCGAGGCGCAGATGGAGGACTTCCTCCACGACCTCGCCGCGCACAAGCCCGTGGCGGCCGTGGCCGAAAGCCTACCGCGCGATCGGCTTCTGGGGCACGACCGCTACGCCGACCGCTTCGACCCGCATGTCTGGATGGACCCGGCGCTCTGGTCGGGCGTCAGCGACGCCATCGGCGGGGCGCTGCTCTCGGTCGCGCCCGACCTGCCCGTGGAGGCGGCGCTCGGCCCCTACCAGGCCGAGCTCGCCTCGCTGCGCGCCTATGCCGACGAGGTGCTGGGCTCCGTCCCGCCCGAGTCGCGCGTCCTGGTCACCGCCCATGACGCCTTCGCCTATTTCGGCCGCGCCTGGGGGTTCGACGTGCAAGGCATCCAGGGAGTCTCGACCGAGTCCGAGGCCGGCGTCGCTCGCATCGAGGAACTGGTGAGCCTTCTCGTGGAGAGGCAGGTCCGCGCCGTCTTCGTCGAAAGCTCCGTCTCGGACCGCGGCCTGCGCGCCCTGATCGAAGGCACGGCCGCCCGTGGCCACACGGTGCGCATCGGCGGCGTGCTCTTCTCCGACGCCATGGGCGAGGAGGGCACCTACGAGGGCACCTATCTCGGCATGATCGACCACAACGTGACGCTGGTCGCCCGCGAACTCGGGGGCACCACCCCCGAGGGCGGGCGGCTTGGCCGGCTCTGGAGGCCCGCATGAACGCCCTGGGACGCTTCCCCGAGACGCTGATCCCGCTCGACGAGAGCCCCCTGGCCGTTCATGGCCTCTCGGCAGGCTATGGCGGCAAGCCGGCCGTGATGGATGTCGACATGACGGTCATCCCCGGAACGCTGATGGCCATCGTGGGGCCCAACGGCGCGGGCAAGTCCACGCTCCTCAAGGCCGTGCTGGGCCTGGTGCCGCGCCTGGCGGGCGAGGTTGCCGTCTTCGGCGAGCCTTTCGCCCGCGCGCGCCACCGCGTGGCCTACGTGCCCCAGCGCGCCTCGGTGGATTGGGACTTCCCGGTGCGCGTCATCGACGTGGCGCTGATGGGCCTCCACCGCGAACTGGGGCTCCTGGGTCGCATCCGGCCCCACCACCGCGCCCGCGCCGAGGCCGCGCTCGAACGCACCGGCACGCTGGAGCTCGCGGACCGCCAGATTGGCCAGCTTTCGGGTGGCCAGCAGCAGCGCGTGTTCCTGGCGCGCGCGCTGGCGCAGGGCGCCGATCTCGTCCTCCTCGACGAGCCCTTCGCAGGCGTGGACGCCGCGACCGAGGCCGCCATCGTCCGCGTGCTCAAGTCGCTGCGCACCGAGGGCAGGTCGGTCGTCTGCGTCCACCATGACCTGGGCACCGTGGCCGAGTACTTCGACCGCGTGCTCCTCCTGAACCGCCGGCCGATCGACGAGGGCCCGACCGACCTCGTCCTGACCGACCGCAACCTCCAGGCCACCTATGGCGGCCGCTTGTCGGCCCGCCATCTCGCGCTGGTGCGCTGATGATGCTCTTCCTCGAAGCGCTGCTGCTCCAGGCGGGCCGCAACGCTGCGCTCGTGTCCGTGGGCGCGGCGCTCCTCGGCCTCTCGGCCGGAGCGGCCGGGACCTTCATGGTGCTCAGGAAGCGCGCGCTCGTGGCCGACGCCATGGCGCATGCGACGCTGCCCGGCGTGGCGCTGGCCTTCCTGGTCATGGTGGCCTTCGGCGGCGAGGGGCGCTCGCTTCTAGGGCTCCTCCTCGGGGCGGCGGCCACGGCCGCGCTCGGGCTCTGGGCGGTCGAATGCCTCACCTCCCGCACCCGACTGCCCGAGGACGCATCCATCGGAGCGGTCCTGTCCGTGACCTTCGGGGCCGGGCTCGTGCTCCTCACGGTGATCCAGGCCATGTCGGCAGGGCAGCAGGCCGGGCTCGAAGGCTTCCTTCTGGGCTCGACGGCCGGGATGCTCCAGGCCGATGCGCTCACGGTGGCGGCCGGGGGCGCGATCGCGGGTCTTGTCATCTGGGCGCTGCGCCGGCCCATGGCCATCGTGGCCTTCGACGAAGGCTACGCCGCCACTGCCGGGATCGACGTGCGCCGCACCGACCTCGCCGGAATGCTCCTCGTGCTCTTCGTGACGGTGGCGGGGCTGCGGATCGTGGGCCTCGTGCTCATCGTGGCGCTCCTCATCATCCCGGCCGTCGCCGCGCGCTTCTGGACCGACCGGGCCGGGGTGCTGCTCGCGGTTGCGGCCGGTATCGGCGGCGTCTCGGGTTGGGTGGGCACCGCGCTTTCGGCCACGGCGCCGTCCCTCCCCGCGGGGCCGCTCGTGGTGCTGGTGGCCGCCGGGATCTTCGCGGCCTCGCTCCTCTTCGCCCCTGGCCGGGGGGCCGTCGCCCGCGCCCGCGCCGCCCGCCGGGCCGCGCCGATCCTGAGCCGCGAGGAGTCGCTCCGCTGGATCGCGCTGCGCCATGCCGACCCGTCCTCGCCGCTCATCGCGCAGGACGACGGCCGCACGCCGCTCTCGGCCCTGTTGCCCGTCGAGCAGATCGCGGGTCTCGACCGGAGGATCGGCTGATGGGGGCCGAGTTCGTCCAGCTCTCGCTGCCGCCCATCATGATCGGCATATGCGCAGCCGTGGCCTGCGCGCTGCCGGGAAACTTCCTGCTCCTGCGCCGCCAGGCTCTCCTGGGGGACGCGGTGTCCCACGTGGTGCTGCCCGGCATGGTCGTGGCCTTCCTGCTGACCGGCGCGCTCGCGCCCATTGCGATGATGCTGGGGGCTCTGGTCGCCGCGCTCCTCGCGGTCGTGCTGATCGAGGCGGTGCGCCGCTGGGGCAACGTCGAGCCCGGCGCCGCCATGGGCACCGTCTTCACAACACTCTTCGCGGTTGGGGTTCTGCTCTTGGAAACGACGGGCGCCTCGGGCGTCCACCTCGACGTGGAGCACGCGCTGATGGGCAACCTCGAATCGCTCATCTGGTTCGCGGCCAGCGACTGGGGCTCGCTCCTCGATCCCGCCGCGCTCGCGGGCCTGCCGCCCGAGCTTGGACGCCTCGCGCTCGTGCTGGTGGCGGCCGTCCTCTACATCGCGGTCCTGCGCCGCCCGCTGGTCGCCGCCACCTTCGACGAGGGCTTCGCCCGCGCGACCGGCCAGCGCCCGGCGGCGGTGGGGCTGGGGCTCGTCGCGCTGGCCGCCGCCGCCGCCGTCACGGCCTTCGAGGCCGTGGGCGCCATCATCGTCATCGCCATGTTCGTCGTCCCGCCCGCCACCGCGCGGCTGCTGACCGACCGGCTCTGGACGCAGGTCTGGCTCAGCGCGGGCCTGGCCGCCCTTTCGGCCGCGCTGGGCTACATTCTCGCGGGCTACGGGCCGCTCTGGCTGGGCGGAGAGCATTCCGTCAGCGCGGCGGGCATGATCGCCGTCGTCTCGGGCCTGGGCCTCGCGCTCGCCGCCCGGCTCGGCCCCCGCCGCCACCGGCGCGAGGCGCTCCCCCTGCCGTGACGCGGGCCCGCCTTGGCCTTCGGCAGTCGCGGGCCTAAGTCACGGGGGGACAGAGGGGCAGGGGCCGTGGCGGACGGGACGGGCAACTTCGCGGACACGGCGCTGGACGGGCTCATCGCCTGCCCGGAATGCGACGCGCTCTACCGCGCCGCCGAGGTCGCGCACGGCCAGCGCGCCATCTGCGCGCGCTGCCACACCGTCCTGATCTCGCCCCGCCGCCACGCCGGGATGGCGATCATCTCGCTCGCGCTCGCGGCGGTGGTGCTCGTCCTGGGGGCGCTCTGGTTTCCCTTCCTGCGCATCGACCGGCTGGGCTTCTCGCAGGAGGCGTCGCTCTGGCAGGTCGCCACCAGCTTCGTGGGAGGCCCGCTCCTCGCGGTGTCGGTGGCGGTCACGGCGGCGATCCTAGTCCTGCCGCTCGTGCGGGCCATGCTGCTCCTCTATACGCTGGGGCCGATCGTCTTCGACCGCCCCCCCGCGCGGCAGGCGGCGCGCGCCTTCCGCCTGTCGGAGTCGCTGCGCCCCTGGTCCATGGCCGAGATCTTCGCCATCGGCTGCGCGGTCAGTCTCGTGAAGATCGCCGACCTCGCGCAGGTCTCGCTCGGCCCCGCCTTCTGGATGTTCGCGGGGCTCGTGGTGGTGACCATCGCGCAGGACCGGCTCGTCGACCGGTGGTCGGTGTGGCGCTCGATCGACCCGAGCTGATCCACCTCACCGCGCGCGAGGCGGGGCTGGTGGCCTGCCGCCGCTGCACGCGCGTCTGGCCGCTGGGCACCGCCCGCTGCGCCCGCTGCGGCGGCCAGCTCGTGTCGCGCGACCCGCGCGCGCTGTCGCGCGTCTGGGCCTGGTGGGCGGCCGGGGTGCTGGCCTACATCCCCGCCAACCTCTGGCCCATGCTCTCCACCCGCACGCTCTTCTCGACCGAGGAGGCCACGATCATCGGCGGCGCGGTCGAGCTGTGGCAGTACGGAAATCCCGGCATCGCGCTCATCATCCTCGTGGCCTCCGTGGGCATCCCGATCGCCAAGTTCCTGGCCATCGCCTTCCTCGCGCTCTCGTCCCGGCGCGGCTCGCGCACCTCGCCCGCGCGGCGGATGCAACTCTACGAGATCGTCGAATACATCGGCCGCTGGTCGATGATCGACGTGTTCGTGGTTGCGATCCTCGCTTCGCTGGTGCAACTCAACGTGGTCGCCCGGATCGACCCCGGCCCCGCCTCGCTCGCCTTCGCGCTTTCGGTGATCTTCACGATGCTCTCGGCCCAGGCCTTCGACCCCCGCACGATCTGGGACGGCATCGAGGACCGGGCCCGCGATCCCGCATGACCGATCCCGTTCCCCAGATCCCCGTGACCTCCACCCGCCGGAGCCTGTGGGAGCGCGCCTCGATCGTCTGGCTGATCCCGCTTGCCGCCACGGTCATCGCCGTGGGGGTGGCCTGGCAGCAGCTCCGCGACCAGGGCCCTCTCATCGACATCGTCTTCGAGGACGCGGCCGGCGTCGTGGCCCGAGAGACCGAGCTGCGCTTCCGCAACGTGACCGTGGGCCTCGTGGAGCGCGTCCGCTTCACCGAGGGGCTGGACCATGTCGTGGTCTCGGTCCGCGTCGACCCGGACGTGGCGCCCTACGTGGACGAGGACGCCCAGTTCTGGGTCGTCCGCCCCGAGATCACCACCCAGCGCATCACCGGCCTCGAAACCGTGCTCTCGGGCGTCTTCATCGAGGGAAGCTGGGACACCACCCCCGGCGAGATCCAGGACGAATACGTCGGCCGTGCAACGACGCCGCTCCTGCGCGCGGGGCAGGAGGGGCTGGAGTTCACGCTGCGCTCCGTCGACGGAACCCTGACCTCCGAGGTCCCCATCCTCTACCAGGGCGTGACCGTGGGCCAGGTGGGCGAGCCGCGCGTGGGCGAGGACGGCGTTTCCATCATCGCCCCGGCCGTGGTCTTCGCGCCCTACGACCGCCTCGTGACCGAAGCCACGGTGTTCTGGGACGCCTCGGGCTTCGCGCTCTCGGTGGGCGCCGCCGGGGCCGAGGTCAGCTTCGACTCGCTGTCCTCGCTGATCGTCGGCGGCCTCGCCTTCGACACCTTCGTCTCGGGCGCGCAGCCCGCCGAGGACGGGGACGTGTTCCAGGCCTTCCTCTACGAAGCCGACGCCCGCGACTCGATCTTCACCGACCCCAACTCGCCCATCCTGAACCTGTCCGCCGTCTTTTCCGGCAACATCGCGGGGCTCGCGGTCGGCGCGCCGGTGGAGCTGAACGGCCTGCGCGTGGGCGAGGTGACGGACGTGGACGGCCTGCTGGACCCCGCCCGCTTCGGCGACAACGAGGTGCATCTCCAGGCGGTCCTCGCCCTCCAGCCCGCTCGCCTGGGCCTTGAGGGCGAGGAGGGCCGGGACGAGATCTTCGCCATCCTCCAGGAGCGCGTGGCCGAGGAGGGGCTCCGCGCCCGGCTCGCCACCGGCAGCCTTCTGGGCGGGCTCAAGGTCGAGCTGGTGGAGGTCCCCGAGACCGGTCCCGCCGCCATCGACCTCGCCGCGCTGCCCTTCCCGGCGCTGCCCGTCGCCACGAGCGAGATCACCGACATCGCCGGCACCGCCGAGGGCCTGCTGGAGCGGGTGGACAACCTTCCCGTCGAGCAGCTTCTCGATTCGGCCATCTCCTTCCTCGACAACGCGTCCGTTCTCGTGGGCAGCGAGGCGACGCGGGCCATCCCGGCCGAGGTCAGCGCGCTCCTGGGCGACATCCGCGGCGTCACCGCCTCGCCCGAAGTGCAGGCGCTGCCCGAGCAGATCTCCGCCACCATCGCCGAAATCGACGCTGCCGTGGCCGAGATCCGCGGCTCCCTCGCCGACCTGCGCGAGCAGAACGCCGCCGGCCGCATCCTCGCCGCCGTCGACTCGGCCAACACGACGATCCAGCGCTTCGGCGAAGCGACCGAAGGCGTGCCCCAGCTCATCGCCCGCCTCGACGCGGTGGCCGCCAAGGCGGAGGGGCTTCCCGTCGAGGCCCTCCTGGCCGAGGTCACGGGCCTCTCGACCGAGGCCCGCACGCTCCTCGCCCAGCCCGGCCTGCAAGGGCTTCCCGCCCAGATCGGCACCCTCTCGCAGGAGGCGTCCGCCACGCTGGCCGAGGCGCGGGCCATCCTGACCGACCTGGACGACGGCCAGCTCGCCACCCGCCTGTCCTCCGCCATCGCGGCGGGCGAGGACGCGGCCCGTTCCATCCAGGCCGGCGCCGACCGGCTCCCGCAGATCGTGGAGCGGATCAACGCCCTCGTGGCCAAGGCCAACGGTCTCCCCGTCGAGCAACTGGTGGTCGAGCTGACCACGCTGTCCGCCAGCGCCAACGCGCTCGTCTCGGCCGAAAGCACCCAGGCTCTGCCCGCCGATCTGTCGGCCGCGCTCACCGAGGTCGAGGCCCTTCTGCGCGAGGCACGCGAGGGCGGGGTGGTCGCCAACGCCAACGCCGCGCTGGCCTCGGCCGCCGCCGCCGCCGAGTCTCTCCCCGCGCTGGTGGAGCGCGCCGGGGCGCTTCTCGACCAGGCGGGGACGGCCATCGGTGGCCTCGACACCTCCGGCGTCGTGCGCGAGGCGCAGGCCGCCATCCGCGAGGTGTCGGACGCCGCCAACGCCGTGGCCGACCTCGCCCGCGCCATCGAGCGCGACCCCAACTCGCTCATCTTCGGAGACTGACATGACGCTCCGCCCCTTGGCGCTTTCAGCCCTCGCGCTCCTCGCCGCCTGCGGCGGGCCGGGGCCGCTCCTGATCGCCGTCCCTCCCGCACCGGCCGAGGGGCGCGTCGGAATCGGCTTCGCTTCGGTGGAGGTTCTGGAGGTCTCGCTTCCGGCCTATGCGGACGGGGAGGAGATCTTCCTTCAGGGGCAGGGCGGCGCGCTGACCGAAGCCGGCGGCGCCGTCTGGGCCGACGATCCCTCCCGCGCCCTGACGCTCGACCTGTCGCGCGCCTTGGGCGAGCTGACCGGGGCCCAAACCGCGCCCGACCCCTGGCCCTTCGACGACGGTCCCGAGGCGCAGGTCGACGTCCGCCTGGCCGAGTTCGCGCCGGACCTGACGCGGGGCGCCTTCGTCTTGCGCGGCCAGTACTTCGTGGCGTCCCAGGACGGCTCGGGCCGCGACCGCGCGGCCGAGTTCCTCGTGACCGCGCCACTCCCGCCCGAGCCCGGCCCCGCCGCCATCGCGGCCGCCCGCGCGCAAGCCACCCTGACGCTCGCCCGGCAGATCGCGGCCGAGGGGCTGCGCTGATCCGAGCGCGCTTGCTCGCTTCAAGGGATTGTTGCTAGCCTCGGGGTCAGAGCCCCCAGTCCCGAGGTATCGTCCATGAAGCCGACCCGTCTCAAGGCCGCTCTCCTGTCGTTCGCCCTCGTGACCGGCGTTCCCCTCGGGGCCGACGCGGGCACCTTCACCAGCTTCTGGACCTTCGGCGACAGCCTGTCGGACCCCGGCAACATCTTCGCCGCGACGGGCGGGCAGGTGCCCGTCTCGCCGCCCTATGCCGGCCGCTTCTCCGACGGCCCCGTCTGGGCCGAATACATCGCGCAGGACTTCGCGGCGAAGGGCCTCGCCACCGGCAACTTCGCCTATGGCCTCGCCCGCGCCGTCACGAACGATGACGGGGCCGAGGGGTTGCCGTTCCAGATCCCCGACCTCGACCAGCAGATCGCGCTCTTCGACGCGGCCTCGGCCGGGCGGCTGGGCGACCGTCCGGTGGCGGCCATCTGGATCGGCGCCAACGACCTCTTCGCCGCCATCGGCACCGGCAGCGCCCAAGCGGTGATCGCCACCGCCACTCAGGCGGCCCAGGCCGTGCTGGGCGGCGTGGCCCAGCTCGCCGCGCGAGGCGTGGACGACGTGGTGCTCCTCAACATGGCGCCCCTGGAGCTGACCCCCGCGTTCAACGTGTTCCAGACGGCGGCCGCGCCCCTGGCCCAGCTCGGGGCCCAGACCTTCAACGCCGTGCTCGCCGCTGGAGCCGAGTCCGACGTGGCCATCGTCGACATCGACGCCGCCCTGCGCGACCTGATCGCCAACCCCGCCGCCTACGGCCTCACCGATCCGGTCCTGCCCTGCTTCGCAACGGTCAGCCCCGGCCAGCCGATGGAGCCGATCTGCACGCCGGAGCAGCTCGCCGGCAAGGCCTTCATCGACACCGTCCATCCGACCGCCAAGGTCCATGCCGCCGTGGCCGACCTCGCGCGCGAGGAGATCGCGCCCGTGCCCCTGCCGCCCGCGCTGGCCATGACCGGCACGGCGCTCCTGGCGCTCCTGGCCCTGGGCCGCCGCCGCGTGGCCTAGAGCGCTCCCCGGAGCCCTCGCACCGCCCGCCGATAGGCCGCCTCGATCCGCTCGCGCGCGACGTGGCGGCCGTCCTGGACCCGGTGCCGGCCGGCGGACCAGACATCCGTCACCAGCCGGTCGTCCCCGGCCATGATCCAGGCGTCCAGCACCGCGTCGCCCGCCAGTCCCTCCAGGTCGACATGGCCCGAGTCCAGCGCCAGCAGGTCCGCCCAGAGCCCCGGCGCGATCGCGCCCGAGGCCCGCCCGCCCGCCTGCGCGCCGCCCCGGCAGGCCGCCTCGTAGACCCGCCGTCCCGTGGACAGCTCGGTCGTCGCCAGCATGGCCCGCCCATGGTCGCGCAGCCGCTGCGTCGTCTCGAGTTGCCGCAACTCCTCGGCCAGCGCGATGCGGATGTTGCTGTCGGAGCCGACCCCGATCCGCCCGCCCGCGCCCAGCCATCGCACCCCGTCGAAAATGCCGTCGCCCAAGTTCGCCTCGGTCAGCGGGCAGACCCCGGCCACGGCCCCGGTCACGGCCAGCGCCAGCGTCTCGCGCGGTTCCATCTGCGTGCAGTGGATCAGGCACCAGCCGGCGTCCACGCCCGCGTTGCCCAGAAGCCATTCGACCGGCCGCGCTCCGGTCGCGGCACGCACCTCCGCGACCTCCTCCACCGTCTCGGCCAGGTGCATGTGAATCGGCCCGACCCCCTCGGCCAGCACCTCCCTGAGGCCGTCCAGCGAGACCGCCCGCAGCGAATGCGGCGCAGCCCCCAGATCGGAGTCGGGCAGTTCCCGCAGCGCGGCCGCGCTGTCGGCGATCAGCCGCAGGAACTGCGCCGGGTCCGTCCCGAAGCGCACCTGCCCGGGCGACAGCGGCCGCCGGTCGAGCCCGCCATACTGGTAGTGCACCGGCAGCAGCGTGAGGCCGATCCCCGAGTTGGCCGCCGCCGCCGCGATCCGTTCGGCCATCTCGGCCAGCCGCGCATAGGGGCGCCCGTCCGGCTGGTGGTGGAGATAGTGGAACTCGCAGACCCCGGCATAGCCCGCCTCAAGCATCTCCATCTGCACGAAGGCGGCGATGGCCTCGACCTGATCGGGGTCGAGCCGATCGAGGAAGCGGAACATCAGCCGCCGCCAGGTCCAGAAGCTGTCGGGCTCGGTCCCGCGCCGCTCGGTCAGGCCCGCCATCGCGCGCTGGAAGGCGTGGGAATGGAGGTTCACCGGCGCGGGCAGAAGGATCGCCCGCCGCTCGCCCTCGGGCGCAGCGCCGGGCGTCACCCCCCCGATGCGCCCGTCCTCGACCTCGATCCGCACGCCGCTGGCCCAGCCCTCGGGCAAAAGCGCCCGCTCGGCCCAGATCACCGCCATGGATTCCCCTCCCGTCGTCCGTCGGGACTTTCATACATCGCCGGACGAGCGGAGGGCATCCCGTAGGGTGGGATCGACAGGTTCGGGCGTCGCAGGCGTATTTGAGGCCAAGTTGATGAGCATCGTCCTGTCAACTTGGCCCCAAATACGCAGCCCTGGCCGGACGCCCGCGCGCCGGCCGGGGGAGGGGGCTCAGCCTTGCGCGACCAGCCAGTCGCGGAACTCGGCCACGACCTCGGCCCTGGCGCTCACCACGTAATCGGACGAGGGATAGGCGCCGCCATGCACGTCGTCGGCGAAGGCCCGCATCGCGGCGATCCGCTTCGCCTGCAGCGCGGCGTATTCGCTGCGGAAGTCGGCATAGACCTTAGCGTGGCGCGGCACCTTGCCCGCATTCTGCCCCAGCACGTCATCGGTGAAGAGGTACTGCGCATGCCCCTGCGCGCCACCACCCATCGAGATCAGGAACAGCGAGGTCCGCTCGGCGATGGCAGCCGTGATCTCCTGCGGCACGACCTCGATCTCGACGGCGAAGGCCCCGGCCTCCTCCTGCGCCCTGCACATGTCCCAGACGAGCTTGGCGCTGTCGAGCGTCTTGCCCACGGCCTTGAAGCCGCCGGTCCAGGTGCGCTTCGACGGGATCAGGCCCACGTGCCCGCAGACCGGGATGCCATGCTCCGCGAGCGCCCGCACGGTCTTGAGCGACCCCGAGCAGTAGACCGCGTCCGCGCCGTGCTTGTAAAGCGGGAAGGCCCATCTCAGGAAATCGGACGTGTCCCCGATCTCGTAGAAGTTGTCGCCCGGACAGGCGAAGGCGTTGGGCGCGACCTCGCGAAAGCGGCGGTCCAGGATCATCGCCGGCGGCACCGAGAGCATCTCGACCCCTGCCTTCTCGGCGGCCTCGGCCTCCTCCAGCGTCTCGACGCGGAGCATGGCGAACCGGTGCCTGCCGCGCGCGGCGCGCAGGTCCGCGACGGTCCAGCGTTGCGATGGTCCCATCACTCCACCTGCACGAGCACGCGCCCGCCTTCGGACCTGGCCGGGTAGGTCTTCAGGTTCACGCAGACCGGCGCGCGCTTGGCCTGACCCGTCCGGTAGTCGAACTGGCCGTTATGCTTGGGGCACTCGATCACGTAGTCCATCACCAGGCCTCCCGCGAGGTGAACGTTCTCGTGCGTGCAGATCCCGTCGGTGCAGAAGAACTCGCCGTCCGGGCTGTGGTAGATGGCGTAGGTGCGCCCGCCATGATCCCAGCGCATCACGTCCTCTTCGTCGATCTCGTCCGCCGCGCAGGCATCGACCCATTGGGGCATTGGTGGTTCCTTCCCTCGTAAGCTTGTTGTTCGGCTAGGCGTTACGGCCCGGCCGGTTGTCGGTCGTCCCTGATGGTCCGCCTATTCGGCCGCCACGGCCCCACCCAGCGCCTCGACGTGGAAGTCCTCGCGGTAGGGTTTTGCCGTGGCGGGCAATTCGCGCCGCAGGAAGTAGTCCTCGTGCCGGAGCTGACTTTTCAGCGCGGGCCACATCTCGCGGAAGCCTTCGGCGATCGAGGCGTTGGGCGCGGGCAGGTCGTGCTTGATCAGCTCGTGCAGCCTCGGCAGCGCGTGGTAGGGCACCATGGGGAACATGTGGTGCTCCACGTGGTAGTTCATGTTCCAGTAGATGAAGCGCGACACCGGATTCATGTGGACGGTGCGCGAATTCAGCCGGTGGTCGATGACGTTGTCGGCCAGCCCGCCATGCTGCAGCAGCCCCGTCATGATATGGTGCCAGGCGCCGTAAAGGCGCGGGCCGCCGATCAGCAGCAGCGGGATGATCGAGCCGGTGGCAACCGCGACCGTGATCGTGGCGGCGTAGATCAGCGTCCAGAGGCGGGCGACGCGCACGACCTTGGGCCATTCGCTTTCCGGCACGAAGGTCTGCTCCTCCGGGTGCAGCTTTCCGCTCGCGTTGAGCAGCATCCGGGTCCAGCCGCTCCAACCGTCGAGGATGCCGAAGAAGTTCAGCACCAGCTTGAAGAACGCTGGCGGCCGCATGATCGCGATCTCGGGGTCGCGGCCGACGATGTAGGTGTCGGTGTGGTGGCGCGCGTGGCTCCAGCGCCAGGTGTGCGGGTTCCGCACGATCATGAAGCAGGCGATCTGGTAAACGACGTCGTTCATCCACGGCGTCTTGAAGGCCGTGCCGTGCGACGATTCATGCCAGCGCGAATCCGAGGCCGAGCCGTAGAGCACGCCGTAGGACAGCCAGAAGGGCACCGACAGCCAGGGATGCCCCGTCAGCATCAGAGCGATGGCGATCCCCGCGAAGACGGCCATGAGCCCCAGCCATAGGATGGTGTCCCGGATGGCCGGGCCGTCCTTGCGCTGCATCAGCTCCTTCATGACCTTCCGCGGCACCTCCGTGTGGTACCACTCGGCGGCGGCCAGCCCCGTCTCCACGGCGCGGCGGCCGTCAGGGCCCAGCAGGCTGTAGTCTCTCGTCCCCATATGCTCCTCCCCGAGCGTGTCGCGATGTCAGGATGTGGCCCCGGTCCTTACCGGAAGGCGACAAACTCTCCCACTAACCCTGCTGGACATTCCGTCACCGCCCATCAGAGATGGGAGGGAACATTGAGGCGAAACCATCAAAGGTGTCGAAACCATGGCACGCCGCCCGACCATCCAGGACGTCGCCAAGGCCGCGGGCGTGAGCCAGGCCACCGTGGACCGCGTGCTCAACGGCCGCGAGAACGTGCGCGAGGAAACGGCGCGCCGCGTCTACGAGGCGGCGCGGCGCATCGGCTACCACGCCACGCCGCTCATCGCGCAACGGCTCCAGGCCGAGATCCCCGTGCTGCGCATGGGCGTCGTGCTCCACAAGGAGAAGCAGGCCTTCTATCAGGCTTTCGCCGCCGAGCTGGAGGCCGCCGCGCGCCGGGCCACGGGCGTCCGGGTGCGACTCGTGCTCGAATTCGCCGCCTCCCAGGCGCCCTCGGATTTCGCCACTCTGATGCTGGGGATGCGTGGCCGGGCCGACGCGGTCGCGGCCAGCGCAGTCACCCATCCCGACGTGACCGACGCGGTGACATCCCTCAAGTCGGCCGGGATTCCCTGTTTCGCGCTCCTCAACGACTTTGCGCCCGGCGTGCGGCAAAGCTACCTGGGTCTCAACAACCTCAAGGTCGGGCGCATCGCTGCGTCCATGATCGGCCTCGCGGCGCACCGGCCCGGCAAGGTCGCCGTCTTCGTGGGCGGCTACCGCTGGCACGGCCACGAGCTGCGCGAGGCCGGATTCCGTAGCTGGTTCCGTGAGTTCGCCCCCCAGTTCCAGGTGCTCGACACGCTGGTGAACCTCGAGACGCGCCAGCTCACCTACGAGGCCACGCTCGATCTCCTGTCGCGTCAGAAGGAGCTGCGGGGCATCTACTGCGCCGGCGGCGGGATGGAAGGCGCCATCGCTGCGCTGCGGGAAATCCGCAAACCTCACGAGGTTTGCCTAGTTGTGAACGAACTGACGCCCCAATCCCGTGGTGCATTGGTGGACGGGTTCGCCACCATGGTGATCGCCACCCCGCTTTCTCAGCTTTGCGACGATCTCGTGCGTCTCATGGCCGAAGCGGTGCGGAGCGGACCCTCGGAGGTGGCGGGGCAGCACTTCCTCCGACCGGAACTGATTCTGCCCGAGTCGGTCTGACGAAAACCCGTCATGGGTCTGAGGTTCTAGGCGTCAAAGATGAAGAATTCGTTAAGGCCTCGGATTGACGGACGGGCCCTCACGGCCGCAAGCAGCACCTCGTCAGACGCGGGAGTGCGAGCGGCGATCAACGCGGCCGGCCACGCGGGAGGAAGACCCTGAAATGCTGCCCTTTGCATTGAACCACATGACCGTGGCCCGCATGACCTATGCCGGCCTCCTGGACACCGCGCAGGCGTTGGGATGCGTCGGCGTCGAGGTCCGCAACGACCTGCCGCAGCCCCTGTTCGACGGCCTGGCCCCCGAGGCAGCCGGCGAGTTGGCGCGAGAGAAGGGCCTGCGCATCCTCGCGCTGGCCGAGGTCAAGCGCTTCAACGACTGGTCCGACGCCAAGCGCGACGAGGCGCTGGCGCTGATGAAGACCGCGCAGGCCTGCGGCGCCGAGGCCGTGGCCCTCATCCCGCGCAACGACAACGGCGGCATGGGCAACGGCGAGCGGCAGGCCAACCTCCGCGTCGCCCTGCGCGAGCTCAAGCCCATGCTGGAGGACCACGGCCTCACAGGCCTCGTGGAGCCCCTGGGCTTCGAGATCTGCGCGCTGCGCCACAAGGCCGAGGCCGTCGAGGCCATCGAGGCTCTGGATGCCGTCGGCCGCTTTAAGGTCGTGCACGACACCTTCCACCACCACCTCGCCCATGGCGGGCCGCTGTTCCCCGCGCACACGGGCATCGTCCACATCTCCGGCGTCGTCGACCCGGCGCTCGCCGTGAGCGAGATGGGCGACCAGCACCGCGTGCTCGTGGATGGCGCTGACCGCCTGGGCAACGTGGCCCAGATCGCCGCGCTCGAGGCGGCGGGCTACCGGGGCGCGATCAGCTTCGAATGCTTCGCGCCCGAGGTTCACGGGCTGGCCGACCCCGTCGGCGGCCTCCGCAAGTCCATCGACTTCATCGCCGCGCAGCTCGCGGCGAAGGCGGCATGACCAGGGCCGCCAGGGATCGGGCCTCCTAGGGACAGGGGGCCTTCCGGCACAGGGCGCGGCGGACCGGACGCCGCTTGATTGGGAGGGATTACCTTGAACACGAAGCTTCTTCTTGGCGCGGCCGTCATCGCCGCCGCCGCGGGCGGCATCGCCGTCATGTCGTCGGCGGGCGGCTCCAAGACCGTCGGCGTCTCGATGGCGGCCTTCGACGACAACTTCCTGACCGTCCTGCGCAACGGCATGACCGAATATGCCGGAACGAAGGAAGGCCTCGAACTGGCGGTCGAGGATGCCACCAACGACGTCGGCAAGCAGCTCAACCAAGTCGAGAACTTCATCGCCGCGGGCGTGGACGCCATCATCGTCAACGCCGTGGACACCTCGGCCACCCAGGCCATCACGGACGCCGCCGCCGCCGCGGGCATCCCGCTGGTCTACGTGAACCGCGAGCCGATCAACGTCGACGCCCTTCCCGACAACCAGGCCTTCGTCGCCTCCAACGAGGTCGACTCGGGCACGCTTCAGACCAAGGAAGTCTGCCGCCTCCTCAAGGAGCAGGGCGCGACCGCTGCGAACATCATCGTCATGCAGGGCGAGCTCAGCAACCAGGCCGCCGTGGTACGCACCAAGGACGTCCACGACGTCATCGCCACGCCCGACTGCTCGTTCATGACGGTGGTCGAGGAGCAGACCGGCAACTGGCAGCGCCAGCAGGGCGCCGACCTCATGACCAACTGGATCACGGCCGGCATCAAGTTCGACGCCGTGATCTCGAACAACGACGAGATGGCCATCGGCGCGATCCAGGCGCTCAAGTCCTCGGGCGTCTCCATGGATGACGTGATCGTCGCCGGCATCGACGCCACGCAGGACGCGCTGGCGGCCATGCAGGCGGGCGACCTCGACGTGACCGTGTTCCAGAACGCCGCCGGCCAGGGCCGGGGCGCGCTCGACGCGGCGCTGGCGCTGGCCGAAGGCCAGGCCGTCGAGCAGAAGGTCTACATCCCCTTCGAGCTCGTCACGCCCGCCAACATCCAGGACTACCTGACCGCGAACTGATCGCGTCCCCGGACGTGCGACCCCGGCCGCCCGAGGGCGGCCGGGGAACAAGGCCCAGAAAGGACCCCCCGATGAGCACGACGCATCTCCAGGCCGCCGCCGATCCCGGTGCCGCGACCGGACGCCTCTCGGTCGCGGCGCGGGTCCCCGAGGCGGCGGCGTGACCGCCCGCCGCGAGGGGAGGGCCGTCGACCCGTCCCGGTCGTCCAGGGCCGCCGGACGTCCCATAGGGGACGGGGCCGGCGCGGGTCCGGACGCCGCGAGGACGGCCGAGCGGCCACCCCAGGTTCCGGCCCGGCGCGCGGCGCCGGCCAGCATGCGGAATTGCCTGACGGCCGCCTGAGGCGTCGGGAGAATGCCCGGGGCCTTCAGGCATCCGGTTTCGCGGGACGGCGCCCCAGGTGCCGGCCCGCTTCTCAACCCCAAACCGGCAGGAGAAGATCACCCATGGCCGAACTCGCAATCAACACCGGGAGGGCCGCCGGGCCGGCGAAACGCCGGAACTGGCCCATGGAGCTCAACGCCCTCTTCGGCCTCGTGGCCCTCGCGCTCATCTTCGAACTCGCGGGATGGTTCATCCGGGGCGACAGCTTCCTCATGAACTGGTCGCGCCTGTCGATCATGATTCTCCAGGTGTCGGTCATCGGCATCATCGCCGTGGGCGTGACGCAGGTCATCATCACCGGCGGCATCGACCTCAGCTCGGGCTCCATCGTCGGCGCCACGGCCATCATCGCCATGAGCTTCGCGCAGGCCGGCGAGCGCAACGGCCAGGAGTTCACCGACGCCGTGTTCTGGGCCCAAGGCTGGGTCGACCTGCCCGTGATGGTGCCGATCCTGGTGGGCCTGGCGATGGGCCTGCTCGCGGGCTTCGTCAACGGCGCGGTCATCGCCTACACCAAGATCCCGCCCTTCATCGCCACGCTCGGCATGATGGTGACCGCGCGCGGCGTGGCCAAGTGGTGGACCGAAGGCCAGGCCGTGTCGAACCCGACCGAGTCCTTCACCGCGCTGGGCTCGGGCATGATGCCCGTGGTCATCTTCGCGCTCGTGGCCATCCTGTTCCACCTGATCCTGAGCCACACGCTCTACGGCCGGCACACCTACGCCATCGGCTCGAACCCCGCCGCCGCGCGCATGGCCGGCATCAGCGTCGAGAAGCACCTCGTCCTGGTCTACTCGATCGCCGGGATGCTCTCGGCCGTCGCGGGCCTGGTGGCCGCCTCGCGCGCGCTGACCGCGCAGGCCGGCATGGGCCAGATGTACGAGCTCGACGCCATCGCCATGGCGGTGATCGGCGGCGTGTCGCTGATCGGCGGCCGGGGCTCCATCATCGGGACCTTCATCGGGATGCTGATCTTCGGGGTCATCATCTCCGGCTTCACCTTCCTTCGCGTCGACGCCTACTACCAGGAGATGATCAAGGGCGCGATCATCGTGGCCGCCGTCGTGGCCGACATCTACCGGCAGAAGCGCCGCGGCATCGTGGACTGAGGATAACAGAACATGGCAAAGACCGTTCTCAAGACGGAAGGCCTCACCAAGCACTACGGGGGCATCCATGCCCTCGTGGACGCGGACTTCGAGGTCAGGGAAGGCGAGCACGTCGCCATCGTGGGCGACAACGGCGCCGGCAAGTCCACCTTCGTGCGTCAGATCACCGGCGTGGAGCAGCGCACCGGCGGCCGGATCTTCTTCGACGGCAGGGAAGTGGCCTTCAAGGGCCCCCTCGACGCCCGTGAAGCCGGCATGGAATGCGTGTTCCAGAACCTCGCGCTCGCCGACGACCTGGACGTGCCCGCCAACCTGTTCCTGGGGCGCGAGAAGACCCTCGTGAACCTCGGGCCCTTCTCGATCCTCGACAAGCGCGCGATGCGCAAGGCGACCGAGGAAGGCCTCAAGCGGACCGGCGTGCGCATCCCGCGGCTCGACTTCCCGATCCGCCGGATGTCGGGCGGCCAGCGTCAGGGCGTCGCGATCGCACGCTCGGCCACCTTCGCCTCCAAGCTCATCATCATGGACGAGCCGACGGCGGCGCTGGGCGTGCAGGAGACCGCGCAGGTCGAGAACATCATCCGGACCCTCAAGGCCCAGGGCATCTCGCTGATCCTCATCAGCCACAACCTGCGCCAGGTCTTCGACCTCGCCGACCGGATCGTGGTGTTCCGGCGCGGGCACATCGTCGCCAACCTCCGCAAGGAGGAAACCGACGGCTCCGACATCGTGGCCTACATCACCGGCGTGAAGACGCAGAACACCGCCGCGGCGATGATGTGATCCGCTGATGGGTTCGACCTCAGACGCATCAGGAATGATGCGATCTGCTGGAGCCCGGACCCCCGGCCGCAGTATCAGGACGACAAGGACCCCCGCTTCGGCGGGGGTCGGCTTTAGCAGGGACCTATCTCCATGACTGTGAAATTCGGGCTTCTCGGCGCGGGCCGCATCGGCAAGGTGCACGCGCGCGCGATCCGCTCCGACGCCAACGCCGAGCTGGTGGCCGTCGCCGACGCCTTCCCCGCCGCCGCCGAGGCCATCGCCAACGAATACGGCTGCGCCATCCGCACGATCGAGGAGATCGAGGCCTCCTCGGACATAGACGCGGTGGTGATCTGCACGCCCACCGACACCCACGCCGACCTGATCGAGCGCTTCGCCCGCGCCGGCAAGGCGGTCTTCTGCGAGAAGCCGGTGGACCTCTCGGTCGCCCGCGTCCAGGACTGCCTCAAGGTCGTCGAGGAGACCGGCGCCACGCTGATGGTGGGCTTCAACCGCCGCTTCGACCCCGACTTCATGGCCGTCAAGGCCGCCATCGACGCGGGCACCGTCGGGGACGTGGAGATGGTCACCATCTCCTCGCGCGACCCCGGCGCCCCCCCGGCCGACTACATCAAGCGCTCGGGCGGCATCTTCCGCGACATGACCATCCACGACTTCGACATGGCGCGCTGGCTCCTGGGCGAGGAGCCCGAGACGGTGATGGCCTCGGCTTCCGTCCTGACGGACCCCGCCATCGGCGAGCTCGGCGACTACGACTCGGTTAACGTCATCCTGCGCACCGCGAGCGGCAGGCAGGCGATCATCACCAACTCGCGCCGCGCCACCTACGGCTACGACCAGCGCATCGAGGTGCTGGGCTCCAACGGCTCGGTCGCGGCCGAGAACATGCGCGAGGCCAACATCGAGATCGCGACGGCGAACGGCTTCACGCGCCCGCCGCTTCTCAACTTCTTCATGACGCGGTACATCGCGGCCTATGCCAACGAGATCGCGGGCTTCATCAAGGCGGTCAACGGCGGGGGCCAGACCCCCACCACCGGCGAGGACGGGCTCAAGGCCCTGGCGCTCGCCGATGCCGCCCTTCTCTCGGCGCAGCAGGGCCGCGCCGTGAAGGTGTCCGAGATCCTCGGCTAAGGGAGGGAACCCCATGACCAAGACGCTGGACGTCATCACCATCGGCCGGTCCTCGGTGGACCTTTACGGCGCCCAGGTGGGCGGGCGGCTCGAGGACATGGGGTCCTTCCAGAAGTACATCGGCGGCAGCCCTACCAACATGGCGGCGGGCACCGCGCGGCTCGGCCTCAAGTCGGCCCTCATCACGAGGGTCGGCGACGAGCACATGGGCCGCTTCATCCGCGAGGAGCTGGCCAAGGAGGGCGTGGACGTCCGCGGCGTCGTCACCGACCCCGAGCGCCTGACCGCTCTCGTGATCCTGGGCATCCGCGACCAGGAGAGCTTCCCGCTCATCTTCTACCGCGCCGACTGCGCCGACATGGCGCTCTGCGAGGACGACATCGACCCGTCCTTCATCAGCGAGGCCCGCGCGGTGGTCGCCACCGGCACGCACCTCTCGCACTCCCGCACCGAGGCCGCCGTCCTCAAGGCGCTGCGCCTCGCCCGCGAGAGCGGCGCGCAGACCGCGCTCGACATCGACTACCGCCCGAACCTCTGGGGCCTCGCCGGCCACGGGGCCGGGGAGTCGCGCTTCATCGAGAGCGCGGCCGTCACGGCGAAGCTTCAGACGCACCTGCACCTCTTCGACCTGATCGTGGGCACCGAGGAGGAGTTCCACATCGCGGGCGGCTCGACCGACACCGTCGAGGCGCTCCGCGCCGTCCGCGCCGTCTCCAAGGCTCACCTGATCTGCAAGCGCGGGGCCAAGGGCGCGGTGGCCTTCACCGGCGCGATCCCCGACAGCCTCGACGACGGCGAGACCGGCCCCGGTTTCCCCATCGAGGTGTTCAACGTGCTGGGCGCGGGCGACGGCTTCATGTCCGGCCTGCTCAAGGGCTGGCTCGACGGCGAGGACTGGCCCACGGCGCTCAAATACGCCAACGCCTGCGGCGCCTTCGCCGTCTCGCGCCACGGCTGCACGCCCGCCTATCCGTCGCTGGAGGAGATGGAGTTCTTCCTGGCCCGCGGCGTCCAGACGCCCGCGCTCCGCAAGGACGCCCAACTTGAACAGATCCACTGGTCCACGAACCGCCATGGCACCTGGGACCGGATGCGCGTCTTCGCCTTCGACCACCGCAAGCAATTGGAGGAGATGGAGGGTGCGACGCCCGAGAGGATCGGAGCCTTCAAGACCCTCTGCCTGGAGGCCGCCCAGGCCGTCGCGAACGGCCAGCACGGCTACGGCATCCTCTGCGACGGCCGCCTCGGCCGCGACGCCCTCTACAAGGCGGCCGGCACCGGCCTCTGGATCGGCCGCCCGGTCGAATGGCCCGGCTCCCGCCCTCTGACGCTGGAGCCCGAGATCGGCCCCGACTTCGGCGGCCTCTCGGAATGGCCGCTGGAGCATGTCGTCAAGGTCCTCTGCTTCTGCCACCCCGACGACGACGCGGCGATGTGGGCGGAGCAGGAGGCGACGCTGATCCGCCTCTTCGCGGCTGCCCGCCGCAACCGACTGGAGGTCCTCCTGGAGGTGATCCCCTCCAAGGTGGGCCTGGTGGACGACGACACCACCGCCCGCATCATCGACCGCATTTACGCCCTCGGCCTCTACCCCGACTGGTGGAAGCTCGAACCCTTCAAGACGCAAGCGGCTTGGGCCAAGGCCTGCGGCGCCATCACCGCCCATGACCCGCACGTGCGCGGCGTCGTGGTCCTGGGCCTCGACGCCCTCGCCGAGGAGCTGGCCGCGAGCTTCGCGCTCGCCGCCGCCCAGCCTCTCGTGAAGGGCTTCGCCGTCGGCCGCACGATCTTCGCCGACGCCGCCCGTGCCTGGCTCACGGGCCGGATGACCGACGCCGAAGCCATCGAGCAGATGGCCGCCCGATTCCGCGCCCTCGCCGAGACCTGGGACCGCGCCCGCGCGGGCGCCCCCGCTGCCCAAGGACACGCCGCATGACCACGATCCGCCTCACCGCCGCGCAGGCCATGGTGCGCTGGCTCCAGAACCAACTCGCCGAGGATGGCACCCCCTTCATCTCCGGCTGCTGGGCCATCTTCGGCCACGGCAACGTCGCCGGGATCGGCGAGGCGCTGCACGGGGCGCGCGAGACCTTTCCGACCTACCGCGGCCACAACGAGCAGGGCATGGCCCACGCCGCCATCGCCTACGCCAAGCAGCTTGGCCGGCAGCACGCGATGATGGTGACCTCCTCCATCGGGCCGGGCGCGCTCAACATGGTCACGGCCGCGGGCCTCGCCCATGTCAACCGCCTGCCGGTCCTGTTCGTCGCCGGCGACGTCTTCGCCAACCGCGGCCCCGACCCGGTGCTCCAGCAGCTTGAGGACTTCAACGACGGCACCGTCTCGGTCAACGACTGCTTCCGCCCCGTCTCGCGCTACTACGACCGGATCGAGCGGCCCGAGCAGCTCCTGACCGCGCTGCCCCGCGCCATGCGGACGCTCACCGACCCCGCCGACTGCGGCCCGGCGACGCTCGCTTTCTGCCAGGACGTGCAGGCCGAGGCCTACGACTACCCGGCCTCGTTCTTCGAACCCCGCACTTGGCGCCGCCGCCGCCCGCAGCCCGACCCGGTCGAAGTGCAGGCCGTCGTGGACCTCATCAAGGGCGCGGAGGCCCCTGTGATCATCGCCGGCGGCGGCGTCCACTACGGGCAGGCGACCGAGGCGCTGCGCCGCTTCGCGGAAGCCACCGGCATTCCCGTGATCGAGACGCAGGCCGGCAAGTCCTCGCTCCCCTGGGACCATCCCTTGAACCTCGGCGCCGTGGGCGTCACCGGCACCGCGAGCGCCAACGCCGTTGCGGCGCAGGCCGACCTCGTCCTCGGCGTCGGCACGCGCTTCCAGGACTTCACCACCGGCTCCTGGTCGCTCTTCTCCCGCCCGAACCGCCGGCTCGTCAGCCTCAACGTCCAGGCCTACGACGCGGTGAAGCACGGGGCCGAGCCCTTGTGCTGCGACGCCGAGGCCGGCCTTGCGGCGCTCCTCGCACAGCTTGACGGCCACAAGGTCAGGCCGATCCCCGCCAGCCTCAAGGCCGACTGGTTCGCCGACGTCGACCCGCTCACCGCCGCGCCCGAGGGCAACGCGGGCCTGCCCACCGACCAGCAGGTGATCGGCGCCGTCCAGCGCGCGGCGGGCCCCGACACGGTGGTCATGTGCGCCGCCGGCACCATGCCGGGCGAGCTGCACAAGCTCTGGAAGGCCACGCGCCCCATGTCCTACCACATGGAGTACGGCTTCTCGACCATGGGTTACGAGGTGGCGGGCGCGCTCGGCATCAAGATGGCCGAGCCCGACCGCGACGTGGTCTGCATGGTGGGCGACGGCAGCTACATGATGATGAACAGCGAGATGGCCACCGCCGCGATGATGCAGGTGCCCTTCACCGTCGTCATCACCGACAACCGGGGCTACGGCTGCATCAACCGCCTCCAGATGTCGACCGGGGGCGCGGAGTTTAACAACCTCCTCAAGGACGCCCACGGCGGCTCCAACAGCGCCATCGACTTCGTGGCCCACGCGGCCAGCATGGGCGCCACCGCCATCAAGGCGGGCTCCATCGCCGAACTGGAAGCCGCGCTCGCGAAGCGTCACGAGGCCCGCGGCCCCTACGTCGTCGTCATCGACACCGACCCCTATCCCTCCACGCCGCATGGTGGCCACTGGTGGGACGTGGCCGTGCCCGAGGTCTCGGCCCGCGCGCAGGTGCGGGCCAGCCGCCAGGCCTACGAAGACCGCCTGAAGGAGCAGATCCGAACCTGATCCCCCACGGCCCCGGCACCGCCCGGGGCCGCCAGCCGCCAAGGGAGCCGCCTTATGGACCGCCTCTTCGACCTCAACCACCCCTTTTTCATCCCGCTCTGGCGGCGCGTCGCCATCGTCGTGGCCTGCGTGCTCTGGGCGATGGTCGAGGCCGCCACGGGCAGCATCATGTGGTCGGCGCTTTTCGCCTCGATCGGGCTCTATTGCGGCTGGCACTTCTTCTTCAACTTCCACCCCCGTCCGCCCGAGGAAAAATGAGCCGCCTCCTGATCCACCCCGCCGGGGAGACCGGCAAGGTCCACGACATCACCCCCGCCTCCGCCGGCTGGGGCTACGTGGGCTTCGGCCTTTACCGCCTCAAGGCCGGCGAGACGGCCCGGGAAGCCACGGGCGACACCGAGGTCATCCTTGTCCTGGTCGAGGGCAAGGCCCGCATCCAGGGCGCAGGGAAGGACTGGGGCGAGATGGGCGACCGCATGGACGTCTTCGAGAAGACGCCGCCCCACTGCCTTTACCTCCCCAACGGCACGGACTGGGAGGCCACGGCCACCACCGACTGCACGCTCGCCGTCTGCACCGCGCCGGGGCAGGGTGGCCACGAGGCCCAGCGCCTCGGCCCCGAGGGGATCACCCTCACGCCACGCGGCAAGGGCACCAACACCCGCCACGTCAACAACATCGCCATGGAAGGGCGCGACGTGGCCGACTCGCTCCTCGTGACCGAGGTCTTCACCCCCGCCGGCCACTGGTCCAGCTACCCGAGCCACCGTCATGACGAGGACGACTTCCCCCGCATGACCTACCTCGAAGAAACCTACTACATGCGCCTGAACCCCGCGCAGGGCTTCGGCATCCAGCGGGTCTACACCGAGGACGGCTCGCTCGACGAGACCATGGCGGTCAAGAACCACGACGTGACGCTCGTCCCCAAGGGCCACCACCCCTGCGGCGCGCCCTACGGCTACGAGATGTACTACCTCAACGTCATGGCCGGCCCGATCCGCAAGTGGCGCTTCCAGAACGACCCCGACCACGACTGGATCGCGCAACGGGACGCCTGAGGCAGGCTAGGCCCGGTTCCGCCACGAGGCGGGTCGGGCCCTCCGCGACACGGCCGACCATGTCGGAAGCCGGGAGGTCCCGCCAAGAGGCGATCTCCTGTGGTTCCCCGCGACACCATCGCCTGCCATCGGTGGCGTCGCCATCATCGCCGTCGCGCCCCCGCCGGTCCCGGCCAACGGCTTGCCGCGCCCCGGCCGCCTCACGCCCCCGCAAGCCGGCCCGAGCCCCGCTTCGGACGCCTCGCCTCGCGCCCGTGGTGCGCCTCACCCGCTCGACGGGCGTTCTGCGCTCCGGGCAGGGTGTTGCGCGGATCGGGGTAGGACCGTTCGGTGCTGTAGGAAACCGTTAACCCGCTTGGGTCAGGCTGAACCCCAAGGGGACCCGAGCGCGCCCCGCCACGATCCGTCCCCCGTGCCTGCCCGGACAGTTCCACCGAAAGGGGACCCGGCTGGCGGGATGGGCCCGAGGACCGGCGGCGCGCTCGCCCGGCGTGGCCGCGTGGATGGACGGCCGCGCCTCAGGCGATGGCCCCGCGATCCGTCCCTGTCCGGGGCTCCTGCGGGAGAGAGGCTTCACGGACCGAGGCTCTTTAAAGGGACGGCGCGGGCCCCCGTCCCCCTGGGAGGACTCCCCCTCGCGTCGGACAACGCCGGGGGCGGGGCCGCAAAGACCCAGCCGCCGCGCGTCGTGGACGCGCCCCGCCGAACGGCGCGCCCGTTCAGGTCACCACGTCCGGCGCCTCGCGCCCGGTGTGCTGCCGGATGCCGGCGATCTCGTCGGCCGCCCGCGCGATGTCCGCCAGCGCCTCGGCCGGATCGCGGCCCAGCCGCGCCGGATCGGTCTCGTAGGCCTCCAGATAGACCCGCAGCGTCGCGCCCGAGGTGCCCGTGCCCGACAGGCGGAACACCACGCGGCTCCCGCCCTCGAAGCCGATCCGCAGGCCCTGGCCCTCCGACCGCGACCCGTCCACGGGGTCGTCATAGGCGAACTCGTCGGCGCTCTCGACCGTCAGGCCCGCGGCCTGCCGACCCGGCAGGGAGGGCAGGGCTGCCCTCAGCCCGTCATAGAGCGCGTTGGCCCGCTCCGTCTCCACCGCCTCGTAGTCATGGCGCGAGTAGTAGTTGCGCCCATAGGTGCGCCAATGCTCCTCCAGCAGCGCTTTCACCGAGGTCCGCCGCGCCGCCAGGACGTTGAGCCACAGGAGCACCGCCCAGAGCCCGTCCTTCTCGCGGACGTGGTCCGAGCCCGTGCCGAAGGACTCCTCGCCGCAGAGCGTCGCGCGCCCGGCATCCAGCAGGTTGCCGAAGAACTTCCAGCCCGTGGGCGTCTCGTAGCAGGGCAGGCCCAGCGCCTCGGCCACCCGGTCCACGGCGGCCGAGGTCGGCATCGACCGCGCCACGCCCTTCAGCCCCTCGCGGTAGCCCGGCGCCGCCGTCGCCTGCGCCGTAAGCACCGCGAGCGAATCCGACGGGCTCACATAGGCGCCGCGCCCCAGCACCATGTTGCGGTCGCCATCCCCGTCCGAGGCCGCCCCGAAGTCCGGCCCGTCCGCGCTCATCAGGAGGTCGAACAGCTCCTTGGCCCAGGTCGGGTTCGGGTCCGGGTGGCCGCCGCCAAAGTCGGGCAGGGGGGTGGCGTTCACCACCGTGCCCGGCGCGGCGCCCAGCCGGTTCTCCAGGATCTCCTTGGCATAGGGCCCCGTCACCGCGTGCATGGCGTCGAAGCGCATGGTGAAGCCGCCCGCGAACAGCGCCCGGATCGCCTCGAAGTCGAAGAGCCGCTCCATCAGCGCGGCATAGTCCGCCACCGGATCGACAACCTCGACCTCCATCTCGCCCAGCCGCCGCGTCCCGGGCGTCGACAGGTCCACGTCTTGCGCCACCGCGATGCGGTACTCGGTGATGGTCGTCGTCGCCTCGAAGATCTTGTCCGTCACGCCCTCGGGCGCGGGCCCGCCGTTCGGGGTGTTGTACTTGAGCCCGAAATCCTCGTCCTCGCCCCCCGGATTGTGCGAGGCCGACAGGATCAGCCCCCCGTCGGTGCCGCGCAGGCGGATCAGGTGCGACGCGGCCGGCGTGGACAGGATCGCGCCCTGGCCGACGATGGCCTTCGCGGCCCCGTTGGCCGCCATCATCCGCAGGATCACCTGCGCCGCGCGGTCGTTGAAGTAGCGCCCGTCGCCCCCCAGCACGAGCGTCCTGCCCTGCACGCCCCCGATCCCGTCGAAGATTGCCTGGACGTAGTTCTCGAGGAAATGGGCCTGCATGAAGACGCGGGTCTTCTTCCGCAGGCCGCTCGTGCCGGGCTTCTGCCCGGAGATGGGGGCGGTCGGTACGGTCGCGATCTCCATGGGAACCTCTCAGCTTTTGGGGGACAGGGGCACCGGCTCCAGCGCCAGGACCACGACCGAATCGGCCGCGACCTTGAGCGCCCGGTGGACGCGGACCGGCGGCTCGCCCGGGGTCGCGGTGTCGAGCCGCAGGACCCAGCCGCGGTCGAGCGTGTGCTCGGGCAGGAAGACGAGGCTTTCCTCCCCGGCGTTGAAGACGCAGAAGACCGCGTCCTCGCGGAAGGCGCGGGTGATGTGGTCGGGCGTTCCGGCCGCGACGCGCATCTCCACCGCGATCAGCTTCTGCCCGCCGTTGTTCCAGTCCACCTCGGTCATCGGCATCCCGTCGGCGCGCCGCCAGAACAGGTCCACATGCCCGTCGATGGAGCGGGAGCGGGAATGCAGGAACCGCTTCTGCCGCAGGATGGGATGACGGGCCCGCAGCGCGACCACCTCGCGGCAGAAGGCCAGGAAGTCCGCGTCGGCGTTGTCCCAGTCGACCCAGCCGATCTCGTTGTCCTGGCAGTAGGCGTTGTTGTTGCCGCTCTGCGAATTGCCCAGCTCGTCCCCGGCCAAGATCATCGGCGTCCCCTGCGCCAGCATGAGCGTCGCCATCATGTTCCGCCGCCGCCGCGCCCGGCGGGCAAGGATCGCGCGGTCCTCGGTCGGGCCTTCGACCCCCAGGTTGTCGCTGTGGTTGTCGCCGTGGCCGTCCCGGTTGTCCTCGCCGTTGGCCTCGTTGTGCTTGTGGGCGTAGGACACCACGTCCATCAGCGTGAAGCCGTCATGCGCGGTCACGAAGTTGACCGAAGATGTCGCCGCCCGCCCGTCATGGTCGAACTTGAGCGCCGAACCCGACAGCCGCATGGCGAGCTTGCGCACCATGCCTTCCTCGTTCCGCCAGAAGCGCCGCACCTGGTCGCGGAACTTGTCGTTCCATTCGAGGAAGGGCGCCGGGAACGCCCCGAGCTGGTAACCCCCGGGGCCCACGTCCCAGGGCTCGGCGATCAGCTTGACGCGGCTCAGCACCGGGTCCTGCCGGATCGCCTGCAGGAACGGGTGGTTGCGGTCGAAGCCCCGCGCCGTCCGCCCCAGCGTCGTCGCCAGATCGAAGCGGAACCCGTCCACGCGTACCTGCTCCACCCAGTAGCGCAGGCTGTCCAGCACCATCCGCATCACGTAGGGATGGTCCATGTTCAGCGTGTTGCCGGTCCCGGTGTCGTTGATGTAGTAGCGCGGGCTTTCTGCCAGCCGATAATAGCTGGCGTTGTCGAGGCCGCGGAAGCTCAGCGTCGGGCCCATCTGGTTGCCCTCGGCGGTGTGGTTGTAGACCACGTCGAGGAGGACCTCGATCCCCGCCGCGTGGAAGCGCTTCACCATGGCCTGCACGTCCGCAAGCTGGCCGGTGGTCATGTAGCGCGGCTCGGGCGCGAAGAACCCGAGCGTCATGTAGCCCCAGTAGTTGCGCAGCCCCTTGTCGAGCAGGAACTTGTCGTCGACGAAGGCGTGGATCGGCAGAAGCTCGATGGCGGTGACGCCCAGCTTCAGCAGGTGATCCAGCATCGGTTCCGACGCCAGCGCCGCGAAAGTCCCCCTTAGGGCGAGGTCGCGCCGCCCCATGGTCAGCCCGCGCACATGGGCCTCGTAGATCACCGTCTCAGTCAGCGGCCGGTCGGGCGCGCGGTCCTCGCCCCAGTCGAAGGACGGGTCCACCACCACGCCGCGCGGCATGAAGTTGGAGCTGTCGCGCGTGTCGAAGGTCAGGTCGCCGTGCCGGGACGAGCGGTCGTAGCCGAACAGCGCGTCATCCCATTCGAGCCGGCCGCTGATCCGCCGGGCATAGGGATCGAGCAGCAGCTTGTGCGGGTTGAAGCGGTGCCCCTCGTCCGGCCGATAAGGCCCGTGGGCGCGGAACCCGTAGGCCTGCCCCGGCATGAGCCCCGGCACGTAGCCGTGCCAGACATGGCCGTCCCGTTCGGGCAGGTCGATCCACTCGGTCTCCCAGCGCCCGTCGGGCGAGAAGAGGCACAACGTCATCCGCGTCGCGTGCTGCGAGAACACGGCGAAGTTCACGCCGCCGCCGTCCCAGGTGGCCCCCAGAGGAGTGGGGCGTCCCGAGGTGATGGCGCCATGGGGGGCGATGCCACTGGCGATGATGCTGCCTTCAGGCTTCATTCAGGGGTGCGACGTCTCGATACAGTCGGGCGTAGGCCTTGGCCGATCGGTTCCAGCCCACGGGTTGCGCCATGGCATTGGCCTGCATCCGCGTCCAGATGTCGCGATCCGCATAGAGGTCGCAAAGTTGCACGATCGCACCGCGCAAGGCGTCGGCCGTGACCGGGTGGAACTGCAGGCCCGTCGCCACGCCCGCCGCCAGCGCCGCCGGCGAGGCGTTGATGACCGTGTCCGCGAGGCCCCCGGTCAGGGCCACGACCGGAATCGTCCCGTAGCGCAGCCCATAGAGCTGCGTGAGCCCGCAGGGCTCGAACCGGGACGGCACGAGGATCGCGTCGCCGCCTGCCATCATCCGGTGGGACAGCGCCTCGTCGTAGCCGATGCGCACCCCCACCTGACCGCCACGGGCGGCGTCGCGGAACGCCTGCTCCATCCAGCCCTCGCCCGAGCCCAGCACCGCAAGCTGGCCGCCCCGCTCCAGGAGCGCCGGCAGCGCCTCGATCAGCAGGTCGAGCCCCTTCTGCTCGGTCAGCCGCGAGACGACGACGCAGAGCGGCCCCCGCGCTTCGGGCAACCCGAATTCCTGGCGCAGCGCGGCGCGGTTGGCCTCCTTGCCGCCGGTCTCGGTATAGGGCGTAATGGCCGGGTCCGTGGCCGGGTTCCAGACCTCCTCGTCGATGCCGTTGAGGATGCCGCACAGCTCCGACCGCCGCGCCCGCATCACGCCGTCCAGCCCCATCCCGAACTCGGGCCGCATCAGCTCGGTGGCATAGGTGGGCGACACGGTCGACAGCCGGTCCACCCCCACGAGCCCCGCCTTCAGCGCCGAAATCTGGCCGTAGAACTCGAAGCCCTCCGGCGTGAATCGCTCCGGGTCGAGCCGCAGCGATCCCAGCCGGGCGTAGGGCGCGAGGCCATGGAAGGCCATGTTGTGGACAGTCAGGACGGTGCCGGGCCTGCGCCGTCCGCCCGAGGCGCGGAGGTATTCCGGCACCAATCCCGCCTGCCAGTCGTGGCAGTGTATCACGTCAGGCACCCAGCCGTTCACGCCCTCGGCGGCGATGCGCGCGGCCATCCAGCACAGGCCCGCGAAACGCTCGGGGTTGTCCGGCCAGTCCTGCCCGTCAGGCCCCAGGTAGATGTTCCCCGCCCGGTCGTAGAGATGCGGCGCCTCGACCACCAGTAGCTCGATACCGGCCGCCGTGGCCGCGATCAGGTTGGCGTGCCCGCCGAAGAGGTTCCATTCCTCCAGGGCGATGCCGTCGCGGGCGATCGCGTTCAGGACCTGCGGATAGCCCGGCAGCAGCACCCGCATCTCCACGCCCTCGGGCGCGAGCGCCCCGGGCAGCGCCCCCACCACGTCGGCGAGGCCCCCGGTCTTGACCAGGGGCGCGCATTCCGAGGCGACCGACAGGACCTTCATCCGAGCGACGCTGCCCGCTTGTCGAGCATCTCCTGGGTGATGAGCGTGATGCCCTTCTCGCTCACCCGGAACCACTTGGCGTCGTCCTCCGGGTCCTCTCCGACCACGAGACCTTCGGGGATGACGACGCCCCGGTCGATGACCGCGCGGTGAAGCCGCGCATGGCGGTTCACGACGACATAGGGCAGCACGACCGCATGATCGAGCGTGGCGAAGGAGTTGGTGTGCACCTGGGTGAACAGGAGCGAGTTCCGCACCTCCGTCCCCGAGATGATGCACCCGCCCGAGACCATGGACGACACCGCGCTTCCCCGGCGTCCCTCCTCGTCATGGATGAACTTCGCGGGCGGCGTCATCTCGGAATAGGTCCAGATGGGCCAGTCCTGATCCCAGAGGTTCAGTTCCGGCGTGAAGTTCGTGAGGTCGATGTTGGCCTGCCAGTAGGCGTCCACGGTCCCTACGTCGCGCCAGTAGGACGGCGCGCCCGGCGCCCGCACGCAGGACTCGTCGAAGCGGTGCGCCCGCGCGCCACCGCGCGCCACGATGGCCGGGATGAGGTCGTGCCCGAAGTCGTGCGACGAGTTCGGGTCCTCGGCGTCGCGACGCAGCAGGTCACGCAGGAAGGGCCAGGAGAAGACGTAGATCCCCATCGAGGCCAGCGCGAGGTTCGGGTCCTCTGGCGTCGACGGAGGGTCCTTGGGCTTTTCGAGGAAGCTCGTGATCTTGCCCGATGCGTCCGTGGCCATGACGCCGAAGGCCGAGGCCTCCTCCCGAGGAACGGTCAGGCAGCCCACGGTCACGTCCGCGCCGCTCTCGGCGTGCTCGCGGATCATGACCTCGTAGTCCATCTTGTAGATGTGGTCGCCCGCCAGGATGATGATGTAGTCGACGTCGTAGCTGTCCACGATGTCGATGTTCTGCGTCACGGCGTCGGCCGTGCCGCGATACCAGTTCTCGTTGTCCATCCGCTGGGACGCGGGCAGGATGTCCAGGAACTCGTTCCGCTCGGCCCGGAAGAAAGTCCAGCCGCGCTGGAGGTGCCGGATCAGCGAATGCGCCTTGTACTGGGTGGCGATGGCGATCTTGCGGATGCCCGAGTTCATCGCGTTCGACAGAGCGAAGTCGATGATCCGGGACTTGCCGCCGAAGTAGACGGCGGGCTTCACGCGGCGGTCGGTCAGTTCCCGCAGGCGCGAGCCCCGCCCGCCCGCAAGGACGAAGGCCATGGATCTCTGGGTGAGTCGTCGGTTTTGCGGCATGGCGTCGGGCCTCCCCACCCGTCAGCGGTCGAGCTTGAAGATCAGCGTCGAGAGCGGCGGCAGCGTCATCTCGGCCGAGAACGGCTGGCCCATCCAGCCCCGCTCTTCGGCCAGGACGCTCCGGTTGAGCCGGTTGCCGCCGTGATAGGCGGCCGCATCGGTGTTGAGCGCCTCGACCCAGCGGCCCGGTGCCGGCAGGCCGATGCGGTGGCCCCGGCGCTCGACCGGCGTGAAGTTGCAGACGACCACGCAAAGCTCGTCCGGCCCGAACCCCCGCCGGGTCCAGGCGAAGATCGAATGCTCGGCGTCGCCGCCTTCGATCCACTGGAATCCCTCGGGATCGCCGTCGCGGGCATGGAGAGCCGGCGTCTCCCGGTAAAGCAGGTTGAGATCGCGCACGAGCCGCTGGAGCCCCCTGTGCTCGGGCCCGTGCTGGACCGCCGCCCAGTCCAGCTCGGCCTGATGGTTCCATTCGCCGCGCTGCCCGAACTCGCATCCCATGAACAGGAGCTTCTTGCCCGGGTGGCCCCACATGAAGCCGTAATAGGCCCGGAGGTTGCCGCACTTCTCTTCCCAGTTCCCGGGCATCTTGCCGATCATCGAGCCCTTCCCGTGCACCACCTCGTCGTGGCTGATCGGCAGGATGAAATTTTCGCTGAAGGCATAGTGCAGGCCGAAGGTCATCTGGTGGTGATGATACTTCCGGTAGAGAGGTTCCTTGTGCATGTAGGACAGGGTGTCGTTCATCCACCCCATGTTCCACTTGAAGCCGAAGCCCAGACCCCCGGCATGGACCGGCGCCGAGACGCCCGGAAAGGCGGTCGACTCCTCGGCCACGGTCATGATGCCCGGACTCTGGCCGTAGGCGGCGACGTTCATGCGGCGCAGCAGGTCGATCGCCTCCAGGTTCTCGCGCCCGCCATGGATGTTGGGCACCCATTCGCCGGCCTTTCGCGAGTAGTCGCGATAGAGCATCGAGGCCACCGCATCCACGCGCAGCCCGTCGACGTGGTACTCGTCGAGCCAGTAGAGCGCATTGGCCACGAGGAAATTCGTGACCTCGCGCCGACCGTAGTTGTAGATCAGCGTGTTCCAGTCTTGATGGAACCCTTCGCGCGGGTCCGCGTGCTCGTAGAGCGCGGTGCCGTCGAAGCGTGCCAGCCCATGGGCATCCGACGGGAAATGCGCCGGCACCCAGTCGAGCAGCACCCCAAGTCCCGCCTCGTGCGCGGCCTGCACGAGGTCGCGGAACTCGTGCGGCGGCCCGAAGCGGATCGAAGGGGCGTAGAGCCCGATGGGCTGGTAGCCCCAGGACCCGTCGAAGGGATACTCCGACAGCGGCAGGAACTCGAGATGCGTGAAGCCCATGTCCTTGGCATAGGTCACGAGCTCCCGGGCCGCTTCGCGGTAGGACAGCGGGCGCCCACCTTCGGCCCAGACCCGCTTCCACGAGCCCAGGTGCACCTCATAGATCGAGATCGGCGCGTCGCGGCGGTGCCGGGCGGCCCGCGCACCCATCCATTCGGCATCGCTCCAGCCATAGCCGTGGATGTCGCGGACCACGCTCGCCGTCTCGGGCGGGTGCTGCGAGCCGAACCCCACGGGATCGGCCTTGAGCGGAAGCATCTCGCCATGGGGTCCGACGATTTCGTACTTGTAGCAGTGCCGCTCGCCCACATGGGGAACGAAGATCTCCCACACGCCAGTTGCGCCGCGCCGGCGCATCGGATGGCGCCGTCCGTCCCAGGCATTGAAGTCGCCCACCACCGAGACGCGCCGGGCGTTGGGGGCCCAGACCGCGAAATGGGTGCCGGGCACCCCCTCATGTGTCCTCACATGGGCCCCGAGCGCCTCCCAGAGCCGGCTATGCGTGCCTTCGCCCAGAAGGTACTCGTCGAGCGACCCGAGGACCGGGCCGAAGCGGAAGGCGTCCTCGTACTCCCATTGCGTCCCGAAGCCGCGCCCGCGCAGCCGGTAGGGCCGTCCATCCGGAACCCGACCGCCAAAGAGAGCCCCCTCGATCCGGGGCAGGGGGTGCTCGGTCCCGTCGACGACCGCCGCCAGGTCCTCGGCTCCGGGGTCCAGGGCCGTGACCCAGGTGGACCCCTCATGCGAATGGGGACCCAGCACCGAGAACGGATCATCATGCCGTCCGGCCAGGAGGCGCGAGATGGTCGCGGCGTCGAGCGGGTGGGGCGCGGTCGTCGTCATATGGGTGGATCATAGGACCGCTCGGAAGGCCTGCAAGGGATCGTGATCTCTCCCTTCCAGGCGCAGCGGCGGGGCATCGTCCTTCTAGTGGCGCATGGCGAGCAGGAACTGCGCCGGCAACTCCCGCCCGATAATGCGTTCGGCGTTGGGCACGTCGTTGCTCTCGGCACGCCGCGTCGCGGCCGCGCGCGACAGGCCGTGGCTCAGCCAGCGCTGGATCAGCCGCGCCCGCAGCTCCCGAAGGGGTACGTCCACCCGCGCGGTCAGATCCCAGAGCGGAAGGAGCTCGCGCCAGGGCGCCTCGTCGAAAAGGAGGTAGCCGCCCTCGCAGATGACCACCCGGCAGTCGGCCGGAACGACCTGCGCCCCAGCGATGGCGATGTCGCGGGCGCGGTCGAAGATCGGGGCGACGACCTCGCCCCCCGTCTTGAGGCGGCGCACGAGGTGCAGGAAGCCCTGGGAGTCGAAGGTCTCGGGCGCCCCCTTTCGCTGCCGCAGCCCCCGCGCGTCGAGCACCGCCGTATCCAGAAGGAAACCGTCCAGCGGGACCACCTCGGCCGGAACGCGCTGGTCCCGCAGGCGGCGATGGACGGCGGCGGCCAGCGTCGACTTGCCCGCCGCCGGCGCCCCCGCGAGAGCCACGAGGACGCGGGGGCGCGTCTCGGTCAGCTCGGTCGCCCGCTCGGCGAGCGCCGTCACCTGCGCCGAGATGTCGAGCACGTCAGGCGGACTCGAACTCGGTGTCGGGGACGCGGGCCCCGGTCATGTAGGCCACCGCATCCGACATCGTGTGGTTCTGCGGCCGGATCACGCAAAGCCGCTTGCCCAGCCGGTGGACATGGATGCGGTCGGCGACCTCGAAGACGTGGGGCATGTTGTGCGAGATCAGGATGATCGGGATGCCCCGCGACTTCACGTCGAGGATCAGCTCCAGCACCCGGCGCGACTCCTTCACCCCCAGCGCCGCCGTGGGCTCGTCCAGAATGATGACCTTGGAGCCAAAGGCTGCCGCCCGTGCCACCGCCACGCCTTGCCGTTGCCCGCCCGAGAGCGTCTCCACGGCTTGGTTGATGTTCTGAATCGTCATGAGCCCGAGTTCGCTCAGCTTCTCCCGGGCGAACTTCTCCATGCGCGGCCGGTCCAGCTGGCGCAGCCACTGGCCCATGAAGCCGGGCTTTCGCAGCTCGCGCCCCATGAACATATTGTCGGCGATGGACAGCGCCGGCGACATGGCAAGCGTCTGGTACACGGTCTCGATGCCCGCGTCCCGGGCCTCGGTCGGATTGCGGAAGGCGATCCTTTGCCCTTCAAGGAAGATGTCGCCTTCGTCGGGAATGACCGCGCCCGAGATCGCCTTGATCAGGGTGGACTTGCCCGCGCCGTTGTCGCCGATCACCGCCAGGATCTCGCCCGGGTAAAGGTCGAAGTCGCAGTGATCTAGCGCCACGACCTTGCCGTAGCGCTTCACGAGGCCGCGCCCGACGAGGATCGGCTGCTGCCCGGCCATGGTGGGGTCCTGCACTTGGTGCTGCGTCTGGGTCTGCATCAGGCGGCGACCTTTCTGATCCATTGGTCCACGGCGACGGCCACGATGATGAGCACGCCGATGAAGAAGAAGGTCCATTGCGGGTCCACGCCCAGAAGCCGCAGGCCGAGCGAGAACACGCCCACGATCAGCGCCCCGAAGAGCGCTCCCCAGATCGACCCGCGCCCGCCGAAGAGCGAGATGCCCCCAATCACCACGGCGGTGATGGACTGGATGTTGAGCTCGGCCCCCGAGGTGGGCGACACCGAGCCGATACGGCCGATGAGAGCCCAGCCCGCGAAGGCGCAGATGAGTCCCGAGAGCGCATAGACCGAGATGAGCGTGCGCTTGACGTTCACGCCCGAAAGCTGGGCTGCGTCGGGATCGTCGCCCACGGCATAGACGTGCCGGCCCCAGGCGGTCGAGCGCAGGGCATAGGCCAAAACCGCGATCAGCAGCAGCATGAAGATCACGCCGAAGGTGAAGGTCGCGCCGCCGCGGCCCGACTCGTCCGCGCCAATCTTGAAGGTGTTAGCAAAGAACTGCAGCAACGGCGCGTTGGCCTCGATGTCCTGCGCGCGGATCGTCTCGTTCTTCGAGTACAGGAAGTTGGAGGCCAGGATGATCTGCCAGGTCCCCAGCGTGACGATGAACGGCGGCAGCTTCATCACCGCAACGAGCCAGCCGTTGAGGTAGCCCAGGATCGTCCCGACCCCCAAGCCGCACAGGATCGCCAGCGGCACGGGAAGGCCGTAGCGGAAGGCGAACTGACCCATCACGACCGACGAGAGCACCGCGATCGCGCCCACCGACAGGTCGATCCCGGCGGTCAGGATCACCAGCGTCTGCGCCGCGGCCACGATGCCCACGAGTTGCACCTGCTGGAGGATCAGCGTCAGCGTCGCCGCCGAGAAGAAGCGCGAGCCCACCAGCCCCGCGAAGAGCACGATTGACACCAGCAGCACAAGGAGCGGCACCAGCGCGGGCGACACGTGCAGGGCATGCTGGAATCGTTTGATGAGGGTCTTGTCCTCGTGGAACTCGGCCACCGCTTCGGTGCGGCGCTCCTTGACCACGGCTTCGAAGTTGTCGGTGCCGCTCATGCGGGATCTCCTCCGGGGCGGGGGCCGCTGCCCCTCATGTGCCTGGGGCGGACCGAAGCCCGCCCCAGTTCCGATCAGTGTGATGCGAGACCGCCCGAGCGATCAAGCCTCAAGCGGGGCCGTCAGCCCCAGCAGAGCTCCAGGCCTTCCTCGACCGAGATCGACTCCACGCCTTCGACCGGGGTGCCGGTCACGAGCGCCACGCCGGTGTCGAAGAAGTCCTTGCCTTCGGTGGGCTGGGGCAGGGTGCCGTCGGCCGCGTACTGGGCGATGGCCTCGACGCCGAGCGCCGCCATCTGGAGAGGGTACTGCTGCGAGGTCGCGCCGATGACGCCGTCCTGAACGTTCTGGACGCCGGGGCAGCCGCCGTCGACCGAAACGATCAGCACGTCGTTCTCGCGGCCCACGGCCTGAAGCGCCTGGTAGGCGCCGGCGGCCGAGGGCTCGTTGATGGTGTGGACCACGTTGATCTCGGGATCGGTCGCGAGGAGGTTTTCCATCGCGCGGCGCCCGCCTTCCTCGTTGCCCTGCGTCACGTCGTGCCCGACGATCCGGGGATCGCTTTCGTCCCCGATGACGGCGACGTCGGCGGTGTCGATGCCGAAGCCGGTCATGAAGCCCTGGTTGCGCAGGACGTCCACGGTCGGCTGGCTCACGTCGAGGTTGAGGAAGGCGATCTTCGCATCCGCGGCGGCGTCGCCCATCGTGGCGGCGGCCCAGCGACCGATCAACTCGCCGGCCAGGAAGTTGTCGGTGGCGAAGGTCGCGTCGGCGGCGTCGATCGGGTTCAGCGGCGTGTCGAGAGCGATTACGAGGATGCCGGCGTCACGGGCCTGCTGGACCGAGTCCACAATGGCGGCGGTGTCCGAGGCGGCGATCAGGATGCCCGAAACGCCATTGGCGATGCAGGTCTCGATCGCCTGCACCTGGGATTCATGATCCCCGTCCTCGCGGCCGGCATAGGCGTTGAGCGTGATCCCGAGCTCGGCGGCCTTGGCCTCGGCACCTTCGCGCATCTTCACGAAGAACGGGTTGGTTTCCGTCTTGGTGATGAGGCAGGCGGAGACCTCGTCCTGCGCGAAGGCAGCACCGGACATGGCGACAAGGGCCAGCGCCGAGCCGGCAAGAAGCTTCTTCATGGATATGTCCTCCCAGACATCTAGCGCGGGCTTGGTGGCCCGCGGTCCTCCCCCATCGTGGTGACGATGGAACGGCCACACCAAACAACGATCCAGGTCGTCTCGTCAATATGTAAGTCTTGTTGATTTATGAATCGTGTGGAGTATCTCCTTTCACAAGGGAGGAAGATGGATGGAGACGGGCTTGGTCCGAAGCTTGAGCGCTGGCGTGAACCAGCAGGGGCTCAGGGACCACAACGAACGGCTGATCCTGTCGACGCTGCAGCGGCATGGCCCGCTGCCGGGCAGCGACCTTGCACGGACGGCCGGCCTGTCGGCGCAGACGGTCTCGGTCATCCTCCGGGGGCTCGAAGGCGAAGGCCTCATCCGGCGAGGCGCTCCCCAGCGCGGTCGCGTGGGAAAGCCGCGCATCCCCATGAGCTTGTCGCCCGACGGGGCCTTTTCGGTGGGCCTGAAGATCGGGAGGCGCAGCGCCGACCTCCTGCTCGTGGATCTGCTGGGCGGCGTTCGGCGTCAACTTCATACGACCTATCGGTGGCCCATGCCCGAGGAGGTGTTCGGTTTCCTGCAACGGGGCCTCGATGTCTTCATCGAGAACATGAAGCCTGAAGAGACGAGTCGGATCGCCGGCATCGGCATCGCCAAGCCCTACGAGATCTGGGACTGGGACGAGGCTATCGGGGCGCCCCGAGGTTCTCTGGACGCTTGGCGCGAAGTGGACTACGCGGCAGCCGTAGGGGTCTTCTCGCCTTTGCCCGTGTTCCTCGAGAATGACGGCACCGCGGCCTGCCGCGCCGAGCAGGTCCATGGGCGAGGGCGCGAGTTTCGTGATTTCGCCTATTTCTTCATCGGCAGCTTCATCGGCGGTGGCGTGGTGCTGAACCACTCGGTCTTCGAAGGCGCCTTCGGCAATGCCGGTGCCTTCGGGTCGCTTCCGGTGCGCGGCTCGGACGGCGCCGACCGTCAGCTCATCGATCTGGCTTCGCTGTTTCTGCTCGAGGAGGCGCTGGTCCGGGCCGGTCGATCATCGGACCGGCTCTGGCATCAACCCCAGGACTGGACCGAGTTCGCGGAACCCTTGGACCAATGGATCGCCGGCACCGCGCGGCAGCTCGCCCGTGCGGCAGTCACGGTCTGCGCCGTGATCGATTTCGAGGCGGTGCTGGTGGATGGTGCATTCCCGCCCGATGTCCGCTCGCGGCTCGTGGACGCCACGCGGGAAGAGGTCGGGAAGCTCGACACCCGCGGCTTGAGTCCTATTCGCATGGAGGAGGGACAGGTTGGCGGTAACGCCCGCGCTTTGGGCGCGGCCTGCTCTCCCATCTTTTCGCGGTACTTCCTTAATACGCATGGCGGCATGACATCGGTCTGAGTATCGCGGAACAGGCCTTTCACCGCCTACGTTGAATTGGGTGAAGATCGGGTGCCCCTTTATGACGGGAGCGAACGACCATGGCCGAACATGCCGTACTGACCGCCACCCATGCCGAGGATTGCGCCGTCGATCAGGACTGGGCGAGATACACTCCCGACGACCATGCGGTCTGGGGTGCGCTGTTCGAGCGGCAGCTTCGAACCCTCGACGGCCATGTTTGCCGAGAGTATCTGGACGGTCTGCGGGTGCTCGGCATCGATGCCGGTGGGGTGCCCGATTTTGAACGCATGAACCGAAGCCTGCGCAAGGCTACCGGTTGGGAAGTGGTGGCGGTGCCAGGCCTCATCCCCTCTCGGCCCTTCTTTGAGATGTTGGCGGCGCGGCGTTTTCCAGCCGGCACCTTCATCCGCACGCGCGAACAACTCGACTATCTGGAGGAGCCCGACATCTTCCACGACGTCTTCGGCCATGTCCCTCTGCTCACAAACGCCGCGTATGCCGATTACATGACCGAATACGGTCGGATCGGCTTGGAGGCGATCGAACGGAAGGGCGTCAAGTTCCTGGCCCGATTGAACTGGTACACTATCGAGTTCGGCCTGATCCGCAAGCCGGAGGGCATTCAGATCTACGGTGCGGGGATCTGTTCCTCGTTCGGCGAGGCCCGCTATGTCGCCGAGGACTCCTCGGCCAACTGGCTGGGCTTCCAATTGGAGCGGGTGCTGAGGACAGGTTATTACATTGATGACTTCCAAGCCTCCTACTTCGTGATCGAGCGGTTCGAGGATCTGTTCGATGGGCTGCTCACGACCGACTTCCCGGCGCTCTTTGATCGTTTGGGCACGACACCAACGCTTTCGCCCTTTCAGATTGCGCCCGAGGACGTGGTGATCCGCCGTGGCAGCGGCGTCCATTGGCGGGACTTCCCAGCGATCAAGACCAAGCTCAAGTAGGGTCTGGGCCATGTCGATTGCCGGTCCGCCGATCGCCTGCATTACGCCGAGGCGTGAGCGCCGTCCCCCATGTTGCTTCTGCCAGTGAGCAGGCACCTTGGCATGATGCCTTGAAAAGCATGGCTGCTTCCCATCCAATACAGACGGTCATCTGCTGCTCGGTCGAAGGGCTCAATTCAGAAGCATATTGCGACGGCTAAGAAGACCGATCCGGGCCGGGTCGTCAGCGGTTCTATGCCAAATCAAGGTGGCGCGCGGCCTCCCTTTGGGCGAAGGGAGCGAGGCCCGCCCCATGGGCTTGAAGCCATGTGCGGACCCGGTCGGGGTCCTTCTTGGACAAGTCGCGCAGCCACCAGGCGATCGCCTTCTGGATGAACCAGTCCCGGTCGGAGGCCAACGCTTCGCACCAACCCAGGACTCGCTCGCGCACCGCTAGGTCGGACGGCTTCGGAAACCGATCCTTGGTCCAGGGCAGGGTCATGACCAACGCGGCGCGACGGGTCCACATGTGGTCGGTGCCGACCCAGGTCTCGACTTCGTCGAGACGGCGGGGGTCGGCGACAAGGCGTCGCTCGCCGGCCTTGGAGGCATGGTCAGCAATGGCCCAACCGTCGAAACTGGGTACCCAGGACGCGATCAAGCGCCAGACGGCCTCGTCTTCCGGACGGATGCGAGCCTGGGTCAGAAGCTTGGCTGCGGCGATGCGGGCCTCGTGGACGTTCGTTTCCCAAAGCGACGAGGCAAGTGCAAGCCGGTGCTCCAGGGATGCACCCGCGCGCCAGTCGTCGACGAGCGACTCGATCTCGGGTACCGGCACACCCAGATATCGGCGCGGGACCTTGTGGTACTCGGCCATCCGGATGGCGCGCTCGGGGTCGCTAAGGGCTTCCAGCGCGGTCAGCACTTCGGGGTCGGTCACTCTGGCATCCCCGTCGGAAAACCGTCGATGCTCCGACGGTTCTTCTCCTGCCAGTAGCGCTCGACTCCGTCCTCGCCTCGGTCCTCGGCCCACTTGACCAGCGTGTCGCGTTCCGACCGATAATCCATGAACGGGACCGCATAGCCGCAGGAGGTCTGCACAAGATCCACGGTCATGTCGAAGATCTGACGCGCACCAAGCTCGGACGGAAAATGCCTGTCCAGCTCGTCCCACCCAGGCTCGCCATGATGAATGACGGTGGCCGTCCCGTAGGCCCGGAGGATCAGCGGCCGGGTGGTGAACGAGCACCACATGACTGTCATCCGGTCAGCCTGTAGCAGATGAGCCGCCGTCTCGTTGCCCGAGCCGGTGAGATTGCGCCAGACCAGACGGTTCGGACCTATTACTCGAAGCGAGTCCCGGCCCTTGGGAGACACGTTCACCCGGCCTTCGGGGGCGGCGGTTCCCACGAAGTAGATGGGCTGCTCTTGGATAAAGGCTTGGTGCGCCGGCTCGAAGCAGGAGAACTGTTTGGCCATCTCACTCCACCGTAACCGATTTGGCGAGGTTGCGCGGCTGGTCGACATCGGTGCCCTTGGCGATGGCCGTATGGTAGGCGAGAAGCTGAGCCGGAACGGCATAGAGGATCGGCGCCCAGAGCGCGGCCACATCCGGCAGCACCAGCATCTCCCACACGCCATGGGCCGCCACGTTCGCGCCCTCGCGGTCCGTCACGAGGAGTACCTGACCGCCTCGGGCCATGACCTCCTGCATGTTAGAGACGGTCTTGTCGAAGAGTTCGTCATGCGGAGCCATGACGATGACCGGAACGGACTTGTCCACCAGCGCGATGGGGCCGTGCTTAAGCTCGCCTGACGCGTAAGCTTCGGCATGTATGTAGCTGATCTCCTTGAGCTTCAGCGCACCCTCCAACGCGAGCGGGTACATGCGGCCGCGCCCCAGGAACAGGATGTCACGAGCTTCGGCAAGCTTGGCCGCCACTCGGTCCGAGGCCTCCGAAAGCCCCAGTGCATGGTTCACGAGGCCAGGGATCGAGCGCAGGGCAGCGAGGCGTTCGGCATGGGTCGCTTCATCCATGTGACCACGCTGCCGTCCGGCCTCCAGCGCCAGGAGCGCCAGCACGACGAGCTGGCAGGAGAAGGCCTTGGTGGAGGCCACGCCGATCTCAGGCCCGGCGAGGATGGGCAGGGCGAGGTCGGATTCCCGGGCGATCGAGCTTTCGGCCACGTTCACGACCGACAGGATGGTGGCCGCCTTGTCGCGGCAATAGCGGAGCGCGGCCAGGGTGTCGGCGGTCTCGCCCGACTGGCTCACGAACAGCGCGGCCGTGCGGGGCGGGATGGGCGGCTCTCGGTAGCGGAACTCCGAGGCCACGTCGACGTCGACAGGCAGGCCCGCGATCTGCTCGAACCAATACTTGGCCACAAGGCAGGCGTAGGAAGCGGTCCCGCAGGCGACCATCGTGAGCCGGTCCATGGCGCGGAAGTCAAGGCCCTGGCCGGGCAGGCGGAACGTGCCGTCCTCGGCGAGATAATGGTTCAGCGCGGTGGTGAGGCGAGAGGGCTGCTCGGCGATCTCCTTGGCCATGAAATGGCGGTGTCCGGCCTTGTCGACCTGAGCCGACTCGATCTGGATCGTCTTGGCCGGACGGTTGGCGAGCCGGCCGGCGCCGTCCTTGATCCGGGCGCCGGCGCGGGTCACGACGGCCCAGTCGCCTTCCTCGAGATAGGTGATCCGGGAGGTGAAGGGCGCGAGCGCGATGGCGTCGGAGCCCACGAACATCTCGCCGTCGCCATGGCCGATGGCGAGGGGAGATCCCTTGCGGGCGGCGATGAGCAGGTCTTCCTCGCCCTCGAAGATGAACAGGAGCGCATAGGCGCCGTGAAGGCGCTGGAGCGTCATCTCCACCGCTTCCTCGGGGCTGGCGCCCTCGGACAGGAACAGGTTGGCCAGAAGAGCCACCGTCTCGGTGTCGGTGTCGGACTCCTGCACGAGGCCGCGGTCGGCCAGCCAGGCGCGCAGCTCGCGGAAGTTCTCGATGATGCCGTTGTGGACAACCGAGACGCGGCCCGCCCGGTGCGGGTGGGCGTTGCGCTCGGCCGGGACGCCGTGGGTGGCCCAACGGGTGTGGCCGATGCCGGCGTGGCCGGGCAGGGGATCATGCACCAGCACGTCCGACAGGTTCACGAGCTTGCCCACGGCGCGCCGGCGGTCCAGCCGGCCCTCGTTGACCGTGGCGATCCCCGCGCTGTCGTAGCCGCGATACTCCAGGCGCTTGAGGGATTCGACGAGAAGGGGGGCGACCTCGTGCGAGCCCAGGATTCCGATGATTCCGCACATGGGGTCAGGCTTTCGTCTTGGCGGCCTTGAGGGCCCGCAGTTTATCGAAGAACTTGGTGGCGAAGCCCGGCTTGTCGTCCTGCCGGGCGCGGGCGACGGCCAGGGCGCCGGGCGCCACGTCGCGGGTGATGACCGAGCCCGAGGCCGTCATGGCGCCGTCGCCGATGCGGACGGGAGCCACCAGCATCGTGTCGGAGCCGATGAAGGCGCCCTTGCCGATGACGGTGCGGTGCTTGAAGACGCCGTCGTAGTTGCAGGTGATCGTGCCCGCGCCGATGTTGGCGCGCTCGCCCACCTCGGCGTCGCCGATGTAGCTCAGGTGGTTGACCTTGGCGCCCTCGTCGATCCGGGCGGCCTTGATCTCCACGAAGTTGCCGACATGGACCTCCTCGGCCAGCTCGGCGCCGGGGCGCAGGCGGGCGAAGGGGCCCACGGTCGCGCCGCGGCTGACATGGCAGCCCTCCAGGTGCGAGAAGGCGCGGATGCGGGCCTCGCTTTCCACCGTCACGCCGGGGCCGAAGACCACGTGGGGCTCGACCGTCGCGTCGCGACCCACCACCGTGTCATAGGCGAAGATCACCGTCTCGGGCGCGGGCATCGAGACGCCGTCGTCAAGCGCGATGGCGCGGGCGCGGGCCTGGAAGGCGGACTCGGCGGCCAGAAGCTCGGACCGGGAGTTGATGCCCAGCGTCTCGCTCTCGTCGCAGCGGACGACGCGAGCGGTCATGCCGCGGGCGCGGGCGAGTCCGATCACGTCGGTCAGGTAGTACTCGCCCGAGGCGTTGGCGTTGCCGACCTCGCGCAGGAGGTCGAAGAGGAAGGTGCCTTCGGCGCAGAGGACGCCCGAGTTGCACAGGCGGATCGCGCGGGTGGCCGCGTCGGCGTCCTTCCATTCCACGATGCGGTCGAGCCGGTCGCCCTCGGTGACGAGGCGGCCGTAGCGGGCCTCGGGGTTCGCGGTCTCGAAGCCCAGCACGACCACGTCGGCGCTCGCGCGCGCCTCCAGCATCCGCTCCAGCGTCTCGGGGGCGACGAAGGGGGTGTCGCCGAAGAGCACGATCACGTCGCCGTCGTGGTCCCCGAGCAGGTCGCGCGCCTGAAGGACCGCGTGGGCGGTGCCCTTCTGCTCGGCCTGATGGACGGTGACCACCTCGGGGTCGAAGGCGCGGGCGGATTTTTCGACCTGCGCGGCGCCGACGCCGGTCACGACGACCATCCGTTCGGGCGCGAGCGCGGCGGCGGCGCGCATCGCATGGTGCAGCAGCGGCGCGCCCGCGAGTTCGTGCAGCACCTTGGGCCGCTCGGAATTCATCCGCGTGCCCGCGCCCGCCGCGAGGATCACGACGCCCACGCCTCCGGTCCCGCCCATCTTCGCCTCGTTCCCTCGTTCCAATTGATGGCCTTCTATGCAACAGGCCCCGGCTTTCCAAGCCTGAGGGCCGGGGCGGGGGTTCACAACCTTTGTCGGTCCGTTACAGCCGCCCAAGGAGGTGGCCCGATGACCCAAGGCCTGCGCACGGTGATCTTCGACCTCGACGGCACGCTTGCGGACACGAGCGGGGACCTGCTCGCCGCGGCGAACGGCTGCTTTCGCGACCTGGGGCTCGGGGACCTGCTGGACGCGGGCGACGCGGGCGTGGCGCTGCGGGGTGGGCGGGCGATGCTGTCGCTGGGCTTCGCGCGGGCGGGGGGCCGGGGCGCCGAGGAGATCGAGCGGCAGTATCCCCGCCTTCTCACACGCTACGAGGAGGCGATCTGCGAGCACACCGTCCTGTATCCCGGCGCGGCGGAGGCCGTGGAGCGGCTGCGCGCCCTGGGCTACGCGACGGGAGTCTGCACCAACAAGCCGCAGGGTCTGTCGGAGCTGCTGCTGGGGAAGCTGGGCGTGCGCGGGCTGTTCGACAGCCTCGTGGGGGCGGACACGCTGCCCGTGCGCAAGCCCGACCCGCGCCCCTTCGTCGAGGCGGTGACGCGGGCGGGGGGCGATCCGCGTCGGGCCTGCCTGGTGGGGGACACCGACACCGACCACCGCACCGCGCGGGCGGCGGGGGTGCCGTCGATCCTCGTGGCCTTCGGGCCGGGCGGGGAGGACGTCGCGGCCCTGGGGCCGGACGTGCTGCTGGAGCGCTATGCCGACCTGCCGGGCGTCGTGGCGCGGCTGGTGGCGTAGGGAGGGGCACTGCCCCTCGCCGCTGCGTCGATGCACCCCGGCTTGCTCGGGCGGCAAAGGCGCCGGCTGGTCCGCCCTTGGCCGGGGCAGCGGGCGGTCGCGGCGGTGCTCGGGCGGGAGGGCGGCGTCGAGCGCGGCGCGGCGGGCCCAGCCGGGCAGGAAGGGCGCCTCGGGCTCCATGCGGTAGCTGTTCCAGTCGAGGGACAGGAGGTCGTGCGTGAAGCGCGACAGCTCGTGGCGGGCGCCGTTCGCGAGCGCCTCGTCGGTGGCGGGCGAGGCGGCGAGCGCCAGCGCGGCGAGGAAGGCGCGGGCCGCGAGCGCGCGCGCCTCGGGGCGGCCCTGGGCCAGGGGGGCGAGGCGCGCGTGCAGCGCCAGGAGCGGCTGGCGGCGGGCAAAGGACAGGCGCGAGGGGTCGCGCAGGAGGGCGTCGGGGTCCATGGGGGCATCCGGGCAGCGGTGACTTGCCCCCAGGATGCGCGTCAGAGGTTAACGAGGTCTGACAGCACCGAACGGTCCTCCCCCGCTTCGCGCAACACCCCGGCGAGGGACCACGCGCCGGGGCGTCCGTGGATCACGCAACCCTTCGGCTCGGCTTGCGTTGGGCGGGCGACGGGGCGCCGGGCGCCCCCTGATCCACGGAGAGACGGCATGGCCGGACGACTGGAAGGCAAGGTGGCGATCGTGACGGGCGCGGGCGCCGGGATCGGCGAGGCGGTGGCGCTCAAGTTCGCGCGCGAGGGGGCCCAGGTCCTGCTCAACGGGTTGCCCGACGATCCGGTGGAGGACGTGGCCGAGGCGATCCGCCGGATGGGCGGGCAGGCGGCCGTCCACCTGGGCGACGTGTCCGAGGAGGAGAACGCGCGCGAGTGCGTCGAGGCCTGCGGGCGGGCCTTCGGCAAGCTCGACATCCTAGCCAACATCGCGGGCGTGCTGGTGGAGCTGGCCGCCGTTGAGGACTATGACATCTTCCAGTTCGACTACACGGTGAAGATGAACGTGCGGTCGGCCTTCCTGATGACGAAGTTCGCCATGCCGCATCTCCAGAAGACGCGGGGCAACATCGTCTTCGCGGGCTCGGAGGCCGGGTTCAACGGGACGCCCAAGTTCTCGCCCTACGGGGGCACGAAGGGCTTCATCCACGCCTTCTGCAAGGGCGTGGCGGGCGAGGGCGCGCAGCATGGCGTGCGGGCCAACTGCATCTGCCCCGGCGCGATCAGCACCGCCTGGACGCACAAGGGCGAGGGCGTGATGGACGCCAAGACCGAGGAAACGACCGTGATGGCCGCGATGATGGGCCGGCGCGGCACGCCCGAGGAGATGGCGAACGTGGTGGCGTTCCTCGCCTCGGACGAGGCGAGCTATGTGACGGGGGCGCTGTGGCTGGCCGACGGCGGCGTGACGCCCGCCAAGGGGATGCCGGGCGAGGACGTGCCGCGCGACCTGCGGAAGGAGCCGGAATTCACGCTGCCCATCCAGCACGCGCGGGACGGCGAGATCGGCAAGCCGCTGGTGACGAAGAAGGCCTGAAGGGGCCGGGCTCCGGAGCGCGAGGGCTCCGGAGCCCGTTCGGGTCAGGACAGGGCCGCGAGGATGCGGGCCCAGCTTCGAATGCCCTTGTGGAAGCTGCGGACGTCGTACTTCTCGTTGGGGGAGTGGATCAGGTCGTCCTCCTGGGCGAAGCCGATCAGCATCGAGTCCATCCCCAGGATCGTCTTGAAGTGGCCCGCGACCGGGATTGAGCCGCCGGAGCCCGTGAAGGCCGCGGGGCGGGGCCATTCGTCCGAGAGCGCGGCGCGGGCCTTCTCGAAGGCGGGGTTGGCCGTGGACATGACGGAGGCGCGCGAGGCGCCGTGGTCCCTGAACTCCACCGTGCAGTCGGCGGGCACCATGGCGCGGACCATCGTGCGGAAGCTTTCGCGGATCCTGAGCGGGTCCTGCTGGCCCACGAGGCGGAAGCTGACCTTGGCGGTGGCCTTGGAGGGGAGGACCGTCTTGAAGCCGTCGCCCGCGTAGCCGCCCGAGATGCCGTTGATCTCGCAGGTGGGGCGGGCCCAGATGGATTCGAGGACGCCCCGGCCCCGTTCGCCCGCCGGGACCGACAGGCCCACGTCGCCCAGGAACTGGGATTCGTCGAAGCCCAGGGCGTCCCACTGGGCGCGAAGCTCGGGCGTCAGCTCCTCGACGCCGTCGTAGAAGCCGGGGACGGTGACGCGGCCGTTTTCGTCGTGGAGCGTGGACAGGATGCGCGAGAGGACCCGGATCGGATTGATCGCGGCGCCCCCGTACATGCCGGAATGGAGGTCCATGCGGGGGCCGGTGATGACGACCTCCTCGCCCACGAGGCCGCGCAGCATCGTGGTGATGGCGGGCGTGTCCCGGTCGAAGAGGTCGGTGTCGCAGATGAGCGCGAGGTCGGCGGTCAGGAGGTCCTTGTTCGCCTCCATGAAGGGGACGAGGGAGGGGGAGCCCGACTCCTCTTCGCCCTCGAAGAACACCGTGACGCGGGCGGGGAGCCGGTGGTGGACGGCGATCCAGGCACGGCAGGCCTCGACGAAGGTCATGAGCTGGCCCTTGTCGTCCGAGGCGCCGCGGCCGCGGATCACGCGGCCCTGGGGCGTGTCCTGCACCTCGGGGACGAAGGGGGGTTTGTCCCAGAGGTTGAGGGGATCGACCGGCTGCACGTCGTAATGGCCGTAGAAGAGGAGGTGCCGGTCGCCCTGGCCGCCCTGGCCCACGACCATCGGGCGGCCCGAGGTCGGGTGCTTGGCGGCCTTGAAGCCCATGTCGATGAGGTCCTGCACCAGCCAGTCGGCGGCCACCTCGCAGTCGGGGGCGTGAACGCGGTCGGTGGAGATGGACGGGATCCGCAGGAGCGCGAGCAGCCGCTGGATCGCGTGCGGCAGGTCGGCGTCGATGCGGGCGAGGACGGGGTCGAGCATGGGGGTCTCCGGTTGGCTGCCCGGGAGGCTAGGGCGGGGGCGGAAAGGCGGCAATGGGGGGAGGGTCCTCGGACCAAGGTCGGTATGGAAATCCGACCTGCCGATGGGCGACGTTTTGTGCCATGGCTTCGACCGTGCATTTGATCTAGGACAAAGCCCGCAGCCGGACGGTGCCCTACATCCGTCCCGAAGGCCCTCGGCAAGGAATGGTTCTGTGGATTACACCGCCCAGCTCGACGCAGCGCTCGACCGTCTCCACCAGGAAGGGCGGTACCGCACCTTT